>CAVXBU010000013.1:0-21637 GCA_963760175.1 uncultured Acidobacteriaceae bacterium
TTTGGGCGAACGCGATTTCGACAGGGGTATTTGAAAGCCAAAGTGATGTTGGCAGCGTTTTTCATCCGGGAACTCTGGCTTACGACCCCGATCGCCGCACCTATACGGTGAGCGGAAGCGGCCTGAACATGTGGTCCACAACCGATGCCTTTCACTTTGTCTGGAAAAAAGTCACGGGCGATATCAGTCTGGCTGCGAACATCTCGTTCGCGGGCAATGGCGGAAATGAGTATCGAAAAGCGGTGCTGATGGTCCGCCAAACTCTGGACGCAGATTCGGCTTACGCTGATGTGGCGCTTCAAGGAAATGGGCTGACTTCTTTGCAGTACCGCGATGAAAGAGGTGCGACGACGCACGAGGTTCAGGCAAATGTAGAATTTCCGAAACGATTGCGGCTAGAGAAGCGTGGAGATTTCGTTTATGTTTTTCTGGGAGAACGAGGCGAGAAACTACACTTTTCCGGCGCCTCGATTCAAGTTTCGCTGCAGGGTACTTATTATGTCGGGATTGGCGTCTGTTCGCACGATAAAGACGCGTTGACGAAGGCGGTATTTGACGATGTAGATCTGGCCGAAGATCTGGCGCCGACGGAGAAAACAACGCTCTATAGCACATTGGAAAGGATTGCCATTGCATCCACTGATCGTCGCGTAGTCTACGTCGCACCGGAACGCTTTGAAGCGCCAAATTGGACGCGCGACGGAAGCACGCTTCTCTTCAACGAGAATGGCCACATTTACCGGCTACCGGTCTCGGGAGGCGAGCCGGCGCTGATCGAGACTGGGTTTGCCAACCGCTGCAATAACGATCACGGCATTTCGCCCGACCAAACGTCGCTGGCCATCAGCGATCAAAAGCAGGCGGCCACCCAATCGCGCGTTTCGGTCGTTCCCATCACTGGCGGCGCGCCCAAACAGATCACGCCGCTGTCTCCCTCCTACTGCCACGGCTGGTCGCCCGACGGAAAATTCCTGGTCTATCACCGGCGGACGAAACGGCAAATTTGATATTTACAAGATGGCCTCCGATGGCAGCGGAGGAGCGAAATCCCGCCTGACCGATGCCGAGGTTTAAATGACGGCCCGGAATACACACCCGACGGCCAGTACATTTACTTCAATTCCACCCGCACCGGCAAAATGCAGATCTGGCGCATGAAACCCGATGGCACCGGCCAGGAGCAAGTCACGCGCGACAACTATAATAATTGGTTCCCGCACGTTTCCCCCGACGGCAAGGTTATGGTCTTCCTTTCGTACGACCCCGATGTAAAAGGCCATCCAGAGAATAAGGACGTGATGCTGCGCATGGTTCCGGTGATCGATGAAAAAGAAGTTGAGGGGAGGGTAATAAGCGTAAAGCTTGTGGTCGAAGTGCTGGCGAAGTTGTTTGGAGGCCAGGGCACGATCAACGTGCCTTCCTGGTCTCCTGACAGCAAAGAAGTTGCCTTCGTCAGCTATGCTCTTGTGCCGGATGAAAACGCGGAGAAGAAATAAATGGAGATGCACAAAGATGGGAGAGAGATATTCTCAACCATGCTTCAGAATTTCCGGAAGATTGGATGAAGCACTTGCACTCGTGTCGGGCATGTGCCCCTGACGGGAACGGGCAAGAGCCCCACCTTCTATACTCGGGTTAATTGCTGTCGCCGCCGGCGCGCTTCCATGAAATCAAGTCGCCGATGGTTGTGCTGTTTGAGGAAGACGAAGACGCCGGGTGCTTATAGGACTCTACCTCCTGGCGTGATGCTTCTTCGCCGACCGCCCGTATGCTCAAGCCGACTTTTTTCTCTTCCTGATTCATCTTGATAATCTTGAAGTCGAATTCGGCGCCCGGTTCGAGATGCATCGGCTGACCGTTGCCATCGACGGCTTCGGAATTGTGACACAAGCCTTCGATGCCTTCGGCGATCTCGACAAATGCACCAAAGTTCGCCACGCGCAGGACCTTGCCATGCACAATGTCGCCGACGCGGTGCTTCGCGAAGAACGAATCCCAAACGTCGGGCTGCATCTGCTTCACGCCAAGCGAAAGGCGCCGCTTGTCCGGTTCAATGGCCAAGATTACAGCCTTCACCTTGTCGCCCTTCTTCAACACCTCGGATGGATGCTTCACCGGGTGGTCCAGCTCAGGTTGCTGACATGCACGAGGCCGTCGATTCCGTCTTCGATTTCAATGAAAGCGCCAAATTCAGTCAGATTGCGCACCCGACCCTCGACCGTCGCTCCCACCGGATATTTGTCGTGCAGCGTGTCCCACGGGTTGGACGCCAGTTGCCGCATGCCTAGCGATATGCGGCGCTCGGTCGGGTTCACACTCAGCACGACGCAATCCACTTCGTCGTTCACGTTGACCAGCTTCGACGGATGCTTCATTCGTTTCGACCAGGTCATTTCGCTCACGTGGACCAAGCCTTCAATGCCCTGTTCGAGTTCGACGAAGGCTCCGTAATCGGTGACGCTGATCACGCGGCCGTGAACGTGCGCACCTACGGGATAGCGGTGCTCGGCATCGAGCAGGATCGGGCGTTAGCTGCTTGAAGCCGAGCGAGACGCGCTGCTTGTCTTTGTCGTACTTCAGCACCTTCACCTGAATCTGGTCGCCGACGTTCACCAGATCGCGCGGATGCGTCAAACGTCCCCAGGACATATCGGTGATGTGCAGCAGGCCATCGATTCCGCCCATGTCGACGAACGCGCCGTATTCAGTCAGGTTCTTGACGATCCCGGTCAGGACGCTGCCTTCTTCGAGATGCTCAAGGGTCTTGCCCCGCTTTTCGTTCTGCTCTTCTTCCAGAAGCTGCTTGCGCGAGACCACAATGTTGCCGCGCTTCTTGTTGAGCTTGATGATGGCGACTTCCATGGTCTGACCCTTCATCCCATCCAGATTGCGGATCGGACGCAGGTCCACCTGCGAGCCCGGCAGGAAGGCGCGCGCGCCCTGAATGTCAATGGTGAGGCCGCCCCTCATGCCTCAAGGACTACGCCCTTGATCGGCTTCTTTTCGGTGTACGCGCGCTCAATCTCGTCCCACGAGCGCAGCCGCTGCGCTTTCAAGTGCGAGAGGTTGACGTAGCCCTCTTCGGTTTCGCCCTTCTCCCGCATCACGTCGATCTCGTCGCCGGGCTGGAACTTCGGTTTGCCTTCGTGATCGAGAGCTTCCGCAATCGGCAGCATGCCTTCGGATTTCGCTCCGATATCGACGACGACGTGGGTCGCGGTCAGTTTCACCACGCGGCCCTTGATTACGTGATCCTCGCCAACCGCTTCCTCGGTTTCCGTCTCGAAGTGTTCGAGGGCGGCGGCAAAATCATCGTTGCCAGCCCCAGCAACTCTCGGCTCGGAGTTTTATGCTGAGGAGCGACAGTTTCAGGGATATTTCAGGAGCGGCGGGTGCGGCGGAAGCCAAAGGTTCCACAGGTGAGGGTTGTGCGTGCTCGGGAGCGTCTAGTACGGCCGGGCCGCCGGTGTGATTATCGTGGACAGGTGTCATGGTTTCAACGCTGGATTCAAGATTGTGGGCGGTGCTGTCGTCGAACAAGTTCATAGCCTCTGTGTCGCGCGCGTTCACGCGCAACTCATGCGGGACGTGGTGTAGCGGACTGCTGGCGTGGTCATTAGGTTGCGTTGAGGCCGACCTGGCGGACGACCCTGGGACAATTCCAGCTGGTTTGAAACCGCGTCCGATAGGGACTCATCGACTATAGCAACCGCTTTGGAACAGTGTCAAACGCGATTCTGGCTAATTTCGGAGAGACGGCAACAAATTCATAAATTCGTCACACTGCTGTCCCCGGCACTCCAGTTTATTTTCCGGTAACCGGTTACTACCTTTTGGCGGGGCGACAGCGCCTCTCAACAATCAGCAAAAAGTAGGGGGGCCGGTTTTAAATTTGCCTTCCTTAGCCGCCTAAAGCCAAATTAAAAAAAAGGCGTTATTGGAGGCGGTAAACGCCTGCCCACCCAAAAATAAAGTCAAAAATCCGTTTTTTCGGAAGCCTTTAAGGCCGTGCCTTTTAAAAACCAATTAAACCGCCCCCCCACCCAGCAGAAAAGCGGTTCGCCCCAGGCAGGCCGCTTCTGTTACCCTCCCCCAATGGACCATCTCTGGACTCCGTGGCGTTACGCATATGTCACTGGCGCCGACCGGATATCGGGCTGTATAATTTGCGATGCCCCCAAAGAAAGCGATCAGCAAGCCCGCATCGTCCACCGCGGACAGCACTGCTACGTCATTCTCAATACCTATCAGTACACAAATGGACATGTCATGGTCGTGCCCTACGCGCATCTGGATGAGTTGCAGAAGCTCCCGACCGAAGCCGCGCACGAGATGATGGCTCTGACCCAAAGAATGGAGTCGATTCTGCGCACGCTCTACGCGCCCGACGGCATCAATCTGGGAATGAATATCGGAAAGGCCGCAGGCGCGGGCGTGGCCGGGCACATCCACATGCACGTGCTGCCGCGCTGGGTAGCAGACGCAAATTTTCTCAGCGTCGTCGGCGAGACCAGAGTGCTGCCCGAAGCGCTGGATATGACTTGGGAGCGGATTCGGAAAGCATTTGCAACTGGTAATGGGGAAGTGGTCTGGTGCTTCTGGTCTTGAATTGCAAATCACAAATTTCCTTACTTCAGTTCCCTGCCAAAGAACTCCTCCGTCGCGCCATAGGCCCGTATCCAGCTCTTCCACAGCAGAAACCCATGAATCTCATCGGGGAATATCAGTTCTTCCACGTGCACGTTCTGAATACGCAGGCGCTGCAACAGATCGACTGTCTGCGAGAAAGGGACACTGCGATCGTCGTCTCCCTGGATGAGCAGCACCGGCGATCTCCAGGTCGCAATGGCCGCATTCGGTGACGACTGAAACGCCAGCTTGACGGCGTCGTCATGATCGGGGGCGTCCGCCGGAATTTCATCCTTGAAGTCCGACCAGTCATGCACTCCGTGCAAATCGACTCCGGCGGCAAACAGATCGGAGTCGTGTGCCAGGCCCATGGCGGTGAGGTAGCCGCCGTAGGATCCACCCCACAGCCCGATTCTCTTCGCATCTACGTTCGGCAAATTCTGCAGATATTTTCCCGCGGCGACAATGTCCTTATATTCGGCGCCGCCGCGGGGGCCTCCATCTTTCGGTTCGCGAAAGTGCCGTCCGTACATAATGCCGGTCCGGTAGTTGACCGCCAGCACCACATACCCGCGGCTCGCGAGATACTGATTCATAGCGTAGGCATTGTGGTAGTAGTCCATGTAGTGGAAACCGAGCATCATCTGCCGCATCGATCCACCATGAATAAAGATCAGCGCGGGGCTTGAAGTGGACGGGCGTGGCGCCCGTCGCTCTATTTTCGGCTCGGACTTTGGCTCGAACAGCTGCCCGTGGATCTCCCAACCGTCCGCGGCTTTGAAGATTACCTGTTTCGGTGTGACTAGTTGGGGGTCGGAAATCTGCCGGCAGCTCTGCTCTTGCGATCATCTTGCGTCCGGAGGAGGTCACGACGTAGGGCATGGCTGGAGTCGTGGCCGTAGAACCCAGGCACAACTTTCCCTGCAATTTCGAGTGGCGTCCACTCCATGGTCTCGCCAGAGTCAGCGCTTGCGGGGTTTCGCCTTCGACGCTGACTCGCCACAGATGGCGACGATCGATATCGCGAGGATCAAGATCATTTTGGTTAGAGGAGTAGATGACGGAAGTTTTATCCGAACTCAGCGCAACATCTTCGGTCTCAAATTTTCCCGGAGTCAGCAGCGCGACGGGCCCACCCGTCGTTGCGACCGAGTAAAGATGGTTCCATCCGTCTTGTTCGGAAGAGAAAACGATGCGATTCTTGGCCGCAAATTTAAACGACCCATCTTCGGTCAACTGCGGCAGCGAATCATCCAGGGCCGGACCGCTCTTCCAAATACGCGGGGCGGAATCGCTCGCGACGTCATACACCCAGATCGCCCACGGCAGCGGCGTCTGCGGAATCACCGGCTGCTTCACCTGCTTGCCAACCAGCCGCACGAAGGCGATCTGACTGCCATCGGGCGACCAGCGCGGATACATATCGCGGTCGGCACTGGGCGAGACGTAACGCAGGGTGTTGCGGCCAAATTCGTAAATGACGATAAAGCTGTGATCCCCCGATCGCTGACGAAGGCAATCTTCTTTCCGTCGGGAGACCACTTGGGCTGCGAATTGTTGCCACGCGCGAAGAAAAGCGCTTTGGCTTTGGCATCGCTCTTACCATAGATCGGCGCGATCCAGATCTGCTTCTTCGCTGACCAAACCGCGGACTCGCCGCTCGGCGATATCTGAATGTCCTCGCATCCTTCCTCATCGCAGCCCATGTCCCCGAGCAAACGCGGCTCACCCAAATGCGGCTCGCCCTTGTCCACATCCACCGCCCATACCTGCTGCACTGGTTTTTCGACATTGCTGGTCGGATCGGCGGTCTCTCCAGCGCTATTGACCTCAGTGCCGCGCGCGTAGACGGCGGTCTTTCCGTCAGGCGTGAGCTTCAAAGCGGCAATCGGCATGCCGTCGTCACCGACATAGTGCGTTACCTGCCGCGCCTCAAAAGCCGGAGCGTCCGCGACCCACACATTCCGTTCGCCCTTGGCGGAAAACACCCACGCGATGCGTCCCGCGGGTTCGGCGCCCAAAAAATGGAAGGAAATGGCGAACTCATTACCTGTTCCAGCGAGAAATCCTGAGATGAGCTCCCTGTGGAACTTTGTGCGGCATGGAGCAGCGGACAGGAAACGAGCAGTAAAAGGCAGACCCGAGACCACGCAGAAAAAGTTGGAATTCCCATGCGCCGCAGACTACGCGAAATAAGCGGCGGATGACAACTGTAAATGGGACGTTCGTCGCGGTGTGCCGTCGCCTGGTGTAGAATTTGAGAGTCAATCCCCCACGTTGCCAGCCTTGGCAGCGGCTTCCATCGGGACGTAGCGCAGCCTGGTAGCGCACTTGCTTGGGGTGCAAGGGGTCGCGAGTTCAAATCTCGCCGTCCCGACCAAATTTCGAACGTCGCGCCCATCCCTCAGTGATCTTAGGCCTTGCATTTTTCCTGGGTTTCGGGCAACGTTTTCACTTCGAAAGGAGTGCCTGCGACCATGATCAACGTTCTCATTCACCACGAAGTCGCCGACTATTTGGCCTGGAAAGCGGTGTTCGATTCCGCTTTCGATTGGCGGCGCAAACACGGCGAGCGCAGTTGCCGAATCTTTCGCAGCGCTGGAAACGTGAATGATCTCACGCTCTTCTTCGAATGGGAGAGTGTGGAAACGGCACGCAGCTTTTATCGCCTCGGACGAACTCAAGGCAAAGATGGCCAGTGCGGGCGTTAAAGAGCCAACCTCGAGTTGACTTCCTCACCGAGGTGCACAGCTTTGCGGCGAAGCGCCGCCGATTGAAGTGAGCGGTGAGTCGCTGTTATCGAATGTCTTTCCGATAGGCTACGATTTAGGCGCCGATAATGGATGCGAACCGATTTACAGCGCTTTGCATCCAATAATTTGAAAAATCAGACCGGAAAACAGAAATCAAAAATTCTGGCAGTTTCCTCCTTCTTTCTGGTTTGCTCAATTCGTAGTTTCGAGGAGAACTTATGGCCAAGAAACCAAGCTCCAGCAACTCGCACAAAGCTATCTGCCCAACCTCGCTACCACCAGTCAGCCCGCGAACTCCAGGCTTTTGGCACGGTGACCAGCGACTCATGCCGCTGCAATTGGATGAACCGGTGCGTCTGGAAATGACCGAACAACTCAATCAACTACTGGCCGACACCATGACCCTGCGCGATCTCTACAAGAAGTCGCATTGGCAGGTAGTCGGGAGCCACTTTCTATCAACTCCACCTTCTGTTCGATAAGCACTTGGGAAGAGCAGAGCGAGACTCGTCGACACGATTGCGGAGCGGATCCAGCTTCTGGGCGGAATCAGCATTGCCATGGCGGCGGATGTCGCCGAGACGACGCGGATTCCGCGGCCGCCCAAGGGACGCGAAGAGGTTCCCGTGCAACTCTCACGCCTGCTGGATGCGCACCAAGTCATTCATCAGTCACTGCCGCGAACTTGCGGAGCGCTCCGACAAACTGGGCGATGCCGGCACCAACGATCTGGTGGTTAGTGATGTGCTTCGGACTGGACGAGTTGCAGGTCTGGTTTCTCAGCGAACACCTGGTTGATGCGCCGCTAGTCGAAGCCGAGCCGATATGCGGGAATCGGCGTAGATGAAAACTTGAGAGGCTAGCTTGAAACGCGCGACGGGCGCTTATCGCCCGCGTCTGATCTGTGGCAGATAGCCCCGCTTTCGCACAAGTTGAGTTGCGAAATCCGCTGCTAGCGCCGTGCGGAAAGAATGTGCAGGATCTGCTGCAGTTCGTTCCTGAAGTGCGCCACACTGGCGGCAGGATTGATCGGAAACGGAAGCGTAGTCTGGTTGCGGTCTGATTTGATTTCTTCGCGCAACTGCGACTCGCGCCCCGGCGATCGTGAATCCATCTTCATAAAGCAGCTTCTTGATCCGCACCACCGACTCCACATCGCGCTTGCGGTACATGCGCTGCCCGGTGCTGCTTTTCACCGGCTTGAGTTGCGGAAATTCGGTTTCCCAGAATCGAAGCACGTAGGCGGGCAGGCGGCACAAGCTGGCGACTTCACCGATGCGGAAGTAGAGCTTGTCCGGGATGATGACTTCGGCGCTGCGGGATGCTTTCTTCGGCGCTTTCTTGCGGCAGGCTCATGGAGGCCGTTTCCGTACTGCTGTATACGCGTTTCTAGCACGAGCCGCGCCCGCGGGACAACCCCCCAAAAAGTACAGATGGGCCGTCGCCAGAGCGTTTTGACGCTCTCCTTCACATGGAAAAGCCTCTCAGGAGGTGCTTCTCCTGGAGAGGCTTTGGGGAACTTCTGAACGAGCATCGGATCCGCTTAGTGTTTCTTTTTCTTGGCGGCTTTCTTCTTGGTTGCCATGAAGTATTTCCTCCGTTTGGAACGATTTGTTCTCCCAAGGTTCTCGACAGGGCACCTTGATGCCCGGGCTACTCAACGTTCTTGTATGAGCAGCTGTCCTACCACAAGATATTGCCATGTGTATGCGATTTGTCAATGAAAATCTCTCGCCGCACTGCGCGATTTTGGTGAAGCACGTGCTCTGACTCAGCTCGCGCCAACTCCCGATCCAAAAATTTCACCGTCACCAAGGGAGCTTCTCGTCAGAAAGCCGGTGACGCCGCGATGCCTGTGCGATAATTTCAGAAGAAAATTTATGTCCAGATCACAAAGTCTTCTGCGCAAAATTGAAACAGGAACTGCCCGGTCTTCCCGAGCCTCCGTTCGACAACGACTTGGGAAAAAAGATCTACGAGAACGTCTCACAACAGGCGTGGGGCCAGTGGATGGAACACTGCAAAATGTTGCTCAACGAATATCGCCTGAACCCCGCCCGCAAGCAGGATCAGGAAGTCATCGTGAAGCAGATGGAGCAGTTTTTCTTCGGTGAGGGATCCGCGCGTCCAGCCGAATACGTCCCCCCGACACACTGAGCAACGACGTACTAAGCGACGTATCAAGCACCGACCGTCGCCATGCAAGCCATCCGTAGTCGTTGGCTCTAATTGCAGACTGGTTACTAACAGATTACCTCTGGCCCCTCACGAGTGCCCAATTCATCACCTCGTAACACTCCCGGGCAATAATGGCAACAGTAGCATCGCCGATCATGCCGTCGAAGATCACGCCATCGCGAATCTATGACACGCTGATCCTCTCGGATCTGCACCTCGGCGCCGAGATGAGTCGCGCGCGCGAGGCGTTGCGCGTTCTCCAGGAAAATCAATATCGCCGCCTCATTCTGCTGGGCGATATCTTCGCCGACCTCAACTTCGGACGCTTGAAGAAAGAGCACTGGAAATTTCTCGGCTTCATTCGCAAGCTCTCCAATCCCAAGCGCAACGTCGAAGTGGTGTGGGTCGAAGGCAATCACGACCACGGCCTGACTGAAATTATGTCCCATCTGGTCGGCGTCCGCGTGTACCAGGAATATCAATGGGAATATCACGGCCTGCGCCACATCGCCGTGCATGGTCACCAGTTCGACGGCTTCGTGGTCAGCAACGTTCACGTCAGTTATTACATCGGGACGCTGCTCTACCTGCAATTGCAGAAGTGGGATTCGAAAAACAAGACCTTGACTCGCTTTCTCGACCGGCTGGACACGCGCTGGCAGCGCTTGTCCGCAGAAGGTTGCCGAGGGCGCGCTCGCCCATGCCCGTCATCACGCCGGCAGCCGCGCATCTTCTGCGGCCACACCCATGCCGCCATGCATAAGCATGAGAACGGAATCGACTATTACAACTGCGGAGCCTGGATCGACGCGCGTCCTACCTACATCACGGTTGGCGAAGAGGGAGTCCATATCCACGAATACACTGAGCGGCCCTGACGATTCGAGCAACCTGGACGATCCCGCTGTCGGCGCGGAACGAAACCCGAAGATGTTACCGAACCCGCCGAATTCGGCGAATGCGACGGGATTCGTCGAAGATGGTGAATACGAGGCGTGTCGGCTACCTGAGATTTGCAACAAACGACGGCACGGTGAAATCTTGCGCAAACTAATCATCGTTTTCCACCACGCCGGCGGAGGCCATCGCAGCGCAGCAGAAGCCCTCAAAGCCACTCTCTCCAGCTCCAGCCAAGAGCATCCCTGGGACGTCTACGCTTCTCGACATTCAGGAATTGCTCGATCCCCTCGACCTGATTCGCCGCTGTCACCGGCCTGCGCATTCAGGACACCTACAACCTGATTCTCGCGCAAAGGCTGGACGCGCTTCTACGCCGCAACTCCTGCTCGTGTCTGCAGGGGACGATCCGTATCTACCATTCCCCAATCGTGAAGCTCCTTCGAGCTTACTGGGCGCAACATCCGCCGGACCTGGTGCTCTCTGTGAGTTCCGCACTTCAATCGCGAGATCGCCGAGAGCCTTCGCAGCGATTGATACAAGAACTCTTGGCGCCAGAACACCCTTCGTCACCCTGATCACCGATTTGGCGGATTACCCGCCGCACTTCTGGATTGAGCGCGAGTCGGAATACATCATCGCCGGCACGGAACGCGCCCGCCAGCAGGCACTTAACCATGGGCCAACCGCGCCGATCATATCTTCCTGACATCGGGAATGATCTTGAAGCCGAAGTTCTACGAAAAGACAACCGTCGATCGCGCCGCTGAAAGGAGAACGACTTGGATTGGAGCCCGATTGCTCCGACCGGCATCGTGCTCTTCGGAGGCCACGGCTCCCAGGTGATGGTCGACATCACCAGGAAGCTCAACGAATCCGGCAGCGGCGTCCAGTTAATCCTGATTTGCGGGCACAACCAGAAGCTCGCCGCTGAGCTCAAGAAGCCTGCCGACCAGAAAGCCAATCGCTCGTGGTTGGATTTACTCAGAACGTCGAATACTACATGGCCTTGGCCGATTTCTTTATTGGGAAACCGGGTCCGGGCTCGATCAGCGAGGCGCTGCAGTTCCACTTGCCCGTAATCGTGGAATGCAATTCCCGAACCCTCCCGCAAGAGCGCTACAACGCCGAATGGGTGACGGAGAAGGGTTACGGGATCGTCGTGCCCAGCTTCAAGAAAATTGCGCCCGCCGTCCAGCGCTTGCTGCCAGAGCGCGACGTTCAATGAATTCCGCCGGAAGGTCAGACGAATACTCCAATCGAGCGCTGTTCGAAGTACCCGTAATCCTGGAGCAATGCGCGGAGCGCACAGCTAACGAGACCGCAACCGCAGGCCGTTCAACTTGCCTAGGGACTAAGCCTTGTCGTACGGGACAGCCGACCTCGTGCTGTCCAGCGGGGCGAAAGCCCCGCCCAACTCAATATCCGGCAACGAAATCGCACGCGAGCTAGCGCTCGCGTGGACAGCCGAGGTCGGCTGTCCCTATGCGCTGCTAGAAGTGCACCGCGACGCCGGTCGAGAACCGCACGCCATTCTGGCCCTGGCCATAGAAGCGAGTGTTGATCCAATCGAGCTGTCCGCGGAACGTTACCGGCCCGACGATTCGATAATCCAGTCCTCCGCCCACACCATCGGCAAACGAAGTATCCGAGTCGGAAATTCCGTTGCTCCGGCTGATGTGCCCCACGCCCACCAGAAACTCTCGCAAAGGGACGGAAGCGCTTGACCTGCACCGACACTCTCGGACCAAAGAGGACGTTGTGCGCGGCGACGTTAACGCCCAGAGGGCATCCGACCCCGGGGCAATCGTAGGTGTGGCTGCCATAATGCCCATCGACATCGGCCACCAGGCCAACCCACGGTAGGAGTTTGCCTTCCAGCGTCGCCTCCCATCCATTCAGATTTGCTGTGTCGTTCGAGACGATAGAAGTGCGGTCATAGGAGTAACCGAAGAACACATTTCCCTTGGTCGGAATCTGCGCCCAGGCCGACGCCGGCCGAGCATCGCCAATAACAAGACAAGTAATCGACAGTCTTCGCATTATTTCGTTCTCCTTGTGTGCGACCTGCATGTGCAACCTGTAGCATGCGGTTCGAGCGTGCGATCCGAAACGTGAACGTGCGGCACGAAGTAAGATCTAGCTAGATAGATGCAATCGGCGGCAGAAACGTTTGCCCGGCGACGCAACGCACCAGGCGGATCAGCGGAACGAAGGTTGAGCGGTACGCAGTCTAGTGGAAGAGCGAGGCAAAGAATCCGCCAACTTTTTTGAAGAACCCGCGCTTCGAGGCCTGATTCGCCGAAGCCGTCTCCGTGCCAGCCGGTTTCGGCTTTTCGTTCGCAGCCGGAGCGAAGCGGAGCGGCCGAAGCGGGTGCTGATTGCGGACGCGAATCGGGAGGCAGGGCGCGCACATCCTCGACCGGCGCAGGCGCTGGACCAGTCGCGTGGAACACCAACGGCGCCGTCTACCTGCACATGAACTCCGTTCGACTGCGTCGGCACGTATCACGTGGAGCGGCCGTCGCCGGCATCACGGGAGCATTCTCCCGCGATGGTCGTCTCCGCCACCGCTGTGCCCGCGTTTACCGGCGGCATTACGCTCTCTGCCTTTCTCTGCGCGGCCAGATCGTTTGTCGCACAGCAGCGGAGCTGTCCCGCGGATGGCGGACATCCGCACTCGATCGGCACCGCCATATCCACGCGATCGAGTTGCCCGGCACGAAATACCAGCTGATCGGTTGCCTTGACCTGATAGGTGCGATCGCCGAGCAGTTCGGAAACAATCGGCCGCCGCCGTGTTGCCGGGCAGTGCGCGCACGCAGGTGTTGTCCTCGATTGTCGGCGCTGATGGCGATAGTGAAATTCCCCCGGTCCCGCCAGCAGGATGCGGAAGTCCGGCGTCATCACCGAGTCCGAAGAAGCGTCGAGAGCGAGGTGCGCTTCCAGTGCCCCCGTGTTCATGCTGAGCATCAGATTATGCCGGTTCTGCAGACGGAGTCACCGATACGGTCGTCCCCGGGCAGACGTGCACCTCGCCGCCACTCGACAGGCGGAGCACGGCAGTATCGGGTCCGGCCGTAATCGCCGAACCCGCGCCTCCGTTATTGTCAGCGACAGCGTCAGCGGGCCGGCCGCGCGCACCGCAGGCTACCACCGGTTGCGGCGCGGGCGTCAGGCTGACAACCGCGGGCGACTGAAACGGTGAACTGCTGCGCCTGGTTGGGATCTTTTCCGAGATGCACGACCAGGCGGTTTCCTGCAGCGTCCCAGGTGTAGGCGCGCGGCGCAAGCAGATCCACCACCACGCGTGCCACCGGCGGATTCTGCTTGAAACTGGTCGGCGCGCAGCGTGCTGATCTGATCGGCTTGCACGCTGATCCGCTTCGGTTGCGTGTCCAGCCGCGCGTTAGGCAGATCGATGACCAAACCGATCCGGATCGCTGATCGCCTGAATCGTGGGAACCAGCGGCTTCGTCGAAAGAATCTCAACCGCCGGACCGTCTTTTTCCTGCACAATCCGTAGACTCATAATTGCTGCGGTCGTACCTGAAGCGGACTCGGAGTCGGTCTTTGTTGTCGTTGTCGTTATTGTTGTTGTTGCTTCGGTCTTGGCCGATTCGGTTCTGGTCGTTGGCTGGGAGCGAAGGCCGAATGTGAGGGTTGGTGAGACGGCGAGTATCAGGAACAAAACGGAACGCGGACCGAAGCGGTAAAGCGGCTGACAGGAGCCTTGTTCACGGAAAACTGGAGTCTGGTAATTCACCGAAAGCACCGAGTGTTTGTAGCAACCATACCACTCGGCGCTTCTGGAAAAAAAGACACTAAAAAATGTTAGTAGTACCTTTGTCTCAGTCGGCAAAAGTGTTTACGACCGAGGCGGCGAACGCACAGTGGTGCTGCATGCTTTAGGGCAAGTCCGTTTCGTTTTGAAGCTCGCTCGATAAAATTCTGAGGGAACGCGATCAGCTGTCGGCCAGGAATTCGTACTCATCGATAACGGCGGCGACTGCCAAATTGCCAGTGGCATTGCCGCTTTCAACGCGTACTACATGGCCTTTGCAGCGCACCCGTATGCTTTCGGTCAGAGTGATTTCCGGCGGCAGAGTGAGGGTGAAATCAATGGGGGAATCGTTCTGGATGTTGGAATCGATGTAGAAGCAGATGCCGCGCGCGCTGACATCGCGGGTTTGCGCGGCTCGCTCTTGCTCGCCATAGCGAACGCTGACGGGCAAGCGCAGCGCGAACCTTCGCGTGGCCCTTTTGTCATTTTCCAGTTGCGCTTCTGCCATCGAACCTCCTCAAAGGAAGGGTTTCAAAGTTTTCGGTTCAAAGATCGGCCAATATCGCCTGTAAGCATGGCAATTAGCGGCTAACCTGTCAAGAAGCAGCTTAAAACGAGATTTTTACGGTTGCAGAAATTTGCCTAGTGACCTTGCCTGTGGCTTAAACGCGGCATCTTAACGGCTACAATCAATTGGTGGTCTTTGTTCTCGACAACTACGATTCCTTTACTTACAACCTTGTCCAGTATTTTGGCGAACTGGGCTCGCGGGTTGAGGTTCGGCGCAATAATGAGGTGACTCTGGGCGAGATTGAGGCGATGCATCCAGAACGGATCCTAATTTCTCCGGGACCTTGCACTCCGCAGGAAGCGGGGATCAGCATCGACCTGATTCGTCATTTCGCGGGAAAGATTCCGCTGCTGGGCGTTTGCCTGGGACATCAGGCGATTGGCGCGGCTTTTGGAGGGCAAGTTGTTCGCGCTAAAAATCTTATGCATGGCAAGACCAGTCAGGTTGAGCACGATGGGAAGACCGTTTTTCTTGGGCTGCCTTCACCCATGAGTGCTACTCGTTACCATTCGCTGATCGTTGCTGAGAGAGGGACTTGCCTGCAGATCTTGAGGTCAGCGCCTGGACGCGCGATCGCGATGGAACTCGCGTGATTATGGGTTTGCGACACAAGGATTTTCCCGTTGAAGGGGTTCAGTTCCATCCTGAGAGCGTGTTGACGGATGAAGGAAAAAAATTAGTGGCTAACTTCCTTCGGCAAACCAGCCAGCGGGGTTCCGATCGTCGTCTGCCGATTTGAGTCGACGCCGGGTGGCCCCAAGCGCCTTTAGATTATTCGAATCTCAGGTACCCCCCACCCCTACCCCCTATCCCCTATCCTGACCTATTGGCATCAGGGATTTACCTGCAAAATCTGGAAATCAAACGAGCTATAAGCAAAATCGTGAAAAATAAGGACTTAGATCATCCTGCTGTACTTTAGTTTAAGAATCTGATGCTAAGTCTTAAAACGCGGCAATCGATTTCCACTTTACGTGGAACACAGTGTTAAAGGATGTGATGGCCGTCACAAGATCATTGTGACGAAAAATTTACACGCTTAGAACGAGCGGAGAACCAGAAAAATTTAAGATGCGATCAAGGGAGAACTTTTCGTCGTTGTTGGCTGCGATTATTCAGCTTCGATTATATTGAGCGTAAAAGACGGAGACGGGAGTTGTCCGCCTTATACGCGTCTCGCCATTTCCACCGCGCGGAGAACGGCTCTCGCTTTGTTTTCGGATTCTTCGAACTCACTCTGCGGATCGGAGTCGGCTACGATTCCGGCTCCGGCTTGCAGGTAGGCTTTCTTGCCTTTCATCAGCAGAGTTCGGATGGCTATGCAGGAGTCGAGGTTGCCGGCGAAGTCGGCGTAGAGGACTGAGCCGCCGTAGACTCCGCGGCGTGTGGGCTCGAGCTCTTCGATGATCTGCATGGCTCGTACTTTTGGCGCGCCGCTCAGACGTTCCGGCGGGGAAGCAGGCGGCGAAGGCGTCCATGGCGCTCAGCTCGGGACGCAGTCGGCCTTCGAGCGCTGAGACCAGGTGCATCACATGGGAGTAGCGCTCGACATACATCAGGTTGCGGACTTTTACAGAGCCGTAGTCGCTGACACGGCCTAGATCGTTGCGGCCGAGGTCGACGAGCATTACGTGCTCGGCGCGTCTCTTTTTCATCGGACAACATTTTCTTTTCCAGAGCGGCGTCTTCGGCTTCGTCGCGGCCGCGAGGATGGGTTCCGGCGATGGGACGGTATTCGAGCCTTCGGCCTCCGCCGGCGGCTCGCACTAGCATTTCGGGAGATGAGCCCAGGACATGGATCTGCGCTTCGAACGTTCTTTCGCAGTATTTTTTTGGCATTCGCCTGCCGAAGCGCAGGAAATACATATAGGGCGACGGATTCACGGTGCGTAGAGCACGGTAGAGGTCGAGGGGAGCGACTTCGGGCTCGAAGTCCCAGCGCTGCGACAGGACTACCTGGAAGATGTCGCCGGCGGCTATGTACTCCTTGGCTTGGCTTGACGCTTTCGAGAAACTTTGACTTCGTGCGTGCGCGCGTGCACTGTCAGCTTCGACTTCGGCGACTTTGACTTTGCTTTGTTCCAGTGGGAGGGCTTCCATCCGGCGGCTAGTTTTTTCTCGATGCGCTCGATGTCTCTCAGGGCTCGGCTGTAGGCGGACTCTGGGCGCTTCGCGGCTGACGTCGGCCGACGCGACTATATGGATCTGGTGGCGCAGGTGGTCGAAGGCGAGAACACGGTCGAAGAACATCAGGATGCAGTCGGGGACGTCGAGGTCATTGGCGGCGTGGCTTCCGATATTTTCGAGGCGACGCACGATGTCGTAGGCGCAATAGCCTACGGCGCCAGCGGTGAATGGCGGCAGGCCTTCGATTGCGGCGGGGCGATGCTGCTGGAGAAGTTCCTTGATTACTTCGAAGACATTTCCGGTGCGTTGCTCGAGTTGGCGGCCTCGCTCGATTTTGATTTCGGCTCCGCGGGATTCCAAGCGAAGGAATGGGCGGACGCCTAGAAACGTATAGCGTCCGATTTTTTCTCCGCCCTCGACTGACTCGAGCAGGAAGGCATCAGGCTCGCCTTCGGCAACGGCTAGAAAGGCGGAGACTGGCGTTAGGAGGTCGGCGGAGATCGACTTCACCACGGGAACCAGTGTAGCTTCGCGCGACAGCCGGGCGAATTCTTTGTAGTCGGGACGCGTCATTTCTATCTTGCTGCAGTTATATCTGCGACAAGTCTGCAGCGGTGTTGGGCGACAGCGATTAGGATCGCACGAATTTGTATGCGGAGCGAGCGGGACGGAGCGAGGATCATCCCGATCTTCCTTTCGCGGCGATTGCTGGCGGCGATTTTTGCAGATCGATGGCTTCGAGCGGGTTTCACGATGAATGGCTTCGAAGAGTCTGCGGATGTAAGTGGCTCGTGAATACGCGTTCCCTTTTCGGCACTCCCTTGGCTTGCCTAGCCTCGCGGGCAGCCATATACTTTGCGAGGCTTGGCCGCTGATCTGAGCCAGGCGGGCAGGCAGAATTTTGTGGAGACTTTTATGAAGACGATTGACCTGGAGCAGGAAACCAATCCCTGGGAGGCGCAGGCGGCGCGCTTTGAGTTGGCCGCGCAGAAGCTCAACCTAGACAAGGGGCTGTGGAAGATTCTACAGACCAGCCGGTGCGCGAGATTATAGTGCATATTCCGGTGCAGATGGATGACGGAACAATTAGGTGTTTACCGGCTATCGGGTGCAGCACTCTGCCTCGCGCGGGCCGTGCAAGGGTGGTATCCGCTACTCGCCTGATGTGAGCCTGGATGAGGTGCGCGCGCTGGCGAGCTGGATGACGTGGAAGTGCGCGGTGGTGAATATTCCCTTCGGCGGAGCGAAAGGTGGCGTGATCTGCGATCCGAAGACGATGTAGCCAGGGCGAGCTGGAGCGGCTGACGCGGCGATATACGGCGGAGCTGATCGAGTTCATCGGCCGGAGAAGGATGTTCCCGCGCCGGACATGAACACGAACGAACAGACGATGGCGTGGATCATGGACACCTACTCCATGCACATGCGCCAGACGGTGACGAGCGTGGTGACGGGCAAACCGGTGAGCCTGGGCGGCTCGCGCGGACGGCGAGAGGCCACGGGACGCGGCGTGAGCTGGTGACCGATCAGGCGCTGAGGCATCTGAACATTTGGCGCCGGAGTCAACAAGATGATTGTGCAAGGCTTCCGGAATGTGGGCTCAACTCAGCGAAGCTCGCCTGCTTGGGAGGAAGGTATACAAGACACGGCATCGGGCGAATGACGGTGCGCTGTTCAATGCGAAGGGGATGGACATCAAAAGCAACTGTTGGAGTGGAAGGCGGCGGCATGGCACAATCCACGGTTTCCGAGGCGCTGAGGCAGCGGACAATGCAGACGGAGCTGCTGACGATGGATTCCGACGTGCTGATCCCGGCGGCGACGGAGAATGGTCATCACCAGCAAGAATGCCGAACGGATTCAGTGGAGGATTCTCATCGAGGGCGCGAACGGGCCGACAACCACGGTCGCGGACGACATTCCTGCAGGAGAAGAGTGTCTTTGTTGTTCCCGACATTCTGGCGAACGCCGGCGGCGTTACCACTAGTTACTTTGAGTGGGTTCAGGACCCGCATGGGTTACTTCTGGACGGAGGAAGGGAGGGAAACCAGGATTAGACAGAGATCATGATCGATAGCTTAATGACGTGTTGCAATATGCAAAGTACAGCACGGCGTCAGCAACCGAATAGCGGCGTATATGCTGGCAATCGATCGCGCGGCCTATACGATTCGGCAGCGCGGAATTTACGCGTAGAGCTGGGGTGGCCGGTCGGGGACGCCCGGCGCTCCATCGTGCAACGAGGCGACTGGAGGGTGCGATGAACTTCTTTGCGAGGAGAATTGAATTATGGATGGTTGCTTTCTGCGTGACGCTTGCGGTTGCGATCTCTCCGGTTTTGGCGAGGACGCAATCGACTTCGAGCGGCGCCAGCTCGAAGACATCGCAACCCGCTGATCCCACCAGCCCAACTGCGACTGCTCCGGCTCCGCAGCCATCTTCGGGCAACGCGGCTGCGGCTAAGACTGCGTCGAAGTCTGGTGGCGCGGCTTCCGCCCAGGAGATCGCTGCCGCGAAGGCAAGCGGCAAGGTGTGGGTGAACACGGAGAGTGGCGTATACCACAAGAGCGGGCGCTGGTATGGCAAGACGAAGTCCGGGAAGTTCATGACTGAGGCGGAAGCGAAGGCAGCCGGGTATAAGCCAGCCCATTAGGCAACTATTGGTCCCTTTCGTCCGTTGCCTTGGCCTCGGATGTGGAGGATAATCACAATGTACGCCCGTCGCGGCCTCGGTTCAGTCATCGCGTGAATCTTCCTAACTACATCACGCTTACACGCATCGCTGCGATTCCACTTCTGATATGGATTCTTTGCACTCCGCGATTTTTTACCGAGCAAAACGGCGAGCGGGAGATTCTGGCTTCCACAGTTTTTATTCTGGCTTCGATCACTGACGGCATTGACGGCTATCTTGCGCGCAAGCGCGGGCAGATCACTACGATGGGGATGCTGCTTGATCCGCTAGCAGATAAGCTGCTGGTGGCCGCAGCTTTCATCACGCTGGTGCAGTTCAATCCGGCACTGGTTCCGGCATGGATGGCTACGGTTGTTATCGGGCGCGAATTTCTGGTCAGCGGATTACGCTCGATTGCGGCGTCGGAAGGTTTTACGATTCAAGCCAGCGAACTCGGTAAATTTAAGATGCTGGTGCAGATTATTTCCGTGGTGGCGGTGATTCTGGCCCGGCGCTGGCACGAGTGGCCGTTGTTCGGCATTTATATTTTTCCCGGTCTATTGGATTGCGTGGCTGGCCATATGGTTCATGGTTCTGCTCTCGCTGGTTTCCGCGCTCGACTACTTCGTCGCATTCTGGTCGCGAATCGACCGCAAATCAGAGAAGCGGCGACGCCGGTCCTTCGTCCTTGCCCGGCGGAGAAAACGCGATGCCCAAACTGTTTGAAAAGCCGTCTCAAGAGCCGTCCGAAAAAGAGCGGTCTGAAAATTTGCCCGCGCGGGAATTGCCGTCGCGGGAAATTCCGGCGGATCAGCGCCAGATTCTGTTGCGCGTGGGGCACGAGGCGATTAATTCGTATCTGGAAGGGCGACAGGGGCCCGATGCGTGGGCGCTTCCGACGGAGTTGTTGGAGCCGCGAGGCGTCTTTACCACGCTTTATGTACCAAGAGGTGTAGCCGGTGGTTTCGAACTTCGGGGATGCGTCGGCTATGCCGACACCCGTGGCTCCCTTGTATCGGGCTGTAGCTGAGACGGCGCGGGCCGCCGCTTTTGAAGACTCCCGCTTTCCGCCGGTGACGAAAGACGAAGCTCTTAGTCTGAAGATTTCGTTGAGTGTGCTCTCGCGCCTTTTTTCGATTCATCCTGAGGCGGTGGAAATAGGACGCCATGGGTTGCTGATTTCGGAGGAGGGGCGCCGGGGATTGTTGTTGCCGCAGGTTGCCGTGGAACATGGGTGGGGCCGAGAGACATTTCTGGAGCAAACCTGCCGCAAAGCAGGCTTGCCGTTGGACTCCTGGCGAAGGTCGGCGACGATTGAGGGTTTTACGGCTGAGGTGTTCGGGGATGGCGATGTGGGGGGCTAATCCGAATTATTTTAGACGCAGAAGGCAAGAAGGGATCGCTTGGAAGTTTGAGCTTATCGGGGTGAAGGCGCATCGGGAAAACTGATTTATCGCAGCGACTCAATCGCTGCGCCAGCCAGGAGCAAGTTTCCGTGAAGGCCGCCTGACGTTACGGCCATTGCAAGATTTGGTTACGCCAAGGGTCAGACAAATTTTATGTGGGGGCGACGGTGGAGGAGCGAGAGGGCGTCTAAGGGTTGGTTCACACTTGAGTCATTTGACTAGTATGCGGCTCGATGTAAGCTGAGGGCTGTCCTTAAAAATATTGGCCGTTTGATTGCTTGGGAAAATAGTGTGAGGGGCGCCATGGAACTTGCGGTTGTGATCGTCTTAGTAATCGTCGCCGGGGCGATGATTCCGGGGAATCCGGAGATACGTTTCTTCCATTAAAGAGGGCGAATCGAGGAGTTGGTGGCAAAGTCTTCGTCTATGTGAGACTTGAGGGCGGTTCCCCTCGCCAACACGTTCTCCCGCCAACACATTCTTCTGTTACTTCAACGTAAACAGTCCCAGTTATCCGTTGCACGTTCTCCCGCGCACCAACCGTATAAAAGAAAAAGGGGAGATGGGCTCTCCCCTTTTCGAGAAAAATTTTGCACTTGAGTATTGCTGAGCGCTTAC
>CAVXBU010000014.1:0-354218 GCA_963760175.1 uncultured Acidobacteriaceae bacterium
CAAACGAATTGACGTAATCCCTCCGGATACGATGGATGCGTTGGTGCGATACCAATGGCCCGGAAACGTCCGTGAATTGCAGAACTTCATTGAACGCGCTGTGATTCTCTCGCCGCAGTCGGTATTACGTGCGCCCACCTCCGAACTGGAGCCACTCCGGCCCAATACGAGATCCAATGTCCCAATAAATGGTCTCGCGGAGGTAGAGCGCGATCACATCCTTCGGGTGCTAGAAGCAAGCAATTGGGTGATTAGTGGCGCGGCTGCGCGTTTAGGGATGAAGCGAACCTCGTTGGCCTACAGGATGAAGAAGCTTCGCATTCGCCGGCCCGCCGCGGTCCCGCAGGAGCGCAGCGGCAACGGTGCGGTTGGCGACAACTGACTTTCCAAGCCGTTCAGCAAGCCCCTAGAAGTTGCAGTGGATCCGACGGAAATCCGTCAGCGGCGGAGACCCGTCATACATTTTGTCACTCTCCCCGATCCGCCCAGCGGTTTGTCCTCCTAATGTGCTGCGTCTGCGGCAGATTGAGCGATTGGCCGAATTTCTGAGTTTGGCAATTCCAGTGCTCAACTGGGGCCGGCGGGCAAATTCATCGCCAGCAAAACTTGATGCCTTTTAGACACTATTCGCTGGTTGACGGCAACCGCCCCGGCTAGCAAGGCGCTTACCGGCGAACCTTCAAGCAGCAAATGATCCTGGACTGAGGAGCAATCTTGTGAATAAAGCAATTTCGCTGAAACCCACACACCGCAGCGCCGCAGAACCGGAACGAGCCGATGGCGTGTCTCCTATCTCCATCCATAAGATCGAAGCCGATGGCGTCCAGGTGTTTTATCGCGAGGCTGGCGACGTAACCGCGCCCGTTGTTCTTTTACTGCACGGATTCCCGTCCTCATCTTTCATGTTTCGCGAACTCATTCCGCGCCTGGCCAATGACTACCGCGTGATCGCGCCTGACCTTCCGGGTTTCGGATTCACCGAGGTGCCGCCGGAGCGCCAATATTCGTACACGTTCGATCGATTGGCGCTCACGATCGATGCCTTCACACAGGCACTCAAGATCGACCGCTACGCAATCTATGTGTTCGACTATGGCGCTCCGACTGGTTTCCGTTTGGCGATGGCTCACCCCGAGCGGATTACAGCGATCGTTTCGCAGAACGGGAACGCCTACGAAGAAGGCCTTGGCGATGCCTGGGGCCCGATCCGAAAGTATTGGGCCGAGCCAACAGCAGAAAACAGGGACATACTTCGCCAAACAGTTCTGACAGCGGGAGGAACGCGCTGGCAGTATACCCACGGCGTGGCGAATCCGGAGGCTGTTCCGCCTGAGTCATACACGTTGGACACGGCTCTGCTCGAACGTCCAGGGAACAAAGAGATTCAGCTCGATTTGTTTCTGGATTATGCGTCGAACGTGAAGCTTTATCCGAAATTCCAGGAATATTTCCGCAGGTCCAAGCCGCCTTTGCTTGCGATCTGGGGCAGGAACGATCCTTTCTTCATTCCTGCGGGAGCAAAGGCCTTTCAAAAGGACCTGCCGAGCGCGGAGGTGCAATTCCTCGATACCGGACACTTTGCGATTGAGACACACGTGGTAGAAATCGCGGCCGCGATGAAAACCTTCTTCGTCGCGAATGGCGTCGGCCGGCTGAAAGCAGAACGAACGGCTTAACGACGAATAGCTTTTGCCCATTTCCTGGCAGAAGCTAATTGGAACGAGGAGAATATGGAACGTCGAAGATTTCTTGGCGCGCTCACAGCCGCATCCTTAGGTGTTGCTCTCGATGGCTCCCTCACTCAATTTGCGCGAGCGCAAAACACCGCACAGGCTGCCGCGAACTCGCAGGCTTCCAAGACAAGTGGATTTCCTCCGAACTCAACCATAATTTTGGTGCACGGGGCATGGGCCGACGGCTCGTGTTGGCGCAACGTCATTCTGCCTTTGGAACGGCGCGGTCTTCACGTCATCTGCGCGCCGATCCCGATGACGTCCTTAACCAACGACTCTACCGCTTTGAGTCAGGCACTGGAGCGGACCAGCGGCCCAGTCGTCCTGGTGGGACACGCCTACTCTGGCGCCGTGATCGCCGCCGTGCGGGAAGACCGAGTCAAGTCTCTGGTCTATATCGCGGCGCTCGCGCCGGATGAGGGTGAGACCGTGGCCAAGGTTTTCTATCGCGACCCAAAGCCCCCGGAATCGCCCAAGTTGGCTCCCGATTCCCATGGCTTTATTTGGATCCCGGACGGTGGGTTTCAAAGCGCGGTTGCCCACAAGGCTTCTGCCGAACAGACAAGCATTGCAACTGCCGTGCAACGGCCAATCGCGGTTCAGTGCATTCAAGAACCAGCCCCAACGCCGACTTGGAAAACAAAGCCGTCGTGGTTCCTGATTGCCGAAGAGGATCGCATGATCAATCCCGAAGACGCAGCATTTCATGGCCGATCGCATGCGGGCGAAGGTTCATTCGCATCATGTGGACCACAGCCCGATGTACACGGAGCCAAATCTTGTGATCAACATAATCCTGGAAGCGGCGCGTGAGACCCTCTCGTCCTAGCTTCTTGCCGAAACGAACCCTCAATTTCTTATTGGAAGAGGCAGGGACATGGGCAATACAAAATCTGTCGCCATCATCACCGGCGCAAGTCAGGGCATAGGCCGAGCCACAGCCATCCGGCTCGCTCGCGATTTCTCGGCCATTGTGCTGGTGGCAAGGGATAAGGACAATCTGGAAACAGCTAGCGGCCGAGGTAAGGTCTCTTGGGGCTGAAGCAATGGCCTTTGCTCTCGACCTGCGTCAACCACAATCGGCAAAGAGCATCATCGAAGGAACCCTCGAACGCTTTGGCAGAATCGATGCGCTGCTCAACATTGCGGGCGCGGTGCCGCAAATCGATTTGTTCCAGATGACCGACGCGCAGTGGGACGACGGCATGGCTCTCAAGCTCCACGGCGCGCGCCGCTTGACCATAGAGGCTTGGGACGCTTTGAAGGCCTCGAATGGATCGGTCGTGTTCATGTCCGGAAGCGCCGCCTTCGACCCCAAGCCCGGATATGCAGCAGTCGCGGCGATCAATGCAGCCATTAACGCTCTCGCCAAGGCATTCGCAGAACAAGGAATCAAAGATGGAGTGCAGGTCAACAGCGTATCGCCCGGAGCGGTGATGACAGGACGGCGGCGAGCTTTCTTTGAAAGTTGGGCGCCTGCCCACAATCTCACAGTCGAAGAGGCAATCAAGAAATTCCCCGAGCAGACTGGCATTTCCCGCTTGGGAAAGCCGGAGGAGATTGCCGATCTAATGGCTTACTCTGGTATCCCCGGCAGCGAAGTGGATGACGGGCTCTTCCGTGCGCATGGACGGCGGCGAGATCAAGAGCATCTATGACCAACGAGGATAAGCAATGGAGCGTCGTACTTTTCTTGGCGGTCTCACAGCCGCATCTTTCGGTGTAATGCTGGAGAACTCTTTCACCGACCCGGCACGATCACAAAACTGGAGGCAAGTATAGCTCGCCAAGATTCTTTCGAAACTTCTCAAGTCGAAGTTTCAGGAAACACGATTTTCGTGCGCCGCTATGGAAAAGGACCGGCCATTCTCATGGTGCACGGCTTCCCGCGCACCAGCCTGATGTGGCGATTCCTCGCGCCCAAGCTGGCGGAGAATCACACCGTGATTTGCGTAGATCTGCGCGCCTACGGCGAAGTGGAATACCCGCATCTACCGACGATCACTTTCCTTATTCCAAGCGCGCAATGGCGAAGGAACTGGTGGAAGTGATGGACAAGCTCGGCTTCCCGACCTTCACGCTGATCGGTCACGACCGCGGAGGACGCGTCTGCTATCGCCTGGCCTTGGATCATCCGAAGAACGTGGAGCGACTCGCTGTATTCGACGTGATTCCGATTCTCGAAGCATGGAGCCGGTCTGATGCGCGCTTCGCTCAGACTTATTGGCCTTGGATTTTGCTCTCACAGAAGGAACCGCTCCCGGAGAGTTATCTGCTCGGTGCGCCCGAGGCCGTATTCCATAATCCCTTCGGCCAAGGTTCGTTCGGCCCAGAGATTCTCGAAGAATACGTTTCAACTTATCGCGACCCGGCTCGCGTTCATGGAATCTGCGAGGAGTATCGAGCGGCAGCGACGATTGATGTCGAACACGATCGTGCGGATAAGGAAGCGTGCAAGGCGAATCGAATGCCCATGCTGCATCTATGGGCGGAGGGTGGTCCACTCGATACTTTCTATGCGAAAGACGGCGGCCCGCTGGGCATTTGGCGGCAATGGGCGCCACGCGCGCACGGACAGGCGATGAAGGGCGGACACTTCTTTCCGGAAGAGAATCCTGACGACACCGCAGTTCTCGTCAAGCAGTTCCTTTCTGCTTGAGGCCCGCATTCGCGAAAGGAGCGGAGCGTATTCCCGCTCCGACAGATGGGAGGAAAAACACATGGTGGCATGGGATCGCGTGACCCGTCGTGACGTGTTGCGCGCGATACACGAGTACGACCGGCTGGGCCCAGAACAGTTCTTCTCTGAGCATGGTTTCGCCCCTACTACGACCTATGAGTTGGTCTGGGATAAACGCCGTTACCCGCCTAAGGCAGTCTTGGGCGCGGCTTATGAGTTCGCCACGGGGCAACAGCTTGGCTCTGGTGACTTCGAGGGTGGAAAGACCGGCGCCGTAAGAGTGCTCGGCAAACTAGGGTTCAGCATCGAGAAAAAGCTAAAGAAATAAAGGAGATGCGGAAATGAAAAAGTGGAAACTTTTGATTCCTATCGCCGCGGTCGCGGCTTTTCTCGCTTGGTATGCATTCCGGCCCGAACGGCTCGTGGTTAATCGGCGTGTCGATGAAGCCATGCCAGCCGCGCAAGGTAGCTCGTCGCCGCAACCTCTTGTCTCCGGACAGTTCTACAGCATCTTGCACCCAACGGCAGGTACCGCAACCATCTACCGGATGGGAGATGGCAGTCGTGTTCTTCGCTTTACGGGTTTTAGCACATCAAACGGTCCTGATGTGCACGTCTACATGGTTGCCGCCGACGATGCAAAAGACGCGCCAGCGTGCTGCACGCGGGTTTCATCGATTTAGGGATCATCAAGGGGAATATGGGCGACCAAAACTATACCCTTAATCCCGAAGTGGACCTGTCGAAATATCGCGCGGTTTCAGTGTGGTGCAAACGGTTCAGCGTCAATTTTGGCGCTGCTCGATTGATGCCCGATCGAGCGATGTCGGAGAAGTAGCACGTCGAAGAGATCTTCGGCCGGGTTGGAGGATCGAGCCTCCTTGTCGCTCCGGCGACTTTTCCTAGTTTCAAATGGTCGAGCCACCATTCATGATCGACGAATTGGTAGAGGTCTCAGGGAAATCAGGTCCTCACGTTGTATGGAGACCAGGAACAAATGGGGAACTGGTCGTTGCGGAACCGTCTGGAGGCCTTCCGTTCGAGGTCCCTTATCAAGATGTCAAGAGGTGGAACCCCGCAAGCGATAGGTTCCGGTTGGACTAGCCCCCACAAACCCTCAGGCAACAGTTCGACGGCCATCGGACACCTCCACGTCCGTAGGGATGTTTCGACCCTTTCACGGGTTGCCGGAAAATGAGGTTTTGTTAGAGGTCGCCGCATTGGGAAATTTAAGCCACGATTACCAACCCATTTGCCCCATCCGCTTAAGGATGATCGAGCTGTAGTTGTTCATGCGCTCGGGTCGTCGCTTCAGGGGAGCCGGCAGAATTGCGGCGAGCCGTGCCGCCTGTTGCCGGTCGATATTCCGGGCTGCGCTTTCGTCGTAGTAACGACACGCAGACTCTGCACCATAAACACCGGGGCCCCATTCGACCACGTTGAGGTATATCTCCAGAATGCGCTGTTTGCCGAGCGCGAATTCGGCTACCGGTACCAGCGTGACCTCTGCGCCCTTGCGAAGGATAGAGCGGCCCGTTCCGAAGAATAGGTTTTTTACGAGTTGCTGCGTAATGGTGGAAGCTCCTCGAGTGCGATCGCCTTCCAAGTCGTCTTCGGCGGCGATTCCGATCTCGTGCCAATCGAATCCATGGTGTTGATAGAAGTGCGCATCCTCCGCGGCGATTACAGCGTGCTGCAGATCGAGCGAGATTTGACTGAGCGGAATGAATTTGTAGCGTTCGCGATACGGCGTGTCGCGAATCCAGGCCTGCAAGCGGCGCTGCATGTGCACCGCCGTTGTCGGTGGGTCGATCCACCGCGCGGCCACAAGGATCAGGGCGGCAAGCGACCAAAGAAGCACCCCGCCGATGACAAGCCATCGAATAAAGGACCGGAGGAAGCCCGTCCGAAGCGGGGCCTTGGAGGGAGGGTTCGGCATTGCGGTCACATTTCAGAATAATAGACTGGGCTGGGCTCCCGATGGACGCGCTTGAGTCGGAAATGAAGAAGATCTTGCCGCGCTAGGGTCCGCACCCAAGCTGGGGTGCGAAACCAAGCAACCTGGCATCTGGTGATCTGCGCCGAAAGAATGAGCGGGACGTGGTGATGTTGTTGTGAGAAAAGGTCGAGTCGTGCGTGACCATGTTGCATCAAGCGAGGGATGCTCCAAAAGCTGATGC
Source organism: uncultured Acidobacteriaceae bacterium (assembly GCA_963760175.1). GTDB lineage: Bacteria > Acidobacteriota > Terriglobia > Terriglobales > Acidobacteriaceae > Acidiflorens. Next base: position 6,594 of record CAVXBU010000014.1, read on the forward strand.
GGGCCAGTCCACAACCACGCCTTCATCAACCTTGGAGCATCCCTAACTTTTCTGCCAGAGATCTTGTGACGCAATCCGACCTAAGTTCTGGGGCGGTCCTCGTGTGGCCCCGTAATATGCTCAGATTAGCTACCCCACAGCACATTGCCCGCCTTCGTGTTCGTCTTGACCTTCATTGGATTGCTCCTTTCCTCAAATTTCTGTTTGCTGTAAATCCGCTAACCACGGTTCTGGATGCTCGGTGAGGCCCCCCAGATTAGCTGCCCCACAGCACATTGCCCGCCTTCGTGTTCGTTTTGACCTTCATCGGATTGTCTCCTTTCCTCGAACTTCTGTTTGCCCGTAAATCCGCTAACCACAGTTCTGAATGCTCGATAAGGCCCTCAAATTAGCTGCCCCACAATGCGTTGCCCGCTCTGGTGTTCGTCTTGACCTTCATCGGATTGCTCCTTTCTCGGATTTTTGTTTGTTCCACTAACCCTGCTGTCACACACCCTAACGCATTGCAAACGGCGTGCCGAAACGAGCAAAATGCTCCGGACGGACGCCACCGGCAGGGTCTGTATTCAGAGGAAAGGAGATAGCGGGAGTTTTCTTCCTGACACCCTGCTTCCACCATCCATGGAGCCGGTAGCGACCTAACCTTCAGGGTCGTTGACCTCACATTTATGTTAGGGAGCGTGCGAAAGTGGCGGTTGGTATACTCGTCGGGTGACGCAGGACCCCAATCAGCCCACGGTCTCTTCCAGCCCTGCAAGGCTGGAATCGGTGAGCGGCCCTCTCGAAGGCCGAACGTTCCCGCTTACCGAAGATGAGGTGTCGATTGGCCGCGAGCCATGTAACCAGATTTCCCTCCTTGATTCGCTGGTTTCGCGCCGGCACTGCGTGATTCGGCGGGATGGCCAGGGATTCCTGATCCACGATCTTGACAGCCGGAACAGTACTTTCGTGAACCATGTGCCGGTGAAGGAGCGCCTGCTTGTGGAGGGCGACCAGATCCGGATCGGCAAATCGATTTTGGTCTTTCGAGGTGTGTCGAAAGAACTAGCCGACGACAACGCTCCCCTGCACATTGATTCAGCTCCGACGCCCGGCGGACCCACCTTGATTCTGCGAAAGCAGGATGCGATTTACCTGGAGCCTTCACGCCTGCACGCGTTGGGCGTCACGGAGCGCACACTTCGCGATTTAAACGTGCTCCTCAACTTCAGCAAATGTCTTAACGCCGTACGCGGCCTGGCCGCACTTCAACAGAAGGTGCTCGAAGCAGTTCTCGAAATTTCCTCGGCCGACCGGGCGGCCCTGCTTCTGACGGAGGTGGGGACCGGGGGATTCGCTTCCGTCATGGGGTGGGATCGCCAACTGGGTCCAAATCAGCCGATTCAAGTCAGCCAAACGATTCTGAATCAAGTCATCGAAGAGAATCTCGCCGTGCTTTGCAACGACGTTCCCAGCGACGAGACATTTCGGGAGGCCGAGAGCCTGCTGGCCCCACGGGTGCGCTCTGTACTGGCTGTCCCGCTTGAGGTTCAGGACAAGCTCTTGGGCGCTCTCTACCTGGATAGCAGCACGCAAGGCGGCCATTTCGATTCGGAGCTCTTGCAACTGGTCACGGCGCTGGGCAACGTGGCTGGGCTGGCGATTGAGAATGCGCGCCATCTGGATCGGCTTGGGGATGAGAATCGGCGTTTACAGCAGGAAATCAACATTCAGCACAGCATGGTCGGCGAAAGCCAGCGCATGCGCGAGGTATATCAGTTTGTCGCCCGGGTTGCGGCGCGTGAGTCCACGGTTTTGATCGGGGGCGAGAGCGGCACCGGAAAGGAACTCGTAGCTCGCGCCATCCATAGCAACAGCAGCCGCGCCGACCGGCCGTTCGTAGCCATCAATTGTGCAGCGATCGTGGACACCTTGCTGGAGAGTGAACTCTTTGGTCACGAGAAGGGCGCCTTTACCGGTGCTGTCGGACAGAAAAAAGGAAAGCTGGAAACCGCCGAGGGCGGGACCGTGTTCCTGGATGAGGTTGGCGAATTGGCTGCGCCGCTTCAGGCCAAGCTGCTGCGCGTCTTACAGGAGCGCGAGTTCGAGCGGGTGGGGAGCACGCGCCCCATCAAACTCGATATCCGGCTGATTGCGGCGACCAATGTTGATTTGAACGAGGCCTCACGCACGGGAAAATTTCGGCAGGACCTTTATTATCGACTCAACGTTGTCTCGTTCGAGCTTCCCCCCTTGAGGGAGCGTACGGAAGATATTCCGCTGCTGGCGGCCTTCTTCACTGCCCGCTACAGCGAAAAGGTCAATCGGCGCGTGGTTGGCGTCTCTCCCAAGGCGCGAGCCTGTCTGCTGCGCTATCCATGGCCCGGCAACGTGCGCGAGCTCGAAAACGCCATCGAGCGAGCGGTCGTATTGGGCTCCAGTGAATTGATTTTGCCCGAGGATCTGCCGGATTCGATCCTGGAGGAAACGACGGCTTCGGGCGAGCCGGTTACGGCCCTCCATGACGGCATCCGCGAGGCAAAGAAGAAACTTATCGAGCAGGCGATTGAGCAAGCAGACGGGAACTACACTGAGGCTGCGGGCATCCTCGGCGTCCATCCCAACCATCTGTTCCGTCTGATACGGACATTGAAGCTCACCCCGAAGCGCCAGCGGCGTGCGTAAACACCAAACCAGAATGTTAGGTTGCCAACTTACTTGTTAGGCCAGCGGTACGTCGAGTTCGCCGGTTAGCCGTTGGATGTGCACGCTTTTCTTGGCTAACTCTCCTGTTTGCAATTTCACACGTCATCCCTGCCGCCAAGCCACGCTCTGGCACTTAGGTTGCATAACGCCAGGTGTGCCTCGTCCGAAATCGCAGCAAAGGAGAAAAGACATGAACGTAAAGAGCAACGTCAAAGCAGGACAGTCACTCGGCCGCCGATCCTCGACTGATGGCCTCCATGGTGAACGTGGCGCGAAACAAATCTGTGAAAGGAGAAAAGACATGAAGATAAAGAGCAACGTCAAGGCAGGACAGTCAACCGTCGCGGTTCTCGACTAATTTCGAAAATTTGTGGGTTCTTGGTACCTGAGACAAATCTTGCGAAAGGAGAAAAGCGATGAAAGTGCAAAGTGGCTTGAAAGCAGGGCAGTCCTCCGCCGCGATCCTCGACTAATGAAATTCCGCGTGGAGATCCAACTGACATGAAAACAGAAGCGCAACCACGAAACGCAAATCCGTGAGATCGCGATCGCCAAAGAAAACACCCGATCGCGATCTCTTCGTCTTGGCCGCACCAACGGCGTTGCGCAAGAGCTTATTCCGGTGCTGAATCCTGGAAGTTCTCACTTCAGACCCTTCACCAGATAAAGGTTGGCGAGATCGTGCTGAAAGGAGAACGCGCATGCCTTTCCGTCCGCCGACAACGCCAGGGGTCCGAAGAACGAGGCCCCGGGTTCGGGAACTTGCAAGGTCCGCCAAGGTTCTTTATGTCCGGTGGCGACGTCGAGCCGGCTAATCTTGATGGCGTTTCCCTCCGGCTGGCGCAGAAAAAGAAACCGTCCGTCACCGCTCCACCGCACCGCCGTCTCTCCATTCTGCAACTGGGCTATTCTGTGAGGCGCTCCACCGCCAACCGGCGCAAGGGACAGTTGATGGGCATCGGCGGTAACGAACCAGTGGCCATCCGGTGAGACTTGGCCCCCTCGCGTCCCTTCGGCGGTCAGTGGTGTGGCTTTGTCGGACTCCAGATCGTACATCCAAGTTCGAACCGGATGCCCGGGCACATTTCCGGAAAAGAGAACCCGCTTGCTGTCGGGGAACCATCCGAGCGATTCGAAGTACACCCCATCAATATTCAGGGTGCGGGATTCTCCAGGGCCGGTTGGAAGCAATAGCAAGCGCGAGCGAGCGGCTTCGCGGCGTATACACACAATCCATTTCCCATCAGGCGACAGCGAAGGCCGATTGCCATACCCCAGTCTTACCGCCGCCGATCCATCGGTCTTCCGCAGATAGATTGCGGCGTTACGACCTTCGCCGTTAGAGAGCTCCACAAAGAGCAGCCTCTTCGCGTCACTGGAGATCTCATAGAGCATGGAGGCGTCCAACCACGCGAGATCGCGTTCGGTGGAATGGTCGAAGTCTATATAGCGAATGCCCAGTCGTGAGTTGACAGTGCTCAGCAGCACGCGACCATCCGCGGCTGCATCTTGCATCACGATCCAGCCAGGCGCTTGGGCGAGAAATCGCTGTTTGCCCGAAAGATCCACCGCGTAGAGCACGGGGTCGCTGCCCGGATGGCCAGCGGAGAACCAAATCTCATCGCCCCGTGGAGACCAGTCCAACGAACCAACCGCGCGCCATCCCCGGGAGAGCACTTGCTTCGGCCGGTTGGAGCCAACCACGCTTAACGAGTAATCTCCAACTTCCGAATCGAAATCGAAAAAGGCCACGAGTTTGCCGTCAACCGAGACGCGCGGCTCCAGCGGAGGGCGGACTTCGGTTTCGTATAGCACGGTCCCGATCGGATATTCGAGGCGATATTTTCCCGCATTCATTCGCACGATGGCCAGGGAGTCCCCACTCGGGCTCCAGTCCGCAGCGCTGACATTTTCCAACATTTCACGCGGGGCGCCTCCGCTTAGGGGCACGCGCGCCAATGTTCCTATGTCATCGTTGCCCAATAGAATCGCCATCTCTCCGGCATGTGAGATGGATAGAATCCTTCCCGTGGGAAGATCCAAGAGCTTGGCTTCACGATTTCCCGGCTGGGTGGAAAACAGCGTTGACGGAGCGCCGTCCCACGCGGCGCTATAAACGATCGTGTCACCCGGACCAAACCTTGCTGCAGTTACGTCGCCTCGCCGGAAGGTCAGCCGTTGGAAGGTGAGTGGCTCTGAGTGTAGGAATCTCCGCGCCGAATAGGCACCGAGAGCAAGTCCAATCAGCAGCACGCTCAAGGCTCCTGCGATGAGCCACCGTTTGGCGGAGGGTGCGGTACCTCGGCCCTCACTCGTTGGCTTGCGGCGATCGACGCTGCTTGATTCCATCTCATCCCGCAACTCGTCCAGAGCGACCTTCACGTCGGCCATGCTCTGCCATCGCCGCACCGGATCCTTCTTTAGACACCGGGCAATGATCCGGTCGAGTTCCAGAGGAACATCGGGGACCGCGAGCGAAGCAGGTTGCGGATCTGTGTGCAGCACAGCCGAGAGTGACGACAGCTTGGATCCGCCTGCGAAGGCACGCTGTCCGGTGACCATTTCGTAGAGCATGGAGCCAAACGAGAAAATGTCGGAACGGGAGTCGACTTTCTTGCCGTCGGCCTGCTCGGGAGACATATACGCAACCGTGCCGAGGATGGTCCCCTCTTCCGTGAGGGGAGCGCCGTCCCCGTGGACAGTGTCCGCAAACGCATCGGGTTCGCTCTCATCGTTCTGCTTGGCAAGGCCGAAGTCGAGAACCTTGACCAACCCTTGAGGCGTGACTATCACGTTCGAGGGCTTAAGATCGCGATGGACGATTCCGGCCGCGTGCGCAGCGGCGAGCGCGTCGGCGATCTGCGACCATACTTCAATGCCGTGCGAACCCCGAGTCCTTTGCGGCCAATTAAGTGATCCAGGGTTTCGCCGGCCACGAATTCCATGGCAATGTAGCGAACCGGCTTGCCGTCTATCTCGGCGGTGTCGATGTCATAGATGGTGACGATGTTCGCGTGATTCAGGGACGAAGCGGCCTTTGCCTCCTGGACAAACCGCTTTTCGCGCTCTGCACTGACGGCGGAGGCAACCAGAACCTTGATCGCAGCCGTTCGGTCGAGATGGGAGTCGACAGCCTTATACACGACGCCCATTCCGCCGACACCGAGTTGTGACTCGATTCGATAGGAGCGAAGCGTCTTGCCAATCATGCGTCAACCTCTGGACGATCAACCTTTTGATGGAGCAATCTCTCGAAGGGAAGTAATTCTAACCTAGATTACGCGGACCCTCCTCATGGGTGTGCAACCACCAGCAGAGTGCGCGCCCTCCGCAGGACACAATCGAGCGCTAGCCGTACATTTTCCGGATCGAGAGCCGCGAAGCTCTCGTCGAAAATCACCACCTCGGCACCCTGCAGCAACGCCCGGGCGATGTAAACGCGGCTCCGTTCCCCGTGCGAGAGTTGCCAGCCTGTCTCCCCAACCATCTGCAGCATTCCCGCCGGCATCTTATCAAGCAGCGCCTCGAGGCCGAGTTCACGACAGATCAAGGACGCCTCCCGCATGTCCTCTTCGCGCGGCGGCCAGCGGCGCCCCATTAGAAGGTTGAAAGCGAAGGTCTCGGCCAGCACATGATTTTCGTGAAACTGGGGTGCGGACACGATCCGTTGACGCCAGCCTTCGTCGCCGATCGTTTGCCGGTCCAGTCCGCCGAGCAAAAGCAGGCCAGATTGCGGAACACGCAAACCGACAAGAAGTGAAGCCAGCGTAGATTTCCCTCCACCCGACGACCCTTCCAGCAAAATGCGGTCGCCTTGGCGAATAGTCAGGCTGCATCCTTTCAGTACGGGCTCGCCACGGTCTTGGTAACGGAAGACGAGATCGTGAGCCTCCATGACCGGGTCTTTTCCATTGTCACTGTCCCGCGCGCCGTCTCTTGCATCGTTGCGAGGGACGGGGGAGAGAGCGACGGCGGGAGAGCCCTGCAGTTGCCGCCTGGCCGCCGCCTCAAACAACGGAGCGACTTTTTGCCAGGAAATGACAGCGTCGGCCATCATGACCAGGCCTGTCGAAATCCTCTTCAGCGCACGATACGCCAGCAAGATGCCGCCCAGGGAAATCGCCAGCCTGATGTTGAGTCCCTCACTGGCAACAAACGCCCAAGTCAACCCGAACGTCCCAAGAACCAACCAGCCGCGCGGTGCGAGCGCCGTAAGCAGGGCTGCTGCAGCGTCCGTGCTCTCGGAGAGTTCCAGATAACGCTCCAATTCTTCATCCTCACCCTGGTGCCATTTCTCACGAGCCTCCTGCGCAAGTCGGGTGCGGTGCCCGACCATTCGTTCGGTGAGATCGTTGGTCATCGAAAGGCGTGCCGTTGTCCATCGCTGCCGTCGCCGGAAATAGCGGAGTGCCATGAACAACGTAATTCCGATCCAGAGCGGCAACAACAACAACTCAAGCGCACGATTCACGCCTTGCGTGAGGACGATTTCGGCGGCGATTAATTCGATGGCTGCAGTCAGGCCCTGAAACCCGGCGGTCACCGCCAGCAATTCCACGGCTTCCGATTCCATGACCTCGCCCAGAAACTTACCCACACCCTTGTGCCGGATTTCCTCCGGCCTCAGACGAAGCGTGCCGAACAGCAGCCGTTGTTTGAAGAGAAGTCCACCGTTGATGGCGATAAAGCCTTGCAACCAAGTGCCGAAAACGTGGAAAGGAACCATCGTAAGCAGAATCAGAGCCCACGCGAGCAGCCAGCCATTGTCCAGATGCCCGGACAGCGCAGCGCGTCCGATGAGCCACCAGGAAGTAATCAGCAGGAAATACTCCGCGGCATGCACCACCAGGAGAGCGCCTAAACGGCGCGGCAAGCCGGCGCGTTTCGCCTGGCTCCAGAAAGTGGCGCCGGGTGACTGACGAAGCTGCCAGCATCCGCCAACTTCCTTGGTCCTCAGACGTTCGAGTAGAAGCGCCGACCGAGCAGTTCCGCGGCGAGCTTCGGGAATACCGGTCTCATCGAGCAGGCGGTCGACCTCGGGAGCCACCGTCTCTTCCAGCGCGCAACAGAGTAGAGTGCGAGCCGTGTCTAAGCGCAGCGACACGGTGCGCAAATCGGGAGCAAGTACCGCGATGTGTCCCCTCCTTCGAGGAAAAAGGCTTCGAGGCAGAAGAAAAAGGAATCTCGGCGGTCCATTTCCCGGCACTTGCAGCACGGCCGGGCCGGCGTTTTCCAACAGTTTTTCCAAGCCTTCATAGGGCACGACCGAGGGCTCCGCTTCCAGGCCCAGCCAGTTGCCCGCCGACTCGATCCATTGGCTCAACGGGTCCCGGCTGGAGGCCGAATTGTCCAGGGAAGCAAGCGAACTTGGAGGATGCGGGACCTGCACGGTTGAGGGCTCGAGCTTGCTTCTACGCGCCAGGGCTTCGAGGCCGGAGCCGAGCTCAGCCAATGACCACAAAACAGCGGCCGTGTCTTCTTGATCCAATCGTCTCCTCATGCCGATGTCCGCGGTAACTCCTCCACGAGGCGGCCGTTTTCCAGTCGCAAGTGCCGCCATAGGCCGCTCGACCAGGATCCTTCCCGTACCATCTCCTCAGCTTCCAAGAGCGCTCGATAGCGAGAGTTTGCTTGCCGAGCCAGCTCCTCGGGGTTGCCGTCCTCGACGATGCGGCCATGTTCCGCCACCAGCACGCGAGGAAATCCCATGGTCTCACCGACATCGTGGGTGACGCACAGCAAGGTGATGCCTTCCCAGTGATGCCGAGCCCGCCCCAGCAACTCCCGCCGTAGATGCCGATCCAGACCGCGAAAAGGTTCATCGAGGAGAGCGAGGCGGACTCCGTGTCTCAACAGTGCGCGTCCGAAGCGGACACGTTGGCCCTCACCGCCCGAAACCAATCCGCCGCTCTCCCCGAGATCAGTCTGCAGACCGTCTGGCAATGTTTCCAGGAGCTGGCGCAGTTCGGCTTGCTCCAACAAGTCCGCCGTCGGCACACCGTCGGAGTTGCCGTAACAAAGGTTGGCAAACAGCGAGCGATTCCACAGTTGCACGGCCGGGTCGATCCACGCCGTCCGCTTCCGCAAGTGGTCGAGATGTACGCCTTCAAGCACCGCCCCATCCACCAGTACGCTGCCCTCTGCTGCCCGATGCCATCCCAGCAGCAAACCGAGCAGGCTGGATTTGCCCGCCCCCGAGACTCCAACAACGGCTACGTGGTCGCCCGGCCCAATCTTCAGGTTGATTGCTTCCAGAATGGTGTGCCCCCCGGCGTGCACACTGACGTTTGCCATCTCGATGGCGACTCCGTCGGCTCGCTCAACGCTCTCAGATTCACTCGCAACCAGGGCCTCGCCCGCCGACTCGGGGACCGCACTTTTATCTTCGAGGGCGCCAATAGGTTCCAGCAGGCGGAGGGTGACGTTGCGGTAGGTGGGATATAGGCGTGCAAACTGTACAATTTCCTCCCCGAGGACTGGCAGATTGAGCGCCCAATACACGAGCAGCAGCGCACCTCCGGTCTCACCCGCGCGGCTAATGTGGTCGAGCATCAGCCAGGCGGCCAAACCAAATCCGAGGAGCTCCTGTATCGCTTCGACCCAAATCGCCGCACGTACCAGAGCGAATGCTGCGTGTGCCCACTCCACGAGCAAGCTCTCATGTTCGCGGCGCAAGGCTCGCTCAGCTCGATGCGTGAGCACGGGAACAAGGCCGAGCAGAGCGTCCAGATAGAAACGTGATAAGGCCCCATTCTGGCTGCGCATTCGCAGGTCGCGCTCGGTGAGCACCGGTTGTACCAGCGCGGGCAAGCCTGCCGCCAGCGAGGCGGCGACGAGAGTTGGCAAGGCTAGTCGCGGATCAAGCCAGATGATTCCGGCAGCCGTGGCGACGAGCTCAAACACTGAACGGAGGAGTTGCCCTCCCAACCCGGGCAATAGCCGTATGCGGTGGGTACTGTGACTGCGTTCGGCCATATCGGAAGTCAGCCGGCTACTAAAGTATCGGTCCCCGAGCTTGGGAATTTTTTCCAGGAAGGTAGTGCGGAGGCGTGCTTCGAGATGCCTCCCGATGCGCAGGATGCCGGATGTGATCGGCAACTCAAGGAGAAGCAGAGCCGTCAGAAAAGCAAGAAGGGCCATCATCACGCCCAGCCGCTGTCCTGGCACCCCGAATTCTCGCGGCATGTCAAGCAAACTGCGAAACAAGATCGCCTCGACCAGCACTCCGAGAGTGGCGAGGCCGAGAGCCGTTACCAGCACTGCAGGCGCAAGGAATCCATCCGCCTTCAGCATCCGCACCAGCTCAACCGCGGGTCGCCCCGTTTTCTCCGCAAGTGCGGCAGCCACTTCAGGTGGAAGCTTTCCTGTTTCCGCAGTCGCAGATTCCGAACGGCGTCCCTTCACATGGACTAACACTGCGCCCTTAAAGAAGACTTGCTCTTCTCCGTCCTCCGGCGGTGCTGGCCATGCCGACCAATAGTTGGAGGGGATTACACCGTGTCCTTCTTTCGGGTCGCGGCTCGCTTGTTCAATAAGTCGTTCGAGCACTCGCTCAGCTTCCGTTCCCCGCCGTAACCCCCCGGAGTGCACAATTGCGCCCAAGCTACGGGTACCGGCGTCCAGACGGGCTAGAGCCCGCCAACCGGGAACGTTCAGCGCAGTTTCGACAAGGCGCTTTGCCGCCTTGCCTGAAATCCCCAAATCGTCCAACTTCCGCCGCACGGGAAGGGTGAATTTCTCCGACTCCGCCCATTCTCTCCAGTTCTTAGCGGAAACCGGAAGCGTGTGGATATAGAGACTGGCAAGAAATTGCGCTTTGGCCCCCCATTGACGGCCGATGGCGGGGTCCATGATTTGCAGCAGCGCACCGTGGCTCCGCCACGCAACCACGAAGTGAGTTACTTTGCTGGCCCGCAGAACGACTGCAATAGCGGGCAAGAGGTTGGCTTCCGGAAGCAGCACGAAATCGGCCGGGGCCACGATCTGTTCGGCCTCCAGTCCAAGCTGCACCGCAACTTCTTCCATGGTGTCGATGGAGGTGCCGTCGACGTCAGTCTGGCAGGCTTCACGCAAACGCCCGTAGCTGACAGGTATGCCGAATCCCTCGGCCAGACATTTCAGCGCCGCCGGCCCGCAATCCATGGCGGAGGTCTGCACCACCTCCGGCACAAATATTCGTCGTCGGCCTAAATTCATGGCTGCGTCACCGAGCCAAGGTTTGCGAAATTGCCCTTAGGGCCAGCGAGCAAACTCCCCGCTGTGCGCAACACCAGGTTCGCTGGCGAGAGGGTCTCGATCTCGACTTCAACCGAGCCCGGGAGACCATGTTGCAGAGGAATTCGAGAGTCTGAATTGGAATCCAGCGCCATTTCCACCCGGATGCTGCCATCGCGAATCTCGCTGGCAACGTTAGTGATGGTGGCAGAGACGCTTCCGTATTGCGCCCAGGGAAAGCCTTCCAGCCGCAGGCGCGCATGCTGGCCGGGCCGAATCCGGCCCAACGCTGCCGGTGGATCAAAGTTTGCCACCACCCGCAGCTTCCCCTTAGGTATCACGGCCGCGAGTTTTTCGCCTTCGTGAACTACCGCTCCGATCCTCAGTGGCGCTACTTCGCCCAGCTTGCCGTCAATCGGGGCGCGAATCCACCGGCGATCTACCTCATCTTGCAATCGCTCAATGGTCACGCCGGCGGTCGCCCGGTCGCCGCGCAACTTGTTAAGCTCGCCTGTAAGTTGCTCGATATGGGCCTTTCTCTCGTTGGTCCGCGTGCGTTGTTCTCCTTCCAGACGCACGACCGCGTAATGCAGGCTGTCGGCCGCGGCGCGGCGCTGCTGGGCATCGGCTACGCTCCGGTTCAGGTCCAGTTCGGCAACCACGCCGGCGTTGTACATTTTGCGCAATCGCTCCGCTTCGGCCTGCGCAAACTGGGCTGCCGCTTCCGCCTCGCGGTAGTGCGCGCGTGCTTCCTCCAGGGCATCCTTTGCCGCTTGCTGATCCTGCGCAAGGGCCTGCTCCTCCGAGGCAATTTCTTCTTCGCGGGATTGGATTTGCGGATTTGCGCCGGCGAGTTGCGTCTTCTCTTCGCTGAGCTGAAATTGCTGAGCCCCAGAATCAAGTTCCACCAGAACATCCCCGGCCTTCACTTCCTGGTCGAGCGAAAGATGGGTGGCCACGACTCGGCCGCTGACTGCGGATTCAACTGGATGCGCCGCCCGATCTACTTCCAAATCAGCTTTGTTCGTGACTGCGTAAACCGACACTCGTGCGAGAAAGAACCAAATCATCCAGGCCGCTAGCAACAAGGTCGCCAGAGCCAGACCCAGGTAAGAACGCTGAGAATTGTCGGCGTCGAGAGAACGAACTGATCGAGAAAAAGTAGATGCCATCCGATCACAATCCTTACATTGGGGAGACGATGACCATAAACCTCGGCGCTTTTGCCACGTTCGAACCTGGGTTTGCTTTTTCCGGTTCCCTTCTAACCTCAGTCACAAGGTTTGCAGCCTTTGTGCCGACTGCTGAGAAAACGAGCCCTGGTCGCCGACATGGTTCACGCAGGCACTCGTAGAAGCCCGCCAAGGAATAAAACCAGCCGAATTCTGCATAGGGTAAGGAGTCTACATCACCTCGGAGGGGTTTGGGGCATTTGAAGTAACTCGCTACCCCGTTGAATAGACCAGTATTGGGAGTTGTCAGACATGGAGACAACTGCCACAAACAGCCCTCGTGTCCGAATGTTATCCGGCGGACAAATAAGAGAGGGGAAATCGGATCTGCCGGGTTTAGATTAAAATGTGGGACGACAAACTGATCGGGAGCACAATCTATTGGATTACAAACCGGGTCCAATCGACACGCTGCGCTTGGCACTCACCCCGGAGATCGCCCAATTGAGTGAGATGCTCGCCAGGAACGTTCACGAGAACTGGGCCAAGCTGCGGATCGCCGAAGGATGGCGCTACGGACCGCACCGGGATGATCGGGGAAAGGAGCATCCCAACCTGGTTCCCTATGAGCAACTCTCCGAATCAGAAAGGCAATACGACCGCCAGACCGCCTTGGAGTCCATCAAGGCCTTGTTGGCAATCGGCTACACACTGCAGCCCCCGGCGGCAACCCGCATTTCGGCGGAAGGGACTTCTTCTTCTCCTTCTTCAGGGAGCGAACTCACCAGCACATTGCAACTGCTTAGAGATTGTTCGCAACCAGATCTAGCTTTGTTGCAAGGGTTGTGGCGTGCGCATGATGCCGAAGCTTGGGCAGTAAATCCGGAGCCCTACCGGCTGCTTGGCGAAAGAATACTTAAGCTGGGCGAACCATTGGTGGCCTATGACGTGGTCGCTGAAGGCATGAAGTCCTTTCCGCAGGACCTGCGTCTGCGTCAGCTTCTGGCGCTGGCCCTGGCCCGGAGTGGTGCGGCTGGGCCGGCAAACAAGGTGCTTGAGGATTTGTATCAAGACGGATACCGGGATGAGGAAACTCTCGGCCTGCTCGCCCGCACGCACAAAGATCTCGCCCGTGAAGAACAGGATCCCTCCAAGGTAAGTCACCACTTACGCCGGGCTTATGAATTCTATAAGCAGGGATATGAGACGAGCGGCGGCTACTGGAGCGGGATCAACGCAGCGACACTCGCGCTTTTGCTGGGAGAGCGAGACCATGCGGTTGCCTTAGCCCGCCCGGTCAGGGAGCAGTGCCGGCAAAGATTACGTGGACTCGGAGAGGCGAATGGGGAGCGTTACTGGCTGGTTTCAACCTTGGGAGAAGCCGCACTTCTGTTAGGAGAATGGCCGGAAGCCGAAAGCTGGTACGGCCAAGCCGTGGAGCTGGGACGCGGAGATTGGGGGAGTCTGCAATCTACCCGTCACAATGCTCGTTTGTTGATGCAATGCGTTGCCCCAGGCGAAGGCGGAGGACGCATTGAACAGCTGTTTCGATTTCCCAGCGTGGTGGTCTTCGCCGGCCACATGGTCGATCGGGACGAGCGAACCATTCCACGATTCCCGCCCCGGCTCGAGCCGATAGTCAAGGACGTTATCCAGCAATGCCTAAGCAAAGTGAATGCTGGCTTTGGCTATGCATCCGGAGCCTGCGGCTCTGACATCCTTTTCCACGAAGTGATGTTGGAGATGAAGGGCGAAACTTACGTGATCCTGCCTTATGAAAAGGAGCGTTTTATAAGGGACAGCGTGGAGATTGTTCCGGGCAGCGATTGGCGAAAACGACTGGAGAAGGTAATCGCCCAAGCGACTGACACCCAGGAAGTTTCAAAGCAGCCCCAGATGGGTAGCAACGTCTCATACGAATTTGCCAATCTGATGCTGCATGGATTGGCAAGCGTGCGCGCCGAACAACTCGAAACCAAACTTGTGCCCGTGGCGGTATGGGATGGTAAGTCGGGAACGGGCGTGGGGGGCACTGCAGGCACAGTGGAGCGGTGGCGGCGACTCGGTCTTCATGTGGAAGTCATCGACTTGGAGGAGATTCTCCGCTGCGACTGTCCCAGCTTCTCTAGGCACGCTGCTGCTTCTCCTGCAACTGTTTCGAACCAAGCCACGGCGGCCTCATCTGGATTTGCGCCGGAAATCCGAGCCTTACTTTTTGCCGATGCCGAGGGATTCAGTAAACTCACCGATGAAGAAGTCCCTTTATTTGTGCAGCACTTTCTTGGACTTGCAGGCAGACTAGCAGCAGAATCAGCGCATCGGCCACTGACCAAGAACACCTGGGGAGACGGCCTTTACTTTGTTTTCTCCAACGTCCGAGATGCCGGCCAATTTGCTCTCGATTTACGCGACGTAGTCCGCAACACCGACTGGTCAAAGCATGGTCTACCGGATTTGAATCTTCGTATCGGCCTGCACGCTGGGCCGGTATATTCCTGCTGCGATCCCGTGACTCAGCACACCACCTACATTGGAGCCAACGTCAGCCGGGCGGCGCGCATCGAGCCGATTACACCGACAGGTCAAGTCTATGCCAGTCAGACATTTGCCGCACTCGCGGCAGCGGAAGGGGTCAAAGAGTTTCGCTGCGATTATGTGGGTCAAACCTCGATGGCAAAAAAGTACGGGACCTTTCCAACCTATGTCGTCCTGCGTCGCAAGAGGGCGACCCAGCCAAGCTGACTTACGACGGTGCCTGCACACCAATCCAACCGTTAGTTGGGAGTTACTTCTTCAAGCGGGCGAGATTTTCGCATCCCCGGTGAACGCCTGCGTCACACGCTTTCTTGAAGAGATCGGCGGCGCGATTCCGATCCTCGAGCACGCCTTGACCTCGTATGTACATCTCGCCGAGATCTAGGCATCCGACTGAACCGCCCGCGTCGCAGGCTTTCTTGAAGAGGTCGGCGGCGCGATTGAGATCTTGCGCAACTCCTTCACCGTGGCGGTACATCCGGCCAAGATCGGTGCATCCTGGCGCACCGCCTGCATCACACGCACGCTTGAAAAGGTCGGCGGCGCGATTGAGATCCTTGGGCACGCCGTCACCTCGCGAGTACATCTCGCCGAGATCCAGGCATCCGCCTGTACCGCCTTCGTCGCAGGCGCGCTTGTAGAGCCCGGCGGCGCGATTCAGATCTTGCATCACTCCCTCACCGTTGTAGTACATCAAGCCAAGATCATGGCATCCTTTGCGTTCACCGCCATCGCAAGCCCTCCGGTAAAGTTCTGCGGCTTGCGCAAACTGTTTGCCCCTGTACGCGGAAAGGCCCTGATCAAAGAGGTTCTCCGCCGCCGAGCTTGAGGCGGTTGCAGGGGGTGAGGCTGCAGCTTCAGGCTGCACAGGAACTCGAGCAGTCTCATGGGCTCCAGTCTTACTTTCTTTTCGCGGTGCAGGCTGTGTAGCGGCGGGGGCAGGCGGCTTCGACGCTACGGCAACATCGTTGCTCCCTGCGCTCGATATACCGCTCGGCTGGGATGCAACCGCTGCAGGCGGTTGGCTGGCAGCGGGAGCCATCGAGCTAACCGGTGCAGGAGCGACCTGGGCGCTCTTGGATGGCTTCCGGGCGAATAACAGAACGGCAAACACGATCAAAAGAACCGCCATGATAGCCAACGCTGCGTAGAGCCAGGAAGCGCGCGCGCCGCTCGCCGCAACGGGTGATATGGGAACCATATTTGCGGATGATCTTCTGGGTTCGATTGCAGGGGCGTCGCGCGAAAGCAGCGTTTGCACGTTCTGTACGAGCCGGTCGAGATGCTGTTCGAGCGGTCGAGTGAGCGCGTCAAGCCAGTGAACGCTGCCAATGAAGTAGTCGAGGGATTTGCCGGGCCTCACGTTTTCGATGCGAAACGGAATCACTGCCACGCCCGCGCTGACGGCTCTTTCGATCTCCTTCGGAATGTGGGGAGAGGTGTTTGATTTCGAGGAGAAGACCAAAATCATGACGCGGCAGCCGCGAATCGCATCAATGATCGCCTCGCCGTAGGCCATGCCAGGGAGTACGTCACGCGGAGCGATCCAACAGCGGACAGCGTGCGACTCGAGCATCGCGCAAACCGCGTCGGCGACAGTTTTGTCTTCCGACGCGTAACTGATGAACACGTCATGAGCCATCGCCGGACCTCCGCTCGGGTAAACCTACTACCCTGTTCTGGCTATTGCAATAGGAGTAGGATTGGCTTGGCAGATTAGCCTGCGGCGGTGTCGAAAGGCCTCCTTAGCTGGTCGCGGCTTTCTTGCTGCGTCGCCAAGACGACGCACGAAGAGCATCTATAACGTTGTGGCGAAAAGACTTGCTAAACGCTGCGGCTTGGAATATAAGACTCAAACGTGGAATTGCATAGCGGACCGAAAAATTAAATTGACCCCGGATATGGTTTCCATTCTCGACTCAGTTTCCCCTGCCGCCGACTTCTTCCTCCCATCGCCCGCCCGGAGGAAATCATGAACTTTCAAGGTGATGCCTTCATCAGTTATGCGCACATGGATGATGTGGAGTTGATCGAAGGGCACAAGGGATGGGTCGCAAACTTACATCGGGCGCTGGAAATCCGCGTTGGACAACTCCTGGGCAAACCATCTCAGATCTGGCGCGATCCTAAGCTTGAAGGCAACGATTTTTTTGGAGAGACTTTGATGGAGCGACTCCGCCATGTGGCCTCGCTAATATCGGTGGTCTCGCCTCGCTACGTCAAATCAGAATGGGCACGGAAAGAGCTGGCCGAATTCTGGAAGGCGGCTCAAGAGCAGGGTGGCATCCAGTTTCGCAACAAGGCCCGCATCTTCAAAGTGCTAAAGACACCCGTCCCCTTGGAATTACATCCCCCGGAATTGCAGTCTTTGTTGGGCTATCAGTTCTTCAAGATTGACCCCGACACCGGAAGAGTGCGCGAATTGGACGAAGTGTTCGGGCCCGAGGCGCAAAGGGATTTCTGGATGCGACTGGATGACTTGGCCCATGATATGTGTTGCCTGCTTGAGATGTTGGACGCCTCGGGAACGGCGGTTGTTCCGAAGCCTGACCAGGCTCAGAAGGCCGTCTTCCTGGCACAAACCACTTTCGATCTGAGGGAGCAGCGCGAAGCCATCAATAGGGATTTACAGCAGCACGGTTACACCGTGCTTCCGGCTGGCGCATTACCCCAGGTCGAATCGGAGGTGAAGGAGGCAGTGCGCGCGGATCTGGCCCAATGCCAAATGTCGATTCACTTAATCGGCAAGACCTTCAGCCTCGTCCCCGAAGGAAGTATGCAGTCTTTGCTGGAGATTCAAAACGAACTCGCAATCGAAAGAGGGAGCAAGGGCGATTTTTCGCGATTGTTGTGGATCCCCCCGGTCTGCAGGTGCAAGACGAACGTCAACGGAAAGTCATCGAACAGTTTCGAATGGATCCCCGAACCCAAAATGGGGCGGATTTACTGGAGACCTTTCTCGAAGATCTGCGAACCGTGATCCAGGATCGGCTAAAGGAGGACCGGCTAAAGGAAGACCGGCTCAAGAGGATCGGCTCAAAGAAGCTCTAAAGCCAGCGCCCGGGACGCGCCGACCAGGCGGTTCGGTGGTTGCAGGCGGGCACGCCCGGCTCTACCTCATCTACGATCAGCGCGACGCGGCCGTCACCGTGCCGTGGGAAGATTTTCTGTTCGAACAAGAATTGGAAGTTATCCGGCCGGTGTTCGAGGGCGACGAGGCCGAAATTCGCGAGCATCACGAAGAGAACCTGAGGAGTTGCGACGGAGCCCTGATTTTTTATGGCTCGGGCAATGAATGCTGGCTGCGCCGAAAGCTGCGGGAACTGCAGAAGAGCCCCGGTTATGGCCGCAGCAAACCAATACCAACCGTGGCGATTTCCCTGATACCTCCGAGAACCGCGGACAAGGAGCGCTTCCGAACCCACGAGGCGCTGGTGATCCCTCAGTGGGACGGATTTTCCTCTGAACCATTGCAGCCGTTGATCTCTAGCCTGAAAGGCTAAGAGGAAGGTTGATGCCACCTGGATCGCTGTTCAATCCTTTCCCGGGCCTTCGTCCCTTCGAGCCCGACGAAGATCATCTCTTTTTCGGCCGCGAAAAAGAGATCGACGAACTCCTGCGACGGCTTCGTGCCAACCGATTCTTGTCGGTCGTCGGCACTTCCGGCAGCGGCAAATCATCGTTGGTCCGCTCCGGTCTAATTCCTTCCCTTTACAGCGGTTTCATGGCCAAGGCCGGCTCGACTTGGCGGGTGGCGACGCTCCGGCCGGGGGAAGATCCTATCGGGCACCTGGCTGCAGCACTCAACGTTTCCGGCGTGCTGGGAACCGAGGGAGAGATGGCCAGCACCAACCGGGTGCTGTTGGAAGCAACCCTGCGGCGCAGCACTCGAGGGCTGGTGGACGCGGTGCGCCAGGCGAGAATTCCGCCCGAAGACAATCTGCTCGTAATCGTCGACCAATTCGAGGAGCTGTTCCGTTTTCGGCGAAGTCATCAGGTGGAGAACTCCAGGGACGAGGCCGTGGCATTCGTCAAGCTGCTGCTGGAAGCGACGCGGCAGCAGGAGGTCCCGATCTACGTTGTGCTGACCATGCGCTCCGATTTCATCGGCGACTGCATGGAGTATCCGGGTCTGCCGGAGGCCGTCAACGCAGGCCAGTACCTGGTTCCGCGCATGACTCGCGACGAGCTGCGCTCCGCTATCACCGGTCCGATCGCGGTGGCGGGCGGAGAAATCACCCCGCGCCTGGTTCTACGTTTGCTCAATGACCTGGGAGACGACCATGACCAGCTTCCCGTGTTACAGCACGCCTTAATGCGAACCTGGGAGCACTGGGAACGAAATCGGAGCCAGGGCGAACCTATCGATACTGCCGACTACGAAGCGGTTGGAACCTTGCAGCAAGCCTTATCTCTGCACGCCGAGGAGGCATTCCTCGAGACCGGCTCCGACGCCAACCGCGAGATTGCGGAACGAATATTTAAAGCCCTGACCGACACTTTTTCGGATCCGCGTGGCATCCGCCGGCCCACCTCCGTAAAGCAACTCTCCGCTATTTGTGAAGTGTCAGAGCCAGAAGTGATCCGGATCGTTGAGATTTTTCGGCGGCCCGGCCGGAGTTTTCTGATGCCGCCGGCGGCAACGTTGCTCGATTCGCGGTCGATTGTCGATTTGTCCCACGAAAGCCTCATGCGCTGCTGGACCCGCTTGATCGCATGGGCGGCAGAAGAGCGGGCATCCGCCCAGGTCTATGCACGGCTCTCGCAGGCTTCCGCCTGGTTTGCCGAAGGCACGGCGGGTTTATGGCACAACCCCGAACTTGAACTTGGTGTCCGGTGGAAGCGGCAAAACCACCCCACCGAGGCTTGGGCGGAGCGTTACGACTCGTCCTTTGCCCGCGCGATGGATTTCCTGGATCGCAGCGAGAAAGAGCAGGAACGCATTGAGGCAGAGCGGGAAAACGCGAAGAAGAACAAGCTTAGGCTGGCCTGGTCAGTTGCGGGAACTCTCGGAGTGTTGCTGCTCGTTGCCGTGTATTTCTACCATGTAGCCCAGACGGAAAGTCGTCTCGCGAAGGCGAATCTCGATTTGGCACGGAAAGCCGTGGACGAAAGCTTGTCCTCCGCGGGCAACCAGCAGGGGCGGGAGTCGCCGGACCCGCCTCAACTCGAGCAGTTTCGCATAGAGTTGCTGAAGAAAGCCGAGGAATTCTATTCCAACTCTCTGGCCACGCAAAGTGAGAACGATCCTAAGTTCCAGGCGGACAGCGCGCTGTTGCACTCGAAATTAGGTGACATCAATCGCTTGCTCGAGAAGCGCGAGGATGCGGTCGCGCAATACAGATTGGCCATCAGCGGGTTCGAGAAGCTCTCCTCGGGAGAAACCCGGCAATACCGAATATCGTCAAGATCTGGCATACGCTCATCACTGGCTCGGAGAAACCATTCGGCTTTGGCTGGAAGAAACGTCAAACTCCCGGTATAAGTTCTCCGATGCAGAGACCGAATACGACAGCGCCTTGCGCCTGCAACAAGACCTGCACCAAGGGAGCCCGCAGAATGCCGACTACGCGCAAGCGCTGGCTCGCACTTACTACAACCGCGGCATTCTTCGCTATAACGGTGGAGACCTCGCGGCGACGGAATCAGACTTCCGCGAGGCGGTTCGACTGCTCGAACCCCTGGCTAAGAAAGACCTGGAATCACAGACGAAGGAGAGTGTAGATCCGCCGTCGCACGACTTGGCACGCGTGTACAACAATCTCGGTTACTTACTTAGCGACCAGGGGTACCTCGAACGGGCGATTAGAATCCAGGAAGATCTCAGGAAAAAGAGCCCCGATAACTGGGAGTATAAGGTGGAATTAGCCACGTTTTACAACAACCTGTCGTCTCTGCTGTGGAGCGAGGGCAAAGGGACCTTGGCGGCGCAAAGCAACCACGAGGCCCTTGACGGTCTCGCAGAACTGCTCACCCCGGCGCCTTCGCTGGAGAGGCAGCGAGCCCTGGCTCTCATGCTTCATCTCGCGATGGGCCCATCGGAGCATCCTGAATTCCATGTGATGTATCTGCACCTTGGCGATGAGTACGTCAAGCTTGCTACCGAGTATTTCAACGCTGACTCCCCGGACGAGGCGCGCCTAGCCATTGAGGCCCTGGGACATGTCTTACCCGATATAGCCGAGCCGGACCGAACCAGGCTCAGGAAGGCGTACCAGGATTTGAAGAGGCAATTGCAAGAAAGTAAGAACAAGCCTAAGCAGTGAGAAAGTTTCCTTAGAGCGTCTAACAAAGTCTAACAAAACCTTCGGAATTCCTACCGACCGGAAGTGACCGCATCCGATATGACCGCATCCGATATGGCCCAATGGAGCGCGCGGGCTACACGGAAGAGCCATTTGCGCGAATGAATGTCGCGATATACCCTTTCGCGTCAAGCAAAGGCCGGATTGCAATGAGAGAGATGTTCGTAAGAGCGCCTTGCTGACTTTTAAGAGGATCAAATAATGAAGCGAGTGGTATTAGTTCTCGTGTTACTTTTCCCGATCGGCTTGGCCGCTCAGGAAGGGAATCCAACCCCCGTGAAGAGTCAGTCCGCAACATCCGCCGCGACCCAAGCCGAGGTGTCCACAGCCGGGGACGAAACTACTTCGGCGCAACCCGATTCTCGCGCTGATCTCGCATCGGATCCGGGCCCGAATGGTCCGCAGCACCCGAACACCGCGCCGAGCCAGTCTCCCCCGCCTCCTCCCCCCCGCGAGTCCAAGTCAAAGATTCCCGGCAGCATGGTCGGCTACATTGACGACCCGATCGTCGCCACGCAGATTCGCGTCCGCTTCGACGATGCCTTCGAAGATCAGTTTCCCGATCGCTCGGAGTTCTTCTACGCCAAGTGCAGTTGCTATCGCGGGCTACAAACCCTAATTCCGCCAGCTTATGATCCCAATGCTCCCGGGCCGGGCCTCGGTGTACCCAACGCCATCAACTTCCAACAACTCTACATGAATGTTGAATATTCGCCGCACCGCCGCTTCTCGGCGTTTGTGGAAGTCCCGATACGCTGGCTCCAGCCGCAAGGCTTTCAAAAAATACCTCCAGCATCGTTGGGGTTTTTGCCGTTCCCGAACCAATCCGGACTCGGCGACGTCACTGCGGGATTCAAATTCGCCGCGGTGGCGTCTGAGGGCACATACCTCACGTTTCAGCTCAAGGGCTATTTTCCCTCGGGCGACGCCTCGAAGGGCTTGGGGACGAACCACTACAGCGTGGAACCATCCCTGCTCCTGTACCACAGTTTTTCGGACAGGTGGACTCTCGAAGGCCAGATTGGCGATTGGCATCCCATCGGAGGGTCCGCGGGAGTTTCGACCACGACCTCAGCTCCGGCTTCGGAGGGATTTGCGGGGGATGTCTTCTTCTACGGCATCGGCCCCAGCTACAAGCTGTATCAGGGACATCATGTCGGGCTGGCGCCCGTCGTCGAATTATTCGGCTGGCACGTCCTCGGCGGATTTCAAACCCAACCAGTGACAGGCACTACGGACGGCGCAGCCTCCGAGGTGAGTGGCATGAACATCGTGAATTTGAAGGTCGGAGTGCGCACCACCATCGGTTTCCACAATTCCTTCTATGTTGGCTTCGGTCAAGCGCTCACGCATGATGATTGGTACAAGCACATAGTCCGGCTCGAATACCGCTATTCTTTCTAACGGTGTGTTGGAATAAGGACTGTCATATCGGCTACGCGGAGTGCACCACCGGCACGGAGGTGTCAAGAACCCCCAATGCGCACGATCGCAACTACTTTTCCCGAGTCAGCATCCACGACCGTCATCTTCTGGTTCGAACATACTGCAAACAGTCTGCGGCGTGTCGTGTCCATGGCCAAACCGGACGGTTCTTCACAAGGCGCAAGGGGCCAACGCTTCACGGAGTAACATCGCCGTTATCCTCATTGACCCCCGATCGTAAGTGTAATCACTGCGCTGGGCCTCGCCTCAGAAACGGGCGCGTTCCAGTGATGCGGTATTTGCAGATCGTGTCGCCGACCTTAACCTGAATGTTGGTGTGATCCTTGTTGACGAGGGCCGGGTATGCAACACCGATCTTGGCTTCTCCACACCAGTCCGGCGAGATGTACACCGTGCGCTCGATCTGTATTTCCGTCACGACCTCGCCCACGTGCTGCCCCCGCGCAACATCGATGTGGGCAACAAGAGGGTAGGTCACTGTCAGCAGTAGTGTGCAGAGGGTCATCGCGTCCACGATTTGGATTCACCTGAACTACGAACAACCTAAGATGTCTGGCATTAAATATACTTGACCGGGCCTAAGGCTAAACGCGGCTGAACAGCTTTGGCAGGTTCGTCTTGGCCCTCTGGCGATGTAAGTCCCTATGGGTCACTCTTTACCGATAAGCTCTCAATAACTCTACGGACGGCAGCCGCCGAAGTCGTTAGTCACCTCTCTTGCTTCCCAAACCAGCGGCTTGTCGAGACCTTTCTGTTTCATTTTCTTGCCCAGCAACTGCACTCGATCACCGGGCTTGATACCCGCCGTATTACCGGAGAGCGAGTAAGTGTTTCTATCTTCTTCTTCGGTGATAGTCATCCCGCCTTCTCCCGCCATGACACAGCCCGTGATCATTATCTTCTTGCGCCGATGATGAGCCGTCGCAACCGCTGCCACTACCGCAATCGCTGCAGCCGCAGTCGTCGCTCCAACTACGATCAGGACTTTCTCGGGGTTGTCCGCACGAGATGGCGGCGTGGCAAGGCCCAGACTCAGAACGACAATCAGAATTCCACGCGACAAATGTTTTCGGATCACGCTGAGCTCATTATGAGAGTGGCGCATATATTCCTCCGTTCGGATATCGTCTAGTGCGACGCGACAGCAGGGGCGGCGCGGTAGACGGTTGTGTGCGCGGGCAGCACGGCACCGACCAGAGCTCCGCTTGGGGCGCCAATCACGATGCCAACCAGGGCGGCAATTCCGCGATCGGACCCTCCGAGGAAACCGTGCTTCGAGCCCGAGGCAGCGCCTATAGCCGCCCCAATGGCACCGCCGACAATCAGGCCAATCACCGCGTGCTCTCCGCGCTTTGGGGCGGAGGATGTGGAGACGCGGGCGATGTCTTCGCGTTTTATCGAGACGTCGGAACTGCCTTCCTGGAGCGTAAGTGCCTCATCGGTAACGGTGACAAATTCTCCGCCGTGGCGCTTCATGTGCGATTCGATCACTTCGATCCCCTGGCCAGCCTTCAGGCCGTTTAGGTTGGACCACGAATCTTTCTGAGTCTGAGCGCCGAGCGCGGCAGGAAGCCCGAGGAGCAACACTAGAATTAAGAAGGGTCCCGAAGTAATGAGCGGACTGCAGTTGGCCTCTCGGTCCGGAGGCTCCATCCGTTCATGCGAAGCGCATGCTTGTGAAGTAAATGCATGCGAGGTGGCGAAGTGCCCGGAAAGCTGGCGCCACTTGGCCCGGTTTTCTGACATCTCCCGAGTTGCCTGAACCGCAAGTGCCTTACTTTTCATTGATTCTCTCCCCCGGAACTAATCGCACCGTGTCTTCCTGATGCGCACTGTGCAGCTCGACTGCCACATTTCCTGACACTGGACGGCCAGCGGACGAGGGTCACGGTGAAACCAATGTTGGTGCTATATTCCCGAGTGCAGGACTTGGCATGACTCGGAATCGAGAGAATCCTTCCTCCGAACAGCTGGGTCTCCTCTATCGAGTGTCGCGAGCTCTTCTGAAGGAAGGCGAGTACGGTGAACTCCTTTCAGGGCTTCTCGATACGCTGATCGAAGGACTGGGAGCCGATCGGGGATTCGTAGTGGTGCGCGAGGGCGGAGAGTTCCGAGCGACTGCGGCGCGGAATTTTCGGAGTGAGGCGCTGTCCCGCGCCGAAGAAGCCGTTCAGCCGCTCGATTGCCAGGTCTGTGATGGAAAGCGGGAGAGCAGTGCTGATCGGCGATGCCTCGATGACCGAGCCTTACAGCAAGCAGCCGAGCATACAGCAACTATCGCTTCGATCTGTTTTGTGCGCGCCGCTGGTGGCCAGTGACGAAGCGTTCGCGCTGATCTATCTGGAAAATCGCGAGGTCACCAATTGTTTTACGGAAGAGCAGCGAGACTTGCTGGACGAAGTCTGCGCGCTTGGCGGCGCCACGATTGCGAGCCGCGGTGGCGATGAGCCAGGCGCAGCGGCGTGCGGAGGCTTTGGAACACGCCCACGGCCAATCCGACGGAATATTGACCGCTGATCCCGCAATGGCGCGCGTCTTGCAGACCGTACACCAGATCGCAACTACCGATCTGCCGGTTCTGATCGAGGGAGAAACCGGAACCGGGAAGGAATTGATCGCTCGGGCTGTCTATCGCCATAGCACTCGGGTAAAAGGACCCTTTATCGCGTTGAACTGCGGCGCAATTCCGGCCACGCTCATTGGCTCTGAACTCTTCGGTTTCGTGCAGGGTGCATTCACCGGCGCCAATCGCGATCGAGTCGGTTTTATCGGGGCCGCGCATCGGGGCACGCTCTTTCTCGACGAGATCGGCGATCTCCCACTCGATCTGCAGCCCCATCTTCTTCGCGTTTTGCAGTCGGGTGAATTTACGCGGCTGGGCAACTCCCGGACGGAGCAGGTGGATGTTCGGTTTATCGCCGCAACCAACCGCGATCTGGAGAGCGAAGTGAAGGCCGGTAGATTTCGAGCCGATCTGTTTTTCCGCCTGTCGGCCATCACGCTTCGTTTGCCGCCATTGCGCGAGCGGCCCCACGACACCAGATTGCTCGCCGAACATTTTCTTCGAGCGGCGGCAGCACGCTACGGCCGACCGGCGCCACGCCTGACGGAGGACTGTTTGTCGGCATTGACGTCTTACAGTTTTCCGGGAAATGTGCGGGAACTCGAAAGTGAAATGGCAAGGCTAGCCGTACTGGCGTCCGCTGACGTCCCATGCGGCGTCGATTTATTAAATGAAAGAATTCGTAATCGTGGCAACAGACAGTCCGCGGCCTCGTCGCCAGCGACGCCTGTCGCTCCGATGTCGCTGCAGGAAATGGAAAAACAACTGATCCTATCCGTGCTGCGAACACACGGGAGGAAATCGTACTCGCGCCGCCGAGGTTCTTGGAATCAGCCGCGAGGGATTGACGGACCAAACTACAGCGACTTCAAATCACTGCGAGTCGCTGATTCTCTTTCATAGGTCACGTGCCCTCAGAACAAATCGCGTTAATACGATCGCTGACCGCAGGATTCTTTGCGATTCTTATTTCTTCAAACCCAGGCGTTCCAGCAACGCGGCGAAATCTGGGATCGTTCCGCAGCGGATCTGCCATCGGATCCGTGGGCAGATAGACCAGATAATCACAATGTTCCTGGTAGGCTTTGTCGAGCCAGGCGAATGCCTGATCTTTATCGCCAAGACCGATGTATATCAATGGCGACATAGAGACTCGGGACATATCTGCTCTCCGCTCATCTGCTGCAATTGCGAAATGATCTCGCGCGCTGCCGCCTGTCTGCCCGGAAGACCGCATAGAGGTGCCCCAAGCAGTGCGAGCAGAGCCGGCTCGTGCGGCGCGAATGCCAGGATTGATTGATAGGCCATGCTGAGCCTGCGGATACATTCCCATTTGCTCGTGGTTACGCGCCAATATTGGATGATTGCCACCATAGTGCGGGTCAATCGACAGAGCTGTTGGTTGGTCCGATGCTGTCGTTAAATCGCTGCGCTTCGTAGTACGCTTCTCCTAGAGCGGCATTGAACAGGGGAGACTTGGTTCGATCGAAACAGCGTGCTTCTGTTCAGCGATCGCCTGTTCGAATTCCCCCATGGCAGTCAAATAATAGGCGTAAGGTATTGATGTGCGGTTGCGTAATCTGGCCTTAGCTCTATGGCCTTGCGAAATTCCTTTCCAGATTCCGGATAGTTCCGAGTCATAGACCAGTGCCGTGTACCCGAGCGACACGTGGGCCTCTGCCAGGTTCGGATCCAATTCAAGCGCTTTTAGGCATTGTCTTCGCCTTTGGAAAGGCTTCGCTCGGTGGCATAGTCAGTATAGGGTGCAGATCCCAACAGATGCGTAACAGTCCGCCAAACCGGCATAAGAGGGCGCGTAAGAGGAGTCGTATTCGATTGCTTGCAGAAAGTAAGAAATCGCCCGCCTCAGGCTTTGAGTCGTGCGCAATTCCACTCAAAACGCCCTTGCAGGTAAGCCTCATAGGCTTTGGGGTTTACTTGATGTGCGGGTTGAATGTCCTTGGGAAGCGCAGCCAAAATCTTAGCGGTGATGTCTTCTACGACCGTACTGATGCCGGACCCGTCGAGGTTAATCCCATGCCGATCGCCTGCAATCCCGGTCTGATCCTTGCAAGAGACGAGTTGATCGGTGATGGCCAATCTGATTGCCATCGCGACGAATCGCACCCGCCAGGAGTAAGTGTCGGCTTTCGACTTGCACAAACTTGCTCAAAGCTGAGTTCGGAATCTGCCGTCGTTAGCTCCACCACCCCCAGCTTTTTCGGGTGAAGTTCGCTCATTCGAGTAAAGATCTCTTCTCTCACAATCTCCGCAAGCCGGCGAGACATCAGGATCGCCACCGAGGTCTTGAATGGCTGGATAGCTAGGATCAGTTTTGGCGGCGATATCCGGCTTTGATTCGCGGAAGAGGACATACGCCGGCGATCACGGCGGCGATCGCTGCGAATCGCCAAGAAGCAGTTTTGGTCGAAACGGCGACCGGAGGCGGGGAAGGATGGATCTCCACTGGAGTGAACCGAGTGAGGGATCGCAGTTCGGCAGGAGGATGAAGTACACGCGAGCCCGGGTCTCCTTGTAGGCCTACTCGGTCCAGCATCTCCGAAAACCGAGGATCTGGACGCAAATTGTCGAAGATCGGATCGCGATTTTCAGGTAGATCAGCAGCCCGTCTCGCTCTTCAACGGCCTTCGTCCAGCCAATGAAACGCTTCATCAGTCTTACCCAAGCCGGCGTACACGGCGGCAAACGCCACGGGCTGGCACATAATGGCATTCTTCGAAACAGCAGCGAGATCGTGCAAGATCTCGAAAGCGCCTTCGGTCTTCCCCGCCAATGCATACATCTGTCCGAGAAAACCTGACCAAAGAGGTCGTGCACCCCCGACCGCCAAGGCTTGCTTGAATTCGGCGATGGCTTCATCAAATCTGCCTTTCCGCCTAAACGTCAGCCCAAGCACAAAGTAAGTGAGCGGGAACTTGGCGTCCATGGCCACGGTGTCGCGGAGTTGTTCGATTGCCTCCTCATTCTGGCTTGAGAGATAAAGCACAACCCCAGGTTAAAGTGCGCCACCGGCGAGAAAGGACTAAGCTGCCGTGCCAGCTTCGCCTCGACGAAAGCTTCATCGAAGCGCGCCAGCACCGCCAAGTACGCCGAATACCAGGAGTGCGCATGGGAATAGCCGGGATCGAGTTCAATGGCTCGCTGGAGCTCCTTTTCCGCGCCCTCCCAATCCCAGTCAAAGCGAAACTTCACCATCGCCAGCGCCAGGTGCGCTTCCGCAATCGAGTCATCAATACTCAATGCTTTGAGCGCGGCCACCTTCGCTTTCTCCATCATCTCCGAAGGCGCCCTAAGGCCATATTCCCCCGTTCCCATTAAAAGAGAACAGTGAGCCAGCCCCGCGTAAGTCAGCGCGGATTGTGGATCAATCTCAAGCGCGCGCTGGTAATGCTCCACGACCTTCCGGAAATCTTCGTCACTGACCCCTTTGTTCCAAAAATGCCGTCCCTTCAGGTAGAGATCGTACGCCAGCGGATTTATCGAAGCGGATGGCTTGATCTCGGCGGCGGGGTTTATCGTCTCCAGCAGCGCAGGGTCGAGCAGGGGCATGCTCGACGGCGAAACTTTCAAGATCAATCGACCAGACGGGCTTAGCTTTGCCCTTATTTCGCTGGCGATGGCTGCCGCCACTTGCGACTGCAAGTTCAGAATGTCGGAAAGGTCCCGGTCGTAGGTTTCCGTCCAGAGATGCTGATCAGTGCGCGCCTCAATCAACTCGGCGGTGATCCGCACTCGATCGCCATCGCGGCGCACGGAGCCCTCAACAATGGCATCCACGCCCAATTCACGCGCGATCTGAGGAAGCGTTTTTGGGGCATGCTTGTACTGCATGATCGAAGTGCGCGAAATGACGCGTAACCCCGGGACTTTCGCCAGAGCAGTGATGAGCGACTCGGTCAGCCCATCGGCAAAATATTCCTGCTCGGCAGCACCCGAAAGATTCTCCAACGGCAACACAGCGACCGAGCGAATTGCGGGCAGTTGCGCCCTCACTGCGCCTGGTGGTCGCGGAGAGCGGCGATCGGCGTTCGGTTCGATTGCCTCGAGCGCAGCCTTTATTTCGCTGACATGCTGATAACGCTGGCCGATATCCTTGCGCAAGCAACGGTAGGTAATTCTCGAGAGCGGCTCGGGCACGTGTTCGGGAAGTGGCAAAGGGGATCCTTGTAGGATCGCGGAACCTAGCTCAATCAAGGTGGCCCCTTTGAACGGCATTTGCCCGCTAGCCATCTCGTAGAGCAACACGCCAAAGCTCCAAATGTCGCTGCGGGTATCGCTCGGACGGTGTTTCAGCACTTCCGGAGCCCAGTAGGGCGGAGTTCCCACGATTGTGTCTGAACTGTCCTTGGTATCCGGGTTCTGGAGAGAGCTCGGAAGCTCGCTGCGGCGCTGTATCTTCGACAGGCCAAAATCCAGCAGCTTGATCTGGCCGTCGCGATTGAGCATCACATTGCCGCTCTTGAGATCGCGGTGGATCACGTCATTTGCGTGCGCGTGTGAAATGGCGTCGGCGATCTGAATGCCGTATTCAAGTACAAGATCGAATGGAAGCCCGACATTGGCGGGGATGGCGTTGGTGAGAACCTGCCCCTCGACAAACTCCATGACAATGCCGGCCTGGCCCGACTCTTCGACTACGTCTTTGATCCGGCATATGTTGGTGTGGTTCAGAGAAGAAGCGATTCGGGCTTCGGTATAGAGTTGGCGTCGGGCAGTCTCGTCGGGAATCGTGTTTTCGCTGACCAGTTTGATGGCGACGACGCACGCCAGCGTGGGGTCCCAGGCGCGGTAAACCACACCCATGCCGCTGACCGCCACCAACTCCCGGAGCTGGTAACGGCCGAACGCTCTACCCTGTAATGGAGCATCGCCCGACAATGCGGCGAATGTTAGATCGGCCCCACCCGCAAGTCAATCGAATCCGCGACGGGAAAATCCAGCCACCCCCACCCACACCGCACAGGGTCACTCTAATTTTTCTGCAACCGACAAAATGCGGACTGCATCTCAATTTGTTAAATCAGCTGGCCTGCGGAAGCTCCGCTTCCGGGTCAAACATTGCGAAGAGGTGATTTGCGATGGCCACCGCTGCCAAATTCCGCATTGACGTAGCAATCCACGACCTCCTGATGAATTCAACCCAGCGCCCACCGGCGCCGGCCGAAGCCATGGGGCTAACCCTCCCGGAACCGGTCTTTCCGCAGTTCCCGGAACGCGTGAATGATCCCGGTCCTGAAACTCCCCCGGAGAAGCGGAAGTGGGGCGCGAAGGATGTCTTCCGCTACTCGCGCGGATGGCTGGGGCCCTACGTCCGCTCGCGAGTGCTGCCCGGTGAGTTTCACCCCATCACCGCCTATTTGTTTGTCGAGTACAAGTGCAATCTCGATTGCTGGTACTGCTGGTCCTACAACAACAAGGTCAAGGGCATGACTGAAGACGTCGCCCGGCGATCGATCGATTGGCTGCACGATAACGGCTGCCGGGTGCTGGCGCTGATGGGCGGCGAGCCCCTGCTGCGGCCAGAATTCATCCATAAGGTTGTTTATTACGCGGCGAAGAAAGGCTTCTGGGTTTATATCGCCACCAATGGCCGTTTGCTGCGGCCCGACGTCGCCGACCGTCTTGGCGATGCCGGCGTAGCCGTATTCAACTTTGCGCTGGACTCTTGGGATCTGCAAGCCGAGCCTGCCCAAAGCGCTTGTTCCCGCGCAGAAGAATCTGGAACACATCCTGCGCAAGCAATATGTGAACGGCTACATGGTGTTTTTCAACATCAATATTTGCCGCAACAATATGGAGGATGTCAGAAAGCTCACCGAATACGCTCACGACCATCGCATCGCTACCGACTATCACATCAACGAAACGCCGATGCTCGAACAGGACGATCACTTCAAGCATCTTTACGACAATCCAACCTACATCCGCCCGGAAGACTGGCGGGAGATCGACTCTCTGGTGGATTGGCTGATTGAGAAGAACAAAGCCGGCTATCAGATGGTGAACTCGGTGCAACGCCTGCAAGAAATCAAGGCCTTTGTGCGCATGTCTTCCGGGCTTGATTTGCGCGAGTATGGATGGAACGGCGACGGCACGAAGGGAAACGGACATCAGGCGGAACTGCTCGCTTCGATGCCGGGAATTGAGCAAGAGGCAAACGGCGACCTTCATTTTGCGGAATGGAACTGCCGAGCGGGTCAGAATAACGTGATCATCCGCACCGACGGCACCGTGGCTCCCTGTTTCCCGATGTATGGGGCAACCTTCGACTGGGGAAACATCGATCAGCCAAAGTTCGATCAGAAGCAACTCTCCAGCATGAAATCCACCTGCCAGCGACACTGTTTTTCAACGCTGAACCATAATCTCGCGTACTGCTACAACGATGCCCGGGTGATCAAGTGGCTGTGGACCATTGCCAAGAACCGATTCCAGGGTGGGGTGCGCAGCTTCGAGGATTGAGAAGGAGAACCAACCCGATCCAGCGGTGAAATGATCGGTGTCGGTCTGGTGGTGAGGCGACGCTAGTGCTAGCTGACTTGAACTGAAGCAGAGTTTTTGATAGAAAAGTCTGGAGGATCAGTTTCACTTTGTTCGCGGGTAAGATGCGGTAAAAAGTTCAGGCAACTGATTGCTGAGGTATCCGCATCCCAAACGCGGTTGTTTGCAAAAGCCGGCGCCTCCGGGACTCGCCTCGCAGCAGTTCCGGCGGTGTAAGACTTCGAACCTCCTAGCCAAGTTTTGGAGTTCGGATGCTGTTCGATAGCAACTCGGTAGCGAACGGGATGTCCTCTCATCCCTGGCTACGCTGTGTCCTGCCTACGCTATGCATTCGTAGGGTACGGCCGCAGCCGCGATCCATTCCCCATCCCACACTCGCGTTTAGTTCCACCTTTAAAAATCCACACAATTCCGGAGGATCTAATGGCCTCGAATTTAGTCCACATTGAGAATGACTCGGAAATCAAGAAACGATTGGAAACTGAACGGATGCGCCTGCGGAAGATTGCCGGACTCGATCAACCGTCGCACTTCCACCGGCCGGTAGAGCGCGCGTTTACCGCGGAAGAACGCAGCAAGGTGACGATCCTGTTCGGGGGCTTCACCTGGAAGCACGAAGATTTGATTCGCGCGGTGTTCCAGGGCTGTGGATATCGTTGCGAGAAGCTGCCGGTGCCGGATGTGCCCGCATTCCAGACAGGCAAGGAATTTGGCAATAACGGCCAGTGCAACCCGACGTATTTCACGGTCGGAAATCTCGTTCAGTACCTCCAGTTCCTGGAGAAGGAAGGGATCTCTCGCAAGGACATTCTGGACAACTATGTCTTCTTTACGGCGGGTTCGTGTGGTCCGTGCCGCTTCGGCATGTACGAAGCCGAGTACCGCTTCGCGCTGAAAAATGCCGGCTTCGATGGCTTCCGCGTTCTGCTGTTCAAGGACAGCGATGGAATCAAAGCTGCGTCGGGTGAGCCGGGATTGAAGTTCACCATTGACTTCGGATTTGGCATGCTCAACGCCATGCACCTAGGCGACGTGTTCAACGACATGATCTACCAGATTCGTCCGTTCGAGGTGAAGAAGGGCGAGACGGACCGCGTATTCCGCGAGACTGTGGATGGACTGTGCGAGGACCTGAGGAATCGGGACTCGTTTGAGATCGAGGAACGGGCTCCGAACTGGGCGAAGCCGAAGTTCAAGAGCAACAAGATTCTCCGGAACACCTTCAACGTTTTCGGCAAGATGAACGAGCATTTGCGAGGGAAAGATTATCTCAATGCTCTTGCCGCCGCTCGGGAAAAGATGGACAACATTGAAGTGGACCGCACCAAGGTAAAGCCGGTAGTGAAGATCACCGGCGAGTTCTGGGCGCAGATCACCGAGGGCGACGGCAACTTCCACATGTTCGATTTTCTTGAGCGCGAAGGCGCGCAGGTGCTGGTCGAGCCCATCGCGACCTGGGTTGCCTATCTGATGTACCAGGCGAAGGCACACGCCAAGGCCAAGTGGCCGGCGAATCGTCCACACCGGAATCCAAAATGGTGGGAACTGAAGAAACATCTTGCCAATGATCTGGGATTGCGCAAGAAGCTGATGGGACTGGGCGCGGGCGAATGGATGTGGAACGGCCTGTATCACCGCACGATCAAGAATCTCGGCGGGATCACGCACCACCTCGTGCCTCAAACAGAGTTGGCTGAAATGGCGCATCCTTTCTACAACCAATTTGCGCGCGGTGGGGAAGGTCACCTTGAAGTCGGAAAGAATGTCTACTACACGGTCCACCATCTCTGCCACATGGTGCTGGCGCTGAAGCCCTTCGGCTGCATGCCGTCTTCACAATCCGACGGCGTGCAATCGGCCGTCATCAACAAGTTCAAGGACATGATCTTCCTTCCGATCGAAACCTCCGGCGAGGGCGAGGTCAATGCCCACAGCCGCGTGCAGATGGCGCTCGGCGAAGCCAAGGTAAAAGCCAAGACGGAGTTCGAGCAATGTTTGAAGTCCACCGGCAAGACTCTCGACGACATCAGAGAATACGTAGAGGAGCATCCCGAGCTGCGACGGCCCTTCTACCACGTTCCGCATCGCGAGGGAATCGCCGGCACGGCAGCGCAGTTCATTCTGCACGTGAACGATCGGATAGATAAGGATAGATCGTCATGGTTCCCGGCGCGGCGCAGTCGCATACCCGGAGCCTCTCTTCTCAAAGAAGCTGCTTAACCCGATCCGGGCCAGCAGTGCTGTGCGGCTGCTGGTCCTTTACCGTTCCCGCTGAATCCTGATCGGAGAAATAAATGCACGACCATTCGAGTGGACACAGTCAGCAGCCAGCACAGTTCGTCCCGATTGCGCGGATTACTCCCGCTCCTTATCAGAAGCCGCACGATCACCACACCCAATTCCTGGTAGGGCTCGACGTAGGCTCTACCACGGTGAAGGCGACCGTGGTAAATGCCGCGACCGACGAGATTCTCTGGCAGGACTACCAGCGTCATGAGACCAAGCAACCTGAAAAGACGCTGGAATTTCTGCGCCGCATGGAGACAGAGGTCGGAATCAACCGGCACAACACGCGAATGTTCATGACCGGCTCCGGAGGCAGCGGGATCGCCGAGCAGATTGGCGCGAAGTTTGTCCAGGAAGTTACGGCCGTGTCGCTCGCGGTCGAAAAGCTCCATCCCGAAGTGTATTCGGTGATTGAACTGGGCGGGCAGGATGCGAAGATCATCGTCTTCAAGGATGACGATGAAACCGGGCGCAAGAAAAAAATTCCGTCGATGAATGACAAGTGCGCCGGCGGCACTGGCGCCGTCATCGACAAGATCAATGCGAAGCTGAAGATTCCCACCGCCGAGCTCGCAATGCAGGGTTATCACGGCATCAAGCTGCACAAAGTTGCGGGCAAGTGCGGCGTGTTCGCTGAAACTGACATCAACGGCCTGCAAAAAGTTGGGACGCCCTCGGATGAACTGATGGCTTCGCTGTTTGAAGCAATCGTGCTGCAGAACCTGAGCGTTCTGACGCGCGGGCACACACTGCGGCCGCACGTTCTGTTGCTCGGCGGGCCGAACAGCTTTATCAAGGGCATGAAAGAGGCGTGGCAGGCGAACATTCCGCGCATGTGGCAGGAACGCAAAGTCGCTGTTCCGGACGGCGCGAAGCCGGAAGATCTGATCAAGGTTCCGAATAACGCTCAGTACTTCGCGGCCCTCGGGGCGATCGAGTTCGGGAAGAGCGAAGACGATTGCGTCGGCTGCTACCAGGGTTATGAAAAGCTGACGTACTACATCGAATTCGGCCGGCAGGAGGAAAAAGCGAAGTCCGGCGCGAAGGGTTTGGTTTCGAAAGAAGGAGAACTGGACGGATTTAAAGAGGCGTACCGCAAAAAGAAGTTTACGCCCGCGACCTTCCAGAAGGGCCAAACCGTCGGGGGCTTCATCGGCATTGATGGCGGATCGACTTCAACTAAAGCCGTTCTGCTGGATGAACGAGGCGACATCCTGTGCAAGGCATATCAGCTCTCGAATGGAAATCCGATCCAGGACACGATCGAGATGTTCGAGAATCTGCGCGGACAAGTCGAAGCGCAGAGTGCAAAGTTGGAAGTCCTGGGAGTCGCCACCACCGGCTACGCCAAGGACATTCTGAAAGATGTTTTGCACGCGGACGTCGCGCTGGTCGAGACCGTGGCGCACACGGAATCGGCGCTCAAGTTCTACGAGGATCCGCATGTGATCGTCGACGTGGGCGGGCAAGATATCAAGATCATCATTTTGCACAATGGGCGGGTGAAAGATTTCAAGCTGAACACGCAGTGCTCGGCGGGCAATGGATATTTTCTGCAGTCCACCGCTGAAGGTTTTGGATTGGGCGTTGAACAATACGCCGATCTCGCCTTCTCTGCCCAATCCATGCCCATTTTTGGCTACGGTTGCGCCGTGTTCATGCAGTCGGACATCGTGAACTTCCAGCGGCAAGGCTGGCGCGCTGAGGAGATTCTTGCCGGGCTGGCAACCGTCCTGCCCAAGAATGTGTTCCTGTACGTGGCCAGTATCCCGAATCTCGCGGCCCTGGGTACGCGCTTCGTTCTGCAAGGCGGAACGCAAAACAACATGGCCGTGGTGAAAGCTGAAGTGGATTTCATTCAGAACAGTTTCCGCGCAGCCGGCAAGAAGCCCGAGATCATTGTTCACGAGTTCTGTGGCGAATCGGGCGCGATTGGCGCGGCAGCAGAGTCTCTGCGTCTCTGGCGCAATGGCCAGCAGACTACATTCGTCGGATTGGATGCCGTGCGAAAAATCAAATACCGCACGACCAGAAACGAGGAGACGCGCTGCCATTTCTGCAAGAACGATTGTCTGCGCACCTTTATCGACATAAGAACCGCGCCCACGGACGACATGAGCTTTATCCCCATACAGAAAGTCACCAAGGTTCCGCTGATGCATGGCGAGCAACGATTGATCATCGCCACTTGCGAAAAGGGTCTGGTCGAAGACGTCAACGATATGAAGGACATCAAGGCCGGTCTCGACGAGATCAAGGGGAAATATCCCAACTTCGTGGACTTCGCTGCCCGCGAGGTCTTTCGTCCGGTGAATGCGAAGAACGTAGCCGACCCGATTCCGTCTGCGAAATTCTGGAACAAGGCTGCCAAAGAACGCATTCCGCTGATGGAGAAGCGCAAGAAACTGCGCGTAGGCATTCCCCGCGTGCTCAACATCTACACCTATGCGCCGCTTTTCAACGGATATCTTGAGAGCCTGGGAGTGCAGCCGGAGAACATCATCTACTCCGACTACACCAGTTCGGATCTCTATCGGGCGGGAGCGAGCCGGGGCGCCATCGATCCCTGTTTCCCGGCGAAGATCGGGATTTCGCACGTCTACAACCTGATTCAGGAAAAGCATCGGAAGAAGCCGCTCGACGTAATCTTCTTCCCGATGTATGACGTGCTGACATCGCCGCTGGTGAAGATCGTCGGCACGAACGCGTGTCCGACGGTGACCGCGACGCCGGAAACGGTGAAAGCTGCGTTCACGAAAGAGAACGACGTTTTCGCGGAGCACAACGTCAAGTATGTGGATCCGGTGCTGAATTTTGCCGATCGAAAGCTGTTCGCTCATCAAATGCTGCAGGTATGGCAGCCGATCCTCGGATTATCACAGGAAGAGAATGATCGCGCAGTTGAGGTGGGCTACCAAGCGCTGGCCGACTACGAGAGCAGCATCCGCAGGCGGGCTCGCGAGGTTATGGATCAGCTCGAACGCGAAGACCGTATCGGCATCGTGATGCTGGGCCGTCCGTACCACCATGATCCCGGCCTGAATCACGAAATTATGGAAGAGTTCCAGAAGCTGGGCTATCCCATCTTCTCGCAGAACACCTTGCCGCTCGACGAAGACCTGCTGGAGCGTCTGTTCGGCGAAGAAGTTCGGGCCGGGGTTATCAGTCATCCGCTCGATATCACCGACGCCTGGAAGAACTCATACTCCTGCAGCACGAACCACAAAGTATGGGCGGCAAAGTTCACGGCGCGACATCCCAACCTGGTGGCACTGGAGATATCAAGCTTCAAGTGCGGGCACGATGCGCCGATCTACGGTGTGGTCGAGGGCATTATCGAACAGTCTGGGACACCGTATTTCTGCTTTAAGGATCTCGATGAGAACAAGCCGTCAGGCTCAATCAAGATTCGCGTCGAGACCATCGATTATTTCTTGCGACGTTACCGCGAAGAAGTCATCCGCAAGCGCAAAGCTGCGGAAGACATTGATGCGCAACTGGCCGCGTTGGAAGCGGAGCTGCGCGGCTCGATGGCATCCCCGCCACTTCAGTTAGATCCGGCCGTGAGCGAGATGGCGGCCGATTGATCCACCAACGCATACACGGCTGGGCCGTGGGCTGAGCCAGGTCCACGGCACGCCGCGACATCTTCCTTGCCTGTTGATTTTCCAGAGCGACCCTCACAATTGTTGTTCGCTGGTACCAGACGGCAAAGCTTCCACCGGAACAATTTTCTGCCGCCTGGTCATCCTTGCACTGTGCCAACTATCTCGAACACCTGAACGTGAGTGGTATATCAACAACTTAAGGCCCGCGCCCGCAGTTGGCAGATGACTTGCATCTCCTTTAGCTAAAGACACAAATCCCTCCCCCAAGGAGACTGCGATGAAGAAGACACAATTCGCTCTATCCATAGTGTTGCCAGTGATGGCGCTAACTGCAGCTTTGTGTTTCGCCAGCCAGCCGGCGTTTGCGCAGAGTGCTCAAGACTCTTCGCGCAACACGACCGCTCAACAACAACCGATGCAACCGGACGATCAGAACGCTGCTAATCCGGCTCCGGTAAAGACTTTCAACGGAAAGATCGTGAAATCCGGAAGTAAACTCGTCCTTTCGGACGCCGACAACAAGACCACCTATCAGCTTGATGACCAGCAAAAGGCTCAGGACTTCCTCAACAAGAACGTGAAAGTGAGTGGAGTCTTGGACGCTTCCACCGGAACCATTCGCGTCACCGCAATTGACCCTGTTTGATCTTTCGAAGAGGGGCGCGCTTCTGATCAGGACACCGGACTAAGAGGGAAGAGGGGCGGTACATAATAGGCGCCGCCCCTTTTTCCCTACTCAATTTCCGCACGTCTATTTTCGAACTGACATTTTGAACTGGGCCACCAACCCATCAGGGCGATATCGCGTCAAAACACCGGGCAAAGGAGTGCGTATGCGATTGTTGAGTGTTCGCCTCATCGTTTCTCTTATTCTCGGCGTCACGCTGGTTTCCGCTGGTTTTTCATACTACGAAGTGCAGGGTGAAAAGCGCGCGCTACGCAATGATATGGAGCGTCGTGCGGAGATGCTTGGGGAAAGTCTCGTCGGCAACGTCGAGCGTTCCTGGAATACGAGTTCGGACATAGTTCGAAACAACGGTGTCAACAACGGTTCTGACAACATCCCGAACAAGGAACTGCAGCGACTGGTGCAGCGCTTCGGAAACCGGGAGCACCTGCTCGGTGTTGTCATCTACGATCGGCAGGGCGCACTGGTAGCCATGACTCCTGAACTCACAAAAACTCTTACCGTGAGTCCAACGCCGGTAACGCAGGCCATCACGCAAGGTCGCGATGAAAGTTCGTTCACTCGCCTGGGGAGCGTGCCGGTTCACATTCTCGCGTTGCCGATTCGCCATCAGGATGAAGTCGTGGGCGGCTTGGCGGTCGTTCACGACGTGAGCTACATCCGCGCCCAGATCCTTCTCGTGTGGCGGCGGACATTTTTCCGTGTGCTGGCTCAGGTTTTTCTCATCGTGCTGATTACGTTGCTGATTGTCCGCTGGAGCATCACCGGCCCGATCGCACGGGCCGCGCTGTGGATGCGGGCGCTCCGCACCGGAAAGATTTCCTTCCGCCAGGAACTGCCGGACCTCGACATGTTCCGGCCGCTGGCGCGCGAAGTCGCCACCATGGCCAAGAGCCTGAACCACGCCCGCAATGCAGCCGAAAACGAGGCTCGCCTGCGTGAAGCGGGGGAATCCATGTGGACGGCGGATCGTCTCTCGGTGCAGGTCCGCACCCGTCTGGATGACGGCCATCTTTTCGTCGTCTCCAATCGTGAGCCCTACATGCATCAGCGCAGCGGGAAGACGCTCGAAGTGGTCGTTCCGCCAGCGGCCTGGTCACCGCGCTCGAGCCCGTGCTCAACGCCTGCGAAGGTACCTGGATCGCGCACGGCAGCGGTAATGCCGACGCGGAAGCCGTGGATGCTCACGACCGGCTGCGCGTTCCTCCCGACGATCCTCACTACAACTTGCGCCGCGTGTGGCTGACCAAGGAAGAAGAGGAGGGTTACTACTACGGCTTTGCCAATGAAGGGCTTTGGCCGCTTTGCCATATCGCCCACACCCGGCCCGCTTTTCCGGGCTACCGACTGGCAGTACTACCAGGACGTAAACCGCAAGTTCGCCGACGCCGTGCTCGAGGAAATCGAAAGTGTGGGGAAACCGGTGGTGCTGGTCCAGGACTATCATTTCGCTTTACTGCCGCGGCTGATCAAGGAAATGCGGCCCGATGCGCGCGTGGCGATCTTCTGGCATATTCCCTGGCCGAATCCGGAAGCCTTCGGCATTTGCCCCTGGCAGCGCCAGTTGGTGGATGGTTTGCTCGGCGCCGACCTGATCGGGTTTCACATCCAGTCGCATTGCAACAACTTTCTGGAGACCGTGGACCGCGTGGTCGAGTCGCGCGTGGACTGGGAACACTTTTCCGTGCTCCGCCAGGACCACCGCACCATGGTGCGCCCTTTCCCCATCAGCGTTGCTTTCACCGACGACGATGGCGCCGAGGACACCAATCAGGGTTCTAGCTACTTTGAGCGTTCCGCACTGATGCGAAGTCTGGGCGTGGAGGCGACCTTCATGGGCATCGGTGTGGATCGCGTCGACTACACCAAGGGAATTCTGGAGCGGTTCCTCGCGATCGAGCGGTTCCTCGAAAAGTATCCGAGCTATCAGGGAAAATTCACGTTCGTGCAGATTGGCGCGCCCAGCCGTACCCACATCAAGCGCTATCACGACTTGCTGGCCGAAGTGGAGGCTGAGGCGGACCGCATCAATTGGCGCTTCCAGAGCGGCAAGTGGAAGCCCATCGTTTTCCTCAAGCGCCAGCACAGCCATCAGGAAATCGAGCCCTATTACCGTGCCGCCGATCTCTGCCTGGTGACCTCGCTGCACGATGGCATGAACCTGGTGGCCAAGGAATTTCTGGCTGCGCGCCGGGATGAACGCGGTGTGCTCATACTCAGCCGGTTCACCGGCGCGGCCCGCGAACTGCGCGACGCGCTGCTGGTCAATCCTTACGACATCGACCAGATCGCCGACGCCATCCGCGCCGCTTTGGAGATGGAGCCGGAAGACAGGCAGTTGCGCATGCACCGCATGCGACAAGGTGGTCAAGGAGCACAACATTTACCGCTGGGCCGGGAACCTGATCACCGAACTTTGCGAGGTCCGCCTGGATGCGCCCGAAGATGTGCAGGAGAAATTTCGCGCCAGCGCGTCCGTAGCATGAAAGGAACAACGCTTTGAGGCCAGAAGTGCAATCCCAGCTCACGCCCTTTCTGCAAAGAATCGCGCAGGCATCCCAGGCAGTGCTGCTCCTCGATTATGACGGAACTCTCGCGCCATTCAACGTCAGCCGTGACCACGCGTATCCATATCCCGGAGTTGCGTTCCTGCTCCAAGAGATCGTGCGCAACGGCCGGACGCGAGTGGTTGTCATCTCCGGGCGAGATGCCACTGATATTCTCCATCTTCTCAATATCCACCCGGGACCGGAAGTTTGGGGAATCCATGGACTGCAGCGGCTGAGGACAGATGGAAGCACAGAGATGCCCCGCCTCGATGAGCGAACACTGAGTGGCTTGTCGGACGCCGAGCGCTGGCTGGGCTACCAGCAGCTGCGGCATACCGCGGAAATCAAAGCCGGAAGCATTGCCGTCCATTGGCGCGGGCTGAGTGAAAGTGACGCGAACGATCTGCGTGCACGCGTCTTGCTCGGCTGGAGGCCGATGGCGGAATACAGCGGGCTTGACCTGCTGGAATTCGACGGCGGCGTGGAAATTCGAGCGCCCGGGGCCGATAAGGGCAATGCGGTTCGTGCCTTTCTCGGTGAAATCGGTCGAGACACGCCGACCGCTTACCTGGGCGACGACTCGACCGACGAGTCCGCTTTCCGGTGCATCGAGGGCCGCGGTATCAGCGTGCTGGTTCGCCCCACCTGGCGGCAGACGGCGGCGCAAAGTTGGCTGCATCCTCCCGGCGAGCTTCTCGATTTTCTTGGGCTATGGCTGAAGGCCTGTAGCGAAGGCAGCACCTTTGACAGCAGCGCCGCCGCGGCGGTGAACGGATGACAACCAGAGGGGGGTTAGCGGTACGAACTTCACTGTCCGTCTAAGCGACAGCCAGGTAGATATACCGCAGAATAAAAAGAGCGGTAAGAATCCAGATCAGCGCGGTAATTTCACGAAACTTCCCAATAGCGAGTTTGACCACCGTATAGGAGATCAGCCCCAGGCTGAGGCCAGTGGCGATGCTGAAGGTCAACGGAGTGGCGAGCATGGTTATGAAAGACGGAACCGCCTCGCTGAACTCGCTCCATTTGATATGCGAAATGGATTGCGTCATAAGCGCGCCCACCAGGATCAGCGCGGGCGCCGTGGCATAGGCCGGAATCGCGGTGGCCAGAGGCGAGCAGAAAGTCGCCATCAAGAATAGACCAGCGACTGCAACGTTGCTCAGGCCGGTGCGCGCTCCCGCCGCAACGCCGGCCACGCTTTCAATATAGCTGGTGACCGTGGACGTGCCCGTCAGCGAGCCGAAAAGTGTCCCCACAGCATCGGCCACCAGAGCCCTGCCCACGCGGGGAATCTTGCCGTCTTTGATGAAACCGCCTTGCTCGCACACCCCGACCAGTGTGCCCACATTGTCGAAAAGATCGACGAACAAGAACGCGAACAAGATTTCCAGAAAGCCCGAGATGGATGGCCCCGCGAAAGTCCAGCTTCAAAAAAGTAGACGAAGGATGCGGAAAAGAAAAAATCGCGGCCGGCCAATGAGAAATGCCGCGCAGAATTCCCACCAGCGTAGTCCCAAAGATGCCGATCAAAATTCCGCCGTTGACCTTCCGTGCCATGAGGATGAGAGTCAAGGCAAGTCCGAAACAAGCCGTTTGCACCTCCTTATCGGAGAAGCGTCCCAGGCCAACGAAGGTAGCAGGGTTCGCGACCACCAGTTTTGCGTTGCGCAGCCCAATGAAGGCAATGAACATTCCAATGCCCGTAGCCGTGGAGTGTTTAAGGCAGTCGGGCATACCGTTGACGATTTGTTCGCGCACCCGGGTCACGGTCAGCAGCAGGAATACCGTGCCGGAAAAGAAAACTACCGCCAGCGCGGTTTGCCACGGAACATGCATGCTGAGGCAGACGGCATAAGTGAAGTACGCGTTCAGTGACATCCCAGGCGCAAGAGCGATGGGATAGTTGGCGTAGAGGCCCATCACCAGCGTGGCAGCGGCGGCCGAGATGCACGTCGCAAATAGAACGCCTTCGGGCGGCATTCCTGCTTGCGCCAGGATCTGCGGGTTCACGACGATGATGTAGGCCATCGTCACAAATGTCGTCAGGCCGCCCAGCATTTCCTGTTTAACGGTAGTGTGGTTCTCGGCGAGTTTGAAATAACGATCGATCAAATGTCTTCCTGGAATAGTTCTCAGTCTCTTACTGAGAACTGTGAACCGAGAACTTCAATAACGGATCTTGCCCGGATGTTGCTCCCACGCTCGAAATGCCGCCTGTGCTTCCTCGCGCATCATCTGAATCATGGGAATCTCGCGCTCGGCGTGCGGCTGCGTGATTTCCGCATAGATCGCGGAATCATCAAAGCCGACTCTTGCGGCGTCCGCGGCGAGATTGCCAAAGTAAACTCGATCGATACGGGCCCAATAGATCGCACCGAGGCACATGGGGCAAGGTTCGCAGGAAGTGTAGAGATCGCAGCCGCGGAGTTCGAAACAGCGAAGTTTCTGGCAGGCCCCGCGGATAGCTAACACTTCGGCGTGCGCCGTAGGATCGTTCGTCGCTGTAACTTGATTTGCCGCTTCCGCTACGATGACGCCTTCCTTGACGATGACGCTGCCGAATGGCCCACCGCGCCCCAAGCTTACATTCTCAAGCGAGAGTTGAATCGCGCGAGCCATGAAAGTTTTGTCCATGTGGCTTGGTTCCGTCATCCGTCATTGCGTAATCGTTAAAAGCGGGCTGATCCCTGCTGCCCGTGCATCTGCGCGCAAACCGGTCGTCATGGACTCTTTCGCAGCCGCGGTTGAGAAAGCAAGTATAAGCGGCGTGCAGGAATACGCAAAGTTTTTCTAATTCGCAGTCTCCGATGTCGCTCTAAGTGACGACCGGAAAAGTTGAAAAAGGCGGACAGGCACGATAGGCTCGGGCATGCGCGGGCAGGCTTTTGTTTCGCGTCGGGTCGCTACGCCAGATGGAATTCGTCCGGCAGCGATTCTGGTGCTCAATTCGAATGACGTCGGCGACGGAAAAATCGCGGGCATCGTTCCCGCCGATAAGGTCCCCGCTGATACCGAGGTGCACGACTTC
Source organism: uncultured Acidobacteriaceae bacterium (assembly GCA_963760175.1). Lineage (GTDB taxonomy): Bacteria > Acidobacteriota > Terriglobia > Terriglobales > Acidobacteriaceae > Acidiflorens. The sequence goes on from CAVXBU010000014.1 coordinate 50,198, forward strand.
GGCGACGCCGCAATTCTCCCGGGACTCGTCGATTCTCATCTGCACATCAACGATCCGGGACGAGCCGAGTGGGAGGGATTTGAGACGGCAACACGCGCGGCCGCGGCGGGTGGGTACACGACGCTCGTCGACATGCCGCTGAACTGTCTGCCGCCGACCGCCACAGTCGCCGCGCTTGCCGCCAAGCGCCAAGCCGCCGCCGGAAGATGCTGGGTGGATTGGTTAGCCTGGGGCGGAGTGGTCAGAGACAATCAGGCAGAGATCGAAGCGCTCGCGGCCGCGGGCGTGCCCGGGTTCAAATGCTTTCTCATCCATCCCGGAATCGATGGGTTCACTATGGTCACCGAAGCCGAGCTTCGCGCCGCGTTACCTCACGTGGCTCGAACCGGACTGCCGCTGCTGGTTCACGCGGAACTTCCCGGCCCCATCGATGAAGCCACGCGGCGTCTGCAAAATAATAATAATGAAGATGTCGATTGGCGCCACTACTCTACCTATCTTCAATCCCGGCCGGAAGAAGCCGAGCTCGCGGCGATCCGGTTGTTGCTGTCCCTCTGCCGCCAGTACAACTTCCGCTTGCACATTGTTCATCTCTCGGCGAGTTCGGCGCTGGCGGAACTGCGCGCCGCGCGGGCGGAGGGGCTTCCGGTCAGTGTCGAAACTTGTCCACACTATTTGCATTTCTGCGCCGAAGAAATTCCGGACGGGGCCACATTGTGCAAGTGCGCGCCCCCGATTCGCTCTCGCGAAAACCGCGAAAGATTGTGGCAGGGTCTGAAGGATAAAATCATCGACTTGGTAGCCACCGATCACTCGCCCTGTCCGCCGGCGATGAAGCGCCTCGACGAAGGAAGCTTCAGAACTGCATGGGGCGGTATTGCGAGTCTTTCGTTGGCGCTTCCTTTAATGTGGACTGAGGCCAGCCAGCGCGAATTCACTTTGACCGATCTCACACGCTGGATGGCGGAAGCACCAGCTCGACTGGCCGGATGCAGGCTCGCAAAGGACGAATCGCGGAAGGATTTGACGCCGACTTCGTCGATCTTCGAACCGGAAGCGGAGTTCGTCGTGACCGAAGATCGGCTGTATTATCGGTATCCTGTATCTCCATATTTAGGGAAAAAATTGCGGGGAGTGGTGAAGAGCGACGTATCTGCGCGGGCAACCGGTGTTCAGCAAGGGTACATTTTGCGGAAAAGCAGGAGGGAGGGAAGTTCGCTAGCCAGCAATCCCTACATGGTTATCCACGATGACGGAAGAGCACATCATCGGCAAGTCGGTGCCGCGCAAAGAAGGCCGCGACAAAGTAACGGGTGCCGCCCGCTACATCGATGACATGACCATGCCAGGAATGCTCTACGGCGCGACCGTTCGCAGCCAGATTCCTCGCGGCATAATCAAGAAAATTTCGTTTGACCCGCAGTTCGATTGGTCCGAATTTGTAACCGTCACCGCAAAGGACATTCCCGGCAAGAATTGCATCGCTCTGATCGGAGACGATCAGCCCTGCCTGGCGCATGGCAAGGTCAATCATCCCGAGGAGCCCATCCTGCTCTTGGCGCATCCCGATCCCCACGTTCTGCGGAAAGCAGTAGATGCCGTTTCGATCGAATACGAACCCCTGCCCGCGATTTTCACTATCGAAGAAAGCGAACGCCCTGCGCAAATCATCTGGGGGACCGACAATATATTCAAAACTTTCCTGATCTCGAAAGGCGACGTCGAGAGCGTCTGGGCCAAGGCCGACTACATCGTCGAAGGCGAGTACACAACCGGAGCGCAGGAGCAGCTCTACATCGAAAATAACGGAGTGATTGCAGTTTTCGATCGTGAGCAGGGAATTACCGTGTGGGGTTCGCTGCAATGTCCTTATTACGTGCACAAAGCGATGATGGCTTTGTTCGATCTGCCGGCAGAGAAGATTCGTGTTGTGCAGGCTGAGACCGGGGGAGCTTTCGGCGGCAAGGAAGATTATCCCTCGATCATCGCGGGCCACGCGGCTCTTCTCGCCATGAAGTCTGGACGGCCCGTGAAGATCATCTACGATCGCCTGGAAGACATGACGGCGACGACCAAGCGTCATCCGTCGCGCACGCGCCATCGCACCGCGGTCGGCAAAGACGGAAAAATTCTGGGTGGAGAGATCGACTTCACGATTGATGGCGGCGCATACGCGACGTTGTCGTCGGTAGTTCTCTCGCGGGGCACAATTCATGCGGGTGGTCCCTACTATTGGCCGAGCGTCCGCATTCGCGGGAAGGCCGTGGCCACGAACGCCCCGCCGCACGGAGCCTTTCGCGGCTTCGGTGCGCCACAGAGTCTGTTTGCCATGGAGCGGCACATGGACCGGATCGCGCAAGTCGTGGCAATTTCTCCGGTAGAAATCCGCCGCCGCAACTTCCTCAAGCCCGGGCAAACCACGACCACGGAACAAACAATCCGCGAAGAAATTGATCTGGGAAAACTTCTTGATCGAGCCCTCGAACTTTCTGACTACACCGCAAAGAAAGCTCGCTTCGCTGACCAAAACAAACCGGGTCCGATCAGGAAGGGAATGGGAATCGCCGCCTTTCTGCATGGCGCGGGCTTTACCGGTTCGGGCGAGCGTTATCTCGCTTCTGTGGTCGCGGTGGAAGGCTGTGCGGATGGCACTGTCCGTGTGCTGGTTTCAAGCACCGAGTTCGGTCAAGGCACCAACACCGTACTCTGCCAAATCGCGGCCGAAGCTCTGGACTTGCCCTATGACGACGTCCGAATTGCGCAGCCGGATACGAATCAAGTACCGAACAGCGGTCCGACCGTTGCGTCGCGGACGGCCATGGTCGTCGGAAGTCTGGTGCGGTCGGCCGCTCTAGGAGTCAAGCAAACACTCATTGCAAGCGGCTCTCTTGGCAGTTCGTACTCACCGCAGAGAATTTCGCTCAGCCTGCCGGACGCATATTGCCGCGCACGGCGAGCTGCGCTCCTTCGCGCATTACGAAGCTCCAGACGGAGTTTTCTGGGATGATCAGAAATATCGTGGCGAAGCCTATGCTTCTTTTGCCTGGGCGATTTATGTTGCAGAAGTCGCGGTCGACCTTTCGACCTACAACGCAACCGTCGAGGATTTCGTGGCCTTGCAGGAAGTCGGCAGGGTTCTTCATCCGGTTCTGGCGAAGGGCCAAATTGCCGGTGGCGTCGCGCAGGGCATCGGATTTGCCCTGTATGAAAAAGTCGTCTGGCAACATGGACGCATGCAGAATGGGCAAATGACAAACTACATCATGCCGACCTCCGCGGACTTGCCGCCGATTCGGGTATTCTTCGAAGAAATGGGCAATGTTCACGGGGCATATGGCGCAAAAGGAATCGGCGAACTTCCGATGGATGGCCCTGCTCCGGCGATCGTCAACGCCATCGGGGATGCGCTCGAAGACGCCCTCGGCACTCGGTTCGCCTCCATTCCGCTCATGCCGGAAGATATCTTCGAAGCAGTCTTCGCGCCAGACGGAGACCGATGAGCCACGCCTCCGAGCACCGCGCGCAAACGCGAGCATTTTCTTTCACTGTAAACGGCAAGTCCGAGACCGTTCGCGTCTTTCCCATGGAGAGGCTGTTGGATGTCCTGCGAAACGAGCTTCAGTTGACCGGCACAAAGGAAGGTTGCGGCGAGGGCGAATGTGGTTCTTGCTCCGTGTTGATGGACGGCAAGTTGGTGAATAGCTGCCTCGTTCCGGCGCTCCAGGCAGCGGGCGCGAATCTAACGACGATTGAAGGTGTCGCCGAGGGTCCGCAGTTGAGCGCACTGCAGGCAGGCCTTCTTGGAGTGCGGCGGCGCGCAATGCGGCATCTGCACTCCCGGGATGATTCTGAGCGCCAGCCATCTGCTGAACAAGAATCCCGATCCGACCCTGGACGACATCCGTGAAGCGCTGGCGGGCAATCTCTGCCGGTGCACGGGCTACATGCAGATTTTCGAGGCTGTGGCGGAAGCTGCGCCGCCGCAGAGAGATCGCTGCATGAGATCCGATCCCGCCGATTACGAATTGGTTGCGCCGGGCACACTGCAGGCGGTCGTTGCACTTCTCGCGGATCAGCCGGGCAAGTGGGTCCCGATCGCTGGCGGCACCGATTTGATGGTGCTGTATGCGGCCGGCAAACTTCCTGCGCGGAAGCTGGTGAGCATCTGGAATTTCGCGGAGCTTCGTGGCATCGAGGTTTCTCCGGACGAAATCAGGATCGGCGCGGGATGTACTTACACCGAGCTGCGTGAGCACGATCGTGATCGCACAAGAGTTTCCACTGCTGGCGAGCGCCGCCCGGTGGACCGGAGGAATCGCAAACCAGAATCGCGGAACGCTCGGAGGTAATATAGCGAATGCCTCGCCCGCCGCCGATTCCCTGCCGGCGCTGCTGGTCTACGAAGCGGAACTGATTCTGACGTCGGTGCGGGGCGAACGCCGTGTTCCTTACGTCGGCTTCCACACCGGCTACAAGAAGATGAAGCTGGAGCCCGACGAACTGATTCGCACCATCTGTCTTCGGCGAAAATTTTCGCAGTATCTTCACTACTCCCGCAAAGTCGGCGCTCGCAATGCTCAGGCCATTTCGAAAGTCTGTGTAGCCGCGTTGGGGCGGCTTCGCGGCGGTGCAATCGGGGGTGTGATCGACGACGTCCGCATTGCGCTCGGCAGCGTCGCGCCCGTTCCACTTCGTTTGACCGAGGTGGAGCGCGATCGTGTCGGGAAAGTCCATCGACTCGGAGCTCGTGCAACGGGCAAAAAAGGCGGTCGCCGCTGCGATTCAGCCGATTGATGACATTCGATCCACAGCGAGATACCGCGCGGCTGTGACGGGCAATCTGGTTGCGGAATTTCTCGAACAACTGCGCGCGACTGGAAAGACGGCATGAGTAACGTGCTGGCGCGTTGGAATTTTCTTCCCACTGCGGCAGCCGTGGATGAGATACTGCCATGCTGTGGCTCGCGAGCTTGGGCCGATGAAATGGTCGCGCGAAGACCTCTGCCCGACGAAGCCACGCTTCTGGCGGCGGCGGACGAAACTTGGCGCAGTCTGGCGGAGTCGGACTGGCTGGAGGCATTTCGCAGACATCCGCGGATCGGCGAGTCGAAGATTGGCGGGTCGAAGACCGGTGAGTCGCAGACGCCGAAAGCAGCGTCGCCTCAGTCGGCCGCTTGGTCAGAGCAGGAGCAGCGCGGCGTCGCCGATGCCGACGATTCTGTGAAGAGTGCGCTCGCAGAAGCGGAATCGGGAATACGAGCACAAGTTTGGCCGCATCTTCATAGTGTGTGCGACCGGCAAGATCCCCAGACGAGATTCTGAGGATTTTGCAACGCCGATTGGAAAATGACGAAGCGCACCGAACTTCACGAAGCCGCCGAGCAACAGCGGCAGATCACGCAGCTTCGTCTGAGAAAGTGGCTTCAAATTTAATAATATAATAATGACGCGCATTTCCACCCACGTTCTCGACATCGCGCTCGGACAGCCGGCGAAGGATGTCCCGGTGCGTCTAGAGCGGCGAGATGCGTCCGGCAACTGGCGACTGCTGGCAGCGGCACGCACCGATCAGGACGGCCGGTGTTCTCAATTATTGCCGGAGAAGGAAGCGCTGACTCCAGGGCTGTATCGCCTCGGTTTTGAGACCGCGACTTATTTTGCCGCGCGCAAACTAGACAGCTTGTATCCGTTGGTGGAGATTACTTTCCAAGTTCGAGAAGGTGAAGACCGTTTTCACATTCCGTTGCTGCTGAGTCCGAATGGATACACGACTTATCGCGGAAGCTGACCATCAACGGGAAAGAAGAATCCGAGGGGGCCGACTAACGTGACCTTTTCAATCCGAGAATGGATCCACCTCGCGATGCGGTGGTTCCATGTTTTTGCGGGAATCATGTGGGTCGGCCAAACTTATTACTTCACCTGGTTGGACGGCCAATTCGGAAAACTCGAGAAGGAATCCGCTGCCGCAAAAACACCTCCGGCGGTTTGGATGGTCCACAGCGGCGGTTTTTATTCCGTCGAAAAACAAAAATCCCTCGGCGTCCCGCCCGAGTTGGTCCATTGGTTTCGTTGGGAAGCTTTAATGACCTGGATCAGCGGAATGGTGCTGCTCGTCCTCGTCTACTATTTCACCGGCGGACTCATCGATCCTGACGTAGCCAACATTTCCCAAGGCGCCGGCGTCGTCATTGGCCTAGCCGTTCTGGCCGCTGGTTGGCACATTTACGATCGGGCGGTCCGCTCAGCCCTCGGAAAATCTGAAACGGCCTTCGCGGCATTTTCCCTAGTGATGACTGCCGCAGTCTCCTGCGGACTGATGCACATTCTCAGCGGACGTGCCGCCTATATTCACGTGGGCGCGATGTTCGGGACCATCATGACCGCCAATGTCTGGTTCAGGATTCTTCCCGCTCAGCGCAAGATGATCGCGGCCGCCGCGGCCGGCGCCGAATTTGATCCGGCACTCGGCGCTCAGGCCAAGTTACGCTCCAAGCACAATACTTTCATGGCCGTGCCCGTAGTTTTTCTCATGATCAGCAATCATTTTCCCGTGGGAACCTACGGCAACCGGTATGGCTGGGAGATCCTGACCGCCCTAGTCCTGATCGGCTGGGCGGCAGCGAAAGTCATTCGCCAAGTCTAGACGCACAGGTCTAGACGCAGCGAAAAGATAACAGTCAAAAAAATCGATAGGCGCTAAAGGTGAATTGTCGTAAGGGTGAATCAGTGCAGGCAAGCCGCGACAAGACAGATTACGCCAGCGAGGTCATCGCCCGTTGTCAGGCGCTCGCCCGCTTCAGTGAAGATGCCGGCAGCGTCCGCCGCACCTTTCTCTCTCCGCCCATGCGCGAATGCCACCGCGAAATTGCCCGATGGGTTGCTCCTTTAGGAGTCACATCAAGCGTCGATGCCGCAGGAAATCTGCGCATGCTTTACCCAGCGGGGAAGGCGGATGCTCCGCATCCGCCACGATTGCTTATCGGCTCGCATCTCGATACCGTGCCCAACGCCGGAGCATACGACGGCGTCCTCGGAGTAGTTCTTACCCATCGCCCTGCTGGATGCTTTGAACGGCCGGAAGCTCCCCTTCGCCATCGAAGTCGTCGGTTTTTCAGAAGAGGAGGGTGTTCGCTTCCGCACTCCGTTCATCGGCAGCCGCGCGCTCGTGGGCAGCCTGGATGAGGATTTGCTCAACCGTCAGGACGCACAAGGAATCTCAATCCGCCAAGCGATTGCGGACTTTAGCTTGGATCCAGCAGAAATTCCACAAGCCGCGATCGGCGGCGATGTTTTCGGCTACCTGGAATTCCACATCGAGCAGGGGCCGGTCCTCGAGAACGTCAACCGGCCGCTCGGGGTCGTCGAAGCGATAGCCGGCCAAAGCCGGCTGGAGTTCACGTTTGTTGGCCATGCGAATCACGCCGGAACGACGCCGATGAATCTCCGCCACGATGCGCTTGCCGCTGCCGCCCAGTGGATCGGCGCGGTCGAGCAGCATGCGCTGAATACTTCTGGGCTTGTAGCTACGGTGGGCGCAATCCAAGCGAAGCCTGGCGCGACCAACGTAATCGCGAGAGAAACGCGAGTGAGCCTCGATGTTCGCCACCAGCATGACGAAGCGCGAAACCAAGCGGTGGACTATTTTATTTGTCAGGCGGAAGATATTGCGAAGCGCCGTCGACTAAGCGTGCGCTCGAATGTGCTGATGAACCAGCCGGCCGTCCCCATGGATCCATTTCTCGTAGGCCAGGTGGAACAAGCCGTCAGCCGAGCGGGATGCGAGCCCTACCGCATGGTAAGCGGAGCCGGCCACGACGCCATGATCTTGGCGGAAAAAGTTGCTACCGCTATGATTTTTCTGCGTACGCCCGGCGGCATCAGCCACGATCCAGCGGAATCGGTGGAAGTCGGCGACGTGGCCAAGGCGATCGATTGCGGATTGCACCTGCTCGATCAGTTGGCGTCGTCATCTCGGTTTCAAAGAAAGACACAGCATGCATAATCTAGGCCGTACCCGAAGCGCACAGCAGCCGAACCATCTGCTACTAACACCCGACACATTTGTGCGTACTACGCTGCCGGGGATGAAAGGGTGCGCCGCCGTTGTGCACGCGGGCTCGGCGCTGGGCGCGCATTTTGCGCAGTATACAGCGGAATTTGAACCCGGCGGCGAACTGGCCGGCGAACTGGGCGGCGAGCACAGCGGAACGACCGCACAGCGCTTCGTCTTTGTGATCGAAGGCGCCGTCAAGTTGGACGTGAACAAACAACAAAGCCAACTCGCGGCGCGCGGTTACGCATATGTGCCGGCCGGTCTGGTGCACCGTATTACGGCGACCGAGAAGAGCCGCGTCGCCGTGATTGAAAAGGCTTATGAGCCTTTGCACACGATCCCACCGCCGCGTTTAATTGTGTCGCACGAAGACAAAGTTGCATCGCATCCACTCGGAGATGATCCTGGTTTGCAGGTCAAGTGCCTTTTGCCGGACGAGATGAGCTTCGATTTTGCGGTCAACACCATGGTCTACCAGCCCGGTGCCGCACTCAGCCAGGTCGAAATGCATGTGATGGAGCACGGGCTCATCATGCTCGCGGGCGGCGGCATCTACCGTCTCGGAGATTCCTGGTATCCGGTCACGGCGGGCGACTTCATCTGGATGGCCCCGTGGTGTCCACAGTGGTTCGGAGCGATCGGAAAAGTCCCCGCCAAGTATCTCATCTACAAAGATTCGAACCGGCATCCTTTGGCAGGCGCGCAGCCATGAAGCTTGAAGTTGACAAAGCGAGCTTGGTATCCGAGATCGAAGCACTCGCGGCGATCTCTGACGCGGAAGCGCCAGCGGTCACGAGAATTGTTTTTAGCTCCGCCGACCTGAAAGCTCGCGCTTGGCTCAAAGCCCGCTGCGAAGATGCGGGCCTTGCGGTGCGGCAAGATCCAATTGGAAACACCTTCGTGCGCTGGCTGGGTTCCGATCCCACGCTTCCGGCCGTCGGCACCGGTTCTCATATCGACGCGATTCCCAATGCCGGGAAGTACGACGGTGTGGTCGGCGTTCTCGGAGGTCTCGAAGCGATTCGAGCTCTGCAGCGCGGCGGTTTCCGTCCCAGGCACTCCATCGAATTGCTGGTGTTCACTTCGGAAGAGCCAACCCGCTTCGGGATCGGATGCATCGGAAGCCGAATGCTTTCGGGAACTCTTTCTCCGCAGGCAGCCCGACACTTCAAGGACAGCGAAGGCGCGTCGCTCGATGAGGTTAGGAAAAGAGCGGGCGTGCGTGGAGAACTCGAAGCCGTCAAACTGCCGAGCTCTTACTATAAGGCGTTTGTCGAACTTCACATCGAGCAGGGACCATTGCTCGAGCGTGAGCGAATTCCGCTTGGCGTTGTGACTAGCATTGCGGCGCCCGCCAGCTTGAATATCTACATCGAAGGCTCGGCCGGACATGCGGGCGGAGTTCTGATGCCCGCTCGCCACGATGCGCTCTGCGCCGCGGCCGAATTAATCCTCGCCATCGAGAACGCTGCGCTAACCAGCGGAGCCATCGATACCGTGGCCACGGTTGGAATCTGCGAGGTTTTTCCCGGCGCGGTCAACAGCATTCCCAGCCGGGTTCGCCTGACCGCCGACATTCGTGACACCGATCTTAAGCGGCGTGACGGCGTGATGCAGAAGATAGAAGCCGCCGGTAAGGCGATCGCGGAGAAGCGGCAAGTGTCGGTTCGCACCGAGTTAGTGAACGCGGATGCGCCCGCCGTTTGCGCGCCCGAGGTGGTTGAAGCCCTTTCTGAATCTTGCCGAAAACATAACCTGACTTTTCTTCCCATGGTGAGCCGCGCCTACCATGACTCGCTGTTTATGTCGCGCGTCGCTTCAGCCGCCATGCTGTTCATCCCCTGCCGCAACGGATACAGCCATCGTCCCGACGAATATGCGTCTCCGGAAGATATCGCCCGGGGAACGCTGGTGCTCGCGGAAACTCTGGCGGCGCTGTCCAGTTAGCGTCGTTGTACGGGACGTGTCCTAAGGGATATGAGGAATGGTGGATTCGCGCTCGGCCCAGTGCTCAACAATATCTCGGACAACTTTATCGCCGACGACTTGGGCTGCTTCGAGAGCAGGCAGGTAAGCGGAGTAATTGCCCGAAACCATTTCTTTCAGACTTTCCGCAACCGGCATTCCCGGAGGCTCACGATCATAATTGCTGACCGTGCGCAGCACCAGCACACGCTGCAAATCCACGCGCCCCGCCGCACTTAGAAACGTGAGCGCCTGTAGCGTACCGGAGTCCTCCATGGCTGCGACCATGTAATTCCCTTTGCCGCCGGTGTAATAACGCGTCCAGGCGTTGGCCCATTCATCCATTTTGGAACCGTGCCAAAATGTGCTGGCCGATAACGTGTCGCCCCGCGTCACAAACGGCGGCTTCGTCGCATTCGCGAACCCGGGAAACCGCGCCCGTGACTTGCGCAACTCGTCGGAGTCCACAAGCGGCACATCTTGGGTCAGCCGAAACGCCCAACCGACAAGCAGCGGATTGAGAGTATAAACTTCGCCGTAGTCGTTACTCACAGGGAGTTCGTACGGCGTGCCTTTCCGCAAGGGAAGGTAGCCGGTTGGCCAACTCTCAGGAATCTGACGCGCATCGATCTCGAAAGCCAGATCGCCATCAACCACATGGTCAGCCCAAACCGCCGAGCCCAACGATACATCCGCCGGATCGCCTCCACCAATGCCCGCGACAATCCAGTATGCCTTGGAGAGGTCGAAGCGCGGGTCGAGACCAAGCGCAATCACAGAGGCGGCCGCCTTCGCCGTTCCGACTCCGGTGACTATCCCGAGGACTCCGTCCTTATTGAGCCGCACATGATGATAGCCGGCAGGCAGCGGTAGAACCTGATCCAGATGCTCGCGCTCCACCCAGAATTGGAACTCGCCCGGAGTGTCTCCCGTATCTTCCCCGCGCTCAAACATCGCAACCACCACAACCTTAACCTTTATGACGGCTGACGCCGTCGACGGCAACGCCGGTGTCGTTGTCTGCGCGCCAGCCGCACCAGAGATGCAGCCAACAAATATCAGCGTCTGAACGAACCTTATAACTGCATTATGCATATGGCAGTTCCCGGTATCTATAGGCATCCCAGCGTCAGCCAATTAATTCTGCGAGTAAGTCGACGCGTTCATGGACTTACGAGCCCTGGCATAACCAGGCTTGATAACAGAATAGATCAGATCGCAGCGCTGGCCGTAAGGCAAGAATGCGCTTTTCATCGCATTGATGGTGATTTTCTCGAAGTCATCCAAAGAGAGGCCAAAAGTCTCCGCCGCAGCCTCGAACTCTTGGGTCATGCTGGTACTGCTCATCAAGCGGTTGTCGGTATTGAGGGTGACGCGAAATTTCTCCTGGTAAAGAATTTTGAAAGGATGCTCGCCCAGGCTGGCGGCAGCGCCGGTGTGGACGTTGCTGATGAGGCAAATCTCCAGCGGAATTCTCTTATCCAAGACGTACTGGGCAAGATCGCCTAATTTCACCGCCTTGCCGTCCACCACGGCGATATCGTCGATCAATCGCGTCCCATGTCCGATCCGGTGCGCCCCGCAGTATTGAATCGCCTGCCAAATCGATTCCTTTCCATAACCTTCCCCGGCGTGAACCGTGATGTTGAAATTCTCCCGCTGAATGTAATGAAAGGCTGCCACGTGTTTCTTCGGAGGATGACCACCTTCTTCTCCGGCAAGATCGAAGCCGACGACTCCGCGTTCCCGAAAATCGACAGCGAGCTCAGCCATTTCCAGCGAAACATCCATGTTGCGCATAGCGCAGATGAGCAATCCCGACGAAATCCCAAAATCCTTGCGTCCTCGTTCCAGCCCCTTCAAGACTGCCGAGACCACCTGTTGATGAGTCAATCCTTTTTGCGTGTGAAAGATCGGCGCAAACCGAGTTTCGAAGTAAACCACGCCGTCGTTACTCAGATCCTCGGCCTGTTCATAGGCGACGCGCTCCAAAGCCTCCTCGGTTTGCATAACTGCAATGGTGTGGGTGAAGCCTTCCAGGTATTTGGCGAGACTCCCCTGATTCGCGCCCCGATAAAACCACTGCGCCAGCGCCGTGGGATCTGCGGTCGGAAGACCCGCGTATCCGGCATCTCCCGCCAACTCGATCACGGTTCGCGGCCGCAGCACTCCATCCAGATGCTCGTGCAAAAGAACCTTGGGAAGACTCCGTAAAAACTCCTTTTCAAATTTCATCGGACGCTCTCTTCTCCCGGCAACTGTGTCGAACGCCGCAGCGGAAACGTTGCAACCGGAACGTTGCAAGATGATACACCGCATTTCCATTTTAGATTCTCGTTCGCCGTGGAGTGCGCGTTGAGCGCGAGCGGTGTTATACAATCCCACCCCAATGCAGCCTGAGCAAAATTCCCCGCGCTCGACTCAAGCCGTCGCAAAAACTTCCGCGGCCACCGACCATGTTTCGCATGACTATGCCTCGCCCGACTATGGCCTGCGTCGCGAGATACTCTCTCCCATGGAAACTTTGGCGCAGTCAGTCTCCACTATCGCTCCCACCACCTCGCCCGCGGCCACCATCCCGCTGGTTTGCGCCCTCGCTGGCAACGCGACCTGGCTAGCCTATGCGCTGGCGACCGTGGCCGTGCTGCTCGTTGCCTTGTGCATTGCCCGTTATGCCAGCCATTCCGCTTCGCCTGGTTCGTTGTACACCTACGCTTCGATGGCCCAGCCTCCCTGGCTCAGCGCAACCGTCGCCTGGAGTCTCTTACTTGCCTACGTGGCCACGGGATCAAGCGTCATTGGCGGTTTCTACCACTACGCGAACCTGCTGCTGCACGACGCCACCGGCCATGTTTACTCGACTGTTCTGCTGGCCACACTGGTCACCGGCGTTTCCACTTGGATCGCCTATCGCGACGTGAAGATTTCCGCCGAGCTTATGCTCTGGATCGAGGCCACATCCGTCACCGTGATTGTGATCGTAGTCGCGCTGCTCCTGGTGCGCCATGGCTGGCACTTGGATCGGGAGCAACTCCATCTCCACGGTATGACCGGCAGCGGCTTGCGGCTGGGACTGGTGCTCGCGCTTTTCAGTTTCGTTGGGTTCGAGAGCGCGACCACCCTGGGATCCGAGGCGCGCAACCCGCTGAAAACGATTCCGCGCGCGGTCATCCAAAGCGCCATCCTCGCCGGAGCTTTCTTCATCATCTGCGCCTACGCGGAAGTGTTGGGCTTCCACATCGCGGGGCAGGACTTGGGCACGAGCCAGGATCCAATGCACGTGGTGGCTCGAGTCGGCGGCGTCCCCATGCTTGGACTGCTGATAGATATCGGCGCACTCGTGAGCTTATTCGCCTGCACTCTGGGATGCATCACGGCGGCAGCGCGCGTGTTGCTGCTGATGGCCCACAACGGTCTCGCCCACGACTCTCTGCGCATCACGCACGCGCGAAATCAAACGCCAAGTCGTGCCGTCGTCATTACAGGAGCGGCCGCGCTTCTGCCGGTAGCGGTGCTGGCCGCCCGCGGCGCCAGCGGCCTGGATGTCTACGGCTGGCTGGGCTCCCTGGCGACCTACGGTTTCATCGTCGCCTACGGGTTGGTTTGCGTCGCCCTGCCGCGCTACTTGCGCCACCACGGTGTTTTCCGCCCCGCAGCCCAGATCGTCCCCTGGCTGGCCGGCGCCGCCATGCTGCTAGCGCTGGTTGGGAATTTATATCCCGTGCCCGAGGGCCCGTATGGCAAACTGCCCTACGTCTACCTTGCCTATCTGACGGCAGGCCTGCTGTGGTTCGTGTTCCGCGGGCGCTCTGGTTCGCGGAACGGTCCCGCGACTTCCGCCGCTCCCCATAAGAATATTTAATCTACGGCAAAGAAATTTTCACTGAACGAAGCGCTTTCCTTCCGCACCCAACTGGCGTAGATTCGCTTGATCAGTTTTTGCGTTCCATCGCGCGCGACCCAGCCTTGCCGCGAATATCGTTTCCACGAACACGCGGTGTGAATCGACTGCTCGCAAGCGGTACTGCATCACTGCCTTTCAAGACTTCTACGAGGCCATTGAATGAAGATGAAGCGAACGCTGATGACGCTGATGCGCCGATGTCTAAGAAAGCCAAATTGCTCGTTCTCCTCGCCGGGCTTTTCCTGGGCATGCCGTTTGCCTTTACCCCCTGCGCTCAGGCGCAGACGCTCGGCGGCATCACCGGCTCCGTCACGGACAAGACGGGCAGCGTTCTGCCGAACACTGCCGTGACGATTGTGGGCGACCAGACAAAACTCACCCGCACCCAGAAGACCAACGCGAACGGCTCCTACGACTTCGTCAACCTCCCCATCGGCACCTACACGCTAACTTTCACCCACGACGGCTTCGAGACGCAGAAGGTCCCTTCGATCACCGTTCAGGCGGATCGCACCGCAACCATCAACGTGGCGCTGCCTATAGGCAAAGTGGGAACGGTCGTCGAAGTTCAGGCCGACCCGCTTATGAACGCGGTCGACACCACCAACGGCTACATCCTTGAACAGAAACAGATTGAGGCTGTCCCGCTGCCCACCGGCAGCTTCACCGGACTCGCCATTCTTTCCGCCGGCGTGAACGCCGAACTGCCCACCGGCACCGGCGCCAACGATGGACTCGGCAACCAGCCCATTTGGGCCAACGGCCAGCGCGATACCAGCAACACCTTTCTGCTGAATGGAGTCGATGCCAGCAACCTGTTCAACGGCAAGAGCACCAGCACGGTGGCTTCCGCCCGCATCGTCAACAATACCGGCGTCGCCGGCGCTGGCAGCACCACCGCGGAAGTAATTCAGAGACCGCGTCGCCCTATCTCGCCATCGGCCAGGCGATACCGACCCCCGCACCGGAAACGGTTCAGGAATTCAGCGTAAACACATCCATGTACGACGCTCAACAGGGCTCCACCAGCGGCGCGCACATCGACATGAGCACCGCGTCCGGAACCAATGCCATTCACGGCGAGACTTACTGGCACCGCGGAACCGACTGGCTCAACGCCGCTCCGTATTTTTACAATCAGGACCAGAACATTCCCAGCAACGAAAAGGTGCCTGAGTTACACCGCTACATGGCGGGCGGAAAACTCGGTTTCCCGCTCATCAAAGACAAGCTTTTTGGCTTTCGTAGGCTACCAGCACACCCATGTTTCCGATCTGCTGATTGGAACCTCACGCACTGCCGTGCCCTTCGGACTGACCGACAATCGCACCCCGGCGGCCTTGGCCGCTGTAGCCAACAACAACTGGCCATGCGGCGGATCTGACGAGCCAGGTTGCGTGACCGCTGTGATCGCGCCGAATACGCCGGGCTCAAACGGGCCATTCACCATCGATCCCGTTGCCTACGCCATGTTGAACTACACGCTGCCCAACGGCCAGTACATGATTCCATCGGCGAATCCTAATTTCACGCCAACCCTTAACTTCCCGGAAAATGTTTTCGTCACCCAGCCGGCGTATTTCATCACCGATCAGGCCGTGGCCGATCTCGATTACCTGGTGAGTACCAAAGACACGCTGGCGTTGAAGTATTTTTACCAGCACGATCCGACCACGGCGCCGTTCGCGTATTCCGCTGTCCAAGGGTTTACGCAACGTTTAGACGCTGGCAGTCAGGTTGCCAGCATTACCAACACCCAGTCCCTTCGACCGAACTTCAGCCTCACCGAAGTATTCGGGTTCATTCGCGAGAAAGACTACAGCACCATCGGCCAGCCCTTCGGCCCTCAACAAATAGGCCCGGGCATCAACAATTTTGGATCGTCAGTTTTCCCCGGAATTACAATTTATGACGACTTAGGAAATTCCTCTCCAGCCAATGTAAATGGCGTTTACGACGCTGCGACCACCATCGGATCGACGGGCGCGTCGCAGGGCGCCTTCACCGGCATTTTTCAAAACCGCTGGATGCCTTCCGCCAGTGCGATTTGGAATCGTGGCAAACATACAATTACTTTCGGCGGAAGCTTCTCCTATACCCAGCTCAATGCGCGCGATCGAAGAACCAACACGGGGATGATCGGCTTCCCCAATTTCGCCAATTTTCTCACCGGTACCCCCACTACCTACAGCGCCGACGGATACATCACTACCACCTTCTTGCAGGGCAACGCCAACCGTTACTACCGCTCCAATGAAGATGGCCTATACCTCGAGGATAAGTTTCAGCTCCGCTCCAACCTCAGCGTAAGTGCCGGTTTGCGCTTCGACGATCACGGAGGGCTGACGGAAAAGACCGGAAAAATTTTCAACTTCGATCCGTCGGCTTACAACTACGACGCTGCCACCGACACCATCGTTTCGAACGGCTTCATTGTTGCGGGAAACAATCCCCTCTTTCCCAGCAAAGGCGTCAGCGATTCGACTCTCACCGGACGCCAATGGGGCCTCGCGCCGCGCATCGGACTCGCGTGGAGCCCAAAGATGTTTAACGACAAGGTTGTCGTGCGCGCTGGCTGGGGCATGTACTACGATCGCGGAGAACTCTTCACCTACCTGTCTCCGGGGTTTGCCTCCGGAGTCATCGCGGGTGGTCCCTTCGGCGTGAACCAGACCCCGCCCTGGGTCAATCAGACCTCTTGCAGCGTGTATGGATATACCAATTGCAGCACTTTCGAGGCCCCCTTTGGGCCGGCGCTCAATTCGCCTCCCACCGGCAATCCTGCGGATCTGAATCTTCCCAATGCCGGCGCCATCTCATCCGGGATTCCGCTCTTCTCCTTCGCCGATTACAACCGCGCCAACAAGCTCCCCTACACTCTCAACCAGACGCTCAACATTCAATGGCAGCCGCGCCGGGACATCGCCATCGAGATCGGCTACGTAGGCAATCTCGGCCGTCATGAAATCGTTCCCCTGCCTTTCAATCAGGCGCAGATTGCCTCGCCTACCCATCCCATCCGGCCGGGTACGCCGTATGAGCAGGACTACACCTACGGCTATACGATTGTCACTGCGCTCAACAGCTACACACCCATTAACCTCCCTCCCGGCAACCTCCCCACCAGCAATACGCCCTACCAGTCAAACTTTGAAGGCGGAAATGTCGACCTCCGCGTTCCCTACATCGGCTATTCCGCCGAGTCGGAGTCCTATACCGCAGCCGGCGTTTCAGC
Organism: uncultured Acidobacteriaceae bacterium; assembly: GCA_963760175.1. Lineage (GTDB taxonomy): Bacteria > Acidobacteriota > Terriglobia > Terriglobales > Acidobacteriaceae > Acidiflorens. The sequence goes on from CAVXBU010000014.1 coordinate 67,358, forward strand.
CTACAACGCGCTGCAGACCCACGTCGAAAAGCGAATGAGTCATGGCTTTTCCGTTGGCTTCTCGTACACCTACTCTCACTCGGACGACGAACAGAGCGCGATGGGCCTCTTTTACAACGGCAACAATCCTCTGAATTTGCGCTCCGGCTATGGTCTCTCCGATTTCGATCGCAAGCATGTGATCAATTTCACCTATCGCTACGAGCTGCCCAAGTTCTACTCGGAGTCTACATTCAAGGGCAAGGTAGCCGACGGATGGGCGATTTCAGGTTTGACTGTCATCCAGAGTGGTCAGCCCTACAGCGTTATCGATTACTCCGGTGCCGTCGGCAGCATATTCTACGGCGTGAACGACGGCATTACGAATCCAGTCGTTCCGTTGGTCGGTTGCACGCCCAAGCAGGCGCTCAGCGGGTACTCGGGCGTGTACTCTGGGGCTCCCGCACTCCACCCCAGTTGTTTTGGCGTTCCTTTGCTGGCTGAAGGTGCCTTGAATGGCGCGATTCCTTCCAACGACCCCTACGAGACGAACTTCGTTGATGAGGGTCAGCGGAACGTCTTCCGGCAACCGTGGCAGAGGCGCGCCGACATGGAAGTCGTGAAGACTACCGCGATCACCGAGCGCTACACCCTCCAGTACAAATTCGACGTCTTCAACCTCACCAACACCGCGAGCTTCGATATCCCCATCGACGACGTGAGTCAGAACATCAATTACAACGGTTTCCCGTACCTAGGTCAGCCGTCGACCTCGAATCCGTGCGACCAAAGTTACACCGACTTGTATGTCTGCCCGACCCTGAGCGGCTTGGGCATAACCAACAAGACCATCGGCAATCCGCGGCAGATCCAGATGACACTGAGCCTCACCTTCTAGTCCAGTGGTCCAAGATAAGTCCTGCGATGGAGAGCCGGGCGCCCCGCCCGGCCGCCACACTGCTCGACAGCCTAGGCGTTCCGCAACTCCATCGCATGACTCATCACGCCGTCGAGGTAATAGTTGACGTTGGGGGCTACAATGGAAGATAGACGGCAGCCCAACGAGGCTCCAGGCTACGACTGGTAAGACTTAAACCTAAGATCTTTGACATCAACTTTGCGCGACTTGATAAGTCGAACTCATTGATTCTAAAGGCACGGGCCCCAACAGATTATGCTGTAACCCATTTATTATCAATATTTTGAAAGTTAAGACATGTAGAATCAATACTTTAACAGGAAGCCCTCCCTAACTTGATGATTTCTATAGACCCAGGGGGAGGGGGGTACCCCCAGTACCAACTAGTAACTAAGTTTAGTAATCCAGGGATTTGCGCACGAGTCGCAGTTGGTTTCGCGCTCCGACAATCAAAGCGACGAACGGCGATCTTACTCTTCCTCTTCTCCGATGTCCTCGTTCCAAACCGCAGGATTCCGCCGAATATAATCGCCCAACAACAAAGCACATTCCGAAGAATCAAGATCAAAGACGCGCACGCCGAGCGAGCGGAGCCATTCCAAGCCTCCCTGGAAATTGCGGCTCTCTCCGACCACCAGCGAACCAAAGCCAAACTGCCGGACCAGTCCGCTGCAATACCAGCAAGGCGCAAGCGTGGTAACCATGGTCAGGTTTCGATAGCTGCGTTGGCGTCCCGCATTCCGGAAGGCATCGGTCTCGCCATGCATGGAAGGGTCATTGTTCTGCACGCGACGGTTATGACCAGAGCCGACGAGCTTGCCCGCCGCATCAAAGATCGCAGCTCCGATCGGGATGCCTCCTTCGGCCAGCCCCTTGCGAGCCTCCGCCAAAGCCACCGCCAACATTGCAGAATGGTCAAGCTCCAACATGGTCGTGATTATATAGAGGAAGCCAGTCTGGCCAGCGGCGACTACTGCAGCTTCGCGTACTCCGCCTTGGCTTGTTTCAGGACAGGAATGTCAGGGTCCGCTTCTTTCCAAAGCGTGAGAAAGTCCTTGTAAGCGGCGAGCGCTCGGACGCGCGCTGCATCGGCATCCGCTCCCTGCCCTTGTCCTTGCAACGTTCTCGATTGCAAGGCATCGGCGCGAGCCATACCCAGGTGCGCCAACGCTCCCGTCCAGCAGTTCCAGACGATGCCGCTGTGGTCGAGAATCTTCTGAAACTCGCCGGCTGCAGCCTTGCCCTGTCCAGCTGCCAGATATGCCTCTCCGTGTACATACACGTGATAGAGGCAGGAAACATTCATGACGAACGGCAGGTAGCCGAATTCGATGGGTGAAGCGGATGGCATGGTATTTAAGGCGAGCGCGGGATCCTTTTTATCCAGCGCCAATTGTGCCTGAATTGCGGGCAGCCAAAGCGATTGCATCTGTGTGTCCAGCGGATAGCGTTTCCCTAAGTCTTGTGCCAGCGATCCGGCTCGTGTCATGTCGCCCGCCATGGCAAATGCAAGTGCCGCTTCGCTCTCGACTCCTCGACTCGCGGGAGCAAGCTTTAGAGCCTCTGCGGCATACTGTCGCGCTCCGGCGGCATTGCCGTACGCCGCTTGTTGCAGGGCAGCATTCGCCTGCCATAGCGCCCCATTTTCTTTGCTGTCAGCCCGGATTGCCGAGTCTACGGCTCGCTTGGTCAGTTCCCGCGCCTTCGTAGAATGACCACTATAAGCCTCGGTGTCGGAGGCGAGCGCCAGTCCAATGTTTTCAGACGCGGGCTTGGCCGCAAACCACCGTTGCTGTTCCGCCATCGCAGCGGAGTCAGACGTGAGAAAGCCAAGAGCGTAGACGACATTGCGCAGTAAATAGTCATCATCCCCCAGTTTTCGCGCCTGCGCCTCGTGGATGATCTGCCGGGCTTCATCGAAATGCTGCATGGCGAGAGCGTAGTTGGCGAGATCCTCGTATTCACTGACAGCATCCGGTGCCAGGCGTACGGCTGGCCGAGTGGTCTCCGCGGCTTTCTCAAGCTGCCCCTGTAAGGCATAGACCAGTCCCAAATTGACGAACGCTGCATCTTCGCGCGGGTAGCTCTCAATCTCCTGCTGAAAGGTCTGCGCCGCTTTGTCCAGCTCCCCAGTGACATACGAATAGTACTCGGCTTCGATCGTCAACTTTTCCCGCTCGCTGGCGTGTTCCCGCAACTGAAATGCCTTGCTGAAGTACTCGCTGGCCCGTCCGAGCTCGCTGAGGCTGGTGTAGTCGATACCCAAAGCTCTGTAGGCCATGGCAAAATTCGGATCAAGCTCAATGGCGCGCAGATCGTAAGGCAGGCCTGCAGCAGCGCCTTTCTCGTCAGAAGCTTTTTTGCCCAGGCTGAGCGCTTTCAGGGCTTCGAGTGAAGACGTGGTGGCTTGTTCGAGCGGAACATCAAACTTCTGCACCATGGCCAGCGATTCACCCAGTTCGCCGCGCAGCTTCGATGCTGCCTCGCCCAGCGCGTCCAACACCTTCTCCTTAGACGTTGCCGTCACCTGCTCCTGCGCAAGCGTATCTGCGTTACGGCAATTCACCGCCTTCAACCCCAGCACGTACTCGCTGCCCAGACTGCCAATCGCTCCGGCAAGGTAGGCTTTGCTGGCCGCCCGCTGGCACAACTCGCGAGCCACCTCAGGCGTGAGCTTCGCGTTCGCCGGACGAGTCATCTGTTGCAACGTCTTCACGACTTCGCTGTCGGAGAGAAGATTCAGGAATGGCGATTGCCGCAGGGAAACGTCGAGCGCCGTCTTCAGCGTGTCGTCGAACACCGGATCGCCTGTGGTGTTGGCGAAATCGGCGAGAACGATCGTATCCTTGGGCGAGATTTGGAAACCAGGTCGGCGAAAATGCCGGAATCCGCCAACCGCCACAGCGGCCACAATCAGGGCAGCGGCAAGCCAAAAATAGCGCTCAATATTCTGGCGCCGGCCTGCCGGGGACTCGATCGGGGCAACGGCTTGCGGTTCGGGCACCCAAGCGACCGGAGCAACAAAACGATAGCCACGACGGGGAACGGTTTCCAGAAACCTGGGATTGTCGGCCGAATCGTTCAAGGCTGCGCGCAGCTTCCGCACCGCCGTGTTCAAGGCGTCATCAAACTCCACAAACGTATCGCGCGACCAGAGTTTCTGGCGGATTTCCTCCCTGGTGACAAGTTGACCGGGACGCTCCAGCAGTAACGCAAGAATCTGTAACGGCTGCTCCTGCAGACGAATCCGGATCCCGGCCTTGGTGAGCTTGCCTTCTTGGAGATCAACCTCGAAAGACCCAAAACGAACGATCCGGCCCGCCGGTCCGTGCTGCTGCATACGAACGCCCCACCCGCCGCAGAATGCGGGAGATTTTAGCATGTCAGATCGGAAGTCAGAAGTTCGATTAACTGCTTTTCCTCTAGTGCGTTAGCTGGTTAGCTCAAGTTCGGTAACAGTTTCGTTGCCTTTTACTCAGAGCTCGCCCAAATTGCGGTGCAGCAGCAAGCCGCCAGACCTTGGTTATGCTCGCCGGCGGACGCCCTGCAGCGGTAGAACCCGAGTCGGGAGAACCGTGGGGAAGCGGTTCTCCCGTCTCGAGGGAAACGCTTTGACGTTGAAATGCACTATTCAGATGTGTGGTGTTGTGCGGACCGTGTCCATCGTAGGCTCGAAGGCTGGAACCCCCGTCCAACACCCGGGAGGTTGACATTGGTTGCCCGCAAAGTTTCTGCCCGCTTGAAACCGAACTCGCTTACGGAATTTGTGAATCTCATGGAGGGTGAGATCCTCCCATGGCTGCGAAAGCAGGAAGGCTTTCTGGATTTGATCACCTTGGCTGTCCCCAATGGCAGCGAAGTCGCAACCATCAGCTTCTGGGATGACAAAGGAAATGCTCAGGCTTTCAACTCGAGTGGTTATCCAGAAGCGGTGAAGCTCCTCGAAAAACTCTTGGACGGGACTCCTTACGTGAAGACCTTTGAGGTCGTCAGCTCGACATTGCAAAGCGTTGCCCTCGCCATGCCGCCGGAAGAAGAACGAGACGCACGATGCGCGGGACGGCAAGAAAGCGACGCGGAAGGTCCCATCTCAGAGTCTTTGAAGCGTTCTCTCGTTGCTCACTATTAAGAGGAACGAACCTCGCACGGCGGGGACGGAACGAACTAGCCGAATAGCAGCTGCGAGTGATCTACGCTTCGGGCCAGCAGTTCGCCGGTCTTGTCGCAACCAGCCCCCGCAATTCCACGAAAATCGCTCTGCCATCAAGTACACCTACTCCTGGCGGCAATCAGTCAGACATGAAGTTTGAGCGGTTGACTGCCGCAATAGATGTCCGCTGGCAATCACGCCTTGGGTGTGCAGCTTCGCCAGTTTTCTTCAAAGGCTAGCTGCAATCCGCAATAGTTACGATCTGCAATAATAGTGATTAATCTTTTGAGTCCTTGTTGAAGTCTAGCCAAATTCAGGCGGCGGCATCCCAAGAGGTCGGTTTGATGAAAGTCAACTCGGAAACGAAAACGTTTCGTCCGTTCGCCGCAACACCACGCCTGCTCGCCACCCGCTTGCTGCCCGCCGCATGGTTCGTTTTAGCGGGCGTGCTCCAGTTACCAGCTCAGAACGTCGTACTAACCGGCGCGCTCGGCGGACGGGTCACGGACCAGAGCGGGGCGATAATGCCGGGAGCGTCGGTTATTATCCGGAACCTCGCGACCGGCGTGCAACAATCTCGCAGAGACAAACTATGCCGGACTCTACCGGTTCCCGGCAGTCATGCCCGGCAACTATTCGATCGCCGCAAGGCTCAAAGGTTTCCGCGATGTCCAGGTCCTGGTGCGCGTGCTGGTAGGAAACACCACGTCGCAGGACATCAAACTGCAGGTGGGGCCGAGCGCGGACACGATTAAAGTGGTCGGCGAAACACCGCTGCTCGGCCGGAGGAATCCTCGGCCAGCACGGTCATCGACCGTTCTCTTATCGAGGACTTGCCCCTTAACGGACGGAAATACACCAACTTCATGATGCTCACGCCGAATACCAGCTACGACGGCGACACCGGCCTGGTGAGCATTGCCGGACAACAGGGCGGCGAGGATTCGGGATACGCCAACGGAAATGGTTCCACTTCCTTCACCGTCGATGGCTCCAACGCCACCAACAATTATTTCGCCGACATCGTCGGCCGCAATCGCATCCCGTATTTATTTGGCGAAGATTCGATCCAGGAGTTTCAAGTCGTCGGTCAGCCCCTACTCGGCAATCTATGGAGGCGGAGCCGGCTTCGTCAATGCCGTCACGCGGTCGGGAGGCAACGCCTTCCACGGCAGCGCGTTCTATTACAACCGCAACTCCGCGTTTGAAGCCAACGACGCCCTCGACAAAGCCGCCGGCAATCCGAAGCCGGAAGATGATTTGCAGCAATTCGGCGCCGGTCTGGGCGGCCCGATCGTGCGCAACCGTTTATGGTTCTTCGCCGATTACGAGCAGCAACTGCGCAACAATCCGATTCCGGTCATCAACTCGGCGTTGGCTACCGACCCATCGAACCTCCTGCTTTTTTGAATGACAATTTCGATATTCCAGCCGGAACTACCCTGCCGCTGCCGAATGGTCCCCTGCCCGTTCCCAATCTTGACACCGACGCCGACGTCACCGCTGGACCCTCTGATCCGCTGTATCCCTTATACCTTCAGCAAGTGTCGAATACCATCAACGCGCTCAACTCCAACCTCGGCATCAAAGCCAGAAAGAGACAACGATTGGGTGCATTACCCCGCGCCTCGACTACCAGCCCACCTCCCGCGACAGCCTTTTCCTCAGCTTCAATGTGAATCGATTCAACTCTCCCGGAGGCGTCATCCTCGACCCGACGGTCGGTAACTATGGCACGCAAACGCTCGCCAACGCCTAAGTCCATACCTTCCAGGCCACTGTAGGATGGACGCACACTTTCTCTCCCACCGTGCTGAACGAATTTCATGCCGGCACTTCGCAGGATAACGAAATCGCGACCCCCACCGGTTTGGCTCCGAACACGCCGACCGTGGTTCTGGATAGTCCCTCCGCTTTCATCCTGGGCAACGCTCCTTTTTCGATCGGAAGAGTTTTTGAAAGACAGTATTCTTTCTCCGACCGCGTCGATTACGTGATCGGCAAGCACACCTTGCAATTCGGCTTCGACTTTAACCGCACCTGGGATGCGGACACCAATGATGGCGGCGCCGATCCCAACGAGGCCATCGATTTCGGCTCGCCCCTCGGCCTGTATGAATTTCCCAATCTCGAGTATTTTGCGCTCGGAGAGTACATCAATTTCAATCAGGCTGTCGGCAACCCGACTTTTTCTTTTGCCGTTCCTTACTACGGATTTTACGTGCAGGACACATTTCGCGCCTTCCGAAGTTAACCCTCGAAATGGGCTTGCGCGAGGACTTCCAGGTCTACCCCCAGCCCGCCGAGAATCCCGCCTTCCCGCTAACCGGCCAGTATCCCAACCAATTTCGACGCCTCGCCCCGCGCTTCGGATTTGCCTGGCAGCCCGGATCGAAAACCGTAGTGCGCGGGGGGTTCGGCATGTTCTATACCAACATGAACGGCCTCAACTACCGCAATGCGGTGATCTCGAACGGCCTCGCTTCGCAGCAAGCGGAGGCAAGCTCCAGTTACAGCTCAAGCGTCGGTTACCCGAACGCACAGCTGCCCACATTCCCCAATATTCTCCCTGCTGATTCCCCGCTATTCGGGGCTTCCGAGGACATTTCCCTCGTTTCTCCGCAGTTCCGCGTGCCTTATATCGAGCAGGCAAGCTTGCAGATCGAGCGCGAGATTTTCGAGAACACCACCTTAACCCTCGGCACCATGTGGAATCACGGCATGCACATAATTTCCGGCAGCGCCTACGACGCCAATCTCCAACCACTGCAAGGCACCACCACTTACACCGTCTGTCCTCCCGGCACAAATGCGGCGCCCTGCAGTGGCCCGACTATCACCCTCCCCAACATGGACAATGGTCTGCTCACCGAAGGCCGCATCGTCATCCCAGATCCTCGGCCAGATCCAGGAGCTCATCAGCCCCGCCCAAAACAATTACAACTCTTTATTCGTGCAAGTGCAGCACCGCCTGTCCCAGGGCTTCTCCCTGCAATTTGGCTACACCTGCGCCAAGAGCATCATGCTCGATGGCATGGACTTCAACAATCAGTTCGACTTCAGCAACACCCATGCCCCTTCGCTGTTGGACGAGCGTCACCGTCTTACTTTTGCCGCAGTGTATCGCCCCCGTCTCGATCAACTCACCACTTCCGATACGGGACGCAAATTCCTCTCCGGCTGGACGCTGAGCAGTGTCATGGAGTTCTCTTCCGGCCGTCCCTATGCGGGTTTGCTTAAGTCCCGCATGCACCAGTTCGACCCTGTCATTCAGCAACTGCAACCGCCCCGATGACAACCTGAACGACACCGCTTTCAATCAGGACACCGCGGCTACCGCCGGAGGCATCAACGGCGCCGGCCCCACGCCCGGCATCGGTTTGAATTCTTTCTACGGCCCTTGGCTGGAGAGAATCGACTTTGGGTCTAGCCCGTATCTTCGAAATCCGCGAAGGGATGCAACTGCAACTCCAGGTGCAAGCCTTCAATCTGTTCAACCACGCCAATTACTATGTGCAGAACGGCAACGGCATCAACCAGTTGCAATACAACCCCATCGGCACGAACTGCGGTGACGGCATGTCGCTCAACCAGCAGTGTTATTTGGTGCCCAATTCCGGCCCAGGCAATTTCGGAACCCTCCAGGAAATCAGTCCCGACGGTCTTCCCCGAGCCTTGCAGTTTTCGGCAAGATTCACGTTTTAGAACGTGGTCTGGCCCGCGCCATTCGGACTCGCGATGATAAAGAGATGTGGCGAGACCCAAATTTTAACTAACCGATTACTCGGTTTTCCTAGTTGACGGGAGTCAGCGCGACTGCCATGCGGCCGCCAAGCGGCGTAGACCTTCTCGCGCCTGGACATTGTTGCGATCGAGCTTGAGAACAAGTCCGTATGTGTAACGCGCCAGACGATAATCGCCGCGCGCTGTTGAGGAATCGGCCTGGCTAAGCAGATCCGGGATGTCCTGTCGGCTGAAACCGTCGACCGTCAAAGCCGACTCCGGAGCGTGTTTTCGGGCAAGCGGCCTCGGTGTGGGCGGCGGTGCGGTCTGCTTGTCATCGTCGTTGGAGGCAGAAGACGCGGCGAGTGAGTCGTGGGCGGTTGCGTTGTCGGCTGCAGGTTGATTGTGGTCACTCGACTCGACCGCTTGAGGTGAAGCGGTCTGTGATGGATCGACAGGCTTCTGGGACGTCTCCACCGGCGGAGACGATGCCGGTGCTCCTGAGACGGCTGCGCTTTCACTTATCGGATGATCGCTTGACGACTGTGCCGCGACCGGCTGCAAGGTTGGTACGGCTGCGGGACTCGAAGCCGCCGGAATTGCCGACGTTTGTGACACTGCCGCCGGAGCATCCGCCGTCTCTGGATTCTGAGGACCGGCGGGCGCTACGCTGTGCTCATCAGCCGCATGCTGAGGAACCTGCGCGGAGGACTCATTGACCGTTCCAGTGCCTGAAGTAAAAACTCTGATCTTGCTCTCGAGTTTCGCAACCAACGGAGGAAACGCACCCGTTCGTGAACGAACGTAGAGAGCCCAACTCGCCGCTGCGATCAGAAGGAGGGCAGAGCCGAGAATCAGACGCGGCCAGATTCGCGGTGCACTTACCTCGAGTTGAGGTGCACGCCGAGCGCTCGCTGGGGCTGGCGGCCGGTCAGCGACCACCTGTTCTGCCGGAACGGTCGCCGGCGAGGTGAGCGGTGCGCGAACTGATTGCTCCAGGAAGGCCTGGCGCATTTCCTCGCAAGTCTGGAATCGATCCTTCGGATCTTTGGCGAGAGCTTTCCGAACGACGGCATCGACCCCGCCGGGTATCGCCGGGTTAATGAGCGCGGGCGCGACGGGATCCTCATTCACGATCTTGTAGAGGACGGTAGCGATATCCCCAGCAAAGGGCTTTTCGCGGGTCAGCAATTCATAGAAGACAGCACCCAGGGAAAAGATGTCGGCGCGATGATCCACTTTCTTGCCGGTGATCTGCTCAGGAGACATGTAGCCAGGCGTACCTATGACCAGCCCGGTCATCGTGAGCGACGTGTTCTCGATTTTGGCAATTCCGAAGTCGAGGACTTTGATGGCGCCTTCTTCGGTCACCATGAGGTTGGCCGGTTTCAGATCGCGGTGAATGACACCGCGGGCGTGTGCAAAACCGACTGCCGCTAAAATCTGGTCAGCCCAAGAGAGGAGCGTGGTCAGGGAAGGCACGCCAACGTCAGCCAACAGCTCGGCCAGGGTGGTTCCTTTGACGAACTGCATGCTCAAATAAATGGCGCCGTTTTCCTCGCCAACGTCGTAGATAGTGATGATATTGGGATGATCCAGTCCGCCGGCCGCTTTGGCTTCCTGCTTGAGCCTCTCGATCATCTGGGCGCGATCGGGAGCGTTATTGTCGATCAGAATGGTCTTGAGCGCGACCGTGCGGGCAATTACGGGATCGAATGCTTTATAGACGGCTCCCATGGCGCCGCGCCCTAACTCTTCCTGAATCTGATAACGACTCAGTGCTGTGAGGTTCGCCCGACTCGCCGGAAGCGGCTGCCCAGAGGTAGGCTCGTCAGCGGATCCCCGCTGCTCAACCCCGTCGTTGGGTGGTTTTGCCAATTCCATGAGAAATCTCTAATGGACTGTCATCGCAAATATGCGCAAACGCACAAGTTATCGAGTCTGTTCCGCATCTTCAATCATAGCTCCGCCGCGTTTTGCTTCCCACTTACTTTAGTTTCGATTGGGCTATTGATCTTGTTTCAGCCGTTCCTTCCCGCGAGAAAATGTAGATTGCGGATCTTTATGAAGTCGTGGAAACCCATTTCTTTCGCCTTCCCTTCGAAGCGGTCGAACGAGCTCTCTCGTTTCGAACGGTGCTGTGTCACGGTTGCTCTCGTCGTCGTTCTTGTAGGTGGAGCATCAATCACGGCTTACGCCAAAGATGCCTCCCTGACTGCGGTCGTTTTGTTCGACGGCCCCCAGGGCGCGGCGTATGTACAGATCACGGAAACAGAACTGAATGGAAAGATCGAAGTTCGCAGTTGTGACGGGGTTCCGAGGCTCGACAAGAATATTTATAACGGCCTTCCGCGCGCGTCCCTGGCGGGCGCCAGTTCGCTTCAGCGGGGCGCAAACGGCGTACTCACGCTAACCGCAAACGGCAAATCCGTCTGTGTTGTCCCCAGCAATCTGAGGTTCGACCGGAGTGCCGAACTCACGCCCGCAGCGGCAGCTGAACAAGCCATGATTCGCGGCACGCCTGTCTCTTCATCGCCTCGTGATGCAATCATCCCGGAATTCAAGCCCGGAGTGAAGCTGGTGTTTATCGCTGCTCCGGACGCCGAACTCGCTGACTTCCTGCGGGCGCAACGAGCAAACACGGTAAGAGACTGGGACGATTTCTTAATGCGTCATCCGTCTTCCGAACGCCGGGGTTCCGCTCAAGATGCGATCGCCGGATTTCATCAGATGGCAGCCGAAATTGCTTTTGCGCAGTATCAAAGTTCGAGCGGCAAAACACAAGATATCGCCATGCTGCAGCAGGCATACTCGGAGGCACAAACCGCCAGCCAGTCGTCTCCAGGCTACAAACCCGCTGCGCGGCTAATGGACGGGATCGGGCGGGAATTAGACAACCTGGCGCGACCTGATCAGGCCCGCCTGCAAGCGTACCGAAAAGCCCTGCAAGACCATACGCCCGGGTATTCGCAACTGTCTGCTGCCAAGGTCCACGTAGAACGCCTGTTGGCAGTCCGGCCAGACTATGCTCCTCTGCTTGGCCTCCAGAGCGAGATTGCCGTCGAGCAGAGGAAACTGGAAACGACCGTCGTAAACGCGCAGGTGTTGGTGGCAGAGTCGCGTTACGACCAGGCCGTCAACTCGCTGGGCCCCTATGTCGCATTCGCTTCCGAAATGCCCCGCTTGGATGCCGTGCTCAGCGCAGCGTTCAAATACCACTACGATAACGGACAAAAACTGGCGGCGCATCAGGACTGGGAAAAAGCGATCGCGGAGTTTGGCAAAGCGACAGCCATCCGGCCCGACCGCAAGGATGTCCAGGCAGCCGCCGACAACGCTGCCGCTCAAATCGAGGCCCAACGCAATCAGCAGGCGGCAAACGCCGCTATCCTCGAGAGCGACGAGTACGCCCGGAACAGCCAGGTTGTCGAGGCCTATAACGTACTCGCCGACTTACCTGAAAAACAGCGCGCCCTGGCAACGTCGCAGCTCGCGGCATTGTCGCACGACTATGTCGGCGCCGCGGTGCGGCGCGCACAGAAAATCCAGGAGTCGCACGTTCCCATCAAAAACCCGACCGACCAGAATGCAGCGCTGGAGGCCTATGTTCTGTGGGATCGCGCCAGCTCTCTGGCGGATGACCCGGCGATCACCGTCAAACGTGACTTCCTTTCCGCCAAGATCAGTGCTTACTACCTCGACCAAGCCCATCGATATCTGCAGAAGCCTTCGGGATCCGGAGCCGGTGTTGGGTGGCTTTACCTGAAACAAGCGGTGCGTTACGGGATTACCAATCTCGACAGCCTGAAAGACGAGATGGCCCGTTACGAACCGGTTTTCCAACGGGAATCCCAACTCTCGGTCGGCATCGTGTTTCGCGATCAAACTTCGCGTCGCGACAGCCATGGTTTCGCCGACCAGCTTGCGGACGCGATCACCAGCGGACTCGATTCCTCCGGAATGCCGATTGCGGTCATGCGTAACTCCCCGGAGGGTGAGCAGCCTCAACCGCCCAATTTCACGCTCGTCGGACAGGTTCTGGAACATCGCATAGTCAAGAACGCACACTTGGAGGCTCCGGAATCGAAATACCGGTCGGGCGCCCACGAGACGAAGAATGCAGCTTGGCTGCAAATCGAAAGTGACTATGAAGCTGCTCAAAAGCAGCTCGGCTCGGCGCAACAGACGCTGGCTGACGCCCAAGCGCAACACAAGAAGAAAGCGATCGCGGATGCCACCGACTCGGTGCAGCAGGCGCAGAAGAGTGTCGACGAGTTGCGACATAAGTTGGACACGACGGAGCAGAGCCACGTGGAGACCGTGGTTGAGTCTTATCACTACACCAAGAAGACCATTGATCTGAAGGCGTCGACGGAGGTCGAATTCCAGTTCCGCGACCGGGCGGGTAATTTTGTCGGGGAGCCGGACGATGTGCTGAAGGACAAACACACCACGACAATCGTATTGCAAGACGTCAAAGCGGAAGATACCGAGGGAATCACCAACCAGGGCGTGGAACCGGACGGGGCGCAGTTTCTGACAGATCTGGAAATTGATTCCCGGAATGCCTTGGTCAAAGCGGTGCGAGAAAAAGCTGCGGAGCTGCCGGCGGCAGTCCTGCAGGCAGCGAAAACGTTGGCGCAACAAGGCAACACGGACGGAGCCGCCGAATTGTATGTGCTGTACTTGAACGCAACTCCTCAAGGTACATCTCCGGGGCGAGACGAGGCAGTCAAGTTTCTGCGCGATCAGTTCAATTTAGCGGTGTCGGCGGATACTAAGCTCTAACCAGTGAATCGGTGACATTTTGTCAATTAAGGGGCTGCTCGATACATTTCGGCGCCCTGTCGGAACTTTCCAGCGAACCGGCCATGTGCATCGCCGGCCGTGCTGGTGGAAACGAGTATAGAGCCATGGCGGACAGTCCCCAGAAAGATCCGGAGCTTTCTTCTCGTCTGAGGAAGACCACCGAAGAGCTTAAGAACCTGCAAAACTCAGTAAAGACCGGAATGATCAATGTGAAGGTTCTGATGGATTTCCGGACCGCTATCGAACGAGCTCGCCAGGCTAGCGCAGCCGTACAGCAATGGCTCGATGCACAAGGAAAAGGAGGCGATCCTTACAAGCTGATGGAGCAGGTAGTAAGGCAGCGCGTTGAAATGGCCACTCAGCTGATCAAGGACGTCACAGTTGACCTCGAAAGCCTCGAGGTAGACTTCGACACCCCCGGCCTTCCTGCACTCCACGAGGCCGTGCGTACGGTTTCCGAGCGTTTAGAAAAACTGTTCCCCAAGTGATCTCTGCACGTTTACACGATCGCTGCCGGGAATCCGTCAGCCTCGCCCGTTGCCGGATGTTGTCTCCGCAGGGGCAAAAAGGGAGGCGGGTACCTTAGTACTCTTCCCTTTCGTGTTTTCAGGCGCAGAATAGAAGGCGATCATCGAGTGGTAGCCCCCAGGGAAGCTCGCTCTCCCCTACCACAATTTCTCTCGCAGATCACGCATTTTGGAGCCGCGCCATGGCCGAGTTGTTTCTCAAATTTGAAGACCGGGTCTTACAGGAGATCTTGCTTTCGGGCGGCACTGTCACCATTGGCCGTCAGCCCGACAACGTCTTTCGCATCGACAATCCCGCCGTCTCCGGACATCACGCCAGGGTCTACGCCGAAGGCGATCACTATGTGATCGAAGACGTCGAGAGCTTTAATGGCACCTACGTCAATGGTCAACGCATCAGCAATGCGGTACTGAAGCACGGAGACAACGTTACCATCGGCAAGCACACGATCGAATTTCGTGACGAGGTTCGTCCGGTCGCCGCGCCGTATGGAAGTCTCGACATCGCCGGGCAAATCCTGAAGGCCCCGCCCCAGCTCGATCGCACCATGGTTTTGGACACGGCAAAAGCAAAAGAAATGCTCGCGCAAGCAGCCGCAGCTTCCTCCGGCGGTCCGGTTGTGGTCCGGAGACCCGGCATCGCTCAAAGCCAGTCGCCAGTCAATATCACGCCTGCAGTACATCAAACCATTGGCACGCTAACAATCGTCAAAGGCCGAACTGACCAGCAACGTTACGTTCTGACCAGTAAACTGACCCTGATCGGAAAATCGAAGATGGCTGGCATACGGCTAAAGCGGTGGTTCGCTCCCCGCGTCGCAGCCTTGATTTACCGAGGTGAGGATGGCTACTTCATCGCTGCTTCCGAAAACAAAGTAAGGATCAAAGTCAATGATACCGTGGTCGATGGTGGCCAAAGACAACTCGAACCGGGTGACGTAATCGAAGTCGCAGGTATCGAGGCTGTTTTTGCTACATAACGGGGATGCTCGAAGGCAACCCTTCGATCCCAGGGAACACAGCGATTTTCAACTGCCCGATGGAGCGCGCAGTCAAGTTCTAACCGATTCCGCCCTCGACTACCAGTTCGAGCAGATCGGAAGATGAAGGTCTACCGCTTGCCGCGCCTTTTACGCGGAAGAACTTGCGCAAACGCAATTAAGCAATGTTCAGGCTGGTTATGATAACCGCCTTGCCCAGGCAGTCGTGCATCATGCCCGTCCGCATTTTTTCCGGGCAGGAACGTAACGATCCGGCGTCACACATCACTATTCATTTGGAATAGCAGAATTGAAGTATGGCTGGACCAATCTCACCGACCGTCAAGGAAGTCCTTGACGACGAGTTGCACCAGGTCGAGACGTCGCGCAACCTCCGCCTTGGGCTCGATCCACGGCGCCCGGCGGAAGAGAGTCTCATCGGGCTGGCGTTTTCTGGAGGCGGAATCCGCAGCGCCACCTTCAACCTCGGCATCTTGCAGGCCCTGGCGCGCTCACGATTGCTGCGCTCCTTCGACTACCTCTCGACTGTTTCGGGTGGCGGCTACATAGGCGGCTGGCTGATGGCGTGGATGTACCATCAGGGCAAAGGAATCCAGCAGGTCGAAGAGAAGCTCTCGGCGCCGCCCGATGCCCCGAGCGAATCGTCCGATCCTCCCGAAGTTCATTTTCTACGCGACTACAGCAACTACCTGACGCCGCGAAAAGGCTTGCTCGGTGCGGACTTCTGGGCCTTTGCCGCTAGCTATCTGCGCAACACGCTCTTGAACCAGATCATTCTTGTGCTGGCGCTGCTTTCTCTATCTGATGCTGCCACGCAGCTTTGTGTATCTCCTCCATCTGCTGGAAAATGCGGAAGTGTCTCTGCAAGGTAGATTCTCTGACACCGTGCAGACCTACATGGAGTCCCAATACTTCGCGCTCGGGCTGGGCCTTGTACTTGCATTCCTGGCGGTCGTTTTTATCGGGATGAATCTCGTCTCCGTCGATCCGCGAAGAAGACTCAGAGACTGCTGGTTCACGCATCAATGGGCCGTGCAGGCCTTGATCGTGGTGCCTCTTTTCTTGGCCGCTGCGCTTTTCACCTACGGACTGGGCCAATTCTTCACCGAATGGGGGATTCTTGACGCCCCGCTCTACCGCGCGCCATTGTTGGGAGTTATTTTGTATTTCGGACTGTGGGCGGGCGCTCTCGCAGTGCGCTCGATTGTCCGGGCAGTTATTAAAACTACGGGAAATGGCGGACCCAAGCCGTGGCTCTTGCTGGTGACAGCCGCCGTGACGGGAGTAATCACCGGTTATCTCTTCGTCCCCTTCGCCGGAGTTCTCATCCCTGTTGGCGGCCCGCCCGGATCCACGTTCACGAAGTGGCACGTGATGACCTTCGGAACCCCGGTAGCCATCGGCATGATGCTGATCGCGGGCGTTCTGCACATTGGACTGATGGGCCGGGGCATGACCGACGCCCACCGCGAATGGTGGGGCCGCCTCGGGGGCTGGCTGGTGATCTATGGCTTCTGCTGGTTTTTTTTGTTTCTGATCTCGGTCTACTTTCCCGCCGCGATGGGAGCCCTCTTGCACTGGGAACAGCAGCGCCACCCCGGCCACCCGCTCACATTGACGGCGGTGCTGGCGTGGATCGCCTCGACCGCCTATGGGGTCGCCTTCGGCAAGAGCGACAAGATCGGCGAGCCCTCGTTGGATGCCTCCCACACCCAGAAACTATTGCACTACCTGGCAAAAGTCACCCCGTACGTCTTTATCCTTGGCCTGCTGCTGGGACTTTCGTTGCTGACCGCGGTAATTTGCCACCGGATCAAGGGACCCGACTGCGTCACAGGAATCGACCCGGCCACGCTGGCCATACCCAGTGACATGTGTTTTCACCCCGGCGTGCCGTTAGCGTGTGTGCTGTTCTTCGCCGCCGCCGTGGTTTTTTCCTGGCGCGTAGATATCAACGAATTCTCTATCCATTATCTATACCGCAATCGGCTCGTACGGTGTTACCTGGGCGCGTCGGTGCCCGGCCGCAACGCCCAGCCGTTCACGGGATTCTCCGATGCGGACAATTTAGCGCTTTCATCTTTGCAAATTCCGGAAAACTCGAAGAACCAGAAAGATGCGCGTCCCATCCCGATTGTGAATACCAGCTTGAATGTAGTGCGCGGCAAGGAACTCGCGCTGCAAACGCGCAAGGCGCGGTCGTTTGCCTTCACTCCGCTCTATGGAGGATTCACCCGGCAGAGAACCGGCAGCAGGACATGGGACTCCTTCTTCGGTCCGACGGAAAAAGCAGGCTGCCTGCTACCCGGGTTCAAGGATGGGATCACGCTCGGAACCAGCATCGCCATTTCTGGTGCCGCTGCCAGCCCCAACATGGGGTCGTATTCAGAACCGCCGCTGGCCTTTCTGATGACGCTGTTCGACGTGCGACTGGGCTGGTGGATCGGCAATCCCGCAGAGAAAAAATGGAAGCACGGAAGTCCAGCGATTGGTTTCTACTGGCTGCTCCGTGAGTTGCTGGGAGCGACCACCGACGACAGTGACTATGTCTACCTGTCTGACGGCGGACACTTCGAAAACCTGGCAATGTATGAACTGGTGCGCCGCCGCTGTAAGTTGATCGTGGCTTGCGACGCGTCGTGTGATCCGGATCGCGGATTTGGCGATCTGAACAATGCCATGGAGCGCTGCCGCACCGATTTCGGAGTGGAAATTCAGCTCGATGACCTCAATTCGTTGAAGCCGCCGCCAAATGCCGCAGACGCCACCGCGCGCTCGAAGGCTCACTTCGTCACAGGCAGGATTCGCTACAACCCAGCCTCCGAACAAGAAGACGGCACCATCATCTACATCAAGCCGGCCCTGGTGGACAAAGATCCCGAGGATGTCCTAGCCTACGCCGGAACCAATAAGAGTTTCCCGAACGACACGACGGCCAACCAGTGGTTTGACGAGTCGCACTTCGAGAATTACAGAGAGCTAGGTCAGGTTACCGGAGAACGGGCTGCGGACACGATTAGCGCCGAAGTCAGACGCATCCTGACCCGGTAGGTTGGGTCGGTTTCGCACTAGGGAGACTCACGTCTGAGGCGGAGCATATTTTGTTTTCGCTGATGCGGCCCACTGGCGCAGGATATCGACAAACGCAGTGGTGGCGCAGGAAAGCGTCCGGTCGCGCCGATAGGCCAGTCCAAGTTCACGGAAAAGTTCCGCATCTTCCAGATCAATGAGTTTCACTCTGCCCGGACGCCACTTCGTCACGCGCGAACGATGCGCTGATGATAGACACACCGAGGTCGGCTGCCACAAAGCTCTTGATCATGCCGACGCTGGGCAGTTCCATTCGAACCTGCAGTTCGTCGCGGTGTGGCCGGAATAGCTTGTCCATGATCCTTCGGGTGTGGCCCGTCTTAGGCAGCAGCACTGGGTGTTTGACGATCTCGCGCACCGCTGCCGTTTTGTGTTTGGCCAGAGGATTCTTGGGACTCACCATCAGCATCAGCTTGTCGCGGAAGATAGGCTGGATTTCGAGACTCGGAGACTGGATGGGCAACGTGAGAATGCCCACTTCGATGGAACCATTCTCCAGCTTCTCCGTGATCTTGTAGGTGAAGTTCCGGTAAATGTTGATCTGAACCGGCGGGTAGCGCCGGCAGTATTCCGCAAACACCTCCGGCAGAACGTACAGGCAGGTAGCCTCATTGGCGCCGATGCGCAGGGTGCCGCGGGGAGTGCCGCTATGGTCCGCCACCGCCATCAGCGATTCTTCGCGCAGCAGTTTCAGCCGCTCGGCATAGTCAAAGAGCACTTGTCCGGCCGGGGTCAGTTTTACGGTCTTGCCCGAGCGGTCGAGCAGCCGATCGCCGTATTCCTGCTCCAATTGGCGGATTTGGGCGCTGACCGCCGATTGCGAACGGAAAACCTTTTCTCCAGCGCGAGAAAAGCTGCCCTGTTTGGCAACTTCCAGAAACGTGATGAGCTGATCGAAATCCATTCAGTTGATGCCGGGGATTATAACGGACGCCGCCAATATACAAGTTAAATTAGGCTGAATTTCGCAGGAAACGGCCAAACCCCAAAAATCGCATCCATGGTATCCAAATTCTGAATTGTACTTTCCCTCCGATTGAAGGTAACTAGAAGGTTGCGGGTGTGTGTTCCTGAGCCGAAGTGCGCGACAGCCCCGTCGCCCTTGGCGGGCGAAGTCCTAACTCAAGAACAAATGATTCGGCAGCGGCGACGATTCCAATGCTGCCAACGTGCCTATAATGACGACGCGTCTGCAAAACCCGACTGGCCAAGAAACGACTGGCCAAAGAACCACTGGCCCCCCTCCCGCTCAGGGTCTATACCACCCCGCGCAAGAGCACGATGCCTGCGGGATCGGATTCGTGGCCAACGTCCGCGGCCAGAAAAGTCACGAAATCATAAGCCAGGGAATCAAGGTGTCTGCTCAACCTGACCCACCGCGGCGCCTGCGGCTGCGATCCCGAAACCGGCGACGGCGCCGGCATTCTCCTTCAGATTCCGCACAAGTTTTTTGTTCGCGAGTGCGGCAAGTTGGGTTTCGAACTGCCTCTGCCCGGCGCCTACGGCGTCGGCATGACATTCTTACCGGTTGAAAAACATGAGCGCCTGCAATGCGAAGGAATTCTGGAGCGCATCGTCCGCGAGGAGGGCCTGACGGTATTAGGCTGGCGCGATACCCCCTGCTTCGCTTCCGCCATTGGCCGCGTGGCGCGAGGTTCGCAACCTTACATCCAGCAGATTTTCGTGGGCTGTGGCGCGTTCACTGATGAAGACGCCTTTGAGCGGAAGCTATACGTGGTGCGCAAGCGCGCCGAAACCGAGATGGCAACATCCGGCATCGAAGATGCGAGCGTGTTCCACATCCCGTCGCTCTCTTGCCGCACCATTGTTTACAAAGGTCTACTGCTCGCCCCGCAGATCACCAATTTCTATAAGGAGCTTTCCGATCCCGACGTGACCAGCGCGTTGTGCCTGGTGCACCAGCGCTTCTCGACCAACACGTTCCCGAGTTGGCAGCGAGCGCATCCCTATCGCTACATCGCGCACAATGGCGAAATCAACACGCTCAAAGGCAATGTCAACTGGATGCACGCCCGCCAGTCGCTGCTGCAGTCTCCGCTGTTTGGCGACGACATGAAGAAGCTTTTTCCCATCATTGCGCCCGACGGCAGCGATTCGGCCAACTTCGACAACGCCGTCGAACTCCTGTTGCAGGCGGGACGAAGCCTGCCGCACGCCATGGCCATGCTGATTCCGGAAGCCTGGGCTGGAAATTCCCACATGGATCCGGAGAAGCGCGCATTTTACGAATATCACGCGTGCCTGATGGAACCATGGGATGGCCCGGCGGCCATCGCCTTCACCGACGGCCGAGTCATCGGCGCCCTCCTCGACCGCAACGGCTTGCGACCCGGACGCTACGTGGTGACCAATGACGATCTCGTCATAATGGCCTCCGAAGCCGGCGTGCTCGACATTGAACCGGAACAGGTAAAGATGAAAGGCCGCCTTCAGCCAGGAAAGATGTTTCTGGTCGACACGGTCGAAGGCCGCATCGTCCCCGACAAAGAAATCAAGCAGCGGCTGGCTTCGCGGCAGCCCTACGCGCAGTGGCTCAAAGAGAATCAGATCACCATCGATCAGTTGCCCGCGCCCTCGCGCATGCACCACCCGGACGCGGAAACCCTTCTTCGCCGCCAGCGCGCGTTCGGCTACAGCGATGAGGATCTGCGCATGATCCTCGGCCCGATGGCTTCGAAGGGCGAGGAGCCGGTTGGTTCCATGGGAACGGATACGCCGCTCGCGTGTCTGTCGGACCGGCCGCAGTCGCTGTTCAACTATTTCAAGCAACTCTTCGCGCAAGTCACCAATCCGCCTATTGACCCGATTCGCGAAGAGATCGTGATGTCGCTCATCAGCTACATCGGAGCCGAGCGCAACATTCTCTCGGAAGAGCCCGAGAACTGTCACATGCTGAAGCTCGCCCATCCCCTGCTGACGAACCTCGACCTGGAAAAATTGCGCCGCGTCTCCACCGGAGACCTGCTGGCCATCACGTTGCCCGCGCTGTTCCGCGCCAGCGAAGGAGAAGCGGGACTGAAGCGCGCTCTCGACGAGTTGTGCCAGCGCGCCTCGCTCGCCGGAAAAGCTGGCTATACGCTGCTGATTCTCTCCGACCGTGGCGTCAACAAAGACTACGCTCCCATCCCCAGCCTGTTGGCGCTAGCCGCCGTGCATAACCTGCTGGTCCAGGAAGAGACGCGAACCCAGGTTGCCCTGATTACGGAATCCGGTGAGCCTCGCGAAGTAATGCACTTTGCGCTGCTCAGCGGCTATGGGGCAAGCGCCATCAATCCCTATCTGGCCCTGGAGAGCGTTGAAAGCCTGGCCCGGCGCGGCGAGCTGGCCGACGGTGTAACTCCCGAACTCGCCGTCAAGCACTTCATCAAATCGGTGAATAAGGGTCTGCTGAAGACCTTCGCCAAGATGGGTATCTCGACGTTACAGAGTTATCAAGGAGCGCAGGTCTTCGAAGCCATCGGCTTGAACAAGGAATTAGTCGATTCCTACTTCGCAGGCACAGCGTCGCGCTTGGAAGGGATCGGCCTCGAAATAGTCGCTCGCGAGGCGCAGTTAAAGCACGAGCATGCATTCCGTCCATTGACCGAGTCCGAGACCGAACTCGCGGTTGGAGGAACCTACCACCAGCGCGTCAACGGTGAGTATCACCTGCTGAACCCGCTGACCATCAGCAAACTGCAACAAGCAGTGCGCCAGGAGAGCTTCCAAACCTTCCAGGAATACGCCGACCTCATCGACAACCAAAGCAGCAACCTGGCCACATTGCGAAGTTTAATGAAGTTGAAGAAGAGCGCCAAGCCGGTTCCGATCGAAGAAGTGGAACCAGCCAAAGAAATCGTGAAGCGCTTCACCACCGGAGCGATGTCATTCGGTTCGATCAGCAAAGAGGCGCACGAGACGCTGGCCATCGCCATGAATCGCATTGGCGGCAAATCCAATACCGGCGAAGGTGGCGAAGATGAAGAGCGCTTCAAGCCCGATGCCAACGGCGACCTGCGCCGCAGCGCCGTAAAGCAGGTCGCGTCGGCGCGCTTTGGAGTTACTGCAAACTACCTAGTCAACGCGGACGAGTTACAGATCAAGATGGCGCAAGGCGCAAAGCCTGGCGAAGGCGGACAACTTCCCGGACACAAAGTCGATGAAGTCATTGCGCGTCTGCGGCATTCCATCCCGGGCGTGGGCCTAATTTCGCCACCGCCTCACCACGACATTTATTCCATCGAAGATCTAGCGCAACTGATCTACGACCTGAAAAATGTGAACCCGCAAGCCCGTATCGCAGTGAAGTTAGTCGCGGAAGTAGGAGTGGGCACTGTAGCGGCGGGCGTTGCCAAAGCCCACGCGGATGTAGTCCTGATCAGTGGCGACAGTGGAGGCACCGGAGCTTCCCCCCTGAGTTCCATAAAGCACGCCGGCATTCCCTGGGAGCTCGGCTTAGCGGAGACGCAGCAGGTGCTTCTATTAAATGATCTGCGCAGCCGAATCCGCGTCCAG
This sequence comes from uncultured Acidobacteriaceae bacterium, assembly GCA_963760175.1. Lineage (GTDB taxonomy): Bacteria > Acidobacteriota > Terriglobia > Terriglobales > Acidobacteriaceae > Acidiflorens. Next base: position 90,071 of record CAVXBU010000014.1, read on the forward strand.
ACCGACGGCAAATTGCAGACCGGCCGCGACGTCGTGATAGCGGCGCTGCTCGGCGCCGAAGAATTCGGTTTCGCCACCACGCCGCTGGTCGCGATGGGCTGCGTCATGATGCGCAAATGCCATCTCAACACTTGCTCGGTCGGCATCGCCACGCAGGATCCCGTACTGCGCAAGCAGTTTCAAGGACAGCCCGAGCACGTCATCAACTTCTTCTTCTTCCTCGCAGAGCAGGTGCGCCAGTACATGGCCGAATTGGGCTTCCGCCAAATGGACGAAATGATCGGTCGCGTCGACATGCTCGACGTGCAGCCTGCCGTGAATCACTGGAAGGGACGAGGCCTTGACTTGTCGGCCATTCTCTATGATCCGTCGATGCCAGCGCGCGTGGCACGCCACCGTGTACAGGCGCAGGATCATGGACTGGAACAGGCGCTCGACCATCAACTGCTCGCCAAATCGCAGGCCGCGCTCGAAACCCTCACACCGGTTGTGATCAAGATGCCGGTGCGCAACATTCACCGCTCCGTGGGAACCATGCTGAGCGGGGAGATCGCCCGCCGCTACGGGTCCGCCGGTCTGCCCGACGACACGATTCGAATTCACCTCGATGGATCTGCAGGGCAAAGTCTGGGGGCATTTCTGGCCAAAGGGGTCACTCTCACACTCGAAGGCGACGCCAACGATTATGTCGGCAAGGGCCTGTCGGGAGGACGTTTGGTCGCCTTTCCGCCGCGACGCTCCCGTTTCGCGCCCGAAAACAATATTCTGATTGGCAATGTTGCCCTCTACGGCGCCACCAGCGGCGAAGCGTTTTTCAACGGAGTCGCGGGCGAGCGCTTTGCCGTTCGCAACTCCGGAGCGACCGCAGTAGTCGAGGGGGTCGGCGACCACGGCTGCGAATACATGACCAAAGGCCTGGTTCTGGTGCTCGGATCCTGCGGCAGGAATTTTGCCGCCGGCATGAGTGGCGGCATCGCCTACGTTTTTGACGAGCGCGGAGACTTCACCGAAAAGCGCTGCAATCTGGATTCGGTCGACCTCGAGCCAGTTTTCGAAACGCCCGCCTTCGGAGCGGAAGCCTTTGTAACAGAAGATGCGCAGCTCGCCAAGGCGCGGCTTGCCGAAGCAAAACTTGTAAGAAAGCTCGTCACCCGCCATCTCGGACTCACCGGCAGCCCGCGCGCCGCGTGGATTCTCGACAACTGGTCGGAAGCACTCTCCCGATTTATCAAAGTCTTTCCCCACGAGCACAAGCGAGTGCTAGGAGTGAGCCGCCGACGCCAGCCCTACATCCCAAGTCCGCCCATCGTCAGCGATGGCCCCGGCCGTGCAGGTACAACATGGGTAAGGACACCGGCTTCATGGAATATTCGCGTGAGCACGCTCCCCGGCGTCCGGTCACGCAGCGCGTCAACGATTGGTTTGAAATCTATCTCGATTTTCCCGAAGCAAGTCTTCGCACCCAGGGTGCGCGCTGCATGGACTGTGGCGTGCCCTTTTGCCAGTCCGGATGCCCTGTCAACAACCTGATTCCCGATTGGAACGATCTCGTCTATCACGGGCGCTGGAAAGAAGCAGTTCGGCAACTGCACGCGACCAACAACTTCCCTGAATTCACCGGCCGGATTTGTCCCGCGCCTTGCGAAGCATCCTGCGTGCTGGGCATCAATCAGCCCCCGGTCACGATCAAGCAGATCGAAAAAAATATCGTGGAGCGAGGATTTCACGAAGGCTGGATCCATCCCGAGCCGCCAAAAGTCCGCTACCGGAAAAAAAGTGGCGATCGTGGGTTCGGGTCCCGCGGGATTGGCCGCCGCGCAACAGTTGTGCCGCGCGGGACACGCCATAACCGTCTACGAAAAAGCGGATCGCATCGGCGGCTTGCTGCGCTATGGCATCCCGGAATTCAAGTTAGAAAAACACGTCATCGATCGCCGCCTGGAGCAGATGTCCGCTGAGGGCGTGAAATTCGTCACCGGCGCTGAGGTGGGCAAGAGTGTTGCGGTCGACGATCTGCAGCGAGAATTCGACGCGATTGTGCTCGCCGGCGGAGCCGAGTGGCCGCGCGATCTGGATGTCCCCGGGCGCGAGCTAAAGGGAGTCCACTTCGCAATGGATTATCTGCCGCAGCAGAATCGCCGCAATCACGGTGACACTATCGAGCCGGAAACAGAAATTCTGGCGACCGGCAAGCGCGTGGTCATCATCGGAGGCGGCGATACCGGAGCCGACTGCCTCGGCACCTGCCATCGCCAGAAGCCGCTATCCGTGCACCAGTTCGAGATCATGCCCAAACCTCCGGACGACCGTTCGCCACTGACGCCATGGCCACTCTGGCCGATGCAACTGCGCATCGAAGGCGCACACGAAGAAGGTGGAGTGCGCGACTGGAGCATCGCGACCACAAAACTCACCGGCTCGAGCGATGGACAAGTTCAGCAATTGCACGCCGTGCGCGTTGGGCCCGCGCCAAAATTCGAGCGGATTTCCGGCACCGAATTCACAATGGAAGCCGATCTCATCCTGATCGCGATGGGCTTTGTGGGGCCGGTTCGCAACGGCATGATCGATCAACTCGGTGTGAAATTAGATTCGCGCGGCAACGTGGCTACGGACGAAACCTACATGTCGTCCGTGCCCGGAGTTTTCGCAGCGGGCGATATGCGGCGTGGCCAGTCTCTAGTCGTGTGGGCGATCGCCGAAGGCCGAAAGGCAGCCGCAAGTGTAGATGCTTACCTGCGAGCGCAGGCGATGCCCGCGATCGCTCCCGCGGTTTCCAAGCCCAAACATCAACTAATAGCTTCCTGAATTCCCCCTACTGCCCCGCCCCCTCCAACTTCCGAGCCGCCGATTCGACCAGCGCCGCCTCATCCTCCAGAGCCTTCGAGACGCGCCCGATCTCCTGCTCCGCTTCCACATATCTCTTCTGCTCAATCCCCTCACGCACTCCCGGAACAGTTTTCACTTCATAGCCCGTGTAAACGCCCGGCGCGTACAGCAAATGCTTGTACCACGGACGCCGCGGCAATCCGTCAGCATTGGTGAGTCGGCGCTCGCTTTCAATCAGTTCTCGGTTCAGAGCGCCGAGCTTCGCCGCCACCGCGTCGTCTCCCAAACTCGCTTGCTTCTGCGACAACGCCTGCTGGTAGTGCTTGGCGCTGCGCGTGAGCGAGTCGACCGCGTTCTGCATCGGCGCAAAATTCAAGTGCGGCGGAACCTCTTCCCGCACCGGCGCCACCGTAGGCCGTCTCGGATCAAACGTCGCCCTGAACATTCCTTCGTCCAGTTCCTGGTTGCGTTCGCGAATCTCCTCCTGTTTGTCGGCCAGCAACTTCTCCAGATTTTTCCTGTACATATCGACCGTGTCGGCCAGGTTCACGAAGTCGAAAGGCAGCACTTCCGCATCCGCCAAACGCATCACCGATGTTCCCACGGTTTGCGCCAGCGCCCGCCCATACACAAAAGTCGTGTCCGAGAAATGCGTGTACCAGTAAAAGTCGTCGTAAACGGAGTGATAAATCCCCCCTTCGTCCTCGCCGCCATATTCCAGGTCCAGCGTGGCGATACCGACGTGATCGAGAAACGCCGTGAAATCGGTTCCTGAACCGAGTGCATCAATGCGCAGCTCCGCGCGCTGCCGCAATTCTTTCCGCAGTTCCCTGGAATCCTTCGCGGATTTCGCTGCGGCAATCCTGCTCAATTGAGCCCGCTGCCACACCGTCATTTTGGTTTCCGGATCCTCGATGTCGCGCGCAACTCCATTGATGAATTGTTCCAGGCTGTGCGATCCCCCCATTCTCAGAACACCGCGGCCGTTGCTGTCGCTGTTGATATACACCGCCGCATGCTCACGTAACTCGTCGGCATGAGTTTCCACCCATTCGGTCGAGCCCAGCAACATCGGTTCTTCGCCGTCCCACGCGCAATAGATGATCGTGCGCCGCGGCTTCCAACCTTGCTTCAGCAACAAACCCAAACCCCGCGCTTCTTCGAGCAGAGAAACCTGCGCCGAGATCGGATCCTCAGCTCCGTTCACCCACCCGTCATGATGATTGCCGCGGATGATCCATTCATCCGGAGCCACGCTCCCCGGAATCTTCGCGATCACATCGTAAACCGGTTTGATGTCCCAATTAAACGCGACCTTCAAATGAACCTGCGCCGGCCCCGGCCCCACGTGATACGGAATCGGAAGCGAGCCCCGCCATTCCTCTGGCGCCATCGGTCCTGCCAGCGCGGCCAGCAGAGGCTGCGCGTCGCCATAAGAAATCGGGAGCACCGGAATCTTCGTGATGCTCTTAGCATCCTTCAGCGCCAGCCGCTTCGCATCCGGAGTCGCGCCAACCCCTGGCGTCAGCGGATCGCCCGGGCTGTTGGCCGCAAAATCCATGACGCTCCCGCGCTGCACTCCATCCGAAGGGCGCATCGGCCCCGCCGGAAACACATTGTCCTGCGTGTAGCCGTCGTCCTGTGGTTCCGAGTAAATGATGCAGCCGATCGCTCCATGCTCGGCCGCCACTTTAGGCTTCACCCCGCGCCACGAATGCAAGTACTTGGCGATTACAATCGCGCCCTTCACCGAAATGCCCAGCCGGTCAAGCCTCTCATAGTCCTCGGGCAAGCCGTAGTTCACAAACACCAGCGGCCCAGTCACATCGCCGTCAATCGAGTAGGCGTTATAAGTAGGCAACTGTTCCGCCTTTTGATTCGACGTTGGATCCACCGCCACCGCAGGTTCTTCAAGCTTGGCCGTGAACTTTGCAGGTGCCAGCATCTCCAGTAAGCGAACTTTTGGCGTCGGAAACAAAACATCGAACCGCTCGATGTGCGCGTCGAGTCCCCATTCCTTGAAGTGGGCAAGAATCCACTCTGCGTTGTCCTTGTCATAAGGAGAGCCCACATGATGCGGTCGCGCGCTCAGCCGCCGCATATATTCGCGCAGGTTCGCCGGATCGGGGATGGCCCTGAACTTGGCCTCCCACTCCCGCTCGGTTTGACCAGCGCGCGGCGAATATCCCACCAGCGCGGTTTGATTGGCACCGGCTTGGTCGGCACCGAAAAATAAAGATGGAAACACCAGGGTAAACATCAGCACAATCGCGAAGAACCGTTGCATGCAGCTCCTTTTTGTTCGAAGGGTGCCATTATAGCTGTGATGGCGGGGGTTGGTTTCGCGCAGATCGGCTGACGACCGGGCGACAATGACATAGCCGACGAGTGGCTGACACTCTGCGTTCTCGGCGTCCTGCACGCACGTTATAATGGCGCGCGCATGTTGACGCTGAATGGCGCGTGATAATTCACTGAATCTGGCGGCTACCTTAGCCGATTCCGGCGCGTCTCGTAACGGATGGAACGGGACAGGAGCACCCCAATCGCCAAGACCATCACAACCGCTTCCGGCGAGCCCGCTCCGCGGCCACGGTTCCCGCTGTGGGTGCGGATACTGGTGTGGGTTGTACGCTTGGCGTTGGTGTTATTGATCATCAAGGTAGCGAGGAACCCATGGCCATTGCTGCGGAGCAGAGTATTCCCGGCTCTGCTTCTGTGGATCAGTTTCACCGTGTACTGGAGTATCGCGGCACGGAACTCCGCGCCAACCAAGAGCTCGGAATCGGGGGCGTCGACATGGTTCCACCAGGCCGTCCTTACCTCGGCGCTCGTCCTGCTTTTCGCTCCAGTGCCGGGGCTGACCGGCTGGTTTCTGCCGCAGCGCTTTCATTTTCTCGTCGCCGTCGGCGCAATCATCCAGGCAGCATTTATTCTCCTGGCAGTTTGGGCCCGGCGCCATCTGGGGCGCAATTGGAGTGGAGCAGTCAGAATTGGCGTGGATCACGAACTGGTCCGAACGGGACCGTATCGCTTCTTGCGGCACCCGATCTACACGGCGATGCTCGGCATGTTTCTCGGAACCGCTATCTCATCCGGCCAGTACCACGCCCTGCTTGGATTGGCGATATTAGTGCTCGCCTATCTGCGAAAAACGAGCCTCGAAGAGGATATCTTGCAACAAACGTTTGGCGCTGAGTACGATGCTTACCGGCGTGACTCTTGGGCGCTGGTGCCGTTCCTGTTTTGAGAGGTTACCTTGAGTCCGTTCCCCGAGGCAAGCGACTACTTCGTCGATACCGAGCGACTGTGGTAGGTTGACCTTTGCCCCGGGACCTCGATGCGACAACGGCGCCGCTTCGTGCGGTGGGTATCGCGATCGAAGTGGACCCCGACCATTATCCCAACAGCAGTTTTGCCCGCCTGCATGACCCTGAGGGTAATCCCATCGAGCCGTGGCAGTCGGACAGGCGACATGCTCCGCGTTAGGCCGCGCCTGCGACCCCTCACTTCACAAATGTCAGCCCATGCGGCACCGCATAGGCAAACACATAGGCGTAGAGCATCACGATGATTCCGACAATTGCTCCCAAGGCAACCGAATGCCACACCACAAACCGGAATATCGTGCCCTCGTTCCCAACTTGCTCGGTGGCGGCAGTCGCAATCGTGATCGACTGCGCGTCCACCATTTTTCCCATCACGCCACCCGCGCTGTTGGCCGCGCACATGAGCACTGGATCGATTCCGAGTTGCTGCGAAGTAATGCGCTGCAAACTTCCGAACAGTGCGTTCGATGAAGTGTCACTCCCGGTCAGCGCCACCCCGAGCCAACCGAGAAAAGTTCCGAAGAAAGGATACGCCCAGCCCGTCCGCGTAAAAGCCAGTCCCAATACCGCATCCAGCCCCGAATAGCGGGTCACGTAACCCAACCCGAGCATGAAGGAAATCGCGATCACCGCCAGTCGCATGCGCACCAGCGTGTGCCAGAAAGTTTTTGCCAGACGTTTCGGACTCATGCCCAGCAACAGTCCCGACACAATCGCCGCCAGAAAGCATCCCGTGCCCGTTGCCGAAAGCCAGTTGAAGTCATACCGCGCTGCTTCCGGCGACGGCTTCGTGACCACGGGAGCGGAGCGGCTGATCGCGTTGTGCAGAAGCGGCACATCCCAGCCCGGTGGGCCTGGCCGCACTTTTCCGTTCGGCAGCATGACCCTGAACGCCGGCGTGGTGGCCTGATTCATGGCCAGTTTGATCTTAGGCAGACCCCAAAGAAGAACGAAGAGTGACAATATGGCGAATGGCATCCAGGCTTTCAACACCTGGCCTGCCGGGTAGGAGCGAGCCTTGGCATACCCGTCGAACTCTTTCGCCGACCACTCCCCTCCGAACTGGTCTGTGACCTGCGCGGTCGGAGGTGGAAGCGGCGCCTCCTTTTGTTCGTAGTCGAAGCGCCAGATTTTCTTCGGCTTCCAAAAATGGAGGAAGGCCACGGTCGCGACGATCGACACTACGCCGCCCATGATGTCGACCAGATTGCTGTCCACATAGTTCGACCAGAAGAACTGGGTGATTCCGAAGGAGAGACCGACCACCAGAATGGCGGGGAGCACTTCCAACGTGTCGCTCCACCCCACCATGGTTCGCACCAGCCAGAAAGGCACAATGGCTGCGGTAAAGGGAAGGATGCGGCCGATCATCGCGTTAAGATCGGACTCCGGGAGCCCGGAAACCGCTGCCAGCGTGTGCACTGGAGTGCCGATCGCTCCCCAAGCCACGGGTGCCGTGTTCGCAATCAGATTCAGTGCCGCTGCGTGGAAGGGACGGAAGCCGAGCCCAATCATGAAAGCTCCGGCAATGGCCACAGGCGCGCCAAACCCGGCCGCGCCCTCGATGAACGCGCCGAAGCAGAACGCCACCAGCAACACCTGCAAGCGCCGGTCCGGGGTGATGCCGGCAATCGATTCCTTCATGATCTCGAATTGGCCCGTCTCCACCGAGATGTCATACAGATAAACCGCGGCGAGTACGATCCAGGCTATCTTCAGCAGGCCGAAAGCAACCCCGTAGCAGAAACTCATGGCCGCCAGTGTCACGGGCATTTTAAAAAACGCGACCGCCACGACAGCCGCGGTCAGCGCTCCAGCGATCGCGCACAAATGAGGTTTCACCTTGAGGCCGGCAAGCAGCCCGAACAGGACAAGAATCGGCAGAGCTGCAACCAGTGTAGAAAGCCACCAGCGGCCAAACGGGTCATAGACCTGAGTCCAGTGCATGAAGTATCCTCTCCACCTTCAAGCCAATAGCGGACAAGAATCCTTCAGCAAGTCCAAAAAAGCAAGCGAAAATTCCGCGGCTGTGATCTGACGCAATTGCGGGCGGATCGCGCCGGAAACGCTATAGGAGATGCTAAATTAGAAGATTCATGTCCGCCCCAGACTCTCTCTTTGTTCGCGCCGCCAAGGCTCAGCCCACCGAACGCACTCCAGTCTGGTTCATGCGCCAGGCCGGACGCTACATGGCCGAGTATCGCGCCGTCCGCAAGCAATATTCCCTGATCGAAATCTGCAAGAAGCCGGAAGTCGCGGCCCAGGTCACGATTGAAGCTGCCGAAATCCTCAAAGTCGATGCCGCCATCATCTTCGCCGATCTTCTCCTCCCCCTCGAAGTCATGGGCCTGCCCTTTCACTTCGCCGCCGCGGAGGGTCCGAAAATTGAGAAGCCGGTGCGCACCGCCGAAGACGTTGCCCACCTGCGCACCGATCGTGCGGCCGACCTCGGCTACGTTTCTGAAGCGGTGAAGTTGGTGTGCAAGCACTTCGGAGACAAGCTCCCCGTCATCGGCTTCTGCGGCGCCCCGTTCACGCTCGCCAGCTACATGATCGAAGGCGGAGGCTCGCGCCACTATCTTTTCACCAAGAAGATGATGTACTCCGCGCCCGCAGCCTGGAACGAACTGATGAAAAAGTTGGTCGCGGTCACTGCCGAGTATTCCGCGGAACAGGTGCGCGCCGGCGCCGACGCCATCCAGATCTTCGATAGCTGGGTGGGCTGCCTGAGCGTAGAAGATTATCGCCGCTATGTTCTGCCCCACGCGACCGACCTGGTCAGACGCTCAACAGCTGGCCTGCAGAAGACCGGCGTGCCCGTCATCTATTTCGGCACCGACAGCTTCGACGCTTCTGCCCTCGATGCAGGAAACCGGCGCCGAAGTCGTTGGCCTCGACTGGCGCATTCCGCTTGACGCCGGCTGGAAGAGCTTGGGTTTCAAAGGCGCCGTGCAGGGTAATCTCGATCCCGTGCTGCTCTTCGCCGAGTGGGAAGAATTAAAGAAGCGGGCCGAAGACATTCTGCGCCAAGCCGCCGGACGCCCCGGCCACATCTTCAATCTAGGCCACGGCATTCTTCCCGAAACTCCCGTGGAGAATGTAAAAGCGCTCTGCGATCACATCCGCGAGCACTCGGCAGATTTTAGGACAGCGGCCAAAAACAAAGGCTGAATGGTCCACTTTTATGAATTGTCAGCGCCTATGAATTGTCACCTCCCGCAAAATTGTCTTCCTGACCCTGTGCTTGTCGAAGGGGAAGGACCTGCTGTTCGCCGCGAAATGCAGGCCACGTGCCTTCGTCGCAGTGGTGCATGGCGAAGAGGGAGTCGAAGATGACGGCCTGCCCGCTTGGTCTCGCCGGCCAGTGCTATTGCGCCAATCAAGTGAGTGCCTTTGCTGCTTCAGGGCGGCCCGCGAAAACCGCCGTCCTTCTGCTGGCCCACGGCAGCCCCGAGAACCCCGATCAGAGTCCCCGAATTTTTGAGTTATGTCACCGGCGGACGTCCCCTGCCGCCAGCGGCGATCGAAGAGATCCGCCACCGCTATTCGCTGATCGGTTTCTCGCCGCTCCTCTGCTGGACTCTCTGCAGGCCGATCAACTTTCGCAATCATTGAAAATGCCGGTCTTCGTAGGCATGCGCAACTGGAAGCCCTTCATCGCCGATGCAGTGAAAGAAATTGCCCTGCCAGAAATACGAACGCGTCATTGCCATCTGTCTCGCGCCGCAGAATTCGCGCACCAGCGTCGGCCTCTACCGCCGCGCGGTCAACGGCGACGGAAATCTTCCTTTCAAGCTGGACTTCGTCGAGCGAGTGGCACGATCAGCCGTTGCTGATAAGAGCGTTCGCCGAAAAGCTGCGCGCGGGCTGGGAGAAAGCCAGCGCCGAAAATGGAGCGAAGCTGCCCGTGATCTTCACCGCGCACAGCGTCCCCCAGCGCACGATTACTGAAGGCGATCCCTACGAGAGGCAAGCCAAAGAAACCGCCGAGCTAGTGGTGAAAGAAGCAAACCTGACAGCGGGCCTCACATCCGGCGACTGGACTTTCGCCTTCCAAAGCCAGGGCATGTCCAGTGGCCCGGTCAGCAGCCCATGGATCGGCCCCACGGTAGAGGACACGATCAGGAATTTAAAGGCCCAGGGCCATCGCGGTGTCTTCCTGCATCCCATCGGATTTCTGTGCGATCACGTCGAAGTGCTTTACGATATCGATATCGTTTTCAAACAATTCGCGGAAAAAGAAGGAATGCGCCTGTGGCGAGCCGAGAGTTTGAACGGCTCCAGGACATTAACCGCAGCTTTGACGAAATTAGTGACCAGCCGAGTGCAGGCACTGGGTTGGTAGCTAAGAGTTAAAAGGCTGAGAGCCGAGAGCTGACAGCGGAGAGCTAATTAATGAAACGCATTGCCATCATCGGCGGCGGAATCTCCGGCCTCTCGGCCGCGTACACGCTCGAAAAAAAGCGCCAGTCCGGCACGCCCGTCGAGTATGTTTTGTTCGAGTCCAGCCCTCGCCTGGGTGGTGTGCTCGTCACCGACCGCGTCGACGGTTGCGTGGTTGAAGCCGGACCCGATTCGTTTCTCACTGAGAAGCCATGGGCTGCCGATCTCTGCCGTCAAGATTGATTTGGGCGACCAACTCATCGGCTCGAACGACTCCGAGCGCAAGACCTACATCCTTGCCAAGGGCAAACTGGTGGTGATGCCCGATGGCCTCATGTTCATGGTGCCCACCAAAATCATGCCCACGGTTTTCTCGCCGCTTTTCTCCGTGCGCACAAAAATTCGCATGGCCGCCGAGTGGTTTCATCTGCCGCGCAAGGCCTCCGAAGACGAAACCGTTGCCGAGATGGTCGAACGCCACTACGGTTCCGAGATGGTCGACCTGCTTGCCGATCCGCTGCTCTCCGGAGTTTACGGCGGCGAAGCTTCCCAGCTGAGCGTGCGCGCCGTGTTGCCTCGCTTCGCTGACATGGAATCGAAATACGGCAGCCTGGGCCGCGCCATGCTCGGAGTTCGTAAAGAAGCGCGCAAGAAAACGGGAGCAGCGACGACCCTCCCAACGCGGCCGCTGTTCACTTCGCTCAAAGATGGCATGCAGCAGATGGTCGATGCCCTGGTCGCGCGTCTGGATGCGAAAGCGTTCAAGACCTCTGCGCCCGTGCAGTCGGTGATCCGGCAGGATAACGGCTGGACCGTTTGCGCCGGATACCAGACCGACCACTTCGACGCAGTGATCATCGCTACCCCCGCCCATGCCGCTGCGGCGGTGCTGGAAGGTGCGGATGAGAACTCTGGCCCGCGAACTCGGCGAGATTCAATACAGTTCCTCGGTGACCGTCACGCTCGGTTACGACGAAAAAGTGCGTGCGTTCGCTTCCGCCCGGCTTCGGATTTCTGGTGCCGCGCAGTGCAGGCCACCGTATGCTCGCGGCCACTTTCGTCCACAACAAATTTCCCCATCGCGCGCCGGAGAATCGCGCCCTCATCCGCTGCTTCCTCGGCGGCGCGCGCGACGAGCAGATCCTGCAAGCGAGCGAAAAAGAAATTCTCCAGATCGTTCGCGGCGAACTGCGGCAGATTCTTGGCGCTGCCCTCAATGCCGATCCTCTGTTCGCGCGCGTCTACAAATGGAAGTCCGCCATGGCGCAGTATTCCGTCGGCCACCTCGCACGCTTGCAGCGCATCGAAACGCTCCGCGAGAAGCTTCCCGGTTTGGCGCTCGCGGGCAACGGTTACAACGGAATCGGCGTCCCAGACTGCGTTCGCTCCGGCGCCGAAGCGGCTGGCAAGATCCTCGCCGAGATGGGCATGTGGTCGGCTGCTGAGCCCTCCGGCAAGCCCTCGTCGTCGCTCTAACCGGGGGTCCCACCACCCAAATTACCGGCGTAATGTCCCGTTCGGATTCTCCATTGCGCAAAACAAAGCCGTTGGGGCAGGGTTAATACAATTACGACTAGTACAATTACGCTGTGAAAGTTGGAGAATGACTATGAAAACTCTGTTGACTCTGCTTGCTCTCGCCGGAGCGCTCTGCTTCGCGCAACAAGATTCGCAGGACATGAAGGGCATGAACATGCCGGGACACGACATGTCGAAAATGTCAGCCCAGGATTCCGGAGAAGACGCGGACGCGAGCATGCACGCCATGAATTCCATGGAAGGTCATCACATGGATATGGGCCCGCACATGAAGATGACCGCGCTTCGTACTCCCGAACCGGGCGATGCCGAGAAAGCGCAGAAGATCGTTGAGGTAGCACGCGGCGTGATGGAAAAGTACAAGGACTACAACGTCGCGCTCAACGAAGGCTTCAAAATTTTCCATCCAGAACTACCTCAGAAGCAGTATCACTTCACCAACTACCGCTACGCGATCGGAAGCGGCATTCAATTTCAATCCCGAGCATCCCACTTCGCTGCTCTACGACAAGAGCGGCGACTATCTACCGGCTGGTGGGCGTGATGTATACCGCTCCCAAACGTTTTACCGAAGACGACTTGAACCAGCGGATTCCGCTCAGCATCGCGCAGTGGCATGAGCACGTGAATTTCTGCCGGGCGCCTCTGGGCCGCAGGTGGGAAGCGTTGGCCCCGAATCCAAAGTTCGGCCTGAAGGGATCCATCGTTACCAAGGAAGAATGCGATGCCAACGGCGGAGAGTTTCTTCCCATAGTTTTCAACTGGATGGTGCATCTCTATCCGCTCGAAAAGAGTTCCGGCACAGATCTGGTCGGTCGATCGCCAGCACGCCGACTGAACACATCCGGCCGCCGGCTCATCGGGTGATCGCCTCATCGCAGTCAAAATGAGTTTGAATTTAGATGAGCCGATGAGCCGATCACCCGATCTTCCTCTGATATTCTAAATTTTTCCCGCTCCCGTTCCCATGAGCAATGCCCTGCCCGCGAGCCGATTTAAGATCATTGTTGCCTTCGGGCTGGTCTACGTCTTCTGGGGCTCGACCTATCTTGGCATCGGCATCGCGGTCGAGCAGATTCCTCCGGCCATAATGTGTGCGGCGCGCTTCTCGATCGCGGGCGTAGTGATGCTTGCTTACTGTGCGCTCACCGGCCGCCGCATTCGTTTTTCGGCACGCCAGCTTTCTCATCTTGCGGCGGTCGGCATTCTGCTATTGATGGGCGGCAATCTCACGCTTGCTTATGCGGAGCGCATCGTTCCCACCGGCCTGGCAGCCCTGCTGATTGCGGTCACGCCACTCTGGTTTCTGGTGCTCGACAGCATGTTGCTGGGCGACCATCACATCTCGCGCCGCGGCAAGATAGGCCTGGTGATCGGAATCGCCGGCGTAGTTGTACTGATCTGGCCCGATCTTCGTCATCCGAATGCCCTGGGCCATCGCGAACTCTGGTGGTCGCTGGCGCTGCAACTCGGATCGTTCAGTTGGGCATTCGGCTCGGTGCTTTCGAAAAAGTGGCAAACCGTGGCGGCTGATCCGTTCGGCGCAATCGCGTGGCAGATGATCTTCGCTGGAATCGCGAATCTGATTTTCGCGCTCCTCGTCGAAGAGACCTGCCGATGTGACGTGGACCCTCCGCGGAGTGGCCGCAATTCTGTATCTGGTCGTGTGCGGTTCCTGGATCGGCTACACCGCCTACATCTGGCTGCTGCAGCACGTTCCAACCTCTAAAGTTTCCACCTACGCCTACGTCAATCCCGTGGTCGCGGTCTTTCTCGGATGGCTGGTTCTGCACGAGCGCATCGACCGTTACATAGTCATGGGTAGCGCGATCATTGTGGCGTCGGTGGTGCTGGTGACGAGCGCGAAAGTGTCGAGACGAGCCGGCGACGGAAGAGCTGCCCGCGGTCGAAGCCGCCGGAGATTGACATCACGGCTGTCTCTCGGCGCTCTTTTCTCGGCATCGTTCACCACATCAACCACGCGGCTTCGTATTGAGAAGACCAGCTTCGGCTCATCGCCGTGCTGAAAGGTCACGCGCATCGGCGTTCGTTCCCATACCGGAGGCGGACACTCCGAGTCGGGATCGTCGCCTCCCGCGGCTCACCTGCTTCTTTTTTCAGGATCGGCCTTGCGGCGTCCGACCTGGGCGACGACGGCGTAGAGTTTCTTGCCGTCGTCGGAGACGCCGCAGTAAGCGATGTAGTCGCGATACCAACTGGCGGTCGAATAAAAGGCATCGAACTCGGGCAGGTTGAGCTGGGAGACGCGCCCCGTGATCCGGTCAACGAGCAGCCAGCCGCCGCGCTGCCATTGCCAGCGCGGGGCGCTCGCGTTGCCGTTCTCAGTGGGCAGCGCATCATTCACGCGAAACGCGCGCCGCACCACAAACAGGCGGTCGGTCAACTCATGCGGAGTTCCGGTGGTGTATTCCTTGAGCCGCGTATCCACAAACAACGGACGCACTTTCAGGTCGAGCAGCTTCTGTCCGGTAGCGTTGGGCCATTTGGCGGAAATCCATTTGCCAAAGGCGATCACGTGCGCTTTCGGGACGGCTGCGCATTCACTCCACGAGCACGCAGACGATGAGAAAAATCAGCAAGAGATTTCCGCAGCATGATAGAAGACTGGCACGAGCGTAGAAATCCTGGCAAGGACGGTTGAACAGGCAAAATGTTCGGTTTTCAGGCAGTGAGCGCATCGCCGTCGAGCGCGCCTGCTGGCGCACTTTCCAGTGGTGTGGGAGACTGATCATGCCCAGGCGCAGTCTGCGGATCTTGAAGCGAGTCAGCAACGTCCCCTCGCTGGGAACTTGCGAATCGTGCCATGCCCAGTTCTCAGCCAACCCTCGTCAGCTGGGGCAGGCTGGGGTTCAGCAGCAGTTCAACGCGCACAATTGCGACGCCACGCAGATCGCAGCGCCGATCGCGCAAGAAACTGCCAAAACTCCAGCGAAGTAATTGGCTGGCTATGTCTCATCGTTGGCGAGTTGCAATATCGCAGCGAATTTGAGCAAGATGAAGCGTGAAGTGATGAGTCTACCGCCGCGACAGCTCCGGACAACCCTTTCTCAAGCAATCGAGTTCTTACTCCGATATGGGCGATCTGCTGCCAAGCCGCCGGAAACAGTCGATTCTGGTGGTTGACGACAATGTCGGTAAATGCCGCGCTGCTGAAGGAATTGCTCGCCAGCCGCGGCTATGAAACGGTTGCGGTGCACAACGCGGCCGCCGCGGAGGCGGAAATTCTGCGCGAGGCTCCCGACCTGATTTTGCTCGACGTGGTCATGCCCGGCAAGACCGGCTACGAACTGTGCCGCGAACTTAAAGACGATTCCAAGACGCGGCTGATTCCGATCGTCATGATCACCGGCCTGAGCGATCGAGAAGACCGCCTGAAGGGAATCGAAGCGGGTGCCGACGATTTTCTCACCAAGCCGATTTCTCCCGAGGAGCTGTTCGCGCGTGTGAGTTCGTTACTCAAGTTCAAGGAATTCACCGACGAACTGGAGACCGCCGAATCGGTGCTGTGTACGCTGGGGCTGAGCGTGGAGAGCCGCGATCCTTACACCGAAGGCCACTGCGAGCGACTGGCCCGCAATGCCACGGATCTGGGCCGCTTTCTCGGGCTGGAGGAGGAATCGGTGGTCGCGCTGCGGCGCGGCGGCTATTTGCACGACCTGGGAAAGATCGGCGTCCCCGATGAAATTCTCAAGAAGGGCAGCGACCTGACTCCGGCGGAGTGGGCAATCATGAAGCAGCATCCGATCACCGGCGAGACGATTTGCCGTCCGCTTGAAGTCGCTGCGACTGGTGCTTCCCATCATTCGGCATCATCATGAGCACTCTGATGGCAGCGGCTATCCGGATGGACTGAGGAAGGGCGAGATTCCGCTGCTGCCGCGCATACTGCAGGTGGTGGACATTTACGATGCGTTGCGCACGGCGCGTCCGTATAAGCCGCGCTTGACCACGAGCAGGCCGCCTGACCATGCGCGCCGAAGCGCGAAGCGGCCTCTGGGACGAGGAGTTGGTCTCGGAATTCTTTGGCATGCTCGACCAACGCCGCCAGGTGGCGTGAATCATTGAGTCATTGAATGATTGAATCATTAAGCCATTGACTCGCTGTCGCCAATCGTTCAATGATTCAATGACTCAATGATATCAATGCCTCATGCCCTGACCTACAGCATCGTCATTCCCGCCTATAACGAAAGCGCCGCATCGGCCGACGCTCGAGCACTTCTCCGCTATGCGCACGAACAAAAATGGGACGCCGAAATTATGGTGGTCAACGACGGATCGACGCGACGATACGGCGCAAATCGTACGGGAGTACGGCAAGTTGCATCCGCAGATTCTGCTGTTGGAGAACCCCGGAAACCGCGGCAAAGGTTACAGCGTGCGCAACGGGATGCTGCACGCGCGTGGCGATATTTGTCTGTTCACCGACGCCGATCTCTCTTCGCCATCGACCGAGGCGCGACAAATTATTCGACGCGATCGCCGCAGGGCGCCGACATCGCTATCGGCTCACGCTGGCTGCGGGCGGAACTGCAAACCGGGCGGCAGCCCTTATACCGGCAGGCGTTCGGACGAATCTTCAATCTGGCGCTGCGTTTGGTTCTCGGCCTGCGTTTCGCGGACACGCAATGCGGATTCAAGGCCTTTACCGCGTGACGCCGCGCAACGCATCTTTCCGTTGCAGAAAATCGAACGCTGGGGATTCGATCCTGAAATTCTGTTTCTGGCGCGCCGCGCCGGCTTGCGGGTGGATGAAGTTCCAGTCCTATGGGCGCACAGCGAGGGAACCAGGCTTCACCCTTTTCGCGACGGACTGCGCATGTTCCTGGAACTTTTGCGGATCCGGTGGAATGCGATGACGGGCGAGTACGCGGCCGGCGCGGAGCCCTCGCCAGGAAAGCTATAAGCCAGATAGCCGCTCATGTGGTGACGGGGCTGCCCCGTCCAAGCGGAGTCAGGGCTCCACCCCAAATTTCTACGACACGGCCCGCGCCTGCGCGTTCGCCGCCAGTCGGACGAATTCGGCGATCTGCGCCCCCATCTCTTCAGTGGAAACGGTTCGCTCACCAGGCCGGGCCAGATCGCGGGTGCGGAATCCCCCCATCAAAGTTGAAGTGACGCCAGCCTCCACGCATTCCGCTTCTCTTTGTAAATGAAAAGTATGGCGCAGCATCAGCGCCACCGACAGTATGGCACCCAACGGATTGGCGATGTTCTGCCCTGCGATGTCTGGAGCTGAGCCATGCACTGGCTCGTAGAGACCGACCACGCCTCCAATGCTGGCCGAAGCGAGCAAGCCCAGCGACCCCACCACTCCACCCGCCTGATCGGACAGGATATCGCCGAACATATTTTCGGTCAGGATGACGTCGAACTCGGCGGGCTTAAGCACAAGCGACATCGCGGCCGAATCCACGTACATGTGCGAAAGTTGGACATCCGGAAAATCGCGGCCGATGCGCGTCACAACTTCGCGCCAGAGACGCGAGCACTCCAGAACATTCGATTTATCGATGGAAAGCAGGCGCCGGCGGCGCGTGCGAGCAAGTTGAAATGCGATGCGGGCGATGCGCTCGATCTCCGGCTCGCTGTAGCGCATGGTATTGACGGCACGCCGCGTGCCGGGAGCGCCTTCGCCTTCACCTTCAATCGATCGGGGCTGGCCAAAATACAATCCGCCGAGCAATTCGCGAACGATCAGAATGTCGGTTCCCTTGACGATTTCTTCGCGCAAAGGCGAGCATGCAGCCAGCGCCGGATAGAAAACCGCGGGACGAAGATTGGCAAACGCTCCAAGTTCCTGGCGCAGGCGCAACAGCCCCGCTTCGGGCCGAAGTTCACGAGGATTATGATCGAAGGCCGGACTGCCGACTGCCCCGAGCAGCACGGCCCCTGAGGCGAGGCAGGCCTGAATGGTCGTGTCCGGCAAGGGATTGCCGAACTTTGCCAGAGCGGCGCCGCCGATCTCTTTTTCGTCAAGTTCCAGATCGTGGCCAAAACCGTCGGCCACTTCTTCCAGAACGCAAATAGCTTGGGAGGTAACTTCGGGACCGATTCCGTCTCCGGGGAGGGAAGTGACGGTGAGTTGCATGGAGTCCTCGCTCTTTTGCGAAAGAATATACGAGGAGAGGGCGCTGTGGTAGCCTCGCTCGGCAGTTTTTTTCCACAGGTTATTACTACCCGCGGTGGTTCTACACACCCCAGAGATAGTCTTCTTGATCGCCGTGGTGATCGGTGAAGGGAATCGAAACCTGCGCCTGCCCGGCACTGCCGGATACGTGAGCCGGATGCGTTTCATTGGAAACGGCTCCGGCGATAGCGGAAACGGTACGCGGGAAAGGCAAAGTCGCCGCCGCCGGCGGAAACTTCTTCGCCTGACTTCCGGCGGCCTCGTTCTTGCTGACGCTGTCGTTGGCTACGTCCTGAATCAGTTCCAGCAAATGGCTGTCCTGAACCTTCTTGATGCGGTCCGCAAGAATCACGAATTTGCGATAAATCTCGTCCAGTTCGCGGCGTTCAAACTGGTGTCCCAGTTGTTCACAGCGCAGAGCCAGCGCGTGACGGCCGGAGTGCTTGCCCAGCACCAGCCGCGAATCGGGCACGCCCACCGATTGTGGCGTCATGATTTCATAGGTCAGCGGATTCTTGAGCATGCCATCCTGGTGAATGCCGGCCTCGTGCGCAAACGCGTTGCGCCCGGTGATGGCTTTGTTCGGCTGCACTGGAACGCGTGTAATCTCGGCCAACATCTGGCTCGAAGCAAACAGGTGCTCGGTTGCGACTGCCGCTTCGTAAGCATAGCGATCCGGACGCACTCGCATAGCCATGACGATTTCTTCCAGCGATGCGTTCCCGGCGCGCTCCCCGATACCATTGATGGTGCACTCCACCTGGCGCGCTCCCTGCTGTACTCCCGCGAGTGAGTTCGCCACCGCTAAACCTAGGTCGTTGTGGCAGTGCGTCGAGATCGTTACTTTCTCGATGCCGGTGACCTTGTCGCGCAATGTCCGGATCAGATTGCCGTATTCCTCAGGCATGCTGTACCCGACCGTATCAGGAATGTTGACGGTAGTGGCGCCAGCTGCAATGACCGCTTCGACCACCCGGCAGAGAAACGCCACATCGGTACGGGTGGCATCTTCGGGCGAGAATTCCACGTCGGCGCATAACGACTTGGCGTGCTGAACCGCATCGCGCGCCTGCTCCAGGCACTGCTCGCGCGTGATGCGCAGTTTATATTTCAAATGAATGTCGGAAGTTGCCAGAAAAACATGGATGCGCGGGTGCGCCGCTCCCTGCAATGCCTGCCATGCGCGGTCTACGTCGCCGACGCAAGCACGAGCCAGGCCCGCGATGATGGGACGCCGCACCGATGCGGCGATGCTTTGCACCGCTTCGAAGTCGCCATCGGAGGCGATAGGGAATCCGGCTTCGATCACGTCCACGCCCAAGCGGTCGAGTTGCCGGGCGAGGCGCACCTTTTCCTGCACATTCATGCTGCATCCCGGCGACTGCTCGCCGTCACGAAGCGTAGTGTCGAAGATGGTAATGCGCGGCCGATCCATGGATTACGTACCTCCTGGAAGATTCCTCCTCTACTTTATCGGCCGATGGAGCCCAAAGAAAAGTTTATTATCTTTACAGAAGCAGTAGTAGCAGTGATAGTATTAGAAAGACTTATGAAATATATGCGTATATGTACATGCATGATTTGACAAAAACTCTCAGCCCGCGGGAACCCCGTCCGGACCTCGATCGCTGAAACCTTGGAGCTGAGAGCCGAGAGCTAATTTCCATGGACCTATCCCAACTAGAAGTCTTCCTGACCGTAGCCCGTGAGCGCCGCTTCTCGCGCGCCGCCGAAAAGCTCTTTCGCACGCAATCGGCGGTCAGCCAGACCATCCGAAAACTAGAACTGGAAATCGGCGAGCCGCTGTTCGACCGTTCCTCGCGTGACGGCGTACTCACCGATGCCGGCCGCGTGCTGCAGGAATACGCGGAGAAGTTGCTAAACCTCCGGCATGACGCAGAGGCAGCGCTGGTGGAGATGCGCGAATTACAGAAAGGCAAGCTGTCGATCGCCGCCAACGAATTCACCGCGCTCTACCTGTTGCCGGTGCTGGGCGAGTTTCGCCGCCGCCATCCCATGATCAAGATCACGGTGCGGCGTTCGCTAGGCAGCCACATTCCCGACGATGTACTCAAGCACAACGTGGAACTCGGCGTACTTTCCTACGATCCGCAGGAGCCGCAGTTGCGATCGGCGGTGGTCTACATGGACGAACTGGTGCTGGTGGTTCCGCCCGGTCATCCGCTGGCCTCGGCTGGCGAAGTCAGCATCCGGCAGTTGGGCGCCGAGTCCTTCGTGGCCCACATCGTCGCGTCCCCGTATCGCGATAAAGTGATCGAAGCGTTTCGCCAGCACAAGACTCCATTGCACATGGATGTCGAACTACCCACGCTGCAAGCCATCCAGCGTTTTGTATGCATGGGGAACGGGGTAGCCCTGGTGCCCGAGATCAGCGTGGAAAATGAGATCAGCCGCGGTGACCTGGTGCGCGTTCCGGTGCGCGATCTGCATTTTCAGCGTAAGCTGCGCCTGGTGTATCGGCAGGAATCAACGCTGTCACACGCGGGAAGAGCGTTCCTGAAAGTGGCCGAGCAAATAGCAAAAGACAGAGGCGGTCATTACCGCTTCCAACGGGAGAAGTAGCATTGTACGTACAAAGTGTTTCACGTGAAACATTGTACTTGCTGAAATGTACATATATTAGTGTAAATATCAGGAGCGAAACGAAAGTACTTGGGCGCGCGCGGGCGCAAACGGCGGGTTGCAAGTCCTTGATAATGCTCAGAGGCGAGTGTGGTTAAAGAGACTCATGCGAGTATCTACTACACGGTACTTATTACTCAATCGTGATTGAGCTGTATCGCGTAACTACTTCGAGGAGTCTTTTCGACGGGGCGAATCGGCGGGAGGGACGAGATTCCGCCGCAACGGCACAATCGCCCCCTTGGACGGATCAGCGGCGGCCGAGGCCCGCGCCAGCACCTCTTGCTGGATGTACTGCACGAACTCCTGAATTTGGCGCTGCATTTCTTCCATGCGCTCGCGCATCTGAAGAATGATGGCCATGCCACTGATGTTCACGCCCAGGTCGCGCGCCAGCGACAGGATGAACTCCAGCCGCTGCAAATCTTCATCGGTATAAAGCCGGGTGTTGCCTTCAGTGCGGCTAGGCTTGAGCAGCCCCTCGCGCTCGTAGAGCCGCAAAGTCTGCGGATGAATCTCATACATCTCAGCCACCGCCGAGATCATGTACGCGCCCTTGGATTTACGCTTGGTCATTCTTGCTGCCCGCTGTTCACTAATGTATAACAGCGCGGTCGCGACGTGACGAAGTTTAGAAAGCAAGGAGGGGTTAGGCCGAACAGGTGGCACGGGATACAATGCCGGGCTATGGACATGGTGTCCCAGGGCCGGAGAACGACGGCTTCATGACCATCCTCACCCGATTAGAGCAATGGAGGGAGCAGGGCAAGATATCGCCCGAGCAGTATGCCCATTTGGCAGGCCTCTCCCGTGGAGAACCTTTCTCTCTTTTTCTCGAGCTGAACGTTCTCCTTTACGCCGGTGTGCTGGCGTTCGTTGCTGGACTCGGCTGGACTGTCAGCACCTGGTCGCATCAACTCGGTGACGTCCTCGTCCTGGCCACCCTCTCCAGCATCCTCGCGGCCTGTTTTTGGTACTGCTTTTCCCGCGCGCCTGCCTGGTCCCACGCCGAAACGCCCGCACCGAGTCCGATGTTCGACTACGTGCTTTACGTGGGCAGTCTCGTCTGGTCGTTGGAACTTGCTTACATCGAAAACCGATTCCACCTACTGTCCGGTCTATCCGATCTCTATCTGCTGGCGACCGCCGGCTTTTACTTCTTCCTGGCTTATCGTTTCGACAATCGCTTCGTGCTGTCGCTCGCTTTGTCGTCACTCGCCGGATGGTTCGGGCTCACTATCTCGCATTGGTCGGGTCATGAGGACGCTACGTATCGCCAGTATGCCCTTCTCTACTGTCTGCTGGTCGGCGTCGGCGGAGCACTTCTCCAGCGCAGCGGCCTGAAGCCACATTTCTTTGGCACCTATCTGAACGTCGTAGCCAACATTCTATTCTGGGCCCTGCTCTTGGGCGTGATTAATCGGGAGGGCTACGGCCTGTGGTTTTTCGCTTTGCTCATCGCTTGTGGCACGTCTCTTGCCTGGGGCCTTACGCGGCGGCAGTTTGCCTTTGTGGCTTATGCCGCCGTCTATGGCTACGTGGGCGTCAGCTCGCTGTTCCTCCGTGACGTCAATGATGGAACCGCTGTCTTTGGTTATTTCGTGGTTAGCGGAGTGGCTATGCTGGTGGTGCTGGTGCAGATCGGGCGCCGCTTCGGGAGGAAGGCGTGAGACTCTACAGTGCATCCAGCGAAGAGACGCTGCGTGCCCGCAAACTCCTGAAGGACTGGGCCGGCGAGGGCTTCGTCACCAAAGAGCAGTCACAGCTCCTGGAAAAGGAAACCGTCTCTGAGCTGCGCACCACCAACGTTTTTCTGCGGCTGGTCTTGTTCCTCTTCACCTCGATCAGCGTGGGTGCCGCCTTCGGCCTGTTCTTCATGGTTTTTCTTCCACGGGCATCGGACCAGACCGTGGGCCTTTTCCTTGTGATTTTCGCTGGCGTCTGCTACGCGGCTGCCGAAATCGCGATTTCCCAAGCGCGGCTTTATCGGTACGGTATCGAGGAGGCGCTCGCCGTCTGCTCGGTTGTGTTTCTCTGCGTGGGAATGGAGTCCGCTCTTTTCAGCGGCCGCCATTATTTGCCGAGGCCGGACGCAGCCCAGTTCGTGGTTCCCGCCGCCGGCGTCGTCTTTTCACTCTGGTTATGGCGGCGCTTCGGGTTCTCCTATGCATTTCTCGCGGCGATGATCTTCGCCATCTTTCTGCCGGGCTACTGGACCTCGTCTCGCACGGCGCAGCATCTGATCGTCGCCGCGTTCTATGCAACTGGGCTAGTGGCTGTAGCTTCGGTGCGCTCCCGCCACCGCTTCGACTACCTCGAGGAAGGTTACTCGCTAGTCGAAGCGTTGCTCTGGCTCGGGATTTACCTGACCATCAATCTCAAGCTTTTGTCTTTGGATCTCCCCGCGCGATGGTGGATCGGCGCTCCGGACACCTCTGCATTATTCCCAAGGCCGTTCTACTGGGGAACGTGGGTGATGATTTTTTGCCTGCCGCCAATCGTACTCGCGCGCGGCATTCGCGAGAAGGACCGCTTCGTCATCGCGGTGGGCGTGATCGTCGCCGTCCTCACTTTCATCTCCAATAAGCCTTATTTCAGATGGCCGCGGCATACCTGGGACCCGATGCTTCTGGGCATATTGTTAACCGGTGTCGCAGTCTTCCTCCGACGCTGGCTTGCGCGTGGCCCGGGCGGAATTCGCCACGGCTTTACCGCTGCCCGCCTATCGGGAAAAGACAGAGACTGGATCAACATCGGGTCGGCCGCAGCCGGCCTGCTATCGCCCCAGGCTCCGCAGCCGACCAGCCCGGACTTCCGTTTTGGCGGGGGACAAACGGGAGGCGGAGGCGCAGGCGGCGATTTTTGAAGGGCCTACCGTGCGGCTCGGCTTGAGAAGTCCTTCGCGCTCGTAGAGGAGCGGGGTGTGAGGATGAGTCAGAATGAGGCGCAGCGATGCGAAAAGAAGTCACTGAGCTAGAAAAAATGGGAGCGCTCCCTCACTTCCAGTTGATTTTGGACAATCCAGAAGGCGAGGCGTTGCTCAAGAAGTACGAGGAATTGATTACATCAATTCAGCCGCCTGTCACGGATGATGAAGCCCGAGTGTTAGTGGGAGTTCTTGGACCGGGCGACTGCTTTGGAGTGGAATGGGCGTTGATTCACCTGATTGAGACGGCTCCGGGTTGGCCGCTGGAGGATTGTTTAGTGGACACAGACAGCCAAGGGGTCGAATCTTTGAAGCAGAGGGTGGAAAACTCGAGGCGCTTGGGCAAGATTCGTTAAGGGCTCGTTGGGTCGCGGCTTCGCTCCGCCAGGATGGAGCGGAGCCGTCCGCACACAAACGCTATGCCGCCAACTCCGGCTTCGGCGCAGCAGCAGCCCAGCCCGCCGGCTTCAGCGCATGGTTGATCAGGTAGGCGACGACGCCGGCGCCAATCAAAATCAGTCCAAACACGAACGAACTCATGCCTAGCACAACCTCATGTTCGCTGCGAATGATGGCAAATCCTAGCAGCAGCACCGGAGGAATGCCCACCGCAATCGCTCCAAACATGCCCCCCGGCACGCGGAACGGCCGCTTCAATTCCGGTTCCCGAATGCGCAGGCAGATCAAGGCGACAAATTCAAGCGCCAGGCTCGCGCCGTAAATCATGATGTCGATCGTAACCAGCCGTTCGAATCCGAGATTCAACGCGAGTCCCCACCCAACCGCCAGCGCCAGAATCGCGACCCATGGTGCGCGCGATTTCGGATGCAGCTTGCTGAAAACTTTCGGCAGCATGCCATCCTGGGCCATGGCCAGCGGTAGCCGCGAGTAGCTCATGACCAAGGCATTGAACATGCCAAAGCCGCTCATCATGCCGCCCGCCACCAGCGCAATCCGAAGCACTGGACCGCCCATCAACTCGGCGACGTCGGCCCAAGCGCCGGTTTCCCAGGCGCTGGCCGGAAGGCCTGTGATCCACATGGCGGCAAACGGAAGAACGTAAGTAATGCAGACGATCACCACCGCCCAAAGCATGGCGCGAGGATACGTCCGCTGCGGACGCTCCACTTCGGTGGCGATGGTAGAGGCGTTATCCCATCCCATGTAATTCCACATGCAGATCAGCAGCCCGCCAAGAATGTCGACGTTAGAAGTGGTTGGCTTGGTGACCGCACTTGCCAGCGCATGAATCTTGAAGGGCGCGATCACAAGGATCGCCGCGAAGGGCGCCGACAGGGCGAAGAACAGCCACAGCGAAGTCGTCGAGACGACCTTCACTCCCATGATATTAAGGATTACGCAGACGATCACCACGCCCAGCGCCACCGCCACCCCGCGATGATTCTCCTGAAACCAGGGAAAGATGCGGGTGAGGTACGCGACAAACAACGTCGGATAAATCGCCATATCGAAAATGGACGCGACCAGCGACAGCCAGGCTTCCTGAAATCCCCAGAAATTTCCCATGGCGCGTCGTACCCAGGCGTAGTAGCCGCCTTCAAACGGCAGCGCGCTAGAAAGCTCGCCGATCATGAACGCCGTCGGCAGGCTCCAGAGAAGCGGGGTGAGGAGCAGGATGAGAATCGCTTTGCCATACCCGGCGCCATGCACGATGTCTTCGGTGCCGTAGGTTCCGCCCGAGACCATAAAGAAGGTCGCGGCGACCAAAGGCCACAGGGTGAGGCGGATAGATTTCTTCGTCTTCTTGAGATCTGGAGCGGCGGCGGGAACGACGCTAGGCTGCGAGATGTTGGCTGGTGCGGTAGCTGTTGCCAATTTCTATGGCTTCCTCCTCAGGCGACTCACTCTCACCACCGCGTCTCCCTTGACGTTACGCGGCTCCCAGGGTGGGAAGCGATTCCCGGGCATTGTCGGCGAAGTTAGTTCGCATGTGTGAGATTACGGGAAATTTCCACAGATGCAAGAAATTTTTACAAAAAATCGAAAATTTTTGTCAACGCGGGCAGGTACCGAGGTAATGGTGTCGCGAGCACTCCGCCGCCGAGACGCCGAGGCGCGGCGGGAACCCGGGCGGCCGCGGTGGCCGAGGACTCAGACCTTACTCCAGAGTTCTTCTCGAGGATCCTCAGGGTTCAACTTGGCCAGTTCCCGCAGCAGCTCTTTAGTCTTCTCGTCGCGAGGCATCGGCACAGTGATCTTGACCTCGACGATCTCATCCCCTCGCACGCCGTCCTGAGTAGCCGAAGGCACGCCCTTTTCGCGCAGCCGAAGCTTCTGCCCAGACTGCGTCCCCGGAGGAATCTTCAACATGCTGCGGCCATCAATAGTAGGCACTTCAATCTTCGATCCCAGCGCCGCCTCCACCGCCGTAACCGGCACCGTGATATGGATGTCATCGCCCTCGCGTCGAAACAGCGGATGCTCGTCCATGCGGATGATGACGTAGAGATCCCCAACCCCGCCGCCGCGCAGTCCGGCATTGCCTTTGCCCGCGATCCGAATGCGCTGCCCGTCGCGGGTTCCCGCCTTGATTCGTATCTCCAGCGGATCGGTGCGCTCCACGCTGCCTTCGCCATGGCACACCGGACAAGTCGAAATATTCTTTCCCGTCCCATGGCAGCGCGGGCAGGTGACATTGAACTTCATCCGGCCGCCCGTCCCACCCGTCTGTTCGATCGTTCCCTTGCCATGACACTGCGGACACACCCCGGGCGCTTCGATATATCCATTGCCATGGCAGTTTCCGCAAACATCGCGCCGCGCGATATTGAGCTTCATCACCCCGCCGCGAATCGCCGTCCAGAACGGCACATTGACCTGGTACTCCAGATCGCTGCCCGGTTCCGGCCCCTCGTCGGCCGCCTCCCGCGCCCGCCGCCAGTAAAAATATTCGAGAAAATATCGCGGAACCCACCGCCCCCGCCGCTCGACTCTTCCGTCCCCCAGCGCGCGCGCCTTCGAACAGATCCGAAAAGTCAAAGCCGCCAAAATCAACGTTGCTGGGTCCGCCGGGCTGGCGCCCTCCGCCGGGAAAGCCGCCGCCAAAATCCGCCGGGCCGGCCCCGGCTGTCCGCCGCCGCGCGCATAGGCCTCCGCCGTAGCCGGATCGATATTGTCGGAGTAAAACCCAAGCTGGTCGTAAATCTTCCGCTTCTTGGGATCGCTGAGAACGTCGTTGGCCTCGGAAAGAGTCTTGAACTTTTCTTCCGCAGCTTTGTCGCCGGGATTGACGTCAGGATGATACTTGCGCGCAAGCTTGCGAAACGCCTTACGGATGTCGTCGGTGGAGGCGGACTTCTTTACACCAAGAACGCCGTAATAGTCTTTTTGGTCGGAGTGGCCATGTCTTAGCTGTGGATTCGCACCAGCGTACAACTTCAATTCTGTCATCTTGAGCGGAACATGGTCATCGGCGAAGCCGATGGCCACGTGGAGTCGAAAGACCCCATGCCTGTCAATACCACCAGCGGCAACGCAAGGCATTCTCACCGTGCCGTAATCGACTGCCCCGCAAACGCCATTTCCGCTCCCCACTTCTCAGCCAAGTCTTCCCAGCGAGGATTCGTTGACTCGATCAGCACAATCTTCTTCGCCCGCCGCCATCCCTTAAGCTGCTTCTCCCGATCAATCGCCTTGAGAACCTCATCAAAACTCTCCCAGAAGACCAGCCGATTGCAATGATATTTGCTGGAAAACCCTTCGATCTCGCCGCTCTTGTGCTGCGTGATGCGGACGTACAGATTGTTCGTCATTCCGATGTAGAGAGTGCCCGTGCGACTGGCGACGATATAGACCCAATACTTGTGGTCCTTCATCTATCACTCTCGCACTTTGTCATCTTGAGCGGAACAACGTCATCGGCGAAACCGATGACCTTGTGGAGTCGAAAGAACCCAACTCCGCTATTTCCACCAACGCCGCATCAGGGAGTTCTCCCCGTGACGTCGACGTGTTCTAACCGCATCGTGAGAACCCCCTGCCAGGTCCATTGGAGCTTATGCGGGTATGGGGTCCTTCGACTACGCGAGACCTTCACTTCGTGAAGGTTTCGCTCCGCTCAGGATGACAACACTAGTAAGCGAACAACTCAATTCACCACTTCTTTAGCCTGCTCATCCACCGCCACCGTGAAGAGCCTCAAACGGCGAGGCATCCATCGAAACCGGAATCTTTTGCAATCCCGTCGCAGTGGGCGCGTAGCAATACCAGCGCCCCTCTTCGGGGACGAAGTTCACAAAAAACATCTGACCATTGACTTCGAATCTCAATTCGCTTTCCTCTTTCCCGCACCTGGAATGACCTCTCTACTTAGTGTGATGCAAATGGGGGCGCATTCGCGCCCCCACTGACGTGCCACTCGCCAAGGCAAGCAGCCTTATTTCTTGTCCTCCACATCCACGTACTCAGCGTCGATCACGCCTTCGTCCTTCTTCTGGCTCGCGCCGTTTCCGCCGGACGCCGCGCCATCACTCGGCCCCGCCCCCGGCGTCCCGCCAGGAGCCGCCTGCGTAGCCTTGTACATCTGCTCCGCCAGCTTGTGCGAAGCCGCAGTCAGCCGCTCGCGCGCCGAATCCATCGCCGCCTTGTCGCCGCCTTCGATAGCCTTCTTAGCGTCCGCCAAAGCATTCTCGACATCCCCACGCTCCGAGCCCGAGATCTTGTCGCCATGCTCCTTCAGCATCTTCTCGATGTTGTAGACCATCGAGTCGAGCTGATTCTTGGCCTCGATCTCTTCGCGCCGAGCCTTGTCTTCGGCCGAGTGCGCATCGGCTTCCTTAGCCATCCGCTCGACCTCTTCCTTCGACAGTCCCGAAGATGACGTAATCGTGATCTTCTGATCCTTACCCGTGGCCATATCCTTCGCGGTCACGTTCAGGATGCCGTTAGCGTCAATATCAAACGTCACTTCGATCTGCGGAACCCCCCGCGGCGCCGGTGGCAGTCCCGTCAAATGGAATTTGCCCAAAGTCCGGTTCTGCGCCGCCAAAGGACGTTCCCCCTGCAGCACATGCACTTCAACCGAAGTCTGGCTGTCGGCCGCCGTCGAAAACGTCTCCGTCTTCTTCGTCGGAATCGTGGTGTTCCGAGGAATCATCGGCGTAGCCACGCCGCCGAGGGTCTCAATCGACAACGTCAGAGGAGTCACGTCCAGGAGCAGCAGGTCTTTCACCTCGCCCCCCAGCACGCCACCCTGAATCGCCGCGCCAATCGCAACGACTTCATCCGGATTGACGCCCTTGTGCCCTTCGCGTCCAAACAGCTCTTTCACGATCGCCTGAATGCGAGGCATGCGAGTCTGTCCGCCGACCAGCACCACTTCGTTAATCTTGCTGGCGTCGACGCCCGCATCCTTCATGCACTGCTTCGAAGGCCCAACCGACCGCTGCAAAATATCTTCAACCATCGATTCCAGCTTGGCCCGAGTCAGCTTAATGACCAGGTGCTTCGGCCCGGAAGCGTCCGCCGTAATAAACGGCAGATTGATCTCCGTCTCCATGGTGGTGGAAAGCTCAATCTTCGCCCGCTCCGCCGCGTCGCGCAGACGCTGCAAAGCCATCTCGTTCCCCTTGCCGCGCAAATCAAGCCCTTCGTTCTTCTTGAACTCGTCAATCAGCCAATCCACCAGCCGCTGATCGATGTTGTCGCCGCCCAGGTGCGTATCGCCATTGGTGGCTTTCACCTCGATGACGCCCTCGCCCACTTCGAGCACTGAAATATCAAACGTGCCGCCGCCAAAGTCATACACGGCGATGGTCTCGTCCTTGCCCTTGTCGAGCCCGTAAGCCAGCGCTGCCGCCGTCGGCTCGTTGATGATTCGCTTAACGTCCAGCCCGGCAATCTTGCCCGCATCTTTCGTAGCCTGCCGCTGCGCGTCGTTAAAATACGCCGGCACCGTGATGACCGCCTCGGTCACTTTCTCGCCCAGGTAATCTTCGGCCGCCTTCTTCAGCTTCTGCAAAATCATCGCGGAGATCTCCGGCGGGGTATACTTCTTCCCCTGCGCCACGATCGCCACGTTGTCCCCATCCCGCTCAACCTTATATGGGACCATCTTCAGCTCTTCGCTAACCTCATCATAGCGCCGTCCCATGAATCGCTTGATCGAGATAAACCGTGTTCTCAGGATTGGTAATAGCCTGCCGTTTAGCGACCTGCCCCACCAGCCGTTCGCCGGTCTTGGTGAATCCGACGACCGAAGGCGTAGTCCGCCCACCCTCTTCATTCGGTATAACCTTCGGCTCTCCACCCTCCATAACCGCCACGCAGGAGTTGGTAGTGCCCAAGTCAATTCCAATAATCTTTCCCATAAGCTTATCCTCCAAATTAGATAAGTGCTTTATAATCAGTGCAGTGATGATTACGCTCCGGGCCATGCTATAACCTGAGCGAACCACTGTCAAGGTTTAGATGCTTGGGAAATGAAGAAGTTGCGGCGAGTTTCGTGTGGGGACGGGCGCCTCGCCCGTCCAAGCCGAGCAAAGCTCGGCCCACCTTCCCGAACCTTCGCCCTAGGTCCTACGCCTGCAAAGAATCCGAGTCCAGCGTCAAGCTTTCTTCGCTCTTCGCCGGAGGAGCCAGCGCCACCGCAGCCTCGGTCGTGAGCAGGAGGAAAGTGAACGTCTCCTGCAGATACAACCGGACAGCGGCATCGGTGTGGCTGAGATAACCGATGGAGACGTCCTGGCCGATGTGCAGGTCGAAATCGCCGCCACGAGTGGTCAGCACGAAAGCGCCGGCAATGGCGGGCGCCCAGATGATTTGATCGTTGACCAGCCGCTTGACGTGCTCCAGCACCGGATATCCGTGGTCGCTGGTCTCGGCCAGCGCGGTGTAGGCGTCGGCGCCGAGCAGCACCGAGTAGGGGCCGTTGACCCCAACGAGACGCAACTGGCTCAAGCCTTGGGCAATGGCGTCCGGGTATGCGCGCACGTCGGCGGGAAGCGTCATGATCGGATTGCTGGTCCCTTGACGGATGCCGCCAATGCCCGCGGCGGCATAGCCCTCGAATATGGCGCCGTCCTCGGCAAAGGCGATCTGTCGCGCGGCGTCCTTCGCCGGTTGCCAGTCCGAGTCGTTCGCGCCACGTTCGACGTCGTCGATCTGCCTGGCGATCCAGCTCGAACGGAACACGCAGCTCGACCAGCGCCTTCACCTCGCGCTGCCTCGCGACGATGCCCTTCCCCGGAGCCGTCCGATCGTGCTCGCAGGTGCCCGGTGCCGACGGCGGAAAGACCGGTGCCAGCCCGGCCCCTGCACGTCGACGACGCGCCGCCCGGCGAGGTAGCGCTTGAGCGTGCGCGATGTTTCCTCTTCGATCTGGGCCCACGCCGAATCGGAAATGGGGGCAAGCTCGCGATGCAGATTATTCATGTCGGACGTCTCCTTTGAGGGAACCGATGCCGAGCGAACCCTCGCGCACCGATGGGTTGGATGAAGACGAAGATGAAGACGAAGAGGAAGACGAAGCACTGCGGCCGCCGCTGGCGCCTCCGGTGAGACCGCGGCCTCGGTCTGGTCTTCGGTCACGTTCTCCAGAAACGTCGCCGACGGCACGAAGAACAGGTTCCCGGTGACGGCGCGGCTGAAGTCGAGCAGCCGGTCGTAGTTGCCGGGCGGCCGGCCGATGAACATGTTCTCCAGCATCTGCTCGGTCGTCCGAGGCGAACGGCTGTAGCCGATGAAATAGGTGCCAAATTCACCGTGCGCGGGCCGGCCGAAGGGCATGTTGTCGCGCAGGATCTTGATCTCTTTCCCGTTCTCAACGATCGTGGTGAGCGCGTTGTGCGCTGACGTTGGCTTGACGGAGTCGTCCAATTCAATGTCGGACAGCTTGGTGCGGCCGATGATGCGTTCCTGCGCCTCGGTGGAGAGCGCATTCCAGCCGTCAAGATCGTGGAGATATTTCTGCACGATGACGTAGCTGCCGCCGGCGAACGCGGCGTCTTCCTCGCCGATGAGCACGGCGTCGGTCGCTGCCGCGCCCCTGGGATTCTCCGTCCCGTCGACGAAACCGATGAGATCGCGATCGTCGAAGTAACGGAAGCCCTGCACTTCGTCCACCGGCGAAACGGCATTTCCGATACGCGCCATAAACTGCGTGGCAAGCTCGAAGCATAGATCCATGCGCTTGGCGCGGATGTGGAACAGCAAGTCGCCCGGCGTGGAGACCGCATGGCGCGCTCCGGCGCGAATCTCCCGGAACGGATGCAGCTCTGCCGGCCGCGGCGGCCCAAAGAGGCGGTCCCACGCGTCGGACCCAAACCCCATGACGCAGGAAAGGCCCGCCTTCCAGGTCGCGAAATTCCACCGCGCGCAACAGCGCGGCGAGGTCTGCGCAGAACGAGCGCAGGGTGGCGCGATTGTCAGCACCCGGGTTGAGCGTCGCGACCAGGAAGATCGCGGCGCGCGTAAGCGGCGCGGCTACCGGCTGCGCGACGACAGGCAAGCCACCTGCCACTTCGGGCGTGCTCATTGGACCAGACTCCATGGGTGTCATCCTGACGGTGGGAGCGCTCTCGAAATACCGCGCTCACGTTACACGCAAAACCTGCGCCCAAAACTGCACCCAAAAACTAGGACGGCCAGCTTACCATCGCCTGCCGACGAACGTCCAACCGCCGGGTGTCCAAACTATGCGATCGAGCATGTGAATGCTCAGCCCCGAGATTCGACGACCGACAGTATCTCCAACGGCTCAGGTCGATCGGTATAGTCCTCATTGGCCGAGGCAAAAAGAATACTGCTGTCGCGGTCGACAACAAAGGTTGCAGGGATGGGCAGTTCCCAACTGGAGTCACCATTGGCGAAGGGCAGGTTGACGAACGTGCTGCGGTAAAGCGCCTCCTGTTCTTCCGGGACGCGATACACCAGTCCGAACTGCCGGGCGAGCTGGTTGCGAGCGTCCACCAGCAGTGGAAAGGCGAGCTTGTGCTGATCGTGCATAAAGAAGGCCTGTTTTTCCGTTTGTGGAGAGACAGCGACCAGCGAAGCCCCAGCAGCTTCGATATTGGCGGCGACGTAGTTCATGGCCTCCATCTGCCCAACGCAGAATGGACACCAGCGCCCGCGAATGAACAAGAGAACAAGGCGTCCCCGAGCCAGAAGACTCGCGGAGGAAACGGCCTTGCCGTTATGGTCCGGAAGTTCAAACGAAGGCGATGCGTCGCCGATTTTGAGTGCAAAGCTCGCGAGTCCCAGAGCTTTGAGTCGAGCGACAGCGCGGGCATGGACAGCCTGAACGTCAGCCGGAACGTATTTGACGACAGCGTCCCTGCGCTCAGCAAGAATTTCGCGAAGCGGCCGAAGGTCGCTGGAGGAGCCCGATTCCTGAAGAGAACGCCACTTCATAGCAGCTGCAATTGAACCGTTGAGCCATTGAATCATTGACTCAATGTCTCAAAGATTACATCCCCGGCAACTTCATCCCCGCCATTCGCCGCGCGAAACTGGGCTTGCCCATTTGCTTGAACATTTTTCGCATCTGCGCGTACTGGCGCAGCAGGTTATTCACTTCCTGCACGCTGGTGCCCGAGCCGCGGGCGATGCGTTTGCGGCGGCTGCCGTTGATCACTTCGTGATGGTTGCGCTCGTGCGCGGTCATCGAATTGATGATGGCCTCGACGCGGTTGATCTGCTTTTCGTCCACTTTGTCGGCGGCTTTCTGCAGTGCCGGAAAACGGGCCGATATTGGGCAGCATGCCCATCAGGCTCTGCAGTCGATCCCATCTTCTTCACCTGCCGCAGCTGGTCGCGAAAATCTTCCAGCGAAAATCCATCGCCGGCCAGCGCCTTGGAGGCAAGTTCCTGGGCCTTCTTCTTGTCGACCTGCTGTTCGGCCTTCTCGATGAGCGAGAGGATGTCGCCCATGCCCAGAATGCGCGAGACAATGCGGTCGGGATGGAACGGTTCCAGCGCATCGTATTTTTCGCCGATGCCGATGAACTTGATGGGCTGGCCCGTGACCTGGCGGATGGAGAGCGCCGCGCCGCCGCGCGCATCGCCGTCCATTTTGGTGAGCACGACGCCGGTGAGCGTGAGCTTCTTGTGGAACTCGTCGGCGGAGTTGACCGCGTCCTGTCCGGTCATGGAGTCGGCGACGAACAGGATTTCCTGCGGATTGAGCAGGCGCTTGAGCGACTGCATCTCGTCCATGAGCTGGTCGTCAATGTGCAGACGGCCGGCAGTATCAACGATGAGCACGTCGCAGCCGTTGTTGATGGCCTCGCGGCGCGCTTCTTTGGCCAGCCGCTCGACGGTCGCGGTGTTGGCTTCGCCAACCTCGCCTTCGTAAAGGTTGGCCTTGATCGCCTGCCGCCACCACTTTGAGCTGCTCGCGGGCCGCGGGACGATAAACGTCGACCGAAACCAGCAGCGGACGGTGTCCGCCATTCTTGAGCCAGTTCGCCAGCTTGCCCGAGGTGGTGGTTTTGCCGGAGCCTTGCAGTCCGGCCATGAGCACGACCGTCGGCGGCTGCGAGGCGAACTTCAAGCTGCGCGGTATCTTTGCCCAGAGTTTCGACCAGTTCATCGCGCACGATCTTGATGACCTGCTCGCCCGGCGAAAGCGCGGTCAGCACTTCCTGGCCCACCGCCTTCGCCTGAATGCGGTCGATGAGCTGCTTTGACGACTTTGAAGTTGACGTCGGCTTCAAGCAGCGCCAGGCGAATTTCGCTTCAGCGCCTCGCGAGATGTTCTCTTCCGTGAGGACGGCCTGCCCGCGCAGGGTCTTAAAGGCGCGCTGCAGTTTTTCCTGGAGATTCTCAAACATAGCGTAAGCAGCTATTTTAGCAGTCGCGACGGAGGCTCGCCGTTCGCAAAACCCTCGTTGTCATCCTCAGCGAAGCGAAGGACCTATGCATTCTGCTCGCGTCAAAGAAGATCAGTGCCTGTCCGCCGACCGCACCTTCACTCCACTGTCGGCCGCACCATCTCAAACCGCTGCGTAGTTCGCGTGTACTGCATGCCGCCCATGCGCCCAATCAGATCAAGTAAGTTCCGGTCAACGCGACCGTCCTTTATATACTGCTCCCCCACGTGAATCGAGACGATTTCACCAATCACCAGACTGCCGCCGACGGGCTCGGGATTGAAGTCAAGAATCTGATACAGCTTGCATTCAAAGCTGACCGGAGATTCCGCCACGCGTAGCGGCCGCACGACTTTCGAAGGCGCCGAGGCAACTTTCGCCAAGTCGAATTCATTGATGGACGAGGCATAGTCCCCGCTGGTCAGGTTCATGGCCTCGCCCAGTTCGAAGCTGACCATATTGATCACGAATTCTCGCGTCTCGCGAATATTCCGCAGCGTATCTTTCGGTTCTCCGGCGGGCGTCCCCGCCGCGGCTCCCGATTTCTTCGGCAAGCGCATCCCCGGCGCAAACGCCAGCAGTGGAGGTTTGGCGCATACCGCGTTGAAAAACGAAAAGGGCGCCAGGTTGGGCTGTCCGGAAGCGCTAAGGCTCGAGACCCATGCAATCGGCCGCGGCACCACGGCGCTGATCAGAATGTTATAGAGTTCACGGTGCGCAAGTTCAGAAGGAGCGACGTCCATAGAAGTGAAGTATAAGAGTGAAGTATATCTTCTGCATCTTGTTACTCACTTCCGTCCGCCCGTTCCCGCGAACACTTCCTTTGCGGCGACCACCGTATTGCAGTGAATGGTGACCGTGTCCTCGACGTTCCGCGCGTAGCCGCCGGCGAGCGTGACCATCACCGGAATGCCCTCCGCCTTGGCGATTCGGAAGACGATAGCATCTCGCTCCTTCAATCCTTCAATCGTCAACGACAATCCGCCGAGCTGATCTTCGCGATAAGGATCGGCTCCGGCGATGTAACAGAGGAGATCCGGCTTGAGCTTGCCCAATCCCAAACTGAGCGCGTCGCCGACGCACGCCAGATATTCCTCGTCGCCCGTCCCGTCGGGCAAATTCACATCAAGCGACGAAGGAGGCTTAAACGCCGGGTAGTTGTTTTGCTGATGGAGCGAGATGGTGAAGACGTCCTCATGAGCATTCGGCGCCGCGGAAAAAATCGCGGCGGTGCCATTGCCTTGATGGACGTCGCAATCAAAGGTCATGGCGGTGCGAATCTTGTCGTCACGCTGCATGCAGCGGATGGCGACGGCCACGTCGTGGATCAAGCAGAAGCCTTCGCCATGACCAGGGAACGCGTGATGGAATCCACCGCCGATACTGATGGCCACGCCGTCGTCAAGAGCATAATCGGCGGCCAGCACCGAACCGCCTGCGGCCAGCCAGAAGGCGCGCACTAACTCCGGTGAGTACGGGACTTCGAGCTCTAACTCTTCCCGCGCGGTAAGCGTGCCCGTCTTTAATTTGTGGACGTACTGCGGAGTGTGCACCAGCAGCACGTCCTGGTCGGTCGCCGGACGAGGAGCGACAAAATCGGAAGGCGCGGCAACCCCGGACGCGAGCAATCGGTCATGAATGCGCTTGTATTTTTCAGCAGGAAAAACATGGGCGCCGATGGGCAGGTAATAGTCGTCGCTGTAGACGAGCTTGAAAGGCAGCATTCAGCACCCAGCATTCAGCCATCCGAATGCGGAAAACCTAATATCATAACGGATTTCGAAATGTTCGCTTTCCCCTGTGTTCCCCCGTGTCCCCTGTGGTGAAGATTTCGTGAGCTGCTAAACTTGGCTCATTGCCTCCCAAAAAGAAATCGTCGCCAATCCATGCCAGTGATGCCCCATCGCCAGTGCAGCCGACTCCCGCTCATCCTGACGGCAAGGGCCGGATTTTCCTGATCGATACCATGTCCTTCATTTTCCGCGCCTATCACGCGATGGCGCGGCAGCGCCCGATGTCGACGAAGACCGGGGTTCCGACCGCGGCGACCTATGTTTTCGTCAACATGCTGCGCAAACTGCGCGACGATTTCTCGCCCGAGTATCTGGCGGCGGTGTTCGACGTGGGCGCGCCGACGATCCGCAATCAGCAGGCGGAAGCGATCACGACGATCCGCAAGTTCGACATCAAGACGCAGACCTTCAAAGAATCGCAATATGGCGGCTACAAGGCGAACCGCGCCGAGATGCCCGGCAGACCTGGTGCAGCAGATTCCGTACATTCGGCGGGCGCTGGAGGCGTATCGCATTCCGATTTTGCAGCTCGAAGGCTACGAAGCTGACGATGTGATCGGAACGCTGGCACGGAAAGCCGCGGCGGAATCGTATCCCGTGTTCGTGGTGTCGAGCGACAAAGACATGCTGCAGTTGGTGAACGACAAGGTGCAAGTGCTGAATCCGCCGAAGGACAACCTGATTTGCGATGCGGCGAAGGTGGAGGAGATTCTAGGAGTGCCTCCGTCGAAGGTGGTCGATGTGATGGCGCTGCGCGGCGATTCGGTCGACAACATTCCCGGCGCGCCGGGGATCGGCGACAAGGGGTCGGTGGAACTGATTCAGCGTTTTGGAAGCGTGGAGCAGGCGCTGGAACATGCGGCGGAAGTGGAGAAGAAAACGTATCGGGAATCGCTGCAGAACAATCGCGACAACATTCTGTACAGCAAGCAACTGGTGACCATTGATACGCGAAGTGGCGGTCGAGCTGGATGTTGCCGCGATGAAAGCGGGCGAACCGGACGTTGAATCTCTGCGCGCGTTGTTTGCCGAGCTCGAATTTACTTCTTTGTTGAAAGAACTGCTTCCGGTAGTTGAAGTGAAAGAGGGCGACTACCGGGAGATCAAGTCGCAGGCTGAATTCGAGGAGTATTTGAGAGGCTTGGGTGAGAGCGCGCCGCTCGCGCTGGCGATTCCGGCCGGAGCACACGGAGAATGTCGAAGAGGAGGAAGAAGAAGAGCCTCAGCCGGCGCAAGTCGGGTTTCTGGCGTTGCAGCCTGCGGGTGCCGAGGATCAGGAGTGCCGGAGATCGTAAAGCGCATTGCCGTTTCGAATGCGCCGGGGGCTGGGGCGATGGTCGCGCTGGAAGACGAGGCGCTCGCCGATCGAGTGAAGAGCGTGCTCGAAGATGCCGCCATGTTCGAAGACGGTTCACGATCTCAAAGCTGCGCTGCACCATTTCGCCGAGCAGCGGGCATTGCGCTGGCCGGAGTGCGAGCATGATCCGATGCTGTATTCCTATCTGCTCGATCCGACCTACTCGTCGCATTCGTTGCCTGAGGTTGCGCTGCGGCGATTCAATCTTGAAGTTGAGCGGCAACCTGGCGGAAGCGGCGGATGTAACGGGCAGGCTGGCGAGCGCGCTCCGAAAAGAAGTCGATGAGCAGGGACTGACCTCGGTGTACGAAGAGATCGATGCGCCACTGGTGCCGGTGCTGGCGCGCATGGAAGACGCCGGAGTGAAGATTGATCCTGGCGGCGCTGGGCGAGATGTCGGTGAAGTTGCAGCGCGAGGCCGAAGCCAAGGCGCGCGACATTTATGAGCGTTGCGGCGTGGAGTTCAACATCAATTCGCCGAAGCAGCTGGGCGATGTGCTGTTCAACAAGCTGGCGCTGCCCGATGCCGGTCGAAGTACGGCAAAGGGAAAAAGATTTCGACGGCGGTGGATGTGTTGGAAGGACTGGCGGCGGAGCACGAAGTTCCGCGGCTGGTGCTGGAGTACCGGCAACTGACGAAGTTGAAGTCGACTTATGTGGATGCATTGCCCGCGCTGATTCGCAGCCAGAGCGGCCGCGTGCATACGACTTTTGGGCAGACCGGGACCGCGACGGGCAGGCTGTCGTCGGCGAATCCGAATCTGCAGAATATTCCGATTCGCACGGAACTTGGGCGAGAGATTCGCGCGGCGTTCATTGCCGAGCCGGGGCACGTACTGCTGGCGGCGGATTATTCGCAGATCGAACTGCGGCTGCTGGCGCACTTATTCGAAAGACAAGCTGCTGGTGGAGGCGTTCCGGCGCGGAGATGACATTCACACGCTGACCGCGTCGCAGGTGTTCGGCGTGCCGCCGCTGATGGTGACGTCCGACCACCGGCGGCAGGCGAAGGTGGTGAACTTCGGGATCGTCTACGGTTTGTCGGCGTTTGGGCTGTCGCAGAATTTGGGTATTGAGCCGGCGAGGCCAGGAAATTCATCGATGCCTATTTTGAAAAATATGCGGGAGTGCGGGCATTCATCGATGCAACGCTCGAGCAGACGCGGCGCGATCAGAAAGTGAGGACGCTGTTCGGGCGCATTCGGCCGATTCCCGACATCAACAGCAAGAACGCCACCCAGCGCGGGTTTGCGGAGCGCACGGCGGTGAACACTCCGCTGCAGGGAACGGCCGCCGACCTGATCAAGCTGGCGATGATCCGGATTGATGAGGAAATTCGGAAGCGCGGGCTGAAGTCGCGGATGACGTTGCAGGTGCATGATGAACTCGTGTTCGAGGTGCCGGAGAGTGAAGTGGACACGATGAAGCCGATGGTGCGGGAGCACATGGAGAAGGCGCATGCGCTCGCGGTTCCGCTGCTGGTGGAAATCGGAGTGGGACCGAACTGGCGGGACATGGAATAAGAGAACATTCGAGGAATGAGCGCCCGACGCTGAGGCGAACTATTTAAGCGTATCCGTTCCAGCGTTTCCGATATACTCGCTGCAACGATCTTGCATAAGCGCCGCGTTCGTCGTTTTTCCAGCCGGTTGATTCCAGCCGCATGACAGGGATTGCTTGCGATCCTGCGGAGGCAGTCCGATGAGTGCAGCTCCAACGCCGGCGTTCGAAGAAGCGCCACACGCGTTTTTCCGCGGCATCCGATCAACGTGCCTCTGGACTTAATCGCATTGCGGTCCGGCGTTCCCGAAAATTTACCCGGGCGCTGCACCGACATCAGCGAAGCCGGCGTGGGCGCGGTGGTGGCCGGAGAAATGGCTGCGGGCCAACAGGTGGCAGTCGAATTGCGGCTTCCGAATGTTGGCGTGCCGGTTCGCGCGCGCGCGCTGGTTCGTTATCAGTCGCCGTCTCCGTTGCGGGCTTGAGTTTGTCGGGCTGTCGGCGGAGCAGCGGGAGATGATCCGCTATTGGGTTCACCGCTCCGCTCCACAGCCGATCGATATCGACTCGAGCAAGGATCTCGAGAAAGAAGATCTCAAGGCAGAAGATTTCAGGAAAGATGACAACCAGGGATTGCAATTGCACAGACAGAAGCGGCTGCGGTCGCCCTAGAACCGCAGCTGCTCCAAGGCGCAGAATTCGCATCGGGCGACGCGGATTGTATGTGCTGATCGCCTGCATGCTCGCGCTGGCCGGTCTGGGATGGTGGCAGTGGCAGAAGTCATGGAACGAACTGGAAGCGCACGCGTCGGTTGCCGAGCCGGGGTTGCGAGTTCGACCCGAGTTTCTCCCGAAACCATGGAGAAGCGGATTGTAATCAAGGTGCAGCCGGCTTATCCGGAGGCCGCGCGCAACGGCGGGGACCGAAGGTATGGTCGTGCTGGATGCGGTGATTGCTCCCGATGGCAGCGTGAAACGCTTGCGTCCTGTCTCCGGTCCGGACCTGCTGGTGCAGTCGGCGACGCGAGGCCGTGCAGTCCTGGAAATTTGAACCGTACCTATCCAACGGCAAGGCGGTAGAGGTCGAAACCACGATTGCGGTCGAGTTCCGGCTGCATTGACGCCGCGCTACTCGAATTTTTCAGCCTGCTCAAAGGCCACGCCACGCTGGTCTTTTGCAGAGACAATCGCGAGCCCAACCGCGGGAACGGCCGGTTCGCCGTCGAATTGCCAAGTGATATTCAACGCCGGATCATTCCATGCCACCGTGCGTTCGTGCTCGGGCGCATAGAAGTCCGTGGTCTTGTACATGACATGGGCGGTCTCGGAAACAACCCGGAAGCCGTGAGCAAATCCGCGCGGAATCCATAAAATGTGTTTGTTCTCGCCGGAAAGTCTGAACGATTCCCATTTCCCGAAGGTACGAGAACTGCGGCGCAGGTCGAGCGCCACATCAAGAATCTCGCCCGTAATGACGCGTACAAGTTTTCCCTGGGGCTGCTGAATCTGGTAGTGCAGGCCGCGGATGACATTCTTCTCGGAATAGGAATGATTGTCCTGTACGAATGGCTCTGGAATGCCGAGTTCGGCAAACGTACGCTGGTTGTAGCTTTCCAGAAAGAAGCCGCGATCGTCGCCGAACACGCGCGGTTCGAGCAGTAGAAGTCCGGGAAGGCTGGTGGCGATTTTTTTCATCGGACGATTTTCCTCAAGACGGTCTTCCTCAAAGGGTTCTCATCATCAGAAGACGCGTTCCCGCAGCAATTGCAGCAGGTAGGCGCCGTATCCATTGTTGCGCATCGGCTGCGCCAGCGCTTCCAGTTGCGCGGCGGTGATGTAGCCGGAGCGATAGGCGATTTCCTCGGGGCAGGCGACCATCAGGCCCTGGCGTTTCTCAGAGTCTGAATAAATAAAGAGGCTTCCATCAAGGCTTCGTGCGTGCCCGTGTCGAGCCAGGCCGTGCCGCGTCCCATCACGCAGACGTTCAGTTGATTGCGCTCGAGATACACGCGGTTAACGTCGGTGATTTCGAGTTCTCCGCGTTTCGAAGGCTTGAGACTGGCGGCGATTTCGACGACCTGCCGATCGTAAAAATAAAGTCCGGTGACAGCGTAGCGCGATTTCGGCTGCTTCGGTTTTTCTTCAATGCTCAGCGCCTTTGGCGTTTCCTGCGGATCGAACTCGACCACGCCGTAGCGCTCGGGGTCATTGACGGGATAGGCGAAAACGCGCGCGCCTTTGGTGCTGGAGCGTGGCCGCCCGCAATTCTTTGACCAGGTCATGTCCGTAGAAAATATTGTCGCCGAGCACCAGCGCGCAGCCGCTGGAGCCGATAAATTCTTTGCCGATCAGAAATGCCTGGGCAATGCCTTCGGGCTTCGGCTGCGGCGCGTACTGCAAATGGACGCCGTACCGCGAGCCATCGCCGAGCAAGTGCTGAAAGCGGGGCAGATCCTCGGGCGTCGAGATGAGCAGAATTTCGCGGATGCCGGCCAGCATCAGCGTGGAGAGCGGGTAGTACACCATCGGCTTGTCGTACACCGGCAGCAGGCTCTTCGGAAGCGCGTGGGTGACGGGATAGAGGCGCGTGCCCGATCCTCCCGCGAGAATGATGCCTTTGTAATTCGGTTGTCCGGTTTTGGTCATGTCGAGTTTCAGTCTTAGACGTTGCGTCTCGGATTTACGTCTCAACGTTCGGTGGCGTAATTCTTCGCCATCCATTGACGATAGCTGCCGCTGGTGACGTCGCGGACCCAGTCTTCGTGTTCAAGATACCAGCGAACGGTTTTGCGGATGCCGCTCTCAAATGTCTCCAGCGGGGTGCCAGTTCAGTTCGCGCTCGATTTTACGCGTGTCCATCGCGTAGCGGCGGTCGTGGCCGGGGCGGTCTTTGACGAACGTGACGAGCTTGCTGTGCGGAACTGGCGGGATCGTTCGGCCGCAGTTCGTCGAGCAGTTCGCATATGGCTCCGATAATCTCCAGGTTCTTTTTTTCGCTGCGTCCGCCGATGTTGTAGGTTTCTCCGACGCGGCCGTGGGAGAGCACGGTGCGAATGGCGCGGCAGTGATCTTCGACGTAGAGCCAGTCGCGAACATTTTCGCCGTCTCCATACACCGGGAGCGGCTTGCCAGCGCAAGCATTCAGGATCATGAGCGGGATCAGTTTTTCGGGAAACTGGTAGAGGTCCGTAATTGTTGGAGCAGTTGGTGGTCAGAACCGGCAAGCCCGTAAGTATGGTGATAGGCGCGGACCAGATGATCGGAAGCCGCCTTGGACGCCGAGTACGGGCTGTTGGGCGCGTAGGGAGTGGTTTCGCTGAAAGCCGGGTCATTCGGGCCGAGCGATCCGTAGACTTCATCGGTAGAAACATGCAGAAAGCGGAACGATGCGCGATCGAGCTTCCGAAAGCGCCGACCAGTAGGCTCGCGCTTCTTCGAGCAGACTGAATGTGCCGTTGACGTTGGTGCGGACGAAATCGTCGGGGCCGTGGATCGAGCGGTCCACGTGGCTCTCGGCGGCGAAGTGAACGATGGCGCGGGGCTGTTCGCGTCGCAGCAATTTGCCGTACAAAATCACGATCGACGATGTCGCCCTGCTCGAACCGATAGCGCGGATCGGCTTCGACGCGACGCAGGTTGTTCAGATTGCCTGCGTAGGTCAGCTTGTCGAGATTCAGGATGCGCGCGCGTTCAGAGGCAATCCATTGCAGAATGAAGTTCGAGCCGATGAAGCCCGCTCCGCCGGTGACGAGGATGAGATCTTCCATGCTATTTCAAAGTATTGATTTAAAAGGAGTTAAATAAAATTTGTTCATAACAAAGGAGTTACTGGCTACTGATGGGGCTGGTCTGGGATGAATCCGTGTTGGACCCTGAAAAATTCTAATTATCGTCCTTTTGGAATCAAAGACTTAGGAGAAATATCCTTTCAGATCTTTGATTTTAAAGGACTTAAATGTAAAATATTCAGGAATAGGGAGTTAATCGACGGTCGTCAGAAATCAGCCGTCGGAAAGAACTTGGTGCCCCCCTCCCCCCACTATTTTCTCAAAGTATTCATTTTAAAATAGTTAAATGGAAAG
The DNA here is from genome assembly GCA_963760175.1 of uncultured Acidobacteriaceae bacterium. Lineage (GTDB taxonomy): Bacteria > Acidobacteriota > Terriglobia > Terriglobales > Acidobacteriaceae > Acidiflorens. The sequence goes on from CAVXBU010000014.1 coordinate 133,432, forward strand.
TATTCATAACAAATGAGTTGCTGGCGGATCTAAGGGCCGTCCTTCTCGGATCATCGAGTTGGAGTGGACTAGTTGCGCAAGGTTTAGATTTCAAATAGCTTAGGTTCTATTGCCGCTGCGGCCTCACCGGGCTGTAGCTATCTTCCATTATAGGGCAGAGTGTCAAGTGATCGCCGTCCCTCAGCGTCTAAAGCCTCATTCAAAATTGTGCAGTTGCCGTGGCGGTGAACCGCTGCGCCACCCAAAGGCATCCGCTCGGCTTCTTCCGCGGCATGCGTGGCTGGGGCAAGTGCATAGGTCCTTCGCTTCGCTCAGGATGACAATCCCTTTGGGTGACCGTTCTTCGAGGGGTCAGGTCTTTTCGCGGCGGTGGGCCGCTGCGCCACCCAAAATCAGTTCAAACTGCGCGTGGTTTCACCATGCCACGGACTCCGCTAGATGCTACCGGACCGCGGAAGTGCGGTTCTGGATCTGCTCACTCGGTACGTGTTCGCCCGCGGTCCAGCCCAGCACGTTGTAATATGCATTTTCGATAGAACGCGCGATTTCGGGCCAGAGATACTGGCCCTGTATGCGCTCGCGCTCCCGGGCTGCCGATTGACGGCGAAGTTCAGGATTGCGTATGAGCAGGTCGAGCATGCGCTCAAGATCCGCCTGGTCGCCGCGATGAAAGGTGAAGCCGGCGCCTTCGACGACTTCATTATTTTCAGGAATATCACTGGTCAGCACGCAGACGCCGGCCGCCATGGCGTCGAGAAGAGCCAGGGACAATCCCTCAATTTCAGAAGGCAGCACGAACAGAGCGGCATTGGAGAGAAGTTCTTCGAGATCGCTTCCCGAGACCCAGGGAAGAAAACGAATGCGGTCGGATTCGTGACGGCGCAAGCCCTCGGCGTAGGCATCGGAATGACTCGACCCTCCGGCGAGTACCAGTTTCATACCGGTGTGGAGACTTTCGAAAGCTTCGATCAGGAGATGGCAGTTCTTCTCCGGCGAAAACCTGCCTAAGTAAAGGACGTACTTGTCTGCCAGCAGATCCCACTCGATCAATTTCCGAGGCAGGCGCTGCGGCGCCAGCTTGGCTCCGTTGGGGACATAGATGGTATCGCGTTTGTACCGCTGGCGATAATGCTGCTGCAAGGTGCGTGAGACGACCATGGTGGCGTCTGGTGACGAAACGGCGGCCGCTTCTCCCCAACGCAGCACGCGCGACGCGATGCGACCCCACTTGCCGCGCTGCCAGTCGAGACCCTGCACGGTGACTACCGTCTTCTTACCGGCAAGTCGCGGAAGAAAAGAAAACAACGCCGGTCCGAGGCAGTGGTAATGGATGACATCGTAGTCCGACGCCATAGCATGCGCTGTGCTCAACAGCGTGTGGACGACCGTTTCCAGATGCTTGGAGCGGATGGTCGGCAACCGCCGCACACGCATGCCGTTATGCGTGTTAATTGGAGGAGTGAAATAGCTGCGGCAATATACGGTGACTTCGTGCCCCAGACGGGCCAGTTCGTGCCCTGCCTGCTCGTAATAGGATTCGATGCCGCTGTACTTCGAGACCACGCCCCTGCCGCCAATGAATGCTACGCGGACGCTGCGGCGTCGGCGAGGGGGCTCCGGTGCCGCGGGGAAAGACACCAGCTTCTTGCTGGCTGTCATCCGCGAGTAGAGGTCGAGCAACTTCTCCATGTGCTGATCGGGGTCGTGGTTTGTTTTCACGCGATCGCGAGCCGCAGCCCCCATTTTCTCGATCAGATCAGGGCGGTCGAAAAGAAATCCGATGGAATGAGCGAGCTGTTCGCGGTCTCCGTCGGGATAAAGCAGGCCGGTGACGCCGTGCTGCACAAGTTCCCGGCGCGAACCCAGATCGGAGGCGATCACCGGCCGTCCCCAGGCATAAGACTCTAAGATGGATTTCCCCAAGGTCTCGTAGGCGTGGGAGGGAAACAGGGAGAAGCTGCAGCCGGCGATGAGTTTCTCGAGTTTCTCGCCGTGAACCATGCCCGCGAACACGACCTGATGCAAGCTCAATTCTTTCGCGAGCGCCTCGAGACGGGGACGCTCGGGACCGTCTCCCGCGATGACCAGAGGAATGTGTGGCAGGCGCACCATGGCTCGCAAGAGCTCATAGACGCCCTTCTCTGGAGAGAGCCGTCCGAAGTAAAGCAAATATCCTTCATCGGCGGTGAGCTTCTCAGCGCCGGGCAGTGCCTGGAAGTGAGGCAGCACTTCGATGCGTTGCGCAGGGAATCCATTGGCGATCAACTTGTTGCGCACGAATTCGCTGGGAGCCAGGAACACGTCCACGCAGCGGTCGTAGGTTCGTAACCATTTGTGCAGGTAGGCCTCGGCGGCGAGAACCGCCGCGCTCGAACGCGGGCCGGTGTAGCAGCCCTTGGTGACGGCGTGGTGAAAAGCGCCGTGACTGCACAGCTCGCAGGCGCGGCCATCCGCCACAAAATTGTAGGTGGGGCACAAAATCTTGAAATCGTTCAGGTGATAGAGCACCGGGATTCGCTGGCGCTTTAATTCCCAAAGAATCGAGGGAGACAAATGGTGGTAGATGCTGCGAACGTGCGCCAGATCGGGCAAAAAATCAGCCAGACAACTGCGCATGGCACGCCGGGCCGAGAGTGAATAGAGGGCATGCGCCGCCATCTTGACTTTCTTCAGGAAGCCAGCGTCTGGATCCTTGAAATCGATATGCGGAATGCGATAACTGCGGCCGGCGAAAGCGGGAGTACGGCCGTGGTCCATGCTGAACAGAGCGGTCTCCTGGCCGCGCTGATCCATCTGGTGGATGAGGTCGAAAAGGTATGCTTCCGTTCCGCTAAATGGATAGTCGTACTTGTTGCAATACAGGATGCGCATGATTACCTTCCGATTGAGGAATGCGGGCCAGGAATTGCTCCGCAAAAGCGCGTAGATTTCGCTGGCGATTATAGGAAGCGGCGATGCTGGCCGCGGCCGCGCTGCTGGATTCCGGCCAGGGAAGCTTTGTTGGCTTGAATCCAACTGACGGCGCTGACGAAATCGGGCAAAGAGCCCGGTTGGTAAAGAAATCCAGTGCGTTGGTGCTCGACGAGTTCGGGGATACCGGTAATGGCAGGAGCCAGCACCAGTTTTTCGTGGGCCATGGCCTCCATCAGGACCACCGGGATTCCTTCGCTCTTGCTGGTCATGACCACCAGATCGGCGTAACGGTAATAGCCGGAAAGGTCGGTGCGAGGCACGTGACCGATCAGGTAAACCCGCCCTTCGAGCCCCAACGCCGTAATCTGGCTTTCGAGAGCCGGGCGATCCGGCCCCTCGCCGACGATCCAGCAGATGAAATCGAGGCCTTGATCGCGGAGCGCCGCGCAAGCCTGGATGAGGAAGCAATAGTCTTTGACTCGATGCAGGCGTCCGACGGAAAGCAGACAGAACCGCCGCTGTTTCGCTTCGACTTCCGCCGCGGCTGCGACCGCGGGTGTCGGCCACGAAAGAACGCGATCGACCCCAAGGCGTTGCACGATGATTTTGTCTGGGGGCGTGGACGGGTAGTTACGGAGAATATGCTGCCGGTTGAAGTCGGAGACAGTTACGCAAAACTGGCAAGCCCGCAGCTTGGCTGAGAGTAGGTCCGCCCGCTGCAGCAGATCGGAGCCGTGCAGCGTGAAGCTGAAGCCGATCCCGAGCAGACGGGCAGCGGTCAGGGCCATCCATGAGGCGAAGTATCCGTGATGAGCGTGAATGTGCTCCACCTTGAGTGGCTCCATCTGTTCCGCCAGAGCGGCGCCCATCACGGTGTGGCCGAGCGCGCGAATGCGGCGGGTCGGGGAAGCTCCGCGCTCCCATAACAAGGGGCGCAACAGATGCCAGAGGTGATGACGATTGGAGGCGAGCCGACGCGCCGCCCGTAAAAGCTCGGCGTCGGTAAGCGGCTGGAAAAACCGCGTCTCCTTCCAGAAAACGCGTTCCGCGAGGCTGAAATCATTTGGCGAGACGCGCTTGCCGCTGCAGCAGATCACTTGCGCGCCGCGGCGACGCAGTTCCGTGATTTCATCGATCACATACGGTTCCAGAGGCGAAGGAAACTCGTTGGCGATATAAGCGATGGTGGTCACGCGACGGACTCCTCGGAAGCGCAGAGCATCCCGGCAACCGTGAACACGAGTCCAATGACGAACTGGTACGCCATGTCCACGAAGAAAGCGTTGAACAAATAAACGCCAAGCAACACCGGCCACACCTTGCGCAGGGAAGCGACCGGGCCCGACTCGCCGGGCGGACCGCGCCAGGCTAGGCGGAAAAGGTTGAAAAAAAGAATGGCGTACAGTGCCAACCCCGGCACTCCGAACTCAACCAGCAAAGCGAGGTAGGTGTTGTGCACGTAGAAAGTGCGGAGATGGTAGCCCTCCATGCGGCGCGCAAGCTCGGCGTACATCCCCCCGGCAGCCCAACCGGTGAGCGGTCGCTCGCGGAACATTGCCCAGCCGGCGTCATACACGGCCAGGCGCGCCTCGACCGGACCGCGTTCACCGGTGCGGTCCCAAAGAGCAGTCTTCAGCGAATGGTCGCTGAAACCGATTGCCAAACCGATCATCAGGCCAGCAACCGCCAACGAGGCGCACACCGCTTGCAGTCGGCGTTCGACCAGGCGGAATCCCAGAACCACGGTGGAGACAGCGAACGAGATCCAAACGGCGCGCGTCATGGTGGCGAGCACGGCCAGGGGCAGAGCCAGCCACAGCAAACTGACGACGGTTTTGCGCCGTTGCGGCAGCGCAATCACGAGGATTCCAAGGATGTTCAACGAAACGCCGTTGGCCACCGCCTGCAGAAATGGGCCACGAGCGCGATCCGGATGAAAGCCCAGGCTCTCGTCGAGAATGAAACGCGGAAAGATCAGTGAGCGGGCGTCGGCGAGGAAGGCAATGGCGATGAACACGAGATAGGCAAGCGCAAGAATCACGAAGATTTCGAAGTGTTTTCGTTGCGAGGTGCCTCGAAAGATCAGCACAGCGAGGTGAAACAGCGCAAAGGGGACAATGTATTTGCTGGCGACAATGCTCCAGATTTGTGCGTCAAACGGCTCCCGAAGCACGCGGAACACGGCGAGCGCCGTGAGGCCGAGCATCGGCAAGCTGAGTCCGGGGAAGAACGGGATCTTGTGGCGGAGCGCCATGGCCCGCAGCGCTACAAAAAAGACCAGGATGCCGAACGCGATTCGGTCCGCATAAAAAGAAAAAAGATCCGGCGGTCGAAACAGGAAAACACTCATCGCGGCCACGTAAAGAATGGAGGGAAAAGCCAACCCCAGGTGAAGAGGGCGCAGCAGGAGAGCCGCAGCTCGCCAAAGCGGGTTGTCGTCACTATCCCGGGTTAAAGCTAGCGCTTGGCTGCTCGTAGTTAGTGTACCCATGGCGAGGGTCATGCTCCTTCCGGCGCGAACAGGACGCGAACCGTGCTGGCGAGGATGCGCAAGTCCAGGCGCAGACTCCAGTTCTCGATGTAGGTGAGATCAAGGTGCATGTTGAGTTCGAACGACGGACAGCCGCGCGCCGTAATCTGCCACAGACCCGTGATACCGGGTTTCACGTCAAGGCGCCGGAACTGGTGAAGTTCGTAGTGATTAACTTCGTCGATCGGATGGGGCCGTGGTCCAACCAGGCTCATTTCTCCGCGCAGCACGTTCCAGAGTTGGGGGAGTTCATCGAGGCTGTAGCGGCGGATGATGCGGCCGATGCGGGTAACCCTGGGGTCGTCGTCGATTTTGAATATTGGACCTTGTCTCTGGTTGCGGACGCGTAATTCTTCCTTGAGGTGTGCGGCATCGGTCACCATGGAGCGAAACTTGTAGCAACGGAAGCGGCGGCCTTTCGCGCCGGTGCGTTCCGCTGCGTAGAACACCGGACCAGGCGAGTCCCACCGGATCAGCAGGGCTACGATCGCCATCAAAGGACTGATCAGCACCAGGCCGCACGCCGCACCGATGAGATCCAGCAGACGTTTCAAAAATATGGCGGCGCTAGGTGATGGTTCGCGATGAAGCGTAACCACCGGCACTTCTCCGATGTAATCGATACCTGAGTCGGGCCACGGGCCCGGAGGCAGATCAGGCACGGCGCGAATGTCGAGGTGGTTGCGGAACGCGGCCTCGGCAGCCTCTCGTGTCTTGGCCGGCTGACCGGGCAGCGCGAGGATGACCTCATCGATGAATTCGGCGCGAGCCAGCCAGTCGAGGTCCACGATTCGCCCCAAAACTGCCGGGGATAGCGGCTGGTCGTCATCCACGAAGCCGCAGACGGTTGCGCGATGCAGACGATCATTACGCAGTGCCCGGGCGACGGAACGAGCGACGGGACCCCCTCCAACGATGAGGATCTTGCGTGATTCCGTCTCGCGGCGCCGCCGCTTCCACACCACCTGCCTTAACCAGCGCAGCAGCGCAAGACCGGCCAGGCTGCTGGCAAATATTCTGGCGGCGGCGAGAGGGCTCATCCCGCCCCACTCAGCGATGAACACCAATCCGATCGCAAACAGGGTCGATCTCGCCAGCGCGGAGACGATCCCGACAGGAGATGGATCGCCGGCGCGTTTGTAGAGTCCTTCAGAGAAGCCAAAGAGTGCTACCAGAACCGCAAAAATCGGCAGATACGCCCATGGCAATCCCCATGTGGGAGAGAGCAGCGATGACGCGCCGCACACGACCACGAGAATGATCAAATCGGCCGCCACCAGCTCGCAAAACGTGAATCGGTCGACCGTAGTTTGCTGCGGGAGTTGTTGACTGACCGTTCGCACTCGAGCGCTCCTCGTGCCGGTTTCCTCTGTTGGGTTGGCTGGATGAATGGGTATGGGGTCCGGCGTGGTCGCGGGTGCTGTCGCAAACCTTGGAGGAGATACCGCGGAAGTCCCAAGAATCATGCGGGCAAACTGCGAGCCGCATTCCCTGGGTCCAGTGCTCCATAGTCGATTTGTGGTCAAAGGGGTCATAGGATTCACAAACTCCGGTAAAGGCCTTGTGGCACAGGGAAACGACGTTCTGCGAGGACGGTTCCGAGCAGAGGCACTCGCGCCTTGTTCAACTGATCCTTGATTTGAGCCGCGACGAGCCGTCTTGTTTTGTTGGCGGTTAGCACCAGCACCAGGCCGTCACAGGTTCGGCCAATGCTTGCCGTGAGCCAGGAGACTGGAGCACACCAGAGAATCGAAAAGTCGAACTCCGCGGTAAGTTCACGAAGCCGCGACAAATTCTGATCGGTGATCCGCTCCCCGCTGGCGTCTGGCAGCCAGCTCTGCCGAGGAACCATCCAGAGCCGCGGCGCGACCGGCCAGGTAGCTTCGGCACGGTTGGGGGATGGAATCTGCAGTTGGGTTTGCAGTCGGACCGAGTCCGTGTGGGCGTCGATCAGCCCGATGTCGTACCGGTCTTCATCCGCCAGAACTTTGGCAACCTCGAGGCATAGTGTCGCCGTCTCGGTCGACGACTCGACCGCGGCAAATCCGACGTGCCGCACTGGCGTTGATTCGTGCCGGAAGAAGAGTTGCTGAACCAGCGCGTGAATCTGCTCATGATGAATCTGTTCATGACGGTTCTGCCCATGGTGGATCTGCCCATCGTGAATCGGATCCGTCGGCGAAGCTCCTTTTCGCGCGACTTGCTCGCGAATCGGAGTTACGCGCGGCTGCTCAGCAGCCGGCGTTTCCACAAGGAGCTCGCGGAGGCTGTTCACTCGATCACCACCTTGTTCCGAGTGGTCCGGAAACGTCTGATCCGGGAAATGGAGGGACGCAGCACGGCACTCTCGGGCGCAGGCAACCAGGCCAGCACCGGTGCATCCAGTAGGTCGCACGCTTCGTCGGGGGTGCGAATCGTCGGATCAAAGTATTCCGCCGCAAAGGCAATCCCGACACTGAATGCCACGGCTAGGACGAAAGCGAGAATGAGATAAAGAAGGAAGGGGTGGACTGGCAGAGCCGCGGCGACGGGGGGTTCCACTATGGCCACATTGAGGATGCGACGCTCGTCAAGCGCGTCGCCGATGCGCGCTTCCTCGCGCTTGCGAAGATAGAGCAGGTAGTTGTCTTCCTCCGCCTTGGCGGTGCGCATCAGATCCTGCTGATCAACGGAGTCGGATTGCATCTCCTGGGCAAACGAGCGCAGGGCCGCGGCCTGTACGGAAGCGTCGGTTTGCCGTGCCCGCAGGCCGTCCCACTGCACTTGCGCCTTCTCCATTTCCATGCGAGCCCACTCATAGTTGGGGTCCTTGTCGGTGGTTTCGTCGCGTACCGGGGTGAGCGCTTCGGCGGCAATTTCCGCGCGAGTTTCAGTGATTTCCTGCTCAACTTCCTGCACCAGCCGGTAGGACGGTTCAAAGCGGCTGAGAAGCTCGGTGTGCTTGAGTTGCAACTCGAGCAGGTGCGTCTTCATCTTTTCCAGAACCTCGGGATTGTCGGCCCAGCGCTTGAGGGTGACCGAACGAGAGGGAAACGACTTGAGTTGCTCCCCCAGCGACTTGATCCGGTGCTCGGTCTCGACCCGATCCTGGTCGATCTGGCGGTATGCCGCGTCCGCTTCGCCTAACTTCTGCAGCGCAATATCGCGTTCCAGCGCGGCCGAGGCCACGCCGCGAACGCGAGTGAAGTGCACGAGTTCGGCTTCGGATTGATGCAGTCTCTTTTCGTATTCCGCTGTCCGCTGGTTGAAAAACTCGATCTCACCCGGCGGCCGCTGGAGATTCGTGTGCCTGCGCACGTAGAGGGTAGACAACGCTGAAAGTATGCGGGCAGCTCGTTCCGGACTGGTGTCCTTGTAGCTGACCTGGATGAGGTTCGACTTCTTCACAGCTTCGACATCCAAGCGTCGCGCCAGCTTGTGAACGGCATGTTCGATCTCAGCGGGGCGGTCGATCTCCGGCGTGTCCGCGGGAAGAAGTCCTGCCAGTTTCACAACTTGCTTCAGCAGGTCTTCGTCGCTCAGGAGTTCGACTTCGGAATTGAGTTCTTCCTCGGTAATGTCGGGACGGGTGAAATCCATCGGGCTGGCGGGTTGGGAAGAGACGACCGGGTCATAGCGGCCACGCCGCAGCAGTACCTTGAAGTGCGATTCATATCGGGCGGAAAAAACCACCAGGAGCATGGTCGCCAGCAATACGACGACAAAAGAAGTGGCTACCAGTCGCGGACGACGGAACAGCGTGGCCGCAAGTTCACGGGGCGTCGGGGAAAGGGGGGTGCGCGAGCTTCCGTTCAATTCCGCGGACATGGATCGTACAGCAAGGCCGATCACACCCGGCGGGCTTTATAGGAACTCGCCAGATTTTGAAGACGCAATCAGGGAATGCTGCCACTCCTTCCTGCTAAAACTGCGCTGGGTTCACGTACCAACTCAAAGCATTGGTCGGAACATATTTACGTATCTTTGAAATCCGGCTCTGTGGCACATAGATGAAGTCGCCGGCCTGAAGGTGGAGATCTTCGTGAAGGTTGCGAGAATCCAGCATCTTCTTCACGTCGATCACGTGGGATTCCGCTACGTACGCGGAAATCCGGCGGAACACCACCACCTGAGAATGGCGGGCCTGCTGCGTGAAGCCCCCCGCAATTGCCACCGCTTCATTTACCGTCAAATCCCCGCGCAGCTCATACTTTCCCGGTCGCGCCACTTCACCCGAAGCCAGGAAATAAGGTTTGTCAAAGTCTCTTAAGGTCACGGTCACCTCCGGCTCGCGCAGAAAACCGCGGTAGGCATAGGCAACCGCCTGCTGCATCTGGGGGACGGTGAGTCCTTCCGCTAACAGCGTGCCCGCACCTTTTAGGGCCACGAAGCCATCGGGAAGCACGGTCAAGGTCTGATTGAAGTCGGGCGAAAAAGTGAAGTTGATATCTACAGAGTCCGATTTCGAAAGCCGATAAAGCGGATGGCGTTCCCCTCCGAATGCAGGATCTCCCATGCCACCCGCTTTCCCGGGCTGTGTGATCGCTCCGCGGGTGGAACCGCCCGTGCCCGACCGCTCCTGGTTCTGCGAGCTCTCCGCCGCCAGCTTGCCGGTTGGCGGAGCAGAGGATACAGGAGCGGAAGCAGGCGACGGTACAGTTTCCTGAGCGGAGGTGACCACGGCTAGCTGCAGGATGAGCATACCCACAGCTTCCAAAACGGCGCGTTTAGTAAATACATTCATCTCCGGACTCTCGCCGTTGCTCCGAACGGCGAACTAAGCAACTCAGACATTTGAGCTGTTGGCCCGACAGTACAGTTGTGGCGCGATCACAACAAGACTTGGAAAGTACTGTCTACCGCGGTACGCGGCACGTTCCGGCTATCAGAAACGTGATGAAATCAGCAGCGAGGCTGCCAGGGCCGGGTTTCCAGCATCGGGTCTACGTCGGATGAGAAAGTCAGGCTAGAAAAGCTGTGCACAAGAGTAGCCCCGCGAAAGTAGACACGATGGAAGACATGAAGCCCCGGTAATTCATCACTAACAGGGTGTGACGAGGCCTACATCCGGACCCAGTGCTTTTGGGCATGATAGTAGAGTGAAAACCATACGATCTACGCAGCAGTCCTCGGGAAACGGCCCGGTCGAAACCGCAGCAGTGCACATATTGGTCGCCGATTCCGGTCCCATTCAGTCTCAACTCTTGACGCGGGCCTTGAAAGTCCGGCGCGAGTTTCAGGTTTCCGCTGTTGCTTTGGAGACCTCGGCCATCCATGACTTTATGCAGTCCAATCAAGCCGACGTGGTCTTGATTGCGGGAAACCACCTGCCCGATTTGAGCTTGCTGCGCTGGTTGCGAGTGTCGTATCCGAAGATCGCTCCCATACTGCTGGCCGAGAGTGATGACCGCGAATTGGTGGTGAACGCCTTTCGTGCGGGTGCGAAGGGCATTTTTCTCTTCACCCACACCCCCTTTTCGATGCTCTGCAAGTGCATCCACCGCGTTTTCGAGGGAGAGGTTTGGCTGAATAGCCAGCAGATGAACTACGTGCTCGACGCTTTATCAGAGGTACCCACGCTGCGTGTGGTCAACTCCAACGGCAGGTTCTTGTTGACGCCTCGCGAGGAGCAGGTGGTCGCGCTCGTAGCCGACGGCTTGACCAACCGCGGAGTCGCCGTCGAATTAGGCCTTAGCGAGCACACCATCAAGAAATACCTGCTGCGTATATTCGATAAAGTGGGGATTTCCAGCCGTGTGGAACTGGTCCTCTACGCGATGTCGCACGGCGAGCATCGCCCAGCGGAATGGATGCCCAGCAACAACGCCTGAGCGCGGATGGAAAGGCCGACGTACAATGGCAAAATGCAAAAGCGCCAGGAGATCGCTGGGTGACGAGTCCCGGATCCGAGTCCCAACCCAAATCCGGTTCCAGTTCCAGTTCCAGTTCCAAGGTGGCGCGCCGATGGACCGTGATCGCTTCCGGTCTGCTCCTTCTGGCGCTCGCCCTGGTCGTGATCTTCACCGGACCGAATGCCTTTTATAGTCCCGTCGCTTTGGTCGTGGTGGCCGCGATCGGACTGGCCGCTCTGCTGCTCCAGGTTTGGTTTCGCCGGGACCTTCCGAGCATTCATTCTCCCCTTTGGCTCAATGTCCTCGGCATTCTCTGCGCCATGGCATCGCTGTTCGCAGATCGCCTCCGGATAACCCGCCGAATGCTCGACTTGGTGGCGTTTGCCGCCGTAGTCTGCTTCGGTATCAGCGGATCGCTAATCCTGAACGCCCTGCGACGGCGAGCACGAACATCTCAATCGACGGAAAATGCCCTGTAGAGACGGGGCTCGCCCCGTCTTAAGTCTCCCCAGAACTATCGTCGAGCACGAGCGGGAAGACCACGTCTTTGAGCCGTGCCGCCCAGAACCAATAAGGATGCGGGCTTTAGCCCCTAAGGGCTCCGGCCTTACAATGCCGCTATGCGCGTCACGTTATTCGGAGCATCCGGACTGCTTGGCAAAGAACTAGTCCGGGAACTCGATCGCGGTCAACTGACCGCATTGTCCTCCAAAGACGCCGACCTGCGAGACCACGCACGCGTCCGCGACGTGATTCGCGATTCCCGTCCTGACTGGATTCTCCTGTCCGCCGCCTACACCGACGTGGATGGCTGCGAGTCAAATCGCGACCTCGCCTTAGCTGTGAATTGCGAGGGCGCAGTCAATGTGGCCGAAGCCGCCCGCGAAGCCGGATCGCGCTTGATGTTCCTAAGCACGGACTACGTTTTCGATGGCACCAAGAAATCGCCATACGAAATCAGCGACGCCAGAAATCCAGCCAGCGTTTACGGCGAGAGCAAAGCCAGAGCCGAAGAACGGCTTCTTGAGATTCTGCCCGAGGTCTGCATCGCCCGGAACGTCATGGCTCTTCGGCCATGGAGGCAAATGTTTCCCCGCAACCATTCTGAAGCTCGCATCCACTCGTCCCGAGATTTCCGTGGTAAACGATCAGCATGGTAGCCCGACTTTCACCCGCGATCTGGCGTCCGCTCTCGTCCAACTCTGCCGTGCGGACGCCCGAGGCATCGTGCACGTCACCAATTCCGGCAACTGCACCTGGTATGATTTCGCCACCGAAATTGTGCGCAACTCAGGGATGTCGACCAGAGTTAATCCCGTAACTACAGCCGAATTCCCGCGTCCAGCGCGGCGGCCCGCCTACTCCGTTCTATCGCCAGACAGCCTGCACGCGCACAACATCCACATGCCGGATTGGAAGGATGCTCTGCGGCGTTATCTCGCGGGCGCTGCCACTGCCGTCCCTTAGAGCCGGCGCACTTGCCGTGCAGTCACCGTCCGTGCAGTGATAGTCATAGCTGCGTGCTTGTGAGGCGTGCTGTCCAACCACCGCCGCAGTGGTTTATCCTTACGTTTCCTCGAGGACAATCGTGAACAATCGCTTCTTCTGGATTCTGCTCGTCGCGCTCTGCATTTGTCTTCTCGCTTTCACGCTTTCTGCCCAGTCATATGACCCGGCGATGTACCAGGAACTCCACTGGCGCATGATTGGCCCATTTCGTGGTGGACGCACCGTGGCGATTTCCGGCGTTCCCGGCCAGCCGAATGTCTTCTACATGGCGCCGAACAACGGAGGGGTCTGGAAGACGACCGACTTCGGCCACACCTGGAATCCGATCTTCGATGATCAACCAAATGACGCCCAGCATTCCGGTTCCATCGGAGCGCTGGCCGTCGCGCCGTCGAATCCAACATACGATCTACGTCGGCAGCGGAGAAGGCTTGCGTCGGCCCGATCTTTCCGTAGGCGATGGTATCTACAAGTCGACCGATGCGGGCCGCACTTGGCAGCATCTTGGTCAGGATGGCTCAGGCTTGCGCGACGCGCAGCAGATCGCATCCATCATCGTCGATCCCAAGGACCCCAATCGCCTCTTCGTCGCGGCTCAAGGACATCCTTACGGCCCGAACTCCGAGCGCGGCATCTTCCGCTCGCTCGACGGCGGTCAGACCTTCCAGAAAGTTCTCTACAAGGATGCAAACGTCGGCGGTATGGACCTCGTCTTCGATCCTCGCAACTCGCAGGTCATCTTCGCCAGCATGTGGGCATCGCGCGCGTCCGCCGTGGACGACAGGGCTGGGCTTAACCGCACCGGGCAGCGGTCTCTACAAATCCAGTCGACGGTGGCGACCACTGGCGGCAACTCACCAAAGGATTGCCCGGCGAAGCCGAAGGCATCAGCCGCATCGGCCCGACTGTTTCCCCAAGCGATCCCGACCGCATGTACGCGTGGGTGAATGCCAAGAAGGCGAGCGGCATCTACCGCTCCGACGACGCCGGCGAAAGCTGGCAGCAGGTGAATGACGAGGAACGCGTCTGGGGACGCGGCGACGACTTCGGCTGCGTGCGCGTCGATCCGCGAAATAAGGATGTGATTTACGTCGCCAACACTTCGACCTACCGATCTACCGACGCAGGCAAGAGTTTCACCGCCATCAAAGGCGCGCCTGGCGGCGACGACTACCACACCATCTGGATCAATCCCGAAAACCCCGACATTATCGCCATCGCACTCGACCAGGGCGCAACCATCAGCGTGAATGGCGGCCAAACCTGGAGTTCCTGGTACAACCAGCCGACCGCGCAGTTCTATCACGTCATCACCGACGACCAGTTTCCTTACTGGGTCTATGGCGGACAGCAGGAAAGCGGTTCGGTCGGCATCGCCAGCCGCAGCGACTTCGGCGAAATCACCTTTCGCGACTGGACGACCGTTGGCGTTGAAGAATATGGCTACGTTGCGCCCGATCCGCTGCATCCCAATCTGATTTATGGCGGCAAGGTTACGGTGTTCGACCGCAACACCGGACAGACGCGTGACGTTTCGCCGGTAGTTCTTCGTACCGGACAGTATCGCTTCAATCGCACCGCGCCGCTGATTTTCTCCGCTGCCGATCCGCACGTGCTTTATCTGCGGATCGAACGTGTTGTTTGCCACGCGCGACGGTGGCAACAGCTGGCAGATCATCAGCCCAGATCTGACGCGTGAAGATCCGGGCGTTCCCGCGACGCTAGGGCCTTTTGTCGCGGACGATCCGGACAAAGGCAAGCATCGCGGCGTGATCTATGCGATTGCTCCGTCACCGAAAGACGCCAACCTGATCTGGGCCGGAACCGACGATGGCCTGATTCACGTGACCAGCGACGGCGGCAAGAACTGGCAAAACGTAACGCCTTCTGAACTGACGCCTTGGAGCAAGCTGGCGCAGATGGACGCGTCACATTTCGATACCCAAACTGCTTACGCAGCGGTGAACCGTTTCCGGCTCGATGACCTGCATCCTTATATCTATCGCACGCACGACGGCGGAAAGTCATGGCAGAAAATCGTCAGCGGCTTGCCCGACAACGAGCCCGTCAACACGGTGCGCGAAGATCCCGAGCGCAAGGGATTGCTCTTCGCCGGCACCGAACGCAGCGTCTATGTGTCGTGGGACGATGGCGATCATTGGCAGTCGCTGCAGATAAATCTGCCGCCGACTTCGATTCGCGATCTGGTCATTCATCATGACGATGTGGTGGTCGGAACTCACGGCCGTTCGTTTTGGATCCTGGACAACATCACGCCGCTGCGGCAGTTCAGCGCGGAGCTTGCGAATGGTCACGATCCGGCGCATCTTTTCACGCCGCAACTGACCTATCGCGTGCGCCGCAACAACAACACCGATACGCCTTTGCCGCCCGAAGAACCTGCAGGACAGAATCCTCCGGATGGCGCGATGATCGACTACTGGCTGAAATCCGGCGGACTTCGTGGTCACGCTCGAAATCGTCGATGCCTCGTCCGGAAAAGCTCGTGCGCCGATTTTCCAGCGCCGACAAACCTGAGCCGGTCAACCCGAAAGAATTCAACGTTCCGATGTACTGGGTGCGCCCGGCGCGAACACTGTCCGCCAGCGCCGGGCATGCATCGCTTTATCTGGGACTTGACGTATCCAGCGCCCGGACGTGTTGACACACGACTACCCGATTTCGGCGATCTATCACGACACGCCGCTGTATCCGCTGGGAGCGGCGGTGTTGCCCGGTCAGTACAAAGTCGTGCTCTCGGTGAGCGGCAAGAGCTATACGCAAACGCTGGAGTTGAAAATGGATCCGCGGGTGAAGACCTCGCCCGAAGATCTGCGCCTCCAGTTCGAACTCGACCGGAAAATTGCCGACTGCGCTTCATCGCGACTACGAAGCTGTGCAACAGGTGCGCAGCCTGCGAGCGCAGTTGAAATGGCTCGAAAGAGGGAAGTATCGCAAATAGCGCCGCGAGCAGCACAGCGCTAGATGCGGCGGCAAAGATCGCTGCTGAGCTGGAAGCGAAAGCCGCATCCATTGAAGGCGGAGAAGGCGGTCACGGCACGCTCTACCTGAGACTCTCCCGAAGGCCGCAGCCTGTCGCGCCTGAATAGCGGTTTCAACACAGTCGTCAGCGCACTCGATACCGCCGACGCCGCTCCGACGACTCAGCAGGTCGCGATGGTCGGAGAACTGGACAAAGCGCTCGAAGAGCAGTTGTCAGCCTGGGCGCAACTCAAGTCGAAAGATATTCCGGCGCTAAACGAACAGCTGAAGAAAGCGGGACAGCCTCTGATCGATCTGCAAAAGCCGGTTCCGGGCGCGGAAGATGCAGCGCAGACCACTTCGCAGGACCGCGACCAGAACGAAGAATAGTTCGGCCTAGGTCTTTCGCGGCGCGGGCGCCCGCGCTATACGAGAGGATTGGCTCCGTTCTTTGTTTTAGTTGGTTGGGTGTTGGTTTTCTACCCCCCCCCCCCCCCCCCCCCCCCCAATTTCCGCCAAAATATAGAATATAAAGGACTTAACTCCAAATATTTCAAAAACAAGGACTTAGCCCCATTTTTCCAAGTCTCGATTTCAAAGAACTCGAATCGGGCCCCGGCGGATTCGCTGGCCGTCTCTGGAGGCGGGCACAGCTTTCCTATTTAATCAGACGACATTGTCACACTGTGCGGGGGTGGTGTCAGTGATGGAGTACACAGGTTGGAGGTGATGAAAAGAAGGAGCGGGGCGAAATTCCGGATGCTGGGGACCTCACCCGGTAACGACTGTAGCTGATTACCGCAGTACGACCTTTCGTGGTGATGATTCTGCCGAGAAGTCCGATGAAACCTTCAGGCGAGGGGCCTCGCGGCGAATTGCGCTGAGCGAACAACGCCGCCAGAGATCTCTAGCGCAGCATCCGTCGAAGTTCGGCGCCGTTGCTGTGGACACGAAAGGGACTGAAGCATGAACTGCAAGCGGACGGCAATTCTGCTGGTGCTGGTCGCGAGTCTGAGCCAAGCTCAGGATGCCGCTCCGTCTGTACGAGATCCGTCAGAAAAAGAGATGATTCAACAGCTCGTGCAGCAGGTAAAAGCGCTGCAGGAGAAAGTTGCAGCGCTCGAGTCCCAGCAGCGGGCCACCGGCCCCGCCAATGCCGACGGACGTTCTCCCGACACACATTCTCTGGACACACATTCTCCGGACACACCTTCTCCCGACGCAGCTTCTCCGCCGGTGAGCACGCCCGCTCCACCGGCTGCGGACAACGATCCCCAGCCTGCGGAGGTCGCGCAAGAACTTCATGAACCCGGCGGAATTCAATGGCAGGGATTCGGAGAAGTCGACTACAAGGTGCTCAATCAGAGAATCCCGGAATTGGGAACTTACGGCTTTGTGCCGGGCTCAGCCGGGAACTTCTACACCGGCAACTTCGATCTGTTACTTACTGCTCGAATTAGTGACAAGGCCAGTGTGCTCTCAGAGATCGTAATTGGCGAAAAAGATGCTCAGAGATACAACATCGACCTGGAACGCGTGCTGTTCAACTACGACTACAACGATCACCTGCGGATGTCTTTCGGCCGCTATCAAACCGCGATTGGCTACTACAATACTGCCTTCCACGGCGCCAGCTGGTTCCAAACCACCGCGGACCGTCCATTGATCATGGAGTTTGCCGAGAATGGGGGCATACTGCCGACACAAGCGGTGGGATTGTCCTTTACCGGCTCGATTCCGTCTGGGAACTTGGGTCTGAACTACATTGCCGAATACGGATCGAGCGATACCATTCTTCCGAACCTGGACGGCCAAGGGTTCATCGATGAGAACAACGGAAACCTCGTCAATATCGGCCTGTTCGCGCGCCCTGACTCCATCCCGGGTTTGCAGATTGGCGGGTCAATTTATCACGATCGGATCAGTGACTTCTTGAAGGGGCCAGACGTCCGGCTCGGACAGATGATCGTCAACGCGCATATGGTGTACATCCGGCGCGGGATCGAGTTCCTGAGCGAAGGCTTTCTCATCCGCCATGTCTACGAGCATAGTTCGCTGGTGTATAACACTCCCGCGTTCTACGCGCAGATCTCGAAGCAGTTTCACCGTATTCGGCCGTACGTCCGCTATCAGTATATAAACGCGGATCAGGGCGGCATTCTGGACGACCTTGACCTTCGCTATGGACCTTCAGTTGGCGTGCGCTACGATTTCACTGACTCCATCGCTTTCAAGACGCAGTTCGATCAGACGGTGAGAAAAGGCGAGCCCGACCTCGACGGCCTGCATATGCAGTTGGTATTCAAGTTTTGAACGGGATTTCATGCAAAGCAAACTGATCGTCGTCCGAGTTGGGGCATGGGTAGCGATCGCGCTCGCCGGTATGGCGAGCCTTACACCCGCCGTTGCCCAGACCAACGCCGTGGTGATGGTGGTCGCGGTCGTAGTGAGCGATCGGAACCCGGTGACGAACCTGAGTACAGGGGAGCTTCGCAAACTGTTTTCCGGAGAAAAGCATGCCTGGGCGGGCGGCCTGCCGGTCAAGTTATTCGTACGTGCGCCGGGAGCATACGAGCGAGTTGTGCTGCTGAAATTGCTGGATATGTCAGAGAGCGAATACAAGAAATATTGGACGGCTCAAGTGTTTCGGGGAGACGCTCAGGCCGAGCCGGTTGCGCTCTTCTCCAATGGAATGCAGAAAGAAGCTCTGGCGACCTTTCCCGGTGCCGTTGCTTTAGTGAATCTCCAGGATGTCAGGCGCGGCATGAAGGTGGTCAAAGTCGACGGACATTGGCCGGGAGACGCAGCGTACCCGCTCAACTGAAGAGTTCACTCCTCTACATCCGCAAAAAGGGGACGGGCGAGGGCGACCGTCTCTCCATTGGCGTTAGAAGTTACTACCCGGGAACTCGCGCCGAACGTACTCCATCGCTGCCTCGTGAGACGCAAGCCGGCCTTCCAGTTGCGCGTCCTCGACCGCTGCCAGCATCTCTTTGAAGCGCGGACCGGGCTCATAACCAGCTTCAATCAGGTCGCGTCCGGTAATCAGCGGCGTCGGGCGGATCGCTTCGGGCGGGATCGAATGCAACTGCTCGCGCGAATAGTCATATGCGTCGAGATTGCCGTGGCTGGAAAGACAGTCGATGCGATGCAATTCCAGATGCTCGTCAAAGGCAGGCAGGCGGAGAAACTTTTTCAGCGTGGATTGTTTCATGCGCTGCACATCTCCGAAGCGCATGTGATTGTCTACCAGCGCCAGAATCTGATCGGTCTCGTCGTTCGAGAAGCGCAGACGGCGGCAGATTTCGGCGGCCATCTTCACTCCAACGTCGACGTGGCCATCGAAGCGGATGCGGTCGGGCGCTACGCGGAATGTCGGCGGCTTGCCTACGTCGTGCAGCAGCGCTCCCCAGGCCAGCGTCTTCGAAGCACCTGCCGGCAGTTTCTCCAGCAGCAGCAGCGTGTGCACGAACACATCGCCCTCGGGATGGTATTCGGGCGGTTGCTCCACTCCTTTCATGGCGGCGATTTCGGGCAGCACTTCGCGCCAGAAGGCCGCTTGTATCGAGCAGCTCGAACGCCCGGCGGGCGCGGCCTTCGGTCAGCATCTTGGTCAGTTCGTCGCGCACGCGCTCGCTGGAGACCTGGCGAATCTGCGGCGCTAGCTTTTGGATTGCGGCCATGGTTGCGGGGGCGAGTTTGTAATCGAGACGTGCGGCGAAACGCACGGCTCGGAGCATGCGCAGTTTGTCTTCCGCGAAACGGCGCTCAGGATCGCCGATGGCGCGGATGAGTCCGGCTTTCAGGTCTTCGCGTCCACCGACGAAATCCAGAACTTCGTTGGTGGCGGGGTCGAGCATCATGCCATTGATGGTGAAGTCGCGGCGCTGCACGTCTTGGCGAGGGTCTTTGGTGAAGCGAACCTCGTCGGGATGGCGGCCGTCGGAGTAGCCGACGTCGGAGCGAAAGGTGGCGACTTCGACTGCGGCGCCCCGGCGCTCGGGTTGACGGGCGAGTGCGCCCGTTGCTCCATCGGATTGGGGCACCAGCACTACTCCGAATTGTTCGCCTACGGCTAATGTCTGCGGGAAGATCTGCATGACCTGCTGCGGAGTCGCATCCGTGGCTACGTCGTAGTCGGTGGGCTCGCGGCCTAACAGCAGGTCGCGGACGCAGCCGCCGGCGAAGTAGGCTTGGTGTCCGTGCTCGCGGAGCGTGCGAACGATTTTGGCGGCGTGTTGTTTGGCGTTGGGCAAGAAGCACTCAGCATTCAGCACTCAGCATTCAGTCCATGCACCACCGAACGCTGGAGGGCGATGTGAATCGTCTAAACTGGAAAGCTAGAAGCTAGTGGCTAGAAGCCAGCAGCTAATTATGCCTGACGCACACATACTCGGCATCGAGAGCTCCTGTGATGAGACGGGCGCAGCCGTGGTGCGCTCAGGGCAGCAGATTCTGTCGAACGTGGTGGCTTCGCAGATTGCCACTCACCAGCCTTATGGCGGAGTGGTTCCGGAGCTGGCTTCGCGCGAGCATTTGCGCGCCATGGTTCCGGTGGTGCGCCAGGCTCTGGCTGAAGCTGGACAGACTTATGAATCTGTCGATGCCATCGCGGTCACGCAAGGGCCGGGACTGGCGGGCGCTCTGCTGGTGGGCATCAGCTTTGCCAAGGCGCTGGCTTTTGCGCTGGAGAAGCCGCTGATTGCCGTCAATCATCTTGAGGGACACATTCATGCCGTCTTGCTCGAGCATCGGCGCGGCGACGACGACGATGGCGGCGAAAACGAAAACGGCGGGCTTCAGTTTCCAGTGCTGGCGCTGGTGGTCTCTGGCGGCCACACGCATCTTTATCTGGCGCAGGTGCAGGAGAATCTCTGGACCTACCGGAACATCGGCCACACTCGCGACGACGCGGCCGGGGAGGCGTTCGATAAAGTCGCGAAGCTTCTCGGGCTTGGCTATCCGGGAGGGCCGATCATTGACCGATTGGCAGCGCATGGCGATCCGCAGGCGGTGAAGTTTCAGACGTCGCAGATCAAGCATGCGGACCGGCGCGATCGGAAACAGGGCAGTCATAAGCAGGGCGATCACGAGCTGATTTCGACGGAAGACGACGGGCCGCGTTTCGATTTCTCCTATAGCGGAATCAAGACTGCGGTCTTGCGCTACGTCGAGACCGAGAATCTGAAACCTGCGATTGAGGCGCGACGCCGGGCGCTTCTAGGCATCGACAAGCCGACGCTGGAAGACTATCTGCGGCTTTCGGACCGGCGAATCCTCAACGTGGTGGCTTCGTTTCAGCGCTCCATGGTCAACGATCTGGTCATGAAGACGCTGGCGGCGGCGCGCGAGTATGAGGTTCGAACTCTCTTCGTAAGCGGCGGCGTGGCCGCTAACCAGGAATTGCGGGCCGCGTTTGAGCGCGATGCGGGGCTGCAGGGTCTTCCCGTATTCTTCCCGTCGCGCGCGCTTTCGACCGACAATGCGGCCATGATTGCGGCTGCGGCTTTCCCGAAATTTCTGCGGCGGGAATTTGTGGCAATGGATTTTTCCGCTGAGGCGGGAATGGCGCTGCGCTAGCGGACGCCCCAGCGCCTGAAGGCGCATCATTAGCGGGGCTAACGCGGCCCTGAAGGGCCGCTCTTCCACGGCGCTGCACGCATTCGTGGCGCTCCACGGGTTCGCCCCGGTATCGAATTGAAACATTTCCCAGCTACAATGGTTCGCGTGAAACCTACGATCTATGTGGTCGAAGACGACCCGGATATTTCCCGTCTGGTTCGTCATCATCTGGAAGCGGCCGGCTTCAACGTGCGCCTGTATGCGACCGGCAATCTGGTCGTGGTCGACGCCGAACGGCAGCGTCCGGCGCTGTTTCTGCTCGACATCATGGTGCCGGGAAAGGACGGCCTGGAACTTTGCCGGCAGATACGGCAGTCAATTTCGCTGGCGCCCGTGCCGGTGATTTTCCTGACCGCCAAGAGCAGCGAGGCGGATCGCGTCCTGGGACTGGAGTTGGGCGCCGACGATTACATTCCCAAGCCTTTCAGCCCGCGCGAACTGGTGGCTCGCGTCAAAGCGGTGCTGCGCCGGTTTGAGCGGCCGCTGCCGCCGCTCCCCACCAAGATTGATGAAGTTCACATTGACCCCGGCGCGATGACGCTGACGGTTCGCGGGAAGCAGGTGCCGACCACGGCCACTGAGTTCCGGTTGCTCGACTACTTCATGCGGCACGCGGGGCGCGTTTTTACTCGCGACCAGTTGCTCGACTCGGTTTGGCGAGACACGGCCTATGTCACGCCGCGCTCGGTGGACGTTTATGTGCGGCGCATCCGTGAAAAGATTGAGCCCGATCCCGAGAACCCGCGTTACTTGAAGACGGTCCGGGGGGCCGGCTACCGCTTTGAGGTCGCGCGTTGAGAAGTCGCATCTTCTTCAAATTGATGTTTGTGTTTCTGCTGGTGATTGGCGTAACCGCGATCACGCTGCAGTGGACCGTGCGCGAGGTCTGGGAACGAACGCTGCGCGAGCAGGTCGAGCGCGATCTCCAACAGAAAACCTTGATGTTTGCCCATCGCGTGGAGGCCGACCGGCAGCACTCTCTGGCCGATATTACCTCCCAGGAAGCCCAGGCGGCGGGAGCCCGCGCCACCGTCGTTGATCCCACCGGCAAGGTAGTGGCCGATTCCGAGGTCGACCCCGGCAAGATGGAGAATCATGCACAGCGCGGGGAATTTGCTTCTGCCCTCGCCGGCCACCTCGGGATGGATCAGCGCAAGAGTCAATCGCTGGGTGTCCCTTATTTATACGTTGCTGCGCCGGTTTCTGGAGGGGCGGTGCGCCTGGCGTATCCGTTGCCGGAGATGGAAATTACGGAACGCCCGCTGGCCTTGGCCCTGTTCTGGGGATCGTTCAGCGCCTTCGTTTTTGCGGTGGTGGTGGCGGCGGCGGCTGCGCAGTATGTTGGCCGGCGTCTGCAGCGGATCGTGAATTTTGCCGAGCGCGTGGCCGGTGGGGATCTGACCGCGAGAATCGCGTCCACGGCCACGGACGAGATCGGGCAGGTGGCGTCAGCGCTCGATAAGACGACGCGCCGCGTGGAAGAAAGTTATGCCCGCGTTCAGACCAGCCAGCGCGAACTGGAAACGCTGCTCAACAGCATGCAGGACGCGGTGGTTGCGGTCGATGCCGAGGGACGCGTGCAGTGGGCGAATCGGGGCATGAATCGTCTGCTGCTTCGGGCTCCGCGGCTGAATGCGCCGTTGATCGACAGCGTCCGCGACCCGGACTTTCTGGCCGCGATTCAGGAAGCGGCGCGCGATCAGGTGGTAACTTCGGCGCGTTCGAACACCATCACTGCCGGACGCACCTTTGACGTCACCGCGGCGCCCATGCCCGGAGGCGGCGCGGTCGCCGTGCTCCGCGATCTCACCGAGACCGAGCGCATGGAAAAGAGCCGTCGCGATTTTATCGCCAACGTTTCCCATGAGCTGCGCACTCCGCTGACTTCGATCCAGGGATACACGGAGACGCTGCTGGATAGCGCGATGGCAGACAATCACGTGCGCGACTTCCTGGAAATCATTCGTAAGAACGCGGCCCGCATGTCTCGCCTTACGGAAGACCTGCTCACTCTGGCGCGGGTGGAATCGGGCGAGCACAGATTCGACGTGCAGCGAGTCAGCGTCGAAGAGCTGCTGCAGGATGCACTGGAAAGTTTCCAGGAAGTGGCGCGCTCGTACGGAGTCGAACTGGTGGTTGAGAACTTCAGTCCCCGCCGGGCAGGTCAATGCCGATCGCGAAGCCATCCATCAGATTTTTTCAAACCTGATTGAAAATGCTCTGAAGTATGCGGCGTCAGGAAAAAAAATTGTTCTTGGAGCCCGGGCGGCGGAGCGAGGCGTGGAGTTCTACGTCAGGGATTTTGGGCCCGGCATTTCGTCCGAGCATCTGCCCCGCCTTTTCGAGCGTTTTTATCGCGTCGATAAGGCCCGTTCGCGGGAATCCGGCGGGACGGGGCTGGGGCTGGCCATCGCCAAGCACATCGTCCTGGCCCATGGGGGAACGATTCGCGCCGAGAGCGAGCTCAACCACGGTTCGAGCTTCTTGTTTACCTTGACTGCTTCCGAGAGGGGTTCAGCGTAGATGCGAGGGTGGATCCCTGGCACGACAGAATCCACCCCCTCCTCAGTAGTGAGTGTTAACGACTGGTTTCGTAAACTGAACAGAACCTCCGTACTATGCTACTTGCGAGCCGGAGACGCATTGGTGAGCACGTCATCCAACACTTTGCCTGCCGCGGGAGGAGCTTGGCCGCCCTCGACGATATCCTTTGCCCCGATCGCTTTACCATACAGAGATTTGTTGGCATCATCATCGCTGTCCATCGTCGCACCTTCGAGGGACACGCCAGCAAACAATCCCTTCGAACGTGAATAAGTCAAAACGTCGACGTTCATGGCAAGTGCGTTATACGACGTTGCCTGAGCGCCCGTAGGACCGGCAGCGGCGGCCGCGGATGTTCCAAGCTTCGTCTTTCCGTTCAGGATTTGTTCTGCGCCCTTTTGATTCATCACCGTGAGTACAAAATCGGTCGCTGTGGACCCGAGTTGCACGCCAATGCTGGCCTGGTCGAGTCTGTACATCGCCGGAGTTCCCCAGGGACCGTCCATTTTCGGACCTTTGCGGCAAACGAGCACGCCGCGTCCATAGCTGCCGCCGATGCCGATGGCTATTTTCTTGACGCTGGGAAAAATGACAACACAGTCGGCTTGGTCAAGAATATGGGTTGGCAGGCCCTTATCCCCGCGGAGCAATGCCCGCAGCACCGTGGCCGAGTTGTCAATCCGCTCTTCTTCTTTCTTTTGAGCAAACAGCGGCGAAGCGACCGCCAAACAGAGTGCTACCACGATCATTCTTTTGTTCATTGTTTTGTTCCTTTCTACTATTGAGGATCGATTCTGAGTTGAAACTCAGGTTCAATTATGCACAATCCATTGCGCAAAAAGCGCGTTTGTCGTGTTCCCGACACCATGTGAAAGCAGTTTACTCCACATCCCAAGAATTGTTGAGGTTGAACCCCGATTGCTCTAATTGAGCCCAAGGACGGGGGTTCTAAATGTAAACGACTGGTTGCAACAACTACCCATCTAAACTGATGTTCTTTGATTAGTTGACGGTGAATGTTTGCTTGTTGGTGGCCTTACCGTTGGGGGTGGTGACCTTGACTTTGCCTGTCTTCGCGCCCGTCGGTACGATGGCCTGGATCAGAGTGGGATTAAGGACGGTGAAGCTGGTCGCCTTCACGCCGCCGAAGGTGACCTTGGTCGCGCCCGCGAAACCGCCGCCAACAATCCCAACCGGCGTGCCGACCGGTCCCGAGGAGGGATCGAGATTCGTCATGATGGGAAGAATGTGCATGTTCTGCTGACTCTGAAGCGGCTCCTGGCCGCCCGTCGGGCTGGTAACGGTGACGGTGATCGGACCGTCCACGGCCGCGCTCGGCACCAGCGCGGTCAGGTAGGTGTTGGAGCCGGGCTGAAATGAGGCCGCCACACCAGCAAAGGTAACGCCGGTGACCTCGCCCAGGTTGTCGCCCAGAATCGTAACCGGGACGCCGGGCTTGACCCATACCGGCCCTTCCACCATTACGTTGATGATGAGATTGGCGGGGGACAATTTGTAAATATATCCTTGGCCGTAAGCGCCGCCAGAATACGCAAGCCCGTAGTAGGCTCCGTCAGTATTAAGCAGAAGAGTTGATACGGCTCCCGTTCCGTTTCCAGTGAAGAAATCGGCGAGCTTGGTAAAGGGAAAGGGATTTGTGATCCCAATTTCAAAGGCGGTTCCGTTGCTGTTTGCCCCACCCTCGCTTGTCACCCCGAGCAAGTAGCCTGTCGGGCCGGCGACGAGTCCATCTAGCGGAAGGGCGCCGTCGGGGCCGGCAAAGGTGTGCATCCCCACCAACGCTTTGGTTTCCGGATTGAATTGGAAAACTACGCCGTCGCCGCCATTGCAAGTTCCGGTATTGGCCCCATACAAGTTGCCGTCGGATCCCTGGAAGAGGCCGCCTTCGGGATAACAACCGTCTGTACCTCCCGTGAAGTTATATTCGGTCTGGATCGCGCCTCTGGTGGTCATGCGGAAGATCGTACCATCGGCGGATGTTCCTCCGTCGCTGACGCCATACATATACCCGTCCGATGCCAGTATGAGGGACGAGTACATTCTCCCGGGCGCTTTATGACGAAGTGTCTTAAAGGCCCCCGTCTTCAGAGTCACGCGATAGGCCGGTCCGGAGGTTACTCCGTAGAGATTCTTGTCCTGCGCTTCAAGAGGAGGAGCGGCACCGGCCCCAAATCCGTCTGCGCCGCCCGTGAATTGATGAAGAACCGTTAGAGTGTTCGGAGCCGTAAAACGATACAACGTACCGTTGTTGTACGTGCCACCAAAAGTAGTTAGGCCATAGAAATTGTCGTCGTCCGCCAGCATCAACCCGTAGCCTGGACTCCCCGTTGTCGGATCGAATGGCTTCGAATCGAATGGCAAGAGATCGCTATAGGAGCTGCCATCGGTGCGAAAGATAGTGCCTCCATCAGAGGCCCCTCCCAAAAATGTCGTTCCGTACAGATAGCCATCTTTGGCTCGTACCAGCGGGCCGATCTGTGTCGGGTAGCATCCTCCGGTGGCGCAGTTAAAATCGTAGATGTCTGTTAAGGTGTACTGGGCGTGCGATGGTGACGCAGCCGATGCCACCAGGAGAGCGCACGCCAGCGCCGCTAGCATCGATCTCTTCCAGTTCGTGCGCAGATCGTGAATTTGTGCATGCAACATTGTCGTATCCCCTTTCCGTGTGGTCATGGCCCCTAAAATTTCAGAATTCGGGCGCCGGCGTATCGACTGATTCGGTTATTACGAGCATGGCGGCGGGCGCTACAGCACATAGACTCGCAGCATCCACCAAACAAGGAATATCGCAACAATAACCCCCGCAATATGGACGATCCAGTCGCCACCTGTTTTCGGATTGCCGAGATTGAACACGATGGAATCGTAGCACGCGGCTCAAACAAGGCTCCAATCGGCAGTCAAGGTTCCAATCGGCAGTTGGCGAAAAATCCCCATAGTGCTCACCATGCCCGAATCGGCTCGTCTCTCGGGGTTGGTCTGCAACCGGGAAACCGAGCCGTTAGCTGACTTGTTCATTCGACGGCCAGGAATTCACCGGGTTGTAACCTGCCTCGATACGCCGGGAATTATGCTTTTGCTGGGAGTGTGTGTCACACTCTGGGTTGGCGCCGGCTGCGTCCCGTCGAGCGAATCCGGCATCCAACGAAGCGAGGCAGTTTTGCTTATGAGTACAGCCTTGAATACTCCTCCGGCTGAGCCTTCGCACTCGGGCCTGGTGCGGCGCACGGTGGAAGCGTGCGAACTTGCGCGCGAGGCCGCGGCTATCGCGGCCGAGGGAATCGCGACCGGATCCATGTCGCGTCTGAACGCCATCCGGCAATGCGAAAAAGAACTCGATGCCATTGATTTGGAAGTGGACAATGGCGTGACTACGACCATCACCCGCGTTCCGGAGGCCGAGACCCGGCAACTGCTGGCTTGCATGAAAGTGATGATCGGACTGGAGCGCATCGGGGATCTGCTTTTAAGTTTCGCCACCAGCGCGCAGGCTGCGGGAGGGCGTCTCGACTCGCAGGATGCCCGCGACTTGACGCATATGGCTACGGTTCTGGAGAAGATGCTGGCGGATGTCGGGCTATCGTTTTCGCAGCGCGATGTCAAGAAAGCCATCGATGTGCTCCGCGCCGACGCGGAGATGGACCGGCTGCGCAATATTATTTTTCTGCGGCATATTGAGAATCCCGAGAACGTCACGCACCACTCCAGCCTGCAAGTTATTTTTATGACCCAGTCTCTCGAACGCGCCGGCGACCATGCCAAGAACCTGGCGGAAGAAGTGTGCCACTTTGTCAGCGGGCGCAGCATCCGGCATCTGCTCATGGACTATGACAAGCCGAAAGAACAGATGTTTATCGAATGGCTGCGGCATAAGGACCAGAAATCGTAATGGCGCCTGCCTGGCGGGGACGCCCGGCTCTCCACGAGCGGACCCCCAATCCCCTACGGCTCTTGACAGCTAGAGTCTCGAAGGCGAGACTCGGTTCAGTCCTTACCTTTATTTGTGCACGGATCCGCCCAATCCGACGATCGATTCCCGCCAGCGAGCGCCGAGGAGGGGAGTGCGGGGACGGATCGGCACGCTTCAGTGAGCGCGGCAGACGGTAACTCGACGGGAGCCCGGCGCTGGAAGAGACGGAACTGGACTCGGCGTTGCAGTTGTTGGTGGAGCGCGCGCAGTACATCACCGGCGCGACCGGAACTGCCCTTGCCCTGACCCGTGGGGAGGAGATGGTTTGCCGCGCCAGCGCCGGCTCTTCGGCGCCTGCCGTCGGGGCACGCCTGCAGGTTCGTTCCGGACTGACCGGCGAAAGCATTTCGCGCCGGCAGTTACTGCGCTGTGACAACGCGGAGACCGATCCGCGGGTGAATCTGGAAGCTTGCCGGGCGCTGGGCATTGCATCCATCGTGGTGTTGCCATTGCTGCGGCGTAACGGGGAGATTCGCGGCCTGTTTGAGCTATTCTCCGATCACGCCTACGCCTTCGAAGAGCGCGATCTGGTCGCGCTCGAACGGATGGCCGAACTTACTTTGACGGCTCTCGATCTGGCTGAGCAGCGGCGCAAATCCGCGCCAGCGCCCAGGCTCGATCCGCCCAAGTTCGATCCGGAGAAGACCGCCGAATCTACGATGGCAAACGGCGCGCCGCCGGCTTCCGCGACTCCGCTTAACGATCCACTGGGCATTCCCGATAGGCCAGAGTCCACCGAGCCCACAGTTTTTCCCGCCGAGCCGCCGCCGGTAACGTCGTTCGTCGGCAGAACCGCCAGCAATAGAGCCGGTGCCGGCGCTCACTGTCCCCGAGGCCATGCTTCGCGTGCAAAAATGTGCTTCCTGCGGATTCCCGGTTTCTGAAGGGAGAACGCTCTGCCTCGATTGTGAAAGGAAGGACAGCCAGAAGGAAAATCTCGAGAAAAAGCAGCGGGAGAAAGAGCAGCGGGAGCAAGAGAAAGACCAGCGCGAGGCGATGCAACCCGAGGCGCAGCGGGAGGGACCGTCCACCTCAGAGGCGCCGGCGCCGACGCCGGACGAATTCGTGCCGGCCTTCCTGGCAAACTCAGTGCCCGTACGAGAATCGTGGCTGGCGAACCACGTCAATGTGCTGGCGATCGCCGTCCTTATCCTGGGAATTCTGGTTGCTGTGGTGGTGTTTCGATAACTACCCCTGTACCCGGAAATGCCTGTTTTCCTTGACAAATTGCCGTTAGAACCATAGTCTGCGGTTAATCGGTTGTTTGAACACACAGGTGCCAAGCATGAAAAATGTGTACGAAGTTTTACGGCAAAAGGAACTTGAACTGACCAGGCTGGAAAAGGAAGTTGAGGCCTTGCGCGTGGCCGCCCCGCTGCTTTCGGAAGAAAAAGAGCCGATGGCGGAAGCGCCCAAGCCCAGTTTGGCTGCCACCGCGCCGCCGCAGCCAGTGCGGATTCCGCCGGTGGTTGCCGCCCAGGCTGCCACCCCCCCGGCACGCGTCGCCGGTTGGGAAGATGTGGCCAAGCGCTGGCCATAAGCCATTCGCAGGTCGCGGATGGGACGGGGCTTGCTCCGTCGCTCGTTATTGAAATAGCCCCGTATCGAGGATCGTTCTTCGGTACTGGGCTATTTATCTTTACTCCCCAGCTTTGCGTCTTGACCTCGGGCGGAACAAGCCTTCAGTCCTGCGCCGTGAACGCCAGTGCCAGCAGCGTCTTTTGTTCCACTTCGTGCGCTTTTGCCGAACCGGTCGCCGGACTCGCACTCGCGGAACGTTTCACCGAGAGCACTGGCCGGTCGTCTGCCATGCGCTTTAAGCGCGGCAGCATGTAGGAAAGAGCACCCATGTTGGCTGGTTCTTCCTGCACCCACACGATATCTCGCGCCGCACTGTGGCGCTCCAGTTCCGCCGCCAGTTCCGCCTCTGGGAACGGATACATCTGGTCGAGAAAAACAATCGCGGTGCTCGAGTCGTTGCGCTTCTGCCGTTCGGCGCGCAGTTCGTGTCCGATCTTGCCGGTGCAGAGCAGAATCCGTTTGGCGTCCTGCGCTTCCGTGTCCGGGATCACCGGCAAGAAACCTCTGATGCGTCAGATCCTCCAGCGGAGACAGCGCATCGGGATGGCGCAGCATGCTCTTCGGCGTGAACACGATCAGCGGCTTCCTCCACTTGCGCAGCGCCTGCCGCCGCAGCAGGTGGAAATATTGCCCCGCGTTCGAGGGCTGGCAAATCTGGATATTGTCGCGCGCCGCCAACTGCAGAAAGCGCTCGATGCGGGCGCTGGAGTGCTCCGGCCCCTGCCCTTCGTAGCCGTGGGGCAGCAACAGCACCAGTCCTGACAGCAGATTCCATTTGTCCTCGCCGGCGCACACGAACTGGTCGATCACCGCCTGCGCCACGTTGGCAAAATCGCCAAACTGCGCTTCCCACAGAACCAGCGCCTCGGGATAATCGCGGCTGTAGCCGTACTCAAATCCCATCACGCCGGCTTCTGAAAGCGGTCGAATTGTAGATGTCGCACGGCGCCTGGCCTGGCGCGATGTGGCGCAGCGGGACATATTCCGATCTCGTCCTCAATATCGAGCAGCACGGAGTGGCGCTGATTGAAGGTTCCGCGCCGGGAGTCCTGGCCGCTGAGGCGCACGGGAATTTGCTGCCTCTCGAGGTTAGGCTTCACCAGGCTGGCAAAAGCCAGCGCTTCGGCCATGCCGTAATCGACCGGCTTCTTGCCCGTTCCCATCTCCTGCCGTTGCTCCAGCAACTTCTTCACCTTGGGATGGATGTGGAATCCCTCGGGATACGTGGTCAAACGCTCGGTGAGTTCCAGCCAACTCTTCGCGCGCCAGGCCGGTGGGCACTTCGTATTCCGGTTTATAGCGGCCGCCGAAATAGCCTTTCCAGTAGTTGGGAAGATCGCGCATCAGCGGCTTCCTGGTGAACTTGCGTGGCGCCCTTCTGTGCGGCTTCGTATTCGCTCTTGATCGTCGCCACGCGCCCCGCGATATTGTCTTCAATGCCGATTTGTTTGGCGTAAATCTGATACAGGGGCGGATGCTCCTTGATCGCCTTGTACATCAGCGGCTGCGTCACGGTGGGATCATCCACTTCGCTGTGGCCATGGCGCCGGTAGCCGATCAGGTCGACGATCACGTCGGTGCCGAATTGGTAGCGATACTCGGCGGCCATGCGCGCGATGCGCATCGACCGCATCCACGTCTTCGCCGTTCACGTGAAAGATGGGAATCGCCTGCCTGCGCCCGAGTTGCGCCGAGAAGCGCGAGGAGTGTTCTTCACGGGCGTTGGTGGTGAAGCCGAGCAGATTGTTGACGATTACGTGGATGGTGCCGCCCACGCTATAGTCGGCGAGGTCCGCATAATTCAGCGTCTCTGCCGTGATGCCCTGGCCCGCGAAGGCGGCGTCGCCATGCACGATTAACGGCAAATACTTTGCCTTGCCCCCTTCGCCGGCGCGGTCCTGCTTGGCGCGAGTGCGTCCGACCGTCACTGGATTCACGGCTTCGAGGTGGCTGGGATTCGATACCAGATGAATATGAATCTGCTTGCCGTTCTTCGTAACATATTCGCCGGTCGCGCCCATGTGATACTTCACGTCGCCCGATCCCAATACGCTTCGTGGGTCGACGTCCTCAAATTCCGCAAACACCTGCTCGGCCGGGCGATTCGCGACATGAATGATGACATTCAGCCGGCCTCGATGACTCATGCCCATCACCAGTTCCACGGCGCCATGCTCGCCGGCCACGTCCAGAACCTCATCCACGGCGGTCAGCAAAGAGGTGTTGCCTTCGAGTGAGAAGCGTTTGTTGCCGAGATAGCGCTGCTGCAGCGTCTGTTCGAACAGGTCGGCGCGCATCAGCAGGTCGAGGGCGCGTTGCTGGTCGACCGCGGCCGGTTCGGCCTCCATACGTTCCTGAATCCAGCGCCGCCGTTCGGGGTCGGCGATGTGCATGAATTCCACGCCTACGCTGCCGCAATAAATGCGCCGCGCTTCCCGCGCCCACTCGTTATCGATCGCGAGGTCCGGATGCGGTTGCGGAGGCAGCAGGCCGAGCGGGTTCAGTTCAGCCTCCAGATATCCGAACTGGCGGAACAGCCCAAACACCCGTTCCCGTTCGTGGTTTTGAATGATGGCGGGAACTGTGCTCCCGCGGCTGGTCCGAGTTGAAGTAGGCATAGAAGGTCTTCTATAGAATAACGGATGCGCCGCCCGGTGTGGCCGATTCAGGCGGAAGAATATAGAGCTGTGTGGTGACGGGGCTGTGCCCCGCAGGGACGGGGCCCTTCGGCTCCGCTCAGGGCAGGCTCCGCGCCGTCACCACACGAGCTATTGGGGCAAGATGATTTTGAACTAGAATACGGCTGCTCGAAAAATCGGAGGCGCTCCCATGGCTAGCGGAGTCATTGATGTGTCCAGTCGTTATTCTGTGCCCGAAACTCTGGCTCGGCTCGGGTCGATTCTCAAGGAGAAGGGCATAACCGTGTTTGCCCTCATCGACCACAGCGGTGAAGCAGAGAAGGTTGGCCTTAAAATGCGTCCGACGCAGTTGCTGATCTTCGGAAGTCCGAAAGCTGGGACGCCTTTGATGGTGGCCGCACCCAGGCTGGCCATCGATCTTCCGCTGAAAGCGCTGGCATGGCAGGATGAGCAGGGTCAGGTGTGGCTCTCCTACAATTCAGCGGAATACCTGCAGCAGCGGCACGGCTTTTCCCGCCGACCTCCTGAAGAACATCGCGGGAATTGCGGCGCTGATTCAGAAGGCTGTGGAATAATGGCGGGCTAGACTAACGTTTGCAGGCATGCCCGAGAGTCCAAATCCTAACCGCGCCCGCGATCACCTGGCCAATGAACGCACGTTTCTGGCGTGGGTGCGAACCGGCGTCGCGACCATCGTGTTCGGATTCGCCATCGGGCGCTTCTCGATCGCTCTGCGCGAATTCATGAAGGTTGAGGGATATGATTCTGGCACGCCGGGTTTTACAACATGGCTGGGCATCGTCTCTGCAGTGGGTGGAGTGCTGCTGATCCTTACCGGTCTCCGACGTTATCGCACAACCAAAGTGCAAATCGATTCGAACACGTTTGAGCCCGCCGGCGTTGTGATCGATGTGGTCTCTTACTTGCTGGTCATGTTTGGATTGGTGCTGGCAGGCTATCTCGCGTACATCGAAATTTTCAACAAATGAGTGAAGCGATTTATGGCGAATGAAGCAGAAAAAGAAACCGCAGGCCGCGCCGCCGCAAAGCTGGTGAGCGACGGAGACATTGTTGGACTGGGCACGGGGTCAACCGCCTACTTCGCGGTGGTCGCTCTGGGCGAGCGCGTGAAGGCGGGGCTGAAAATCATTGGAATCCCGACCTCGATCAAAACCGCCGACCTGGCGCGCTCGTTGGGCATTCCTTTGACCACGCTCGACGAGCATCCGGAAATCGACATCACCATCGATGGCGCCGACGAAGTCGATCCCAAACTCAACTTGATTAAAGGCGGCGGCGGAGCGTTGACGCGCGAGAAGGTGGTCGCGTTTGCATCCAGGAAGATGGTTGTGGTCGCGGACGCGGGGAAAGTTGTTCCTGTGCTCGGCAAATTTCCTTTGCCGGTAGAGGTCATCGCGTTTGCGCGAACCGTGGTCGAGAAAAAGATCGCTGCGCTTGGCGGCTCGCCTAAGTTGCGCACAAAGCCAGACGGCAGTCCGTACTTGACCGACAACGGCAATCAGATTCTCGATTGCAGCTTTGGAAAGATCGCAGATCCGGCGGCGCTGGCGCTGGCGCTGAGCGATGTTCCGGGCATCGTGGAGCACGGGCTGTTTGTGGGGCTGGCGAAGATGGCATTGGTGGGGCGCGGGGACAGGGTGGAAGAAATGCGGCCGTGAGCCGGGCGCCAGTTAGCACACAATCTCGCGCAGCGCCTCCAGCAACCGCTCCACTTCTTCCATCGTGTTGTAGTGCGCGAGGCCTATGCGGAGAAACCCTCCGAGGCGCTCGACGTCCAACTGTTCGGTCAGGTTCAGGGCATAGTAGTTTCCATCCCAGGTGAAGAAGCCGCGCTCGCCGAGCTTGGTTGCCAGCTCCAGTGGCGTGTGGGCTTCGATGCGGACCGCGAACGTGGCGCAACGATGCTCGAAGCGCCGCGGGTCACTGATGCCGTACAGCTTCAATCCGGGAATGGCGAGCAAGCCGGCGATCATCTTCCCCGTCATCTTTCGCTCGTGCTGATGGATCGCTTCGTGCGCGGACAGGATCGCAGCGCGCCGGGTTGTGACCGCTTGCTGTGCACGACCATCACGTGGAGGCTCGACTGGCCGCGTCTCAGACGGGGCAAGCCCCGTCTCTACCCGGCGGCCGAGTTCTTCCCAGTAGTCGATGCAGGCTTTGATTCCCGCTATGCACTCGTGGTTCAGCGTTCCCCATTCCCAACAGTTCGGAATGTTGTCGGTGTTGGGCCGGAGTTTATACGGATGCAACGCCTTCAAGTGCTCGCGCTTGCCGTAGAGCACGCCCATGTGCGGACCGAAAAATTTGTACGTCGAGCAGGCCAGAAAATCGCAGTCGAGGGCGCGCACGTCAATCGGACCGTGGGGAGCGTAGTGGACGGCGTCGATATAACTCAGCGCTCCCGCTTGCCGCGCCAGCCGCACCACTTCGGCGGCGTTGTTGATAGTGCCTACCGCATTCGACGCATAGCCGACGGCCACGAGCCGCGTGCGGGCTCCGGTCGTTATCGTTAACTTCTCCGCGAGGTCGTGCATGTCGAGCGTGCAATCTTCCTCGTTGAATTTCACGGTGCGGATGACCACGCCTTTTTCTTCCAGCGCTTTCCAGGGCGAAAAGTTTGCGTCGTGGTCAAGCAGCGTGAGCACGATCTCGTCGCCGGGGCCGAATTCGCGTCCCAGGGCGCGACTCATGGCATAAGTCAGGGTCGTCATGTTCGGGCCGAAGACGATCTCGTCGGCATCGCAATTAAGAAAATCGCCCATGGCCGAGCGCGCTTCCGCGATCATGCGTTCGGTGTTGCGGCTGGTGGAGTAAGCGCCTCCGGTGTTGGCGTTGTTACGGGACAGGTAGTCGGCGATGGCGTCGATCACCCGCTGCGGCACTTGCGTGCCGCCGGGGCCGTCCAGGAAGACTGCGGGGAGTTTCTTAGAATTCTCGTTGACGGTTTGGGCGAGCGCCGGGAACTGCGAGCGAACCCACGCGAGGTCGAGCGCGGTGGATATGGATGAAGAAGAAACTTGTTCAGCTATCGGCATAGCTGACATTCTAATGCGGATTGCGCGCTACGAGGGGACTTCAGTCGCTCTGATGCGGTGCGCGGGTGAGGCGCCCAGCAGAGACGTATTCACGCAACTCGTTCGGGAGGATTGGGCTTGAATTTTCCTTTATTGGCTGCGTCCAGCCGGATGCGCGTGACTCGCGCCGTTTCCTGGAGCAAATCGCCGGTGGCGCGCGTTCCGTCTCCAGCCATGACCGAACCTGCGGCCAAGGCAAAGCGCAACGCGTCTGCCTGGTCGTCAAAATACAAAATCACTTGTAACGCCATAGATACTTCTCCCTGAGCCTGACTTTCGCAGAGCCCGCACGAAGCGGGCACAAGAGTAAAGATCAAATTAAGACGCAGGTGGCGCTGCTAATAAAACGGGTTCCTGGTGACTCCCGTTGCAATTGCTATTTCAATGATTGTCGGAGAATGCCGGCGCCGGTGATAGTACTTTTGTTGGTTCTCGCCCCGGACTCTGTGCATGTTCGGGCGAAATTCTTAACCACAGAGAAAACGGGGAACACAGGGAAGGGAACACAGGGGAAGGCCGCTCTGTGGATCGAACTTTCACTGCATTGCCCCTGAAGGTCATGTTCCGGTGGGCGGCGAAAAAGTTAATTTTTCGTCCGCCGAGTTTCCACAGATGATCCATCTAGCGATAGAATCGTCTAAAGGCAACGCGTCTAAATAAGTAGCTTGGGGAAGGATGCTGAAGGCATCGTCAAATCGGGGCGGATGGTTCAGGGCGGTATGTGTGCTCTGTATGGCTCTGGTCAGCGTGATCGGGATCGTGCAAGCGACCCACTCGCATTCCGAAAGCTCAGCCACATCCCACCACGCCTGTTCGATTTGCGCGACCGCTCATGCCGGTCTTAATACGCAGACGGTTGCGTCTGCGCCAATTCTGGCTACGACCGCCTTGGCGAGTATCGTTGCAGAAGTTTCCCCGATCTTCCGTCCCATTGCCACCGAGTTCATTCGTCCTCCGCCAGCGCTCTGATCCCGGGCCCAATCGAGTAATCATCCCCATGATGCTGCGATCTTCGATCTTCGATCATTGCTCTGCAATCTGATCGGACTCGCTCCCGAACCACTTATTGGAGGACTCATGCGATCGTTTTATAAGAGTTGGTTGGCTGCGGCCTCGGTGGCCGTTGCGGTGATGTTAAGTGCTGGCACTGCGAGTGCGCAGTCGAGCGGAAGTTCGGGGTCGATTAACGGCAGCGTCTTGGACCCTTCGGGCGCGGTGGTGGCCAATGCAAGCGTCGAGATTCATAACCCGATCACTGGCTATGACCGGACGGCTACGACCGACAGTAAGGGAAATTTCAGTTTTGTGAACGTGCCGTTTAATCCGTATCACATGACGATAACGGCCGCGGGGTTCGCTCAGACCGCGCAGGATGTGCAGGTCCGCTCCGTCGTGCCCGCCATAGTCCAGATCAGTCTTCAAGTGTCCGCCTCTTCCACCACGGTTACGGTCGAGGATAAGGGAGACCTGGTCGAGAACGATCCGACCTTCCACTCCGACGTCGACAAGGAACTGATCGACCAGACTCCCGATGGGAACTGGATCGTCGGCATTGAGTCAAATAGTCGGCGAAGCAACGCCGGGCATCGCCTCCGACTCCAACGGCCAACTCCACGGCTACGGTGACCACGCGGAGAACTCGTACAACATTGACGATCAGCCCGATACCGACCAGCATAGCAAGGTTTTTTCGAACCAGATTTCCGTCGACTCGATTCAATCCATGGAAGTGATAGCCGGTGCGCCGCCCGCGGAATATGGCGGAAAGACCAGTGTGGTGATTGTGGCGACCACCCGCTCGGGCCAGGGCATGACCACGCCCCATGGCAGCGTTACCACTTCCTACGGTTCGTTTGGCTCATCCACGGTGGCTGCCGATGTCGGTTACGGAGGAAAGAACTGGGGAAACTTTATCTCGGTGGGCGGCTTGAACAGCGGCCGTTTTCTGGATGCGCCGGAGTTCGCGGTCATCCACGACAAAGGCAATGCAGAGAATGTTTTCGACCGCGTGGACTTCCAATTGTCATCCGCCGACACGATTCACTTCAACTTCAGCTACAGCCGGAGCTGGTTCCAGACGCCGAATTCGTTGGACGCGGAAAACGCGACCGCCTGGAGCGGCCTGAGCGGAGTTCTTCCGGGAGCGGAGAACTATGGAGGCGTGGTTCCGGGCACTCTCATCACCGTCGGACCAACTGATCAACGCTCCAAGATTGGAACCTTTAATGTCGCGCCGTCTTGGACGCGTCTCATAAGTACGCACTCCGTATTTACTTTGGGAGCTTTCGTACGTCGCGACGACTACAACTACTACCCCAGCAGCGATCCGTTCGCTGACCTGGGGCCGCCGAGTCTGCAGAGGCAGTCCGTAGGTCAGAACCGAACGCTCACCAACACGGGTATTCGATCTGACATCTCCTACGTCAAAGGGGTGAACAATATCAAGGCGGGCGTCACCTATGAACAAACGTTTCTCAATGAGAATGACACGGTCGGGATTGTCGACCCCGCCTACAACGCGCCTTTCATATGTGCGTCACCGGTAACGGCGCTGAACCCGAACCCGTACGTTCCCTTCGCGGGCTCGACCGCTCCCGCGCAGTGCAGCGGCCCCGCGCTGCCGAACACTCTGGCAGAGTACGGGGCCCTCGGCTACGTGGCGCCTGGGGGACAGCCTTATAACCCCAATCCAGCTTTCTACCCGGTTTTTAATCCGATACTGGCTCCCTACGATCTGACCCGTGGCGGAAGCCCGTACACTTTCAGCGGGCATACCGACGTGAAGGAACTTGCTCTCTATATTCAGGACGCGATCACCGTCGGGCACTGGTCTATGAACCTGGGGTTGCGCGGCGACGTTTACAACGGCCTTACGACAGCAAGTCAGGCCGAGCCTCGTCTCGGGATCTCATACAACGTCAAGAAGACGAGCACGATTCTTCGTGTTTCCTACGCTCGCACGCTCGAATCTCCTTTCAATGAGAATCTGATTCTTTCCAGCATCGGGTGCAGCAACCCGGTTTTAAATCCGCTGCTGGCTTGTTCCGCGCCGGTGGCGAACCCTTTGAGCCCCGGTTTTCGCAATGAATTTCACGCCGGCATCGAACAGGCTTTCGGACGGTACCTGGTCTTTTCGGGCGAGTGGATTACGAAATACACACACAATGGCTACGATTTCAGCGTGCTCGGAAACACTCCGATCACTTTCCCGATTGAATGGCACAATGCCAAGATTCCCGGATATGCGGGCCGCCTGAGCGTACCGAATTTGCACGGATTTTCGGCGCAGATGGTCTTCTCCAGCGTGGCGGCGCGCTTTTTCCAACCACAGATCGGGGGCGCGGGCGCAACGGTGTCGAACAGCACAGGACTCCCGTTCCGCATTGACCACGACGAAAAGTTCAATCAGACAACGCACGTGCAATATCAGCCCTGGAAGCGTGGTCCATGGTTCGGCGCCAACTGGCGCTACGACAGCGGTCTGGTGGCTGGTAATGCACCGTGTTACGGGGTAGATCCCGGCAACGATTGCCCGCAGTCGACTACGCTCACCGGGCAACCGGCGGTCTTTTTGCGCGATTCTTTCGGAAATCCCTTGAGTGCCGATCAGGAGTTCGAGGCCGGGTTCACGTGCAATGGCGCCCACGCGACGCTGACAACCCCGCTCCCCGCCGCGTGCCAGGCATCGCAATTCGGATCCAGCCTAATCAAGGTGCCAGCGATCAATGCCCAGAACGACGATCGCAACCCGGCGCGTATTGCATCGCGTAATTTGTTCGACGTTTCGGTGGGCGACGACAACCTGTTCAAAGGCGACCATCACAAATGGAGTCTTACGCTTACCGCCATCAATATTGCCAACAAATTGGCGCTGTACAACTTTCTTTCGACCTTCAGCGGGACGCACTATGTGACGCCGCGCGCCCTGACGGCCGAGCTCGGATTCCACTTCTAGTGGGGTCAGTGTGGGGGCGGGCGACCACGCCCGCCCAGCCGCTACTGTAGTTTTGCGTATTCGGCCTTGGCTTCGTGGAGCAGCGGGAGGTCGGGGTCGGCGTCTTTCCAGGCGGCGAGAAAGTCCTGATAGGCGATGCGGGCCTTGGCAGTGTCGCCCTGCTTCTGATACAGCCGGCCTAGTTCCAATTGAGTGGCAGCGGTCGTGATGTCGGGGAAGCTGTGGGATTTCATGTCGAGAACCTTTTGGAGATCCTGCTGGGCCTCAGCGTAACGGCCAGCCTGCTCATACGCCAAGCCTCGGACGAAAAAAACGCCAGCGTTGGCGCGAGCGTAGAGGGCAGCAGTGTTCAGGAAGTCAATGGCCTTGGCGGGGTCGGCCTTGGCGGGATTCGCGGGCCACAGAGCCGCGATCGCGTGAATCATGGGGACTCTTATGTTCACCGCCATAGTATCGTTCGGATGGGCGCGCTGGATTTCGTCGGCCAAGGCGATTGCTTTCTGATCCTGGCGTAGGATGGCGAACGTCGTGGCCGCACTTCCCATCACCGGGGCAGTTCGGGATAAACGGAGAGCTTCGGTAGCGTCGCTGTTGGCTTCTGCATGATTTCCCACCACTGCCTCGAAGACGGCCAGCACCGCCTCGACCTCGGCTCGGCCTTGCAAGTGCAGGCGATCCATCGCATCTTCGTTCTGGCGCGCAAAGTCGCGCGCCTGGCGCATTTGCCCGCGGGTGCTAGCGATCCTGGCACGGAATCCGAGAACGCTCGCCTCACCTTCGGGGGTTGCGGAGGCACTTTGCAGTTCCTTCTCCATGTCGGCTTCTTTGCCCTCACCCCAGTCCAACACGGCCAGGCCCACATGGAAGTTCGCAGCTGACGCCTTGTGTTCGAGGGCAGAGTTGACCATGGCGCGTGCTTCCTCGATCCGGTTCAGGCCGAGGTAAGCCGCGGCGGCGTTCTCATAACCGCTTGCCATGTCGGGATCGAGTTCCACCGCGCGCTTCGCGTTCTCCAACGCGTTGTCGAATTGTCCGAGCTCATTGTAGATAGCCGCGAGATTGTTGAAGGGGATGGAATCTCGCGGGTAGGTCTGGCGATAGAGTTCGTAGGCGGTAATGCCTTTGTCGAGTTGGCCGCTGTCGGCGTAGTAGTGGGACATGATGTAAAGCTTCTCGCGTTCGCTGGCGCGATCGCGAAGCTCGAAAGCCTTTTGCCGGTTTTGCTCCGACGACTCGGTCTGCCCCAGGTTGTTGTAGACCGTGCCGAGGCGGGCATAGGCCATGGCGAAATTAGGATCGATCTCGATGGCGCGCTGGTAGTCGGGAACCGCGGCCAGTTCGTCGCCCATATTGTGCTTGGCGTCGCCCAGGCTGAACGCCTTCAGCGCATCGAGCGATGAAGTGGTAGCCATGGCGAGAGGCATGTCGTATTTCTGCACCATGGACAACGATTCGCCGAGTTGTCCGCGCAATTTGGTGGCGGCGCTGTGCAGCGCATTCAGCACGTCTTCTTTTCGGTCGGCCTGAGCCTGCTGGCGTCCGAGCGAATCGCCGGAGGAAACATTGGTTGCGTCCAGACTGATCACGTACTGACCGCCAACGCTGTCGATGCTGCCGTTGAGCATAGCCTTGATGCCATCGCGTTGACAGATTTCGCGGCCGACCTCGGTGGTGATGCGGTCGGTGGGGCTGCGGCCCATGAACTGCAAGGTCTGGCGGATTTTCTCATCGGGGTAGACGTTCAGATATGGGGACTGCCCGAGGTCGACGGCCAGGGCTTTCTTGAGCGCGCCATCGAAGACGGGGTCGGCGGTGGTGTTTACGAAATCGGTGATCAGGATCGAATCTTTTTCGGTGAGCGCGTGGCCGCGCTTCAGAAACACGAAGGCAATGCCGGCGGCGACCAGAGCGACGATCAGAGCAGGGATCAGCCACAGCGGCAGCTTGCGAGCGGGCGGCGGGAGTTTGTGAATGGAAGAGCTGCGGGCGGAAGCGCTGGAAGAAGTCGCCGCGAGAATCGTGCCCGACGCGGAGTCGCGTTTCAGGCGCTTCAAGTCGGAGCGCACGTCGGCGGCGTTCTGGTAGCGCAGGTCGCGATCTTTTTCGAGCAGCTTGTTCAGGATTTCGTCGAAGTGCGGAGGCAGGCCGGGATTCAGGCGAAGCGCCGGCGCCGGGGGACGATTCAGAATCGCATCAAAAATAACGGCGGACGTGTCTCCGCGGAAAGGGCACAGCACCGGTGGCCATTTCATAGAGCACGGCGCCGAAAGAGAACAGGTCGGTGCGGGCGTCGAGATCCTTGCCTCGCGCCTGCTCCGGAGACATGTATGCCACGGTACCGACGGTCGATCCGGGATTGGTCAGGAGTGGGTCATCCACGGTCGCGCGGACCCGACGGTGGCGGCAGAAAACATGGAAGGCTTAGCGGTGCGCTTGGCCAAACCGAAGTCGAGAATCTTGGCCTGGTTGCGACTGGTTACAAAAATGTTGGCGGGTTTAATGTCGCGGTGGATGATCCCTTTGGCATGGGCGGCGTCGAGAGCGTCGGCGATCTGGGCGCCGAGATCGAGCAGTTGGTCGAGGTCCATCGGTTGGCTCGGGTACTGGCGCTGGATACGGCTTTTGAGGGTCTCGCCTTCGAGCAACTCCATGGCGATGAAGTGGCGTCCGCCGTCTTCGCCGACCTCGTAGATGGTGCAAATATTAGGGTGGTTCAGAGCGGAGGCGGCGCGCGCCTCACGCTGAAAACGGTCGAGCGCGAGCGGATCTTTTTCCGTTTCCGGAGGCAGGAACTTAAGCGCGACATGGCGGCCCAGGTTGATGTCCTCGGCTTCATACACCACGCCCATCCCGCCGCCGCCCAGCTGCGAGAGAACACGGTAGTGCGAGACGGCCTGGCCGATCACGATCGCGCCGGCCTTCACTTCGCCGGTGTTCGTCTCGGCACTCTTGGTGTCGCCACTCTTCGTCTCGCCGATCACTGGGGGGAACACTCCTGGGAGAGAGTGATTGATGTTAGGCCGTGGGTTCTGGCAAGTCAAACCTGCGGGCTCTTGCAGTTATACGGTGCGGCAGGGTTCAAAGTTCACGGTCCTGGAGTGTTCAGCATCATCTGTCTTTTCTGTTACTTAAGTGGTTTCTTCTTGCTTTCGGAACGGTCAAGCCCTAGCTAAGGTCACCAGAGCCCATTACGGAAGTTTCGTCCCAAATGTTCGAATGCTTTCCTCCCCGCCCGGCGCCTGCTATCAATGAGTGTTCACGTGTGTTTCGCCCGGGAATGATGAACCCGGCCCCCCGGGCAGGAGTGCGTCCGAAATGAAAACTCGCCCTCAATCGTGGAGGGACATGAGCGCCGCGCCACGCTTTTTTATAGCCGTGGTGGTGCTCTGCGGGACGACTGTCCTGACCTATTCGGTCTTGCATGGCCGGAGCCAGAATCCGCTCAAATTTTTCTGTTATCTGGTAATTGCATTGGCCGCCTCGCGGCTCAAGGTGAATCTGCCCGGCATCACCGGGACGATGTCGGTGAACTTTCTATTTCTGCTGCTGGGTGTGCTGGAACTGAGCTTGTCGGAGGCCATGGCGCTGGGCTGCGCGGCGGTGGTGGTGCAATGCTTCGACCGGGACCGTCCGGTTCCGATTCAAGTCGCCTTCAACGTCTGCTCGACCGCGCTGGCCATCGCGGTGACCTTTGCGGCGTATCGCTTCTCCCTGTTCCATCGCGCGGTGAAGAACCCGTCTACTCTGCTGTTTCTGGCGGCGTCGGTTTACTTCGTCGCCAATACGCTTCCGGTGGCGGCCGTCATCTCGTTGACGGAGCGAAGATCGCTGCGAAAGATCTGGTCAGAGTGCTACTTCTGGAGCTTTCCGTACTATCTGGTGGGTGCAGGCGTGGCCGGCATGATGAGCTGGCTGCACGGCTTCACTGACTGGCAGACGTCGTTGTTGACGCTTCCGGTGGTCTATCTCATCTATCGTTCCTACCGCCTTTACCTGGGCAAACTGGAAGACGAGAAGCGGCACGTGGAAGAGATGGCGGACTTGCACATGCGCACGATCGAGGCGCTGGCGCTGGCCATCGAAGCCAAGGATCAGACGACTCACGACCACTTGCAGAGAGTTCGCGTCTACGCGGTTGAGGTCGCCAAGGAACTCAAGATTGACCGCGAGGGGATGGATGCGCTGCAGGCCGCAGCCTTGCTGCATGACATCGGCAAGCTGGCGATTCCCGAGCACATCGTCTCGAAGCCGGGACGCCTGACGCCGGAAGAATTCGAGAAGATGAAGATTCACCCGCTGGTGGGAGCGGAAATTCTGGAGCGTGTGCGCTTTCCGTACCCGGTCGTGCCCATCGTGCGGGCGCACCACGAAAAGTACGATGGGACGGGCTATCCGCTGGGGTTGAAGGGGACACAAATTCCGATTGGCGCCCGTATTCTGGCGGCGGTCGATTTTCTGGACGCGCTGGCTTCGGATCGGCAATACCGGCGCGCGCTGCCGCTGCAGGAAGCGATGACGCGGCTGGTGGATCAATCGGGAAAGGCCTTTGATCCGCAAGTGGTCGCCGTGCTCCAACGAAA
Organism: uncultured Acidobacteriaceae bacterium; assembly: GCA_963760175.1. GTDB lineage: Bacteria > Acidobacteriota > Terriglobia > Terriglobales > Acidobacteriaceae > Acidiflorens. Next base: position 177,204 of record CAVXBU010000014.1, read on the forward strand.
ATATGTGGATTTGGAGCAACTGGTCCATCAACGCACGGACAGCTTGGGCAAGCACAAGTTATCGACGGAAATCAAAGACATAGACGAAGACTCGAAGACTGAGCCGACCATTAAGCCGGCAGCCGGGTTCCAGGCGCAAGGGCGGCGGCAAACGCCGGAGCGTAGTTTCCTCGGTTCGATTGCGGCGGCCCGTCAGGAAGCGCAGACTCTTTTCGAGCTCAGCCAGGATCTGGGGGCTTCGCTCAGCCTGGACGAAACGCTCTCGGTATTCGCGGTGAAGCTGCGCCGGTCGATGCAGTACGATGCAATCGCGATCTACGTCCGCCACGGCGATGAACTGGTGCCGGAATATGTGAATGGCGACAACTTCCGGCTGTTCGCGTCGCTGCGCATTCCGATGGGACAAGGGCTCTCGGGCTGGGTGGCGCAAAATCTGAAGCCGATACTGAATGGCAATCCTTCGGTCGAGCCGGGTTATCTGAACGATACATCGAAATACAGCACGCTGAATTCAGCGCTCGCCGTCCCGCTCGAGGGTTTGCAGGGCGTGGTCGGCGTGGTCGCTTTGTACCACGCGGAAAAAGATTTCTTCACCTCCGACCACCTGCGCATTTTGCTGGCGGTAAGTTCGAAGATGGCGCTGGCCATCGAGAACGCGATGAAATACGAGCAGGCGGAGAGTTCGGCGGTTACCGATTATCTGACCGGTCTGCCCAATGCGCGCTCGCTATTTTTGCAACTCGATCGGGAACTGGCGCGCTGCAAACGCGACAGCAAATCGCTGACCGTGATGGTCGCCGACCTGGACCGCTTCAAGCAGATCAACGACCGCTTTGGACACCTGGAAGGGAACCGCGTACTGCGGCTGTTTGCGCACTCCCTGAAAGAAACCAGCCGTGAGTACGATTATGTCGCGCGCATGGGCGGCGACGAATTCGTAGTCATCGCTCCTGGACTGACGCCCGAAGCCGCCGCGCGCAAGGCGGAACAGATGCGCGAACTGGCCCAGCAAGCCGGAAAAGACGTCTGCAACGAGGATATTTTATCGCTGAGCGTGGGCAAGGCCGTGTTTCCCGAAGACGGCACGGATGCCGAAAAAATCCTTTCGGAAGCCGACAAGCGCATGTATCTGCAGAAGCAGAGTCAGGCGACGCAGAAAAACCGGCGTCTTTATCCCCGGGTTCGGGGCCGGCTCACCACGGAAATTTCTGGAGGCGGTGAGAAACTCGCGATGCTGGGCATCGTCACCAACCTCAGCCTGGGCGGTTGCTATGTTGAAACCAGCGGCCTGCTGTTGCCCGGCTCACAGTTGAAACTCACCTTCTCGCACGAACATACCAACGTCTCGATATTAAGCGAGGTGGTGCGCATGGACATGGGGATCGGAGCGGCGCTGAGGTTCAGTGAAGCGACGCACGAGGTCCGCGCTACTTTGCAGCGCATCCTGGAGCAGTTGGTGGCCGCGGAAGCGGTAGTTGATTTAACCCGCAGCCAGACTGCCGCCGCCGGGACCAAAGTCTAGCTCCGCTGGACGGGCAAGGCGCCCGTCGCCGTCGTCGATCGTCGACTCCATCGAACCTTCTATCACGCGGAAACGGCAATCGGCTGAATTTGAATCAGCGGCGCGCCCATGCCCGATGTGCTGCGTGGTTTCGACAGTCCCAGCCGCAGCATGTTTGCCGTCGGCACGCCCGTCCGGTAGAACGACTTCTCGCAGTCCGCGGTGGATGGACCCCGCATGCTTCCTTCCATATAAGCCAATCCAGGACATCGTGAGCAACTGGTGACGTGCGAGCACGACGAGCACACGGTCAGGTCTTTGGCCTGGATGGAGCGAACCTCTTTCAGCTCTGGAGACAGATTCCAGATATCCAGGAACTTCTGTTGACGAACATTTCCCGTCGGAAGCGGAAACTGCACGCAGGGAAAGACGTCGCCGTAAGGCGAAATGTAGCAGAAAGAATGGCCCGCGCTGCACGCGTAACCCTCAAGATCTTCCTCCGAAGGCGGCTTTGGGGGAGCACAGAATTCTTCCTGGTTGGCGACCAGTGTGGGGTTGTGGAAGATGTCCGGAAGGTCCTCTCCTGGAATGCGCAGCGAGAGAATCGAGGTGTCGCCGTCCATCATGGGCGTGATGGTCGGATCGAGGGTGTAATGCGCGCCGAGTTCTGCGGCGAGCTTTTGCACACCCGTGTGATCGGAAGAATTCACGGTCATCAGCACATTGGCGATGGTGACGCGCAGCCCCTGTTCGCGCAAGAAGCGAATGGATTGCACGGTGCGCTCTAAGGAGTGGGGCAGCTTGGTGATGGCATCGTGCACTTCGGGACGATGCGAGTAGACGCTGATCTGAATGGTGTCAATGTCGAGTTCCCGAATTCTCCGCGCTTCCTCCTCATGGATCATGACCGCGTTGGTCTTGATCTTCACGTTGAACATGAGCCGGCGCGCGTGTTCGACAATCTCAAAGAAATCGCGGCGCATAAAGACCTCGCCGCCGCTGAAGGTGAGAAAGAAAACGCCTGCCTCGGCCAGTTGATCGAGCACGTCCTTGATTTCGGCGGTGGTCATCTCGCCGTGGTCATCGTGATCGAGATAACAGTGCACGCAGCGCTCGTTACAGCGATACGTGACATCCATGTGCACGGCAAGGGGTATGCCCAGGTTGAACGCCTTCTGGCCTACCTCACTCATCAGGCTCATCGGGGAGCCTCCGAGGCGAGAGGTTGATTGGAAACCAGAAGAATTCCATGGCAGGAAAGTTCGGCGACGAACTGCTCGGCGTCCGCCTGGGCCTGTTCGGGATCGACATCAAATTGCTCGCAGATGCGGTCGCGGATAATTTCGCGCAAAGGAGTGCGGCCGTCGGCAGCCTGAAAGATGGCAGTAGCGACCTCATTCAGGGTGAAGAACGTCGAATCGGCCGAGTTCATAACCATCATTTCGCCGGCCAGCGCGCGAGCGGCGATGGTGGAACTGCGCGCAATGTAGATGCAATTTTCAGGCATGCTCGGCCACCCCCTGCGAGTTGCGTGCGAAATTGCGATCGAAGTTTTGTTCGAAATCGTGATCGAAATTTCGCACCAGGTCCCACACCCTGGCATCAGGATAGAACGTCAGGCGACGAATGGGAACCCTGGAGACGAAATCGCAAGCCGTTGCCAGAAGCTTTTCCACAAGGCCCTGATCTTCAGCGAAGAACAGAATATTGCGCATAAGACGGCGCACGGCTTCCGCGGGTGGCAACTCATCCACGCGGTTCTCTGGACCCTGCTCCAGGAAAAATAGAGCGGCGACCGGAGCGGCACAGTTCTCGCCGGCCTTGGCCAACTCTCCGGCGAAAGGAGTGCCGAATGCCGCGTAGCCGTCGACGCTCGGCCGCAGGTAGGAAATTTCGTCGGTAAGCAGGGTGATGTCCGCCGGCGCCAGCCGGGTCATCGTGGTTTTGCCCGCGCCGGATACGCCCGAAAACAAATACGCCCGGCCATCGCAGATCGCACTGGCGGCGTGCAGCAGGAATCCGCCTCGCTCGGCAATAATCAAGCTGTGCAGAATGCGCAGCACCGAATCAAGAGAATACGGGTTGGCATTTTGCCGAACGCTGCCTCGCCCGGTGCGCAGGTTCCAACGCGCGCGGAAATCTCCGCGCTCGAACAGCCACTCGTCACCTTCGCGCCGGACCCGAACGTCGTCATCGGAAACCGGCACGGGCCGGGTGAGATCAAACTCAAGCTCAAACTCGGGCCGCGCATCACTCAGGAACCCGTCGTAGCGATGGCGTAACAGATCGAGAAAGCCGTCGTCGCAGGTGGACAAGCCGATCGGGATTCCGCCGATCTCGATACACGCGACTTTTGGTGCCGCGGCCGTCATCGTCACTGTCATAAGGCTTCCAGCGAGTTTTTCAACTCCACGGAACGATTCTTCGCGGCGACTTCACGGTTTCGAAATTCGCGCAGCGGACGGCTTCCGGCGCTGGTGAAGCCTCAGAGCGAGACGGCGCGCCAAGGCTGCAATGGCAGAGCAGCAGTCCCAGCACGCGGGACCACTTCGGGCCAAACACGCGGTCAGCGTTGTGGTTGACCAGTCGGCCGAGGAATGCTTCGAGAGGGAACGGCGGGTCAGATCCCGGCATGGAGTCGCCGCGCAGCACAAAGCCGCTCGGCTGGGAACGGGCGACCAAGCGATGCAAGAAGAAACGGCCGTCACGCAAGGCAAGCACGATCTCACCGGGCCGGACGTCTTCGGGCTTGCAGCATGCGATCTGTACGACATCGCCCGGCCAAAGGGCCGGCAGCATACTTTCTCCGCGAACTTGCAGGCGCAAATTGCCGCTGCCGCGCAAAATATCTGCCACCAAAGCTGAACGTACCGCGCTCCGACTCGACCGCGCCGCACTGGTGGTAATTTCCAGCATCAGGAAGTTTTTTGGTTGCCCGGCAGACATTGTCCCTGGGTGGCGACCGTCTTGCCGCAAGATAAAGCCTGCATCTCGAAAACCCGTTCGTAGCGGAACGCCGGCTTCTTGTAGAGTTTCTTGTCTTTACCCGCGTTGCCCATCTGCTGCTGTTTCTCGCGAGGGGCTGGATTGTCGTTCATAATTGGTCAAGCCAGTTAGTGAAACAGGGAAGTCGGCTTATCCCCCAGTTTTTTGGATGAAGGTAAACGCAGTGTACTACAGGGCTTTCCCCGGTGCCAATATGACTTGGACCGAAAAGCGAAGAGGGCGAATCAGCATCCTCAATAAAATGACAGGGTTCCATTCTGCCGCGCTCGCCGCAAACTTAGCGACAGCCCGGCGAGCGCGAGCGGCAGCAGGACCACGCCAAACCCGCCAGCACGGCCAGGGTAGGAGCCATCGCAATGACGGACTGCCCTTCCAGCAGCGCGCGGCGCATTCCATCGATGGTGTAGGTGAGAGGAACGGCGCGAGCTATAAGCTCAAGCGGACGCGGCAAGCTCTGGATCGGAAACATGGTGCCGCTCAGAAACCAGAGTCCGGAACTAAGCAGCCACAACAGAGCAGAACCTTTCTGGAACGCAACCTGAAGAGTGGCGGCGGCGATTCCCAGCGCCAGGGCGATGGCCAGAGAAAAAATCAATACGGCCGCGCAGGAGAAAAAGTTGGCGTGAATCGAAGCGCGGAAAACGGCGACGCCTGCGAAGAGATAGACCAGCAGATTGACCAGGTTTCCGGCAAAGGCAGAAATGGAGCTGAGGATCACGAGCTCAGCCGGAGCGGTGGAGGTGGTCATGAGTACTTCCAGCGTTCCCGTCTGCTGGGCTTCCTGCACCGCGTTCAGGAAGGCTTGCGCGCTCATCACAAAAAAAGTGTAGACGCCGGTGCCCACCAGAAGGAACGGGAAGTACTCAATGCCACCGGGTCGAAAGCCGGGACCGATGGCGCGGGACAGAAAATAAAAGGCGGCCAGTTCAGTGAACACTCCGACCATCGTGACGACGAATCCGCTGCGGTGGCGGATGGCCGTGAGCAGATCGCGGCGCAGGATGGCGTAGAGCTTATCGAGAGTCGAAGAAATTTGTAATTTGCGATTTGTAATTTGTGATTCCAAGCTCGCACATTTCCGGCAACAGATTCGAAACACGATTACCAATTACCAATTACCAATTACAAATGCTTTCATCGATCTCTCCGGTCATGCGGAAGTAGAACGAGCGCAGCGCCTCAGCGCTCTCACCGTCGTCCACCGGGCGATCCGCGAGCAATTCGCCGTGATGCAGCAGCAGCAGACGATCCGCTACTGCGGCTGTTTCCGCGAAGTTGTGGGTGGCAAGCAGAACGGTGGTCTGTTGCCGCGCCAACGATCGGATCGTCGTCCAGAAGTGCGCCGTAGTGGCGGCGTCGAGGCTGCGCGTCGGTTCGTCGAGCAAGAGCACGCTGGGCCGCTTGACCAGGGCGCGCGCGATCCCCAATCGCTGGTACATGCCGCTCGAGAATTTCATGACCAGTGTGTTGGCTTGCTCTTCGAGGCCGGTGTCGATGAGAACTTCTTTGATCCTTTGCTGGCGCTCGCTGCGCGCGACTTCGTCGAGGGTGGCAAAAAATTCGAGGTTCTCACGAGCTGAGAGACGAGGGAAGAACGAGCGCTCGGCAGCAACGGCGATGCCGACTTGCCGACGGACTTCACCGGCATCACGCCGCGCATCGAAGCCGCCCACTTGCACGGAGCCGGCATCGGGCAGGAGCATGGTGGAGATCAACTTCAGAGCAGTGGTTTTTCCGCTGCCGTTCGGGCCGAGCAGCACTAACACCTCGGCGCGGGCTGCCGAGAAAGACACGTCTTTCAACGCAACAGTTTCGCCGCCCCGCTCGCTTCCCAGCCAATTGAACAGAGCCGGACGATGGCGAAATATCTTGCGAACGGATTGGAAGACAACTTGGTCCATCGGTTCGAATGACGAAAGTGCGAATGACGAAAGAGCGAACGACCAAAGTACAAATGAGAAAAGTACGAACGGCGAATTGCGAACCGTGAAGCGCGGTTCGCGCGCCGAAGACTCTGTATTATAGAGGCGATTCGCGTTCGTATTGATTTTGATTGCGCGTTTGCAGCTGCTTGTTTATCCGTCAGGATTCGCCCGCATGACCGAACTCTTGCCTTCGTCCCCAGCATCGAGCGCCCCTCGGGGGAGAGCAGACGAATTTGAGTTCCTTTGCGCGTTGATCGGGTCGGAGTTTGCTCCGCAGCAGACTGAACGCGTCGCGAAGCTTAATCTGTCGGCGCTCGATTGGAGCGAATTCCTTCGCTTGGCGGAGGAACATGGGGTTCTGCCGCTTGCGGCGCGCAACTTGACCGAACATGCTCGCGGACGTTCCGTGGAGATCCCACCGGAGATCGGGCGATCGCTGCGATCTGCCTACGACTCAAACCTCCGGCGCAGCTTGTGGTTCGGCGCCGAACTTGCTCGCATCATGGCTCGCTTCGAGAGCGGGCAGTTACATGCGGTGCCATACAAAGGGCCGGTGCTGGCGCAATCGGCCTACGGCGATCCGGGGTTGCGAAGTTTTTCGGATCTTGACTTCCTGATTTCTCCCGCGGATTTTGAGCGAGCGAAGCAGGCTCTCGCCGAAATCGGATATCGGCCTTCGGCGGATTTGACGCCGGCCGTCGAGCGATTATGGCTGCGGATAGGCTACGAGCGCTCGTTTGACGGAGCCGCTGGAAAGAACATGGTCGAACTGCAATGGGCGTTGCTGCCTTATTTCTATGGCGTCGATCTGCCCGTGGATGGTCCGATAGCCCGCGCTGGGCGCACGGTTGTGGGAGGGTGCGAAGTGCCTGGCCTGTCTCCCGAGGATTCGCTGTTGGTGTTGTGCCTGCACGCCGCCAAGCATCTTTGGGCGCGGCTGATCTGGCTTTCGGACATTGCGGGCACTTTGCGAAAACCCAGACCGTCGACTACGAGCTGGTGTTCTCCCGCGCACGCGCGCTGGGAGTCACTCGCATTTTGGGAGTAAGTTTCTGGCTGGTGAAAAACGTGCTTGGGGTAGAGCTTCCCAACCCTGCGGAGGAAATGATTGCGGCCGATCGGCGGGTAGAGGCTCTGGGCGGCGAATTCGCCGACCGTCTGGTCCGTGGTGCGGCCTACGATTTCGAATCCACGGAATATTTCCGGCTGATCCTGAAACTGCGCGAGCGACGCGGCGACCGCTGGCGATATCTCTGGCGGCTGGTTTGGACGCCGGGCGCGGGAGAGGTTGCGGCGATGCGATTGCCGGAGGCCTTCTTTCCTCTTTATCGAATCGTGCGGATAGGCAGATTGATGCGAAGACTACTTCGATCACATCCGTAGAGACGGGGCTAGCCCCGTCTCCGGCAGTGAGGCACTGCCAAGACGCGGCAAGCCGCGTCTCTACTGGGAATTAGAACAGATTGCCGTTAATGCAATTCTCCGTCGCCGGGCGCGACGTCTGGCGTATCAACTTTTTTCTGCGCGACGGCTGTGTTCAGCGGAGCCGGTGCCGGCTGGAATTCGCCCGGATCTTTGCCGGCCAGCGCGACGCTCATGAACCGCATCCAGATGGGGAGGGCGGCATGGGCTCCGGTCTCTTTTTCCCCGAGGGATTTTCTTTTCGTCGTAGCCGATCCAGACACCGCAGGTGAGCGATGGAGAAAAGCCAATGAACCAGGCGTCGGTGAAATCGTTGGTTGTTCCCGTCTTGCCCGCCAGCGGATAAGGCATCTTTGGCGGCGGCGCGGCGGTGCCGTGGAGCACCACTTCCCGCAGCATGGATGTCATGATGCGCGCGGTGCGCGAACTGATGGCGTCTTTGATGTCGGAGAAATCTTCTTCCAGGACTCGGCCTTCGTAGTCGGTCACTTTGTTGATGTAGCGTGGAGCGACGCGCACTCCATCGTTGGGAAACACGGTGAAGGCTGAGGTCTGCTCGAGCGGCGTGATTTCCGCCGAGCCGAGTGCCACCGGAAGATACGCGGGAATATTTGCGGTAATGCCGAAGCGGTGCGCGTATTCGATCACGGTCTTAATGCCGATGCGGTCGGCGAGCTTGAGCGCGGGAATATTTCTGGACTGGGCGAGCGCGCGCCGCAGCGTGATCGTGCCCTCAAACTTGCCGTCGTAGTTATGCGGCGAATAGGGGCCGGAGGCAGTTTGAAAAGTTACCGGCGCGTCGACAATGGTGTCGTCGGGGCTGGCGCCTTGATCGATCACGGCGGTATAGACGTACGGTTTAAAAGACGATCCTACCTGTCGCAAGCGCCTGAGTCGCCCGGTTGAACTTGGAGAGATTGAAGTCGCGGCCGCCGACCATGGCCTTGATTTCTCCGGTCGCGTTGTCGATGGCGACGAGCGCGCCCTCGGCGCCTGAATCCTGTTCCAGACTGACGCGCGCTTTTCCGTTCGCATCCAGCGAGAGCACTTTGACGTAAACGATGTCGCCGGGGTGGAGAATGTCGGGAAGCTTGACCTTGGGCTTGGGCTTAGTCCAGGCCACATCGGCTGGCGAGAGCGTTGCCTTGCGCTGACCGAAGCGGAGTTCGGCGGCGGCGGGTGAGACTTGGGTCACCAGGGCGTGCATGTATCCGTTGATTTCGGGATCTTCATCCCAATCCGGATCTTCGTATTTGTCGAGCTTCTGGCCCTCAGCAATTACATTCAGAAGTTTGCCGTGCCAACCATGCCGGCGCTCGTAGGCGGCGAGGCCGTCGAGCAGGGCCTCGCGCGCGGCTTTCTGCAGATCCATATCGAGGGAGGTATAAACACGCAACCCGCCCTGGTGCACCTGGTCGCTGCCGTATTTCGCTTCGAGGTAGCGCCGGATTTCTTCCACATAGTGCGGAGCCAGCGAATTCGGATCTTTCTGCAAGTCGAGCACGATCGGCTTGTTCTTTGCCTCCCGAGCCTGCGCCGTTGTGATCTTGCCATCCTCAAGCATGGCGTTGAGCACGAGGTTGCGCCGGTTCTTGGCGCGGTCGGGGTGGTTGATCGGCGAATAATATTGCGGCGCTTTGGGAAGCCCCGCGAGCAACGCCGCTTCTTCCAGCGTCAGTTTTTTCGCTGGCTTGCTGAAATAGTATTCCGACGCTGCCTCATAGCCATAGGCGCCGTGGCCGAGGAATATCTGGTTGGCGTAGAGCGTGAAGATTTGCGGTTTGGTGAAGCGGCGCTCGATCTGGATGGCGAGCAGCGCCTCCTGCACCTTGCGATAAAACGAGCGGTCGGGAGAGAGAAACAGATTGCGGGCAAGTTGCATGGTGAGCGTGGACGCTCCCTGCACTTTCCCGCCGGATTCGATATCCCGATAGGCCGCGCCGACGATGCGCCAGAGGTTGATGCCGGAGTGGCTGTAGAAATCCTTGTCTTCAATCGAGATCAGCGCGTTGCGGAGAACTTCCGGATAATCGTCATAGGCGGCGATGACGCGGCGCTGAAGCGCGAAGGTTCCAATGACTCGACCTTGCGTGTCATAGAGTTCAGTGACGGAGCTGGGACGATATTGTTCAAGTTCTTCAACCTGGGGCAAGTCCGTCGAGTAGACCAGCAGCAGGCCGGCGGCAGCGCCCACGGCGGACGAGAGCAGGACGAGCAATCCGAACAGGAGGCGTCCGACCAGCTTCCGATCGCCAATTTCTATTGTCGGAAGATGTTGAAAAATGACTTTCATCGGAGAGCGCGACAGAGGCGCAGGTTTCAAGGTTTCAGAGTTTCAAGTTTCAATGTTAAACCAAGGCCAGGTTTCAAGGGCACGTAGGCTTTCTAAAATTTATCTGTCATCCTGAGCGAAGCGAAGGACCTCCTATTTCTGCGCACCATCAGGCAACGGTCAGATTCTCCAGCAAAAAAAAATCGCCCGCCGAAGCGAGCGATCTTGACTCTGAAACCCTGAAACCTTGAAACCTTAGCTCTTCGTTTCCCGGTTCTTCAAGACTTCCAACGCTTTGTTCAGCTGGTCATCTGTCTGATTTTTCGGTTTCACGTCTTTCTTGTCGTCGGGAGCGGCCGGCTGCATCCTCGTCAGGCAATCCAGCGTCGTCTTCCGTGCTGTCAGCGACCAGGACATTCGGGGTGACGGCCGCGTCCTGAATTGCTTTTCCGCTCGGCGAATAGTACTTCGCGACCGAAAGAATCAGGGCGGCGTTGTCCTGCATTTCGATCAGCTGCTGCACCGATCCGTCGCCGAAGGTTTTATCTCCGACCACGTCGCCGCGGGCGTTCTCGAGGATCGCGGCGGCCACAATTTCAGCCGGTCCCGCCGTACCACGATTGACCAGCACCGCCACGGGAAGCTTGGTGATGTCTTTTGCAGGGTCGGCATTGAAAGCCTGGCGCGGATACTTCTGCCCCTGCAGATAGGTGATGGTGCCATGGTCAAGAAAAAGATTGGCAGTGGCAACGCCTTCAGACTCCACGCCACCGGCGGAGTTGCGCAGATCGAGCACGAGCTTCTTCGCTCCCTGTTTTTGCAGATCGCGAATCTTGCCGGCGATCTCCTGCGACTTGCCCTCGGGGAACGAGTCCACCTGAATGTAACCGACATCGTCCGCCAGCATTTTTTCAGCAACGGGCGGAATAGTAACCAGGTCGCGCGTGATCACAATCTTCTGCGGTTCGGCTCGCCGCGGGCGAACCACGGCCACCGTGATTGTGGAGCCGACCGCGCCAGACAAAATGCCGTGAATCTCAGCCAGAGACATATCGTGCGTGCTCTTGCCCTCGATCGACTCGATGATGTCGGAGTTCTCGACCCCGGCCTTATCCGCCGGGCCTCCCGGAATCACCGCGACCACGGCTGCGTATCCGAAACGCTTGGAGACGGTGGCGCCGATATCCGCCTTACCCCCGCTCTTCATCGTCTTGTAGCGCTTGTACTCCTCGGGCGACAAATAGCTGGAATTGGCATCGAGCGATTCCAGCAGCCCGTGGAGCGCGCCATCGGTGACCCCGGCGATATTGGGCTCTTCCACATATTCGCTGCGGATGCGGGACAGCACTTCGCTGTACACCGACAACTGGCGATACGCACCTTCATTCGACGAGGCGCGAACATGGACAAAACCGCCAACCACGGTGAACAACAGGATGGCCAGCGAACTGGCAATAACAGAGACCTTCAACTTCGTCGACATAATTTGATCTTCGCTCTTCTTTGATCGGTTGATCGGGTTGCGCTGAGGAACTATTTCCTCATTATAGACGGTTTGATGCCGAGATCGGGAGCGAGATTGCACGGACTATTCCGGGGGTAACGTCGGTCCAGGACGCGGGCACGAGACAAGACGCGAAAACAGGTAAGCGCAATCCTGACTGCAAGATATGGGCGGACCGACCCGTCCATCCGTAAATTTCGCTCTCTCCCGAACTCTGTCATCTTGAACCGTCGACCTTAAAGCAACAGGGAACCTAGACCGAGGTGTTCACGGTGAGGCGATAGCGGCTAGACTAACAGCTGACCCTGGCATGATTCCAAAGAACTTGGGCTTGGTTGTTGTCTGTTCCCATTGGACAGGGGGCTACGCACTTCTTATGGCTGGTTGATGATTACTTCCTCGTTTGCATTGGTGTAAGGCTGCGTGCCTAACACGGCAACCACGTCCACAACCGGAATAATGATGGATTTGCCCATCCTGTTCCTTCCGAGTTTGAAATCAACGATCTTCCCAAGAACTGGAGAGAGGCGGTAGGGAGGAACCTTCTCAGCCGAGATGCACAGCACGTTCACCGGGATGTGGTAAGTGTCGGTGAAGTTGACATTCCCAAACATGGAGAATTCGTTCCGGCCCTCCACGGGATAGTCCCGATCCGATTGGATCTGGAAAACGTCGCCCTGCAGCATGAAATACTTGCCGACGAAAGACGCTTTGCTCTTGGCTAGTGCCTGGAGAGTCGGAGATCCGTCGGTCCCGTCGATCGCCTGGTACATGGCGATGAGATCCACCATTTGTTTCTGGGGAATCTTGTCGAGCATCGACTGCAGAATTTCGTCGCCAACGCCGGGGTTCAGAACCTTATACCTGCGCCCGTGAATCACTCTGAGCTGGGAACCAAACCTTACCATGGTGGGTTTTTGCCGCTCGATGCGTGCCAGGCGTTCTTCTTCGGCTTCTTCCGCCGCGCGTTTTTTCGCTTCTATCTCCGCTGCGCGAGCTGCGGCACGAGCCGCTTCTTCTGCCGCTTCCTGTTTCTGTCGCTGTTCCTGCCGATATTGGGCGAGCCTCTGGCTCATTTCCTGGGAAGCTCGAAATACGGTGCCTGTCTCCGGCCTCCCGTATCGGTCTGTGATCGCCAACTGGATAGCGTCTTGGGCTAAGCCGGTAACACGGTACAACTTGCCCTGTTGCGGCGAGCCCAGTCCTGGCATCGGACAATGCGGACTGTAGGCCGGGTAACCGCTTGCCCAGTCGCATGTTATTGTGAATTCCAGGGGGTGCTGGTCGGCAGGCAGGTCGTAATAGGGGTCACCGGTACCTTTGCAGGTTGCCTCTGATTCGCAGCGGCGAATGACCGCAATGTAGTAGTCATGCGGGGAGTAGCCGCCCGCATGCACGGAACCGGCATAAGTGACCAGCATCAGATCGCCTGTCTTGAGAGTTTCATTCGCTGTCTTTGCATCGACGTCGAGCCGCATGGCTTGAGTCTGCTGGAGATAAGATTGCGCAAAGGGCGGCAATGAGGGGACCGCAGCCAGTTGCTGGAAGATCTCATTGGCATGGACCAACTGGCCTTGATCCAGTGCACTTTCTGCCTGGCGGATCACATTCTCAATACCCTCGGCCCGCTGTTGGCGTTGCTTCTCAATCTCAATTGCCTGCCGTGTGGATGGGAAGATGGTAAATGCGTCGGACGAAATCAGGTTGCCGAAGCTTCTCTTGCATTCCATCAGCAGGAAATTCATGGCCTCGAGATCGTCTATCTTCTTGGGAGCGAGGGCGGGGCCCAGCCGCGCTTGCAGTTCAGAGATCTTCCGCATGCGCGGGTCCGAAAGTAGACCTCGATACGAGCTAGCTTTCTGCTGAACTTCCAGTAGTGCCTTGGGCAGCGCGGAAGTCTGCTGAAACAACGCAGACAAAGCCTGGCGATCTTCTTCATCTGCTGCGGCAAAAACAGCTCGCAGTTGTTCGCTGGAGAGACGGCCGGGAACTGTATGTGCGCCGGATGCCGGCGAAGATGCGGGCGCCGATGATGCATTCAAAGAGCCGGATGCAGTTGCCTGGTCAGCCCTGGACGGTTGTGCACAGCACGGTAGTGCCAGTGCCACGATCGCAGCAAGTACTGCAAGCATATCGGCGTTTCTCTTCATAGTCGTTCTCCCCCCATCCTCGATTCCATCACGATGTCGGGGAGCGCCCAAATTACGAAGGTCATTGATGGGACAAACACTCGGAGATCGCCGAACAAACCCCTTACCGAGAAGCGACCGGATGGCGGACGAGAGCCACCCCGGCTGTTGTAAGCGGGCGATTACGCTCATTGAGAATTCAGGGCCTAGCTGCCGACCACCCAACTCAGCGGCGGAGAAAGATGCGGCAGTAGCTTCTATAACCGCTACTTTTTCCTAAGGTTTGAGTCGGGTTGCCTCGGTCTCCCGCCCGTTTTCCTTCGACAGCGACTCCAAGATCTTCATCCCGCGTCGGGCGGAGCAGAGCGGCTTCCAAATCTCCCCGAGCGTCTTCTGCACCGGCCGCGTCAAGGCGGCTGGAGCGAGTGGTCCATGCGGAGTGGAAATCGAACTGATCCACGACTTTTTCGTCACATTCATCCGGTGAGCGCCGTCATAGACAGCCAACCCTGCTCGTTGGGATGATAGTCCCCAGATTCGCGCAAGTCGCGAGTTGTGCCCGTCGCCGAAGGCGACTGGCTGTTTATTCTTTAGTAACTATTTTGTGGCAAATCGATGGCGTCAGGAGGCTCCGAAAGCTACGCAAAAACTATGAAGTCTAATAGAGTTGAGCGAGGAATCGACCTAACTCCTTATTCCGTAATATTTTGAAAATAAGTCCTTGGCGCTCTAGATTTTGGCGGGAAGATCCTCTCTAACCTCTTCATTCCACTGCGGAGGGGGGAGGGGGGTGGCAGTAAACACGCATCAATAGCTTAAGGGTAAACGTCTAAGCAAACCGGCGCAGCCCAGAGCCTAAGGTTTTACTGAGAACTGAGAACTGAGAACCGCCTTACCGCTATCCTTCGTCAGCCACCGGATTACGCAACTTGCCGATGCCTTCGATCGAAACTTCGATGGCATCGCCGGCGACCACGGGGGCGATGCCCTGAGGCGTGCCGGTGGCGATCAGGTCGCCGGGTTCGAGCGTCATGATCTGCGAGATATAACGGATGACGACGTCGAGCGGGAAGATAAAATCTTTCGTGTTACCGGACTGCCGCACTTCTCCGTTGACTCGGGTTTCGACCTGCACTCCGACCCAGGGGTCGATGTTGACGCCGTCGGCGACCACGGGCCCGACCGGGCAGAAAGTATCGAATCCCTTGCCGCGGACCCACTGCGGTTCTTTTTTCTGCAGATCGCGGGCGGTGAAATCATTGACGCAGGTGTATCCGAGAATGTAGGGGCGGACGTCTTCGCCATCGGCGAGACGGTGGCAGCGGCGCGCGATCACGACTCCCAGTTCGCCCTCGTAGTCGGTGCGCTCGGAAACCTTGGCCGAAGAATCGTTCCGCCGGGCGGCAACAGGGAAGAGGGCGGCTTGAAAAAGAGCAGCGGTTCCAGCGGAACGTCATTGCCGAGTTCAGCAGCGTGCTCACGATAGTTGCGGCCGACACAGACGATCTTCGAAGGCTGCACCGGAGGCAGCAGAGATGCCTGCGCGAGCGGGATGCGGTCCATGCGGCGGCTGGGAAGGCCCTCGACGTCACCATCGCTCTCCTGCGGAGGCTGGAGGAGCAGGCGAGTGATTACGTCTTCCTCGCTGCCCGCGACAGATTCGACCAGGCCGTAGTGGGCAGAACCGTTGAGCTGGAATCGGCAATATTTCATCAGAACAATATCTAAACACAAAGACTGGGGAGATCACGAAGGAAAAATAGAGCTTTCCCCTGTGTTCCTCTGTGCTCCCTGTGGTGAAGAACTTTGCCGCGAACTCCGCGCAGACCGCGACCTAAGGCACGGGCTCGCTGGTTTCCTCCGAGCGATGGCTTTCGTTTCCGCGCAAATCCACTGCAGAGACTGAATAGGTATAGGTTTTGCCGGAGGCGACGTCGCTATCGCGATAGGACGGCGATTTTACCAGCTCGGAATTCAGCTTGACCATCTTCTCGACCGCGGCGCCATTCGTTTGTATCTCGCTGCGATAAACGTTGTATCCGGCGAGATCGGCGTTTGTCACCGGCGCCCACACGAGGTCGATAAATGGTTTCTGTCCCTCGCCTGAGTATGCCGCCTGCAGGCCGGCGGGTACGGCGGGCGGAAAGACGTCATGGGCGATGACCTGAACCGGCGCAGTGTCGTCTCCCTCCACCTCAATCTGCGCCTCGCTATCGGGACGTTTGATGATGCTCACGGCGGTGACCCGGTAGAGGTAGGTCTTTTCCCATTCGAAGCCGGAGTCCGTGAAGTGTACGGGGCCAGGCTCGCCTATGGGAACTTCACCAGCAATCGCATCTTTGCCCGAGCTCTGGTCGCGCCGGTAGATTCGATAACGAAGTTGAAGGGCGGGGACATTCTGCGGTCCGCCTGCGCTTGTCCAGGTGAGCACGACGCCGTCACCGGTGAGTTCGGCGGCCAGATCGCCCGGCGGAGGCAGGGTCACGATTGCGGGCACATGCACGCGATTCGACAAACCCTCGCCCCGCGCGCTGCGGTTCAGAACCTCCACGGCATAGGTGACCGCGGCGGCCGGGTCGGGCCGTTGCATGGACGCGGGCAGCGTGTCGGTGTAGATCTGAGGGGCGGGGCGCGGGGCGTTTGAATTCTTCGGCGCGGGGCGCTTGGATCCTCGCTTTTGCGGCGCGGCCGGTGGTGCGGGCAGGATGGCGGCGGGATCTCCGCATGCGGCGATTTCAGATTCCGGGCTGCGGCAGACAAGGGTCGGACCGATGTAGCGCACACTCTGGCGGTCGGTGGTGACCGTGGGCTCGCTCCAGCTGAGAGTGACGCGATTGCCTTTGCGGCTGGCGCGCAGATCGTTAGGCGGCTTGGGAAGTTCGAGCGACGGCGGCAGCGGCGGTCCGAGCTGGGCGCAACTGGTCAGCAGCAGGCAGAGCGTGGGCGGCGCGAGCAGCTTTATAAGCCTTAGTTTCATCCGGAAGAAGAAAGACTACCAGAGGCGGGGAGAGGATTTTGGTCCAATGGGCAAAAGATAACCACAGAGGACACACGGAAGAGTCCTCTTTAATTTCCCCTGTGAGCCTCTGTCCCCGTTGGTTAAGAATTTTCTACAATATGTAGCGCGACAGATCCTGGTCTTTCACGATCTCGCTCAGCATCTTCTGCACGTAGGCCGCGTCCACTTTGAACTCCTGGCCTTTTTTTTCGGGCGCCTCGAAGCTGATTTCGTCGAGCACTCGCTCCATGATGGTGTGCAGACGGCGGGCGCCGATGTTTTCCGTGCCTTCATTCACGCGGAACGCAAAGCGCGCGACTTCTTCCAGCGAGTCGGGGGTGAACTCGAGCTTTACGCCTTCGGTCTCGAGCAGCGCGATGTATTGGCGGGTCAGCGAAGACTTCGGTTCGGTCAGGATGCGGACGAAGTCCGCCATGGTGAGCGACTGCAGTTCCACGCGGATGGGAAAGCGGCCTTGCAGTTCGGGGATCAGGTCGCTCGGCTTGGAAACGTGGAACGCGCCCGCGGCTATGAACAGGATGTGATCGGTGCGCACCATGCCGTAACGCGTGTTGACGGTGGTGCCTTCGACGATGGGGAGGATGTCGCGCTGCACGCCTTCGCGCGAAACGTCGGGACCATGGCCGCTTTCGCGGCCGGCGATCTTGTCGATTTCATCAAGAAAAATGATGCCGGAGTTTTCCACGCGGTCAATGGCGACGCGCGTGACCTGCTCCATGTCGATCAGGCGCTGCTCTTCTTCCTGAATCAGGTATTCGAAGGCCTCGTTGACCTTCATCTTCCGCTTCTTGGTGCGCTGGCCGAAGATGTTGGGCAACATGTCCTTGAGATTGACGTCCATTTCCTCGACGCCCTGGTTGGAGATGATTTCAAAGGACGGGAAATTGCGCTCGCGGGTTTCGATTTCAACGGTACGGTCGTCGAGTTTGCCTTCGCGCAACTGCTGACGCAGTTTCTCGCGGGTGCGGCTGGAGGATTCGGTCAGGCTGGTGCTGGCGTCGATAACCACTCCTCCTGTCGAACCGGCGGCTGAGCTCGAATCTGAAGAGCGCGGCGCGGTCGGGGGCAGAAGAGTATCGAGCAGACGTTCTTCGGCGTTCAGCTCCGCTTTATCGGCGACATCTTCCAGCTTTTCTTCGCGGACCATTTCGATGGCGATCTCGACCAGGTCGCGGATCATGGATTCGACATCGCGACCGACGTACCCGACCTCGGTGAACTTGGAAGCTTCAACTTTGAGAAATGGCGAGTTGGCGAGTTTCGCGAGACGGCGGGCAATCTCGGTTTTGCCGACGCCGGTCGGGCCGATCATGATGATGTTCTTGGGGATGACTTCTTCGGCCATTTCGGGCGCCGAGCTTCTGACGGCGCATGCGGTTGCGCAGGGCGATGGCGACGGCGCGCTTCGCGTCTTTTTGTCCGACAACGTACTTGTCGAGCTCGGTGACGATTTCGCGCGGCGTCAGTTCGTCGAGCGTGACTTGTTCTTCTTCGGCGGTTCCAGGTAAATAGATAGCCATAAATGCTCACATCCGATTGCACTTCTTTATAAGCTTCGCTAAGATTCACAAACACTTCGTTCATTACACGACCAGGCAAAAACGATGATATCTTTTTCTGTCCTGTCGCTTATTCTCCCTGCAGCCATCATGTCGCATGTAACAGAAGAATTCCTGTTCCCAGGCGGTTTTATCGAATGGTACAAGCAATTCAGGCCCGCTCTTGCCGATGGAATCAAACCGGGTTACATCGTCTGGATCAATTCGTTAATGATCGGCGTTTGCATCCTGCCCGTCTATTTCGGCCCAGCACGACATGGTGGAATCAATGTCTGGTACTGTGTTGCGGCAATCGCGGCAGTGAATGCCTGTTTTCATATCATTGGTGTGTTTGCTCTTAAAAAGTATTCTCCCGGTGTCGTTACGGGGGTTTTATTTTATATCCCCCTCTTCCTCTACGGGAGCTGGTGGTCGCTTTCCACGGGCAGCATCACTCCGACGCGAGCGTTGTTCTTGTTCGGCGTGGCAGTCGCATATCACGTCGTCGCCGATCGAGGACATAAAGTCGCAGCCAACAAAAACGCCGTTCGAACGTAAGCTTTCGGCGACAGGCAGTATTTTCTTAAATTTACACCGCTAGATCCGCCCCCGGCTTGGAAAGCTCCACTCCTAATCGCTCTACAATTCCTCAATCGTAACCTTGTCATTGGTATAGATGCACATCCGGCTGGCAATCTTCATTGCTTCTTCGGCGATTTCTCGCGACGAAAGCTTGGTGTGATCGGCCAGAGCTTGGGCTGCCGCCTGCGCGAATGGGCCGCCGGAGCCGATCGCCGCAATGCCGGTATCGGGCTCGATCACGTCTCCCTGACCGCTCAGTAAAAACGTGGCTTCTTTATCCGAAACCAGGAGCAGGGCTTCGAGATGCCGCAGAAATTTGTCGGTGCGCCAGTCTTTCGCAAGTTCTACGGCGGAGCGGCCGAGGTTGCCATGATACTGCTCCAACTTGGCCTCGAAACGACTGAAAAGAGTGAACGCGTCGGCGGTCGAGCCGGCAAATCCGGCTAGAATTTTGTCCTGATAGAGGCGGCGAATCTTCTTCGCTCCGTGCTTGATGACCGACTCGCCGAGCGTGACTTGGCCGTCGCCAGCCATGACGACTTTGTTGTCGCGGCGCACGCAGAGGACGGTGGTGGAGCGGATGCGGCGAGTCGGACGTTCGGGCTTGTTATCGTCGGCCGTGGCTACTAGTGTGTTCTTCTTCATGAGCGCAATTCTCCATTATACAGTCCCTCCCATGTGGGGCGGGCATTCCTGCCCGCCCTCGAAGTGGGCCATCAAGATTTCCACAGGCTGAGTTTCATTAATGCGCTTCATTGGCGAACCTGAAGTTCTGTGGAAATCATATTGACCCAGCGCACCCCCCTCAACTCCCTTCAACCCAAAGCCACTCATATTCTTCTGGCTGCGCCACCAGCTCCCTACGAACCGGATTCCGACAAATATATTCGAGCTTTTCGTCAAAGCTCTCGTTTGAACGCAGAACGTGGTCAAACGACTCGTCTTGCCATAACGCCCCGTGGGTCCCCGTGAGCATGTTGACGCTACGCGCCGCCGGACCCTTTATGAGCTTGAGAATGTCTTTCAGAGGAAACGGCCATCCCTCTGCATTTCGCATTGGGGTTAACAACAAATGCACATGTTCTGGCATGATCACGACGGCGTGGAGGTGCATCGTCCGATTGTTTCCTTTGAGGCAATGGTCCAGCACGAGTGATCGAGCTGCGGGCGAGAGCGGTTCCCGATTACGCTTGCAAAACGTGACGAATAGGGGACGGTCAAATTTCTGATAGTGTGGCAATTTTCGGCGGTAGTCGTAGGGGTTCGAACTAAACCGAATCATAGGGTGTCATCATGGCCCGTTCGGCCGGGGGTTTCCGTGACCCTGGCACATCAGTTTTGTGAGGTATTTCTGGGCGGGCAGGAATGCCCGCCCGACACACCCTTCCTGTAAAATTCTTTCAGCGCACTTCGGAGCCATTCTCTTTTGTCGTTTCTGGACGAGTTAAATCCGCAACAACGCGAAGCGGTCGAGACTACCGAGGGGCCGGTGCTTATCCTGGCCGGAGCGGGTAGCGGGAAGACTCGCGTCATTACATTCCGTATTGCCTATCTGATCGAAAAGATGGGCGTGATGCCGGAAGCGATCCTTGCCATGACCTTCACCAACAAGGCCGCAGCGGAGATGGCGGAGCGAGTCGAAAAGCTGGTCGGCGGGCTCAGCGTCGCCAAGCCGGTGATCTCCACCTTCCATTCGTTTTGTGTGCGCGTGCTGCGGCGGGATATCGAGGCTTTGCGGATTCCTTCCACCGTGCCGGGGCAACCGCCGATCGGACTTACGAAGAATTTCGTCATCTACGACGAGAGCGATCAGCAGCAGGTGGTCAAGGGAATCATGCGGCGGCTGGGGCTGGATGACAAGCAACTCACGCCGCGCAACGTGCTTTCGCGGATTTCCTGGGCCAAGAATCACATGCTGGATCCGCAGGAAATTTATCTGCAATCGGCGGATCCGAAGACCGAGAAGATTGCGCACATTTTCGAGGAATATCGCAAGGAGCTGCTGAAAGCGAATGCCATGGACTTCGACGATCTGTTGCTGGAGGCCATGCGCCTGCTCAAGTCGGTGGCGGCCGTGCGTGAATACTTACAACCGGCGATTCCAATATTTATTGATTGATGAATATCAGGACACAAACCGTCCGCAGTATGAATTGATGCGGCTGCTGGCGGGCGCCGGGCACAACGTCTGCGCGGTGGGCGATGAAGATCAGTCGATCTACTCGTGGCGCGGAGCGGATATTCGCAACATTCTGGAATTTGAGCGCGACTTTCCGGAAGCGAAAATCGTGCGGCTGGAGCAGAACTATCGCTCGACGCAGAACATTCTGGGCGCGGCGTCGGCGGTGGTCGGGAACAACATTCGGCGCAAGGGCAAGAATTTGTGGACGTCGCGGCAGGGCGGGGCGAAGATCGGATACTACGAAGCTCCGGATGGGGAGAACGAGGCGCTGTTTGCGGCCGATACGATCAACCTCTATGTGCGGCAGGCGGGCGAGAGTGGCGAAACGGCGCGGGCGGCTGTGCTCTACCGGACGAACTCGCAATCGCGATTGTTCGAAGAGGCCATGCGCCGCTATCAGTTGAAGTATCACGTGGTGGGCGGATTCTCGTTTTACGAGCGGGCTGAGATCAAGGATCTGATCTCGTATTTGAAGGTCATCCAGAATCCCGATGACTCGGTTTCGCTGCTGCGCGTGATCAATACTCCGGTGCGCGGGATCGGCAAGACGACCATCGAGATGATGGAGCGGCTTGCGCTTGAGACGGGATTGTCAATGTGGGGCGCGGTGGGCGAGGCGATTCGGCGGCAGTTGTTGCCGGCGCGAGCTTTGGCCGCATTGAAGGCCTTCCGCGAGTTGATTGAGGACGGGCGCGCGATGCTGGCGGGGACGTTTGTGGAGCGGGTGGAGGAGACGGCTGCGGCGTTCGACGAGAACGCTGCCGAGCTTCGCTCGGCTGGGACGGGGCAGAGCCCCGTCACCAGACGAGCCGGGGACGATACGGATTTTGATCCGGGCAACTTTAGTTTTGATTTTGCTGCTGGCGATTCTGCCGGAGGACGAGGGGACGGGCGAGGACGCCCGTCGCTCCATCGACAACGTGGATGGTGAGGCGACAGATGAAGCGGTCGAGGGTTTTCGCGCTCCGGGCGCGGCGGCGAATACGGCTGAGATTCTCAAGTTTCTGATCGACCGCACGGGATACATCAAGCAACTGGAAGAGGAAGACACGCCGGATGCTTACTCGCGTATCGAGAACCTGCGCGAATTGGTGAACGCGGCGATGGACTCGCGCGATCGTGGCGAGACGCTCGATCAGTTTCTCGATCATGCCGCCCTGGTCAGCGATGCCGATCAGTACGACGAACACGCGCAGATCACGCTGATGACGCTGCACGCGGCCAAGGGGCTGGAGTTTCCGCTGGTGGTTCTTGCCGGAATGGAAGAAGGCCTGTTTCCGCATTCGCGCACCATGCTGGAGCCGGACGCGATCGAAGAAGAGCGGCGCCTGTGCTATGTCGGCATGACGCGCGCCATGGACACGCTGATTTTGTCGCGCGCCGTGTATCGGCGGCGCTATGGGACGGACATGCCAGAGGCCAGCGTGCCGTCGCGATTTCTGGAAGAAGTTCCGCCGCAGTTGGTGGAGGAGTTGGGTGGGTCGCGGCGGCGTAGCTCTGCGGCTTCTTCGTCTGCTTCCAGATCTTCTTCTGGTGCCGACGGTTCGCGGACAGGAATGTCCGCGCCACACGGGCAGAGCTCGCACTATTCCTACGAAGACGAAGACCAGAGCGCCGCGTGGAATCCGGCGCGAGTCAAGCCGCATAAGACGCCGACTCCGCTGCGGAACTACAACTCCATCGACAACATTGCGGAATTTTTTGTCTCGCGCGGCAAGAAGTTCAATGTTCCGAAAATGCCGTCTGAGGAGCCTAAAGGCAGGCGCGGATTCCGTCCCGGGCAAAAGGTGAATCATCCGAAATATGGCGAAGGGACGGTCTATCAGCGCGAAGGGGATGGGGAAGATGCCAAGATTACGGTACAATTCCCTCGTTTCGGTTTGAAGAAGCTGGTGGAGCGGTACGCGCAGCTGGAGAAAGCCTAAGACGACAGAGACGAAGAAGGATCCGAAACTTAAACGACAAAGGAAACCAAACGCATTCATGGCAAACACAACGAAGCTGACCAAAGAAGAACGCAAGAAATCCAAGCGCGCCGCCCGCAAAAAGATGAAGGCGGAAAAACCGAAGAAGCCCCGCGATTACGCGCGCGGATCGAAAAAGCGCAAGGTGAAGAAGCTGGCACGCGGTCAGGCGAAACGGTAGCGCTAGCCTGAGTTGTCGCGGTTCAGGGCATGGGCCAACGCCCATGCCCTACTTCGCTGTGAGGAGACAACCAACTCTTGTCGCAATCATCCACTGAGCCAGCCGCTGATGTCATCCGCACTTCCGATAGCCAGGCATTCTGTTGCAAGTCCATCGACAAACTGATCTCGGACTCGGAACACCCGGAAACACCGGCTCAGTAAAACGCTGGGCCCGTGGTCGCTGACGGCGCTCGGCATCGGCGCGATTATCGGATCGGGAATCTTCGTTCTGACGGGAACGGCCGCGGCTGGAGAATATTTCCCGGCGCCTTCCCTTCTGCACGCGCAGGCTCTCGACGTGATCGTGAACTTCCTGCGCACGGGCAGCACGGCGGGAGCGCTGATGCATGGCCGTCCGCCGGCCGGGCCTTCCATTGCTATTTCGTTTTTCCTGGTGGCGATTGCTTGCAGTTTTGCCGGGTTGTGCTATGCCGAGTTGGCGTCGATGATCCCGATCGCCGGCAGTGCTTACACCTACTCGTACGCGACGCTGGGCGAAATTTTTGCCTGGATCATCGGCTGGGACCTGATTCTCGAATACGTGGTCAGCAACGTTGCGGTCGCGGTGGGCTTCGCCGGTTATACGAAAGCGCAATTCGCGGCGTTCGGTCTCAATTTGCCTGATAAATGGGCGAGTCCCGTGTGGGCTGGCGGGCAGTGGACGGGCGCTTACTTCAATTTGCCAGGATTCCTGATCGTTTTTATTCTCACGCTGCTGCTGGTCCGCGGCGTGAAGGAATCGGCGGAGACTAACAACATCATGGTCGCGATTAAGATTGGCGCGATCTTGACCTTCCTGGTGGTCGGTGGAATGCTGGTGAAGACCGCGAACTGGACGCCCTTCGCGCCTTCCGGTTTTGCCGGAATCGTCACCGGAGGCGCGATCGTTTTCTTCACCTACATCGGATTCGATTCGGTCTCGACCGCCGCCGAGGAATCGCGCAATCCGCAAAAAGATTTGCCCTTCGGCATTATCATGTCGCTGATTGTCTGCACGCTGCTCTATATCGGCGTCGCCCTGGTGCTGCTCGGCATGATGAAGTACACGACCTTTGTTTCCGGAGAAGCAGCCGAAGCGCCCGTCGCCTACGCGATGAAATATCTGGGAGTGCACCCGCTCTTCCGGTCGGTGATCGTGATTGGAGCGCTGACGGGGATGATCTCGTCGTTGCTGGTGTTTCAGTACGGTCAGGCGCGCATCTGGTACGCCATGTCGCGCGACGGCCTGTTGCCCAAGTTGTTCTCGGCCGTGCATCCGAAATATAAGACGCCGTATTGGTCCACCTGGATCGCCTGCTTTGCGGTGGGGATTCCCGCCGGGCTCGTCGATATTGGCGATGCCGCCGACCTCGCCAACATCGGGACTTTGTTTGCGTTCGTGCTGGTTTCGCTGGGAGTCATTTTGCTTCGACGCAATCAGCCCGATCGCAAGCGCGCGTTTCGTGTGCCCTTTGTGCCGTGGTTCCCGCTGATCTCGGTATTCTTTTGCGGCGGCCTGATGTTGGGACTGACGCTGATTACATGGTTGCGCTTTGTGATCTGGCTGGCGCTGGGGCTGGTGATTTACATCTTCTACAGCCGCCATCATAGCGAGTTCTCTAAGAAAGATCGGGTCAGCGGGTGACTTTGTGCGGTGACGGGGCTCTGCCCCGTACCGGCGGGGCAAAGCCCCGGCACCACACGACCCCAATCCTTTAGAATTGCGACATGCCTTCGGAGCCCTCCAGCTTCATCCTCTCGCTCCCCAAGGCTGAGCTGCATCTTCATCTCGAAGGCTCGATCGAGACCGTCCACGCTGCTCGAACTGCGTCAGCGTAACGGGATGGAAGGCGCCTCGCTCGCCGAAGTCGAGCAACTCTACAACTACAAGGACTTCACGGGCTTTCTCACGGCTTTCAAGGATGTGACCGGGCACTTGCGCACTCCGGAAGACTACGAGTTGATCACTTACCGGCTGATGGAGCGGCTGAAAGCTCAGAACGTGCTGCATGCGGAAGTGATCGTTTCGGTCGGTGTCTGCCTGTGGCGTAAGCAGGATTTCCCCGCGATTTTCGAAGGGCTGGAACGTGGCCGCCAGCGCGGCGAGAAAGACTTCGGCGTTTCGCTGTTGTGGATCTTCGATGCCGTCCGGCAGTTCGGCGCCGAGAAAGCGCAAAGCGTGCTCGATCTCGCCATCCGGTTTCGCGATCGCAACGTGGTTGCCTTCGGCATTGGCGGCGACGAGCGTGCGGGGCCACCGGAGTGGTTCGCTGGAGTTTACTTGCGCGCCGCAGAGAACGGTCTTCATCTCACGGCGCACGCCGGTGAAAGCGCTGGGCCGGATTCCATCTGGGGCGCGCTGAACCTCAAAGCGGAGCGCATCGGCCACGGCCTTACCGCGGGGCAGGATCCGGAATTGATCGAAGAGTTGGCCGAGAGCCAGGTTCCAATCGAAATTTGCGTGACCAGCAATCTGCGGACGGGTTGCTGCGCCGAACTGGCGCGAGCATCCGGTGCGGCGCTACTTCGACCAGGGCCTGATGCTGACTCTAAACAGCGACGATCCCGCCATGTTTCGCACGTCGCTGGTTGAGGAGTACGCGCTGGTGCAGGAGGCGTTCGGATTCACCGACGAACATCTGCGAGAATTGGCGCGCAATTCGTTTGAGGCGTCGTTTCTGCCACCGGAAAAGAAAATCGAATTTCTGAATCTGTTCGACTCCGCTGTCACGCGCGCAGTAGGACGCGTCGGCCAGTTGCTCTCCACTGAATATCGCTCGCCTATAATGTCTCCCATGAAACTTGAAGAGAAGATTGCCGAACTGAAAAAACGTGACCAGCTGGCCCAGGAAGGCGGCGGCGCGCAGCGGCGCGAACGCCAGCACAAAGAGGGCAAGATGTCGGCTCGCGAGCGGGTGCGAATTTCTGCTCGACGAGGGCACCTTCGAAGAGACCGATAAGCTGGTCACGCATCGCTGCAACGACTTCGGCATGGCTGAGCAGAAGTATTACGGCGATGGTTTCATCACCGGCTACGGCCGCGTGGAAGGACGTCTGGTTTTTGTTTTCGCGCAGGATTTCACCGTGTTCGGCGGCTCGCTCTCTGAGGCCAATGCCGGCAAAATCGTCAAGATCATGGACCTGGCGGCCAAGATGGGCGCTCCGGTCATCGGACTGAACGATTCGGGGGGCGCGCGCATTCAGGAAGGCGTGATGTCGCTGGCCGGCTATGCCGACATTTTCTTGCGCAACACGCTTTATAGCGGAGTCGTGCCGCAGATCTCGGCAATTATGGGTCCGTGCGCGGGCGGCGCTGTGTATTCGCCGGCCATCACCGATTTCATCCTGATGGTCGACCAGACTTCTTACATGTTTATCACTGGTCCTGACGTGATCAAGTTGGTGACGCACGAAGAAGTCACCAAAGATCAGCTCGGCGGCGCGCACACACACAACGAAACTTCTGGCGTAGCGCACTTCATGTGCCGCGACGATGCCGAGTGTTTGTCGATGGTCCGCGAGCTGTTGAGTTTTATTCCGTCGAATAATCTGGAGGACCCGCCGCGCAAGGCGTGCACCGATCCGATCGATCGGGTGGATGAGAAGCTCGACTCGCTGATTCCCGATCAATCGAACATGCCTTATGACATGAAAGACGTGATTCACACGGTGGTGGATGACGGCTACTTTTTCGAAATTCACGAGCACTATGCCAAGAACATCGTCGTCGGATTTGCTCGCTTCAACGGGAAGCCGGTTGGGATCGTGGCCAATCAGCCGGCGATGCTTGCGGGCACGCTCGATATCAATGCGTCGGTGAAGGGCGCGCGCTTTGTGCGCTTCTGCGACTGCTTCAACATTCCGCTGGTGACGTTTGAAGATGTTCCCGGATTTTTGCCCGGCACGCAGCAGGAGTATGGCGGAATCATCCGGCATGGCGCAAAGTTGCTGTTTGCGTTTGCGGAAGCGACCGTGCCGAAAGTGACTGTGATCACGCGCAAAGCTTATGGCGGAGCGTATTGCGTCATGGCGTCAAAACATATTCGCACGGACGTGAACTACGCCTGGCCTAGCGCCGAAATCGCGGTGATGGGGCCGGAAGGCGCGGTGGATATCGTCTACAAGCGCGAGTTGGACAACGCTGGTAATAGCGACGCGTTCGCCAACAGGTTCGCCAACAAAAGATCGAAGAATTTCGCGACCGGCTGGCGAATCCTTACGTGGCCGCTGATCGCGGATTCGTGGATGCAGTGATTCAGCCGCGCGAGACTCGCAAAAAGCTGATTCAGGCGCTGGCTATGCTGGAGACTAAGCGGGATAAGAACCCGCCTAAGAAGCATGGGAATATTCCGCTGTAGAGAGCTATTAGCTGTCGGCTTCAAGCTCTCGGTAAAAAACACCTTTGACCGGACGTGGGTTTTCGCGCTTCAGTTTAGCGGCGGTGGAGTCATCCCCTGAAATGACGTTCCGAGAAATTTACCATCGGCATCGAAGTTCCAGGTGAATATGGCGAGTCCGGCGCGTTCGCAGGCGTGGCATCCGTTGATCAAGGGATAGCTCACCACAAACTGTGTTCCGCCGTTGGGCCCGGCTTGCGAGTTGGGCCATATTTTTCCGTCGCGGTCTCCCGGCCACACATCGACCTTGGGAAATTGATTCTTCAGATCCTGAAACTGGGGACTCTGCTGCATGGTTTTTCTGTCGAGCAACTTCAGATCTTCGACGTTGACGAGCGGTGGCCGTCCATTCACCAGCACCAGGCCGTAATTCGTGTTGGCACGCAAGGGATACGTGACCCATGCGAAAGCAACCGGGCTCTGCGGCTGGAAACCGGTCATAATGCCAAACTCGCCGTGGCTTTGCTTGTAGAGTTCGCGCGTAAAGGCCAGGGCCGCGGTTGGAGCACCGGCTTTCGCCATCTGGCCGACCAGGCATTCGATATTGCCGGAATTGGCTGACTTTTCGCAGGCAGCGGGGGCGGTGGCGATAAATTGCGGCGAGACCTGCCATACGGCCGACGCATCAAGCTTTGGAAGGGTAAGGCCGCCCTGCGATTGAGCGATCGAGCATCCAGACAATAGGGCTAGGGCCAGCAGCAGTCGCGTACTGCGCATGAGGTATCCTCGCAGCCGACATTCTATACCTCAGGGGCAGTCGAGGAATCATCTTGGCTGGGAGTGAGGGATGAGCTTTGCTCGGCTTGGACGGCCGAGGGCGGCCGTCCCTACACAATCTTAAATCTTACGGCAAAAATAGAGAGTCCCGAGGTGATGTTGAACTCATTCCTCTCGGCCAGTAGCTCGCGTTTAGACCCTTGCTGACCTTATTCCTACAACTCCCTTGCGGGTTCATTGTAAGCCGATCTTGCTCGGGCTCCGGGCTCACCGCCAACCGGATAAATCAGTCCAACGCCTCGGGACTCTATCCTGCCTTTAACAGAGGCTCCTGTTCTCCTCGACCAGCGCTTAGCTATAGACCCTTGCTTGCCCTCCCAGACTCACCTCGCGGTTGTCTGAGTGACTTCGCTTGAGCCCCGGACGCCGCACCAACCGGAAAAACTTCAGAACGTGTCAAAGAACGATTATGGTTTTAACACATCTGTTTTTTGCGTCAATGGAATTAATGCGTCTGTAACTGCTTATCTATCAATGGAGTGCAGCTCATGCACAGCCCGGTGACTCGGAATCTGTGCAATCGCAGTTGCTCGATTCTGAAATCCCCAGCATCCATGCGGTTTTTCTGGGTTTTTCGGCGGGAAGGCCGCGCTTCTGCTTGATGATCACATCAGATTGTGATTGTGCAAATCGATGCTTCACCCGCATGAATCGACTGTTATTTCTCATGCCGCGCTCCAGTTCTCACGAGGATACTTACGTCCTACAATCGCATTCTCTACAATTCCACGGTGAATAGGATCGATGGTTGGAGGCCTTTTTGTGATGCGAAGCCTGCGTTTGGTGGCGGTGGCATGTTTGCTGGCGGTTCTTTCCCTGGCGAACATGTCCTGGGCGCAAAGCCCTGAGGAGAGGACGGCCAAGTACCTGGAATCAGTGCGGCATCAGCCGGGATTGCTGCTGGCCTTTCTGCAGCAGATGCCTAAGGGCGGCGATCTGCACGTTCATCTGTATGGCGCGGTCTATGCGGAAAGCATGATCGACTGGGCCTCGGAGAACGCGCTCTGCGTTGACCGCAGTACTTCGAAGCTGATTCGCTCGGCGTGCGACTCGTGCGAGCCCTACAAGAACAAGCCTTCGGTGCGTTGCGCCTATCAGGACCCCATTCTCTACGATCAGCTGGTGGACGCGTGGTCGATGCGCAACTGGCATCGTGAGGAGGAATCGGGCCACGACCACTTCTTCGCCACGTTCGACAAGTTTGGCCCGGCATTCGAGAAGCACGTCGGCGAAGGGTTGGCCGAGGTGGCGTCGCGGGCGGCGGAAGATCATCTGCAGTACGTGGAAGTGATGCACACCGCGGACGGGATGCAGGCGGCCATGCTGGGCGCCAAGCTCGGATGGGATGACGACTTCAGCAGGTTGCGCGACAAGCTGCTTGCAGGAGGGATGGCGGACGTGGTGGCGTCGGTGCGCGGCCAGCTCGACTCCGATGAAGCGCGCAAGAAGGAAGTGCTGCATTGCGGGACGGCGCAGGCGGCTCCAGGATGCGGAGTCATGATCCACTATTTGTACCAGGTGCTGCGCGGGTTGCCGCGCGAGCAGGTTTTCGCGCAGATATTGCTGGGGTTTGAGTTGGCCAAGGCCGATCCGCGCTTCGTGGGCTTCAACCTGGTGATGCCGGAAGACTATTACGTGCCCATGCACGACTTCGATCTGCACATGCGGATCATTGAAGCTTTGCGCAAGTTCTATCCGGCGACGCATGTGTCGTTGCACGCGGGCGAACTGGCGATGGGACTGGTTCCACCCGAGGGGCTGCGCTTTCACATTCGCGAATCGATTGAGCGAGCCGGAGCGGAACGGATTGGGCATGGCGTCGACGTGATGAGCGAAGACGATCCGATTGGATTGTTGCAGGAAATGGCCAGGAAGAATGTGCTGGTCGAGATTTGCCTGACTTCTAACGATGTGATTCTGGGAGTTGGCGGCGATCGCCATCCGCTGCCCGTATACATGAAATATGGGGTGCCGGTGGCGCTCGCCACCGATGACGAGGGCGTTTCGCGCGGCGATATGACGCATGAATACCTGCGAGCGGTCGAGACGTATGCCTTGTCGTATGCGGATTTGAAACGCATGGCGCGCGCGAGTTTGGAACATAGTTTTATTCCCGGTGATAGTCTTTGGAGCGACCGGGGGAGCGATGGGCGTGAGATGCGTCGCGTTGCGGCTTGCGTCGGGTGATAAGGCGTCCCCTGATCGCGTCTCGGGGAAATGTCAGAAATTGATGGACGCGAATGAGCGCGCTCGCGTGCAATGGCAACTGGAGCGAGCTTTCGCGGAGTTCGAGAAGAATTACTAAAGTAGGGTGTCACCTGAGCGAAGCGAAGGACCTGCTGCCTCTCGGACCGGTGTATTTATGAAACCAGACTTGTTCACTCGCGCTGAATCCGCCGCTGCATTCGTCCTTTCGCAAACCAAACTGCGGCCGCAGATCGGACTCGTCCTTGGCTCCGGGCTCGGGTCTTTTGCCGATGACCTCACCGAAGCTGTACGTATTCCCTATGCCGACATTCCGACATTTCCGCGCTCGACTGCGGTTGGTCATGCCGGACAACTGTGTCGATTGGCAAGTCCGGCGACGTTCCCGTTGCTGTGATGCAGGGACGCGTGCATCTGTACGAAGGGTATTCCGCGGCCGAGGTGGCGTTTCCGGCGCGCGTGCTTGGGCGAACTGGCGTACGCGCTTTGATTCTTACCAACGCCGCCGGGGGGATTAACGTCGAGTATGGACAGGGCGCGCTGGTCATTCTGCGCGACCACATCAATCTTCAGGGGCAGAATCCGCTGACGGGGGCGAATGACGAACGCTTTGGGCCGCGCTTTCCCGACATGACTTATACCTACACCAAGCGCTATCGCGAGATCGCGCTGGAGGAAGCGAAGAAGCTTTCGATTCCGCCGCGCGAGGGCGTGTACGCGGCGCTGGCCGGGCCGAGTTATGAAACGCCGGCGGAGATTCGCTACCTGCGCACGATCGGCGCCGATCTGGTGGGCATGTCGACCGTGCCGGAGGCGATCGCCGCGCGGCACATGGGGATGAACGTTCTGGCCATCTCGTGCGTGACCAATATGGCCGCTGGGGTTCTCGATCGGACGCTGGTGCACGAAGAAGTGCTCGAGGTGGGACGAAGGGTGATGGGGCAGTTCATCGCGCTTGTTGCGGGCCGTGCTGCCGCGGATCGCGGGGGAGTTGCGGAAGGCTGGGTAGGCAGCCGACCTCTTGCTCGGCCTGGACAGCCGAGGGCGGCTGTCCCTACGCAAATCGGACGGGCCGGAGGCCCGTCACCACATGAACATCGCCTACTCAGCGCCCTTTTCGCGGAATGAATATCGGTTGTGGCGGATCGATGCCGTACACTGCGGCGAAACTCCCCTGATTCACCGCAAAGCTGGCTCGTCCGCGCGAATCAATAAAGAGCAACGGCTGTTTCAAGGGCACATCGCTGAACGTGTTGACGAAGGGCATTTCGACTTCGCGTCCCCCGATGGTGGCCTTCAACTTATCGCCGTGCTGATAACCGAGCTTCAAAAAATCCTCGGCGCTGATGTTGGTGACCAGGTTGCCGAACGGACCATCGAGGACGATCACTTCTCCGGTCAGACCTTTGTCGTCGACGGTGGCAGGCTTCAGATCGAGCCGGACTAACTGCTTGACGACGGGACCGACCTGAGTCCAGTCGTCGCCGCGCGCTAGGTGAGCGCCGACCGGAGAAAAAATATCGCGGCCATGAAAGGTGGAAGAAATCTTGGCGCCAATCATCCAATCAGGGTTGGTGATCTCGCGAATGCTTTCGATGCCGTCGCGGTCCTCTACCAGGGTCATCAGGCCGTTGTCGGGCAGCACGAAGAATTGCCCGCGCTTCGATTTCACCACCACTGCCTTACGCGAGCTGCCGACGGTGGGATCGATGACCACTACGAATACCGTTCCGGCGGGGAAGTAGGGCGAGGCGCCTGAACAGGTAAAGCGCGCCGTCACGAATCGAAAAGGGAATCACCTGATGCGTGAGGTCGACAATGCGGAGGTTGGGCGTGATGCCGTACATGACTCCTTTGCAGAGGGCGACCGAATCGTCGATCACACCGAAATCGGTCATGAAGACGACGGTTGGCGGCTGCACCGGCGGCGGGCTGCGCCAGAAGCGGGGTCGCGAGAAGAAAGCAAGAGGGCGAACCACCAGCCCAGCGCTCGCGTCGATTTTGCTGCCGAGGTCAATGTCGTCTGCATAAAGTCCGGCATAGATTGCTGCATAAAGTCCAACCCTCCGAGGGAACGAGTTTGGTTGCTAGGAGCGCCCGTGGCTAGCTCCGTGAAGCCAATGATTCTACCGCTTCAGGACCAGAACCCAAAGCTGGCTTCGGGCATCTATAATCGGGGCGGCAAAAAAGGAGAGCCAGCGATGTCCAACGTGATTCCCGAAAAATACGTCGACCTTTTCCAGAAGCCCGCTTTCGCCAGTCTTGGCACCCTCATGCCCGATGGACGCCCGCAGGTCACTCCCGTGTGGTGCGACTTCGACGGCCAACACGTGATGTTCAACTCGGCGAAGGGACGCCAGAAAGATCGCAACGTGCGCCGCGATCCGCGAGTTGCGCTGGCCATAATCGATCCCGAAAATCCTTATCGATATATGGAGATCCGCGGCACCGTGGTTGAAATCACCGAAGATGGCGCCGACCGGCACATCGACAAGATGGCGAAGAAGTACATGGGAGTCGACAAGTATCCTTACGCCAAGCCGGGAGAGGTGCGCGTGATTTACAAAATCCGGCCGGAGCACGTCCAGGTAATGGGCTAGCGTATGCCGCAACCTCGCGGCCCTACCGCGAGAGCCTGACTCCGTTTTCCCCGATTACCTTTCTTTACCGCACGAGTCCAACTGTTAATGGAACTTCGGAAGGCTCCCGTTCCGTAGTAGAAGACTAGAGTCCTGGGGCCTCGCCATTGGCGGGAGGAGGGGTTTATGAAATTGGGAAAGATAACGGCGATGGCTTGCGTACGCACTCCATTGATATTGATGCGCAGGCCAATAGCATTTCAGCGCAACAGGTGGTCAAGGCTGCGCACGAAGAACTCCTCCAGCTCATACGGCAGCGTGCCGAGATCATGAGGCGCATTGGCACGGTGAAGCAGACCATTGGCGGATTGGCGAATCTCTTCGGCGAGCAGGTGCTGGGCGACGACTTGCTCGAACTGATCGACCGCAAGACCAACGGCCGCCAGCCCGGATTTACCAAGGCTTGCCGGAGAGTGCTTATGGAAGTTCGGCGTCCGCTGGGAGCGCGCGAGGTTTGCGTGGAACTGCAACGACATGCTCCGGCAATCCTGGCGCGGCACAAGGACCCGCTGGCGTCGGTCACAACCGTTTTAAATCGTCTGGTGAATTACGGCGAGGCCCGCAGCCTGAGCAACGATCGCGGACGGCGGGTGTGGGAGTGGATCAGCGATGCCGAGACTTCGGCGGGCGCGATGCCTTCGCGGAGAACGGCGTGAGGGTACCCGGCCCCTGAAGGGGCGTCGATTTCGAAGAAGATGCGGCATCGCTAAAGCGATACCCTGATACGAACCTCACTCGCTTTCCAGCATCTGAGATCGGGACGAAACCCATCTCTACCCGATCGTGATTCTATGCAGGCAGCAGCTGTCCTTTTTCCAGATGCCGGGTTACGTGCGCGTACTGGGCTGCGTGCGGATCGTGGGTCACCATCACGATCGTCTTGTGAAAACTTTCATTCAGCCGCTTCAAAATCTCCAGGATGTCGGTCGCCGAATTGCTGTCGAGGTCGCCGGTCGGTTCATCGGCGAGAATCAGCGTAGGATCGCTGACGATGGCGCGCGCAATGGCCACACGCTGCTCCTGTCCACCCGATAACTGCTTGGGCAGGTGATGGACGCGGTCTTCGAGGCCGACGAGTTTGAGCGCGGTCATCACGTGATCGCGGCGTTGTTGCGGGGTCATCCTGGTCAGCAGCAGCGGTAACTCGACATTCTCAAATGCGGTCAGCACCGGGATCAGATTAAAAGTCTGAAAAACATATCCGACGTGAGTATTGCGCCACTTGGCGGACTGCCCATCGCTCAGACGAAAAACATTTTCTCCCATCACCAGCAGTTCGCCGGACGTGGGACGATCAATGGCTGCGATCATGTTCAGCAGGGTTGTCTTGCCTGATCCTGAAGGCCCCATCAGCGCGAGAAATTCGCCCGCGGCGATGTCGATGGAGACGTTGTCGAGCGCGGTAACCTCAAAAGCGTCGCGCTTGAAAATCTTGCTGACGCCACGAGCCTGGACGACCTTGCTGCCCACGGCGCGGTTGCGTTGGTGTTTGCGTTATCGCACTCATGATTGCCCCTTGATACGAATCTTTTGCCTATCCTGTAAATCGGCGGGCCCCGCCGTGATTACGTTTTCGCCGCCGACGAGCGAGTCCACCAGATAGCCTCCGGAACGCTGGCCCTGAACATGAACATTGCGGCGGAGAGCCTTGCCGTTGAAAGCGAGGAAAACGAATTTCGCTCCGTCCTTGTCGCGCAAGGCGGCGGTGGGCACGAAAACATAAGTCTGTCTCGTGCCAGCGTTCTTGTCGTCGTTCGCCTTCGCCTTGAACTGCACGGTCGCATTCATTTCCGGGCGCAGATAGGAATCGGGTTGCAGAATCTGAACCTTGACCTGGACGGTTGCTTTCTGCCGGTTCGCTTCCGGCGACATTTCGGCGATCTCGCCTTTGTAGGAGCGATCTTTGAACGCGTCCAGCGTGACGGTGCCTTCCTGCTTGGGAGAGAGCTTCGCAAAGTCATCCTGCGCGATATCGAGTTCGACCTGAATGTCATTCAGGTCGGCCAGTGCGACTACCGATCCGCGCGGGCCGCCTTCGGCGCCGCTGGCGAATTGAGCGGTGACCAGTTCGCCTTTCTCCGCGGTGCGTTCCAGAATCGTGCCCGTGACGGGAGCGCGAATCACCGTGGCATCGAGTTGAGACTTGGCGTAGGCCATCTGACCTTCGGCCTGCAGCAAGTCGCCCTTCGCACGCTCAATTTCTTCGGAGCGCGGTCCCAGTTGCATGAGCCGGAAAGCCCGCTCGAGCGAATTCATTCGTTGCTGCGAAGCGTCGTTCTTCGCGATGGCGTCGTCGAGACTCTGCTTGGACACCACTCCCTGGGCGAACAGATCGCGTGCGCGGTCGAGATTGATCTTGTCGTTCACCGCAGTGGCGCGCGCCTCCGAAAGATTGTGATCGGCCTGCTCAATCTCTTCCGGGCGCGACCCATTCTGCTGTTCGAGCAGACGCGCTTTGGCGCTTTCGACTGTGCCTCTCGCCTGTTCGTACTGGGCGCGGAATTCCTCGTCCTCCAGGCGCACCAGAACTTGTCCTTCTTTTACCTTGTCGCCTTTTTCCACGCCAATCCAGGCCACTCGGCCGGTGACCTTCGAATTCACGCTGATTTTGTGATGCGCGACAATGTATCCGCTAGCCGAAAGTACGGTGCTGCCCGCGATGTCATTGCCTTCCGCGGTGGCTCGCGTGACTTCCACTTCGGGTGCATCGGAGGCGAGCACGCGGTAGGCCAGTGCGACGATTCCCAGCAGGACGAGCACGGCGATTCCTCCCAGAATAAAGCGGCGCGACCACGCGGGCGGTTCTTCGCCTCCGCCGCGCAGCGAATGATCAATGCGCAGATTCCGCAGATCGTCGTGCTTCGTATCCGTCGGTCCGAGATCCGTTGGCATCGCTTAAAGGTACGCTCCCAAGCCGTTAGCAGCTCAAAATCCAGCAGTTCAGAATCCACGACCCGAACAACAGTACGAAGTATGTCGCATTTGCGGATGCGGCGAAAGCATCTTCGATGCGCAGATCCTGTTAAGCGCCGACAGTTAGACGGGGCAAGCCCCGTCTCTACCACAGAATCGTTAAGCCCGCAGCGAGGTCAAAATGTCCTGCCGTGCGGCGTGCCAGGCGGGCGCGAAGCCTCCCAGCAGGCCCATGATCATGGCAAAAACAACCGCCGCCATCGCGACTCCCCAGGTCAGGTGCAAACTGAAAACGGTCTCGCTGAAGGTGAGCGGAGTTGCCGATTCCCGTGGTCATGCCGTTGAACGGCAATATCAGAACGATTCCAACGATTGCTCCCAGCAGCGAAAGCAGCAACGCTTCAATCACGAACGACGTGAGAATGCTGGGGCGGGAAAATCCAATGATCCGCAGGGTCGCGATCTCGCGCGAGCGATAGGCCACCGCCGCATACATCGTATTCATGGCGGCGAAACTGGAACCGATCGCCATGATGATCGCCACAAACGTGCCGATAAATTTGATCGCTCCGCCAGAGCTGGTTTGTTTTTCGTAGTACTCGGTTTCGAGCGTGCCCTCCAACTTCAGGCGCTGATCGTCGCTGACGCGGTGTTTCAGCGCGTCGGCTGCAACCGGGTCGGTGGCCCGAAGATAGGCGGAAGCATAGGCTCCCTGGCGGTCGAAATCGGCGGCGATCTGGTTGACGTCGCCCCAGATTTCCGAATCATAGGCGGT
This sequence comes from uncultured Acidobacteriaceae bacterium, assembly GCA_963760175.1. Lineage (GTDB taxonomy): Bacteria > Acidobacteriota > Terriglobia > Terriglobales > Acidobacteriaceae > Acidiflorens. Next base: position 214,155 of record CAVXBU010000014.1, read on the forward strand.
GCCGCCGGAATCGAAGACGCCGACGACCTTCCATTGTCCCTTGGCAAAATCAAGATTGTCGCCGACGTTGGCGCCGGAAAAACGATTGTGAATGGAGTTGCCGACGACTACTTCGCGCTGTCCGGGCGTGAACCAGCGGCCTTCGATCAGCTTGGCGCTGGGACGCAGGTCGAGGCCCGCCGGCATCAGGCCGCGCACCGAAACGTTCACTTCGCCGGTGCCATCTTTGCGCGGCAGCACCACCACTACTACCCATTCGCCGGAGGCGATCGGTTCCCCCTGGGCTATCTTTGGCGATGCCGGGCAGCGTTCTTCAGCGTGGGGAAAAGATTGGCGTCGAAGCCTCCGGAAAGTTCTGCGGTGGAGCCTTTGCGCATGACCAGCACATTCACTGGATCGCCGCTGGCCATGAAAGCTTTCTTCAGGCCTGCCAGCAGCGCCATCAGGAAAACCGCGGTGGTCACGGTGAGCGCGATGCCCAGAGCCGTCATGATGGTGAGGCCCTTGCGCAGCTTCAGATTGCGGATGTTATAGCTGATTGGAATTGCCATAGCGTTCCTTCGCTGGTTGTTGGTCGCCAGTTTTTAGTCTGGCCGATACGGAGAGTAGAGCCGACCCAACTGCGCTAGTCCTGAGGATAAAGCAGCGGTCGCAGTATGGACAACTGAGGCGGGCGTTCGGTACTGTCTTGATTTGCCTCTTTTCACCACGGAGTCACCGAGTCACAGAGACAACCTTGAACCTGCAAAAGCCAGAAGGAGAAGGTTTTGCCAAGCGTTTGGGGTTCTCCGTGTCTCCGTGACTCCGTGGTGAAGAAACTAAGTCAGGACACCACTTGACGTTCTTTGCGCGAATTTTTCATGGACATTTGTTTGGTCAGAGAGCCGGGCCAGACAGGCTCGGCGTGTCTATGGTTATGCGTTACACTGGTGTCGGCTGCGCCGCGACCTGTTTGTGTGGTGGCGATTGTTCGTCGACGATCACGGCGGGGGCAAAATGGAAATCCCAGCTGGACTGATTCGGACTCCCGAGTAAGATGGAGATCCCGGATAACACCGTGCGTCTTCAGCCGCCGCAAATCGCGCATCATAAGGGTGCCCCGTGCGCAGTTTTGCTTGTCCATCTAGTCCCCGGCGATTCTGCGAAAAAAGGGTACTCCTATAGGTGAAATAAGCTGTGTTGATTCATCGGTTCTGTTTTTCACTTGTCGTGGCGGTTACGGTCAGCTTCATTGGCGTGCCTGCACGTTCCTGGGCGGTTGGGTTTCAGCCTGTATCTCAGGATGAATTGAGGATGACGAGCGAGCCGAAAGCTCCAGGTGCGCCGGCCATCATTATCTTCCGCGAAGTGGACCGCGACGACGGCGGGTCCGTCGCTGGCGGATCTGTCGCGACTGGCACGCATGAAGACATTTATTTTCGCGTCAAGATCCTGACGGAAGAAGGGCGCAAGTATGCGGACATTGAAATTCCGTACAGGAAGAGTGAAATCAGCATCATCAAGCTTCACGCGCGCACCGTAAAGCCCGACGGCTCGATCGTCAATTTCGACGGAAAGGTATTCGACAAGACGATCGTGAAGGCACGGGGAGTGAAGTATCTGGCCAAGACCTTCACCCTGCCCGATGTGGCGGTGGGCGGCATTATCGAATACTTCTACACGATCGACTTCCCACCAGGTTACGTGTTCGATTCGCATTGGATCCTGAGTGACGAACTGTTCACCAGGAGCGCTAAGTTCTCGCTGAAGCCAGGCACCGGCACTTCCTTCCACCTTCGCCTGCACTACCAACTTCCGCCTGGTGTGCAACCCGTGGTGGAACCGAATCGTGAGGTTCATCTTGAAGTAAACGATATTCCGGCATTTCACGTGGAAGACTTCATGCCGCCCGAAAACGAGTTGAAGGAGAGAGTGGACTTTATCTATACCAACTCCTTCGAAAACGATCCCGACAAGTACTGGAAGCAGTTTGGAAAGCAATGTAACGACTGGTTTGAAAGCTTTATCGGGAAGCCCAAAGCCATGGAGCAGGCCGTGGCGCAGATTGTTTCGCCCAGCGATTCGCCGGAAGGAAAGCTGGAAAAGATTTATGCCCGCGTGCAGCAACTGCGCAACCTGTCTTACGAAGCAGAGAAGACGGAGCAGGAGAAGCAGCGCGACAAGGAAAAATATCCGCACAACGTCGAGGAAGTGTGGAAATGGCAACGCGGCAACAACGTGCAGTTGACATGGCTTTTCGCCGGTTTGGCGCGCGCGGCGGGCATTGAAACCTACGGCGTGTGGGTGTCGGACCGGTCCAATTACTTCTTCACTCCTAAGACCCTTGACGGAAACCGGCTGAACTCGAATGTTGTTCTGGTGAAGCTCAACGGGAAAGACTTGTATTTTGATCCGGGATCTGAGTTCGTGCCGTTCGGGATGTTGCCCTGGAGCGAGACGGGAGTGGGCGGATATAAACTCGACAAAGACGGCGGCGCCTGGATCAAAACGACCTTGCCCGCCAGCTCTCAGTCCGGGATCGAGCGCCAAGCGGAACTCAAACTTACGGATACGGGCGACCTCGAAGGCAAACTGAAGGCAACGTTCACAGGGCTGGAGGCGTCGCATCGGCGAGTGGAAGAGCGCTTCGCCGACGAGGCCGCGCGCAAGAAGTTCCTCGAGGACGAAGTCAAGGAATGGATTCCCGGCGCCTCTGAAGTCGAACTTGCGAACCAGCCTGACTGGAAAAGTTCATCGCCAGCCATGGTTGCCGAATTTACGCTGAAGGTGCCGGGGTGGGTGTCGGGGGCCGGCCACCGCGCCCTGTTGCCGGTGGGCCTGTTCGGGGCCACGGAGAAGCACTTGTTCGATCACGCCGAGCGCGTATACCCGATCTACTTCGCGTTTCCCTTCCAGCGCGTGGACGACGTGACCATTGAGTTGCCAGTGGGCTGGCAGATCCTGAATGTGCCCGCGCCACAGAAGAAGGATGGAAATGTCGTCGTCTACACTTCAGAGGCGGAAAATAAGAAAGATACGCTCGAACTGCACCGGGCACTGAATGTGGACATCATGCTCATGGACGCGCAGTATTACCCTGCCTTGCGCGATTTTTTCCAGGTGGTGAGGACTGCCGATGAACAAGAGGTGACGTTGCAACCATCGAGCGCCAGCGCGAGTAATTGACTTGCGAGGGCTGCGAATTCTGCCTTGCCTGATGCTGTGCTTGCTCATTCTAGCCGCCGGTGGCCGCTGCACTGGCGCTGCGATTGCCGGCCAGGAGCTGCAATATCGATCGATCGTCGGTGGGCCGGGAGAAGAAGTATCCCTGGGCCATCTCGCAGTTGAACTCCTTGAGCAAATTGATGTGCGCTTCGGTCTCGGTGCCTTCGGCAACAACCTTCAAACCAAGATTGTGCGCAAGGGTGATGATGGCCCGGACGATCTCGCGATTTTCCCGGTCACTATCCATATTCGAAATGAACGCCCGGTCGATTTTCAAAGTGTCCACCGGAATGCGGCGCAAGCGGCTGAGCGACGAATAGCCAGTGCCAAAATCATCGATGCTCAAGCGCACGCCGAGCGCCTTCAATTGCGCCAGCACGTAACCGGATCTCTCCGCATCGCCCATGGCGATCGTTTCGATGATTTCGATTTGCAAGCAGCCGGGCTCAACCCCGGTCAGTTCGAGGCATCTTGCCGATCTCGCTGGCTAGATCGGCCTGCGCGAACTCTCTGGAGGTGACGTTCACGCTCATGGTCGAGAGGCGGGGTGGAAGGAAATTCAGATTGCCAGGAGCGGAGATGTTCGCAGGCTTCCCGCAGCAGTTTCCGATTCATGGGAATGATGAGCCCGGTTTCCTCGGCAACCCCGATGAACTCCATCGGCGGAACTAGGCCCTCCGGACGCTGCCATCGCGTCAGGGCCTCGAAGCCCGCGATCTTGCCGGTCTGCAACGACACAATGGGCTGGTAGAAGACGCGGAATTCTCCCTGGTCGAGGGCTTTGCGCAGGTCCGATTCCAGCCGCAAGCGCTTCACTGCATTGGCATGCATGGCCGTGTCAGAAACCTCACAGCGGGCCTTTCCTGCCCGCTTGGCACGGTACATGGCGATGTCCGCGTCGCGCATGAGATCCTCGGCCTGGGTGTGAGGGCTGGTGCTGGAAGCGATTCCGATGCTTGCCGAAATTACGATTTCCTCCTGGTTGATGACAAAGGGAGCCGCCAGTTCCTCTTGAATTCGTTCCGCAACCCGAACCGCTTCAATGGGGTCTTCGATATCGTCCAGAAGTATGGTGAACTCATCTCCGCCAAGTCTGGCCAGGGTGTCATCGTTGTCGTTGTCATTGTCGGTGGCGTTGTTATAGGCCACGCGGTCGGGCACGTCGGCCATGCGCGGACGCGAGACGGTGTCGACCCGCCGCACCGAATCCCTCAATCTTTGCGCGATTTGAATCAGCAGTTCGTCGCCGGCGGAGTGTCCCAGGCTGTCATTGACGACTTTGAACTCGTCGACATCGATGAGCAGCACGGCGAATTTGTAGTTCGAGTGCTTTTTCGAGAGACTTAGCGCGTGCTGCAACCGATCGAGGAACAGAGCCCGGTTCGGCAGGTTGGTGAGCCCGTCGTGGAATGCATTGTGGGCCAGCATTTCTTCGGCGCGCTTGCGCTCGGTGATGTCGCGGTTCACGATGACCAGTTTGTCGGTCTGCCCTTTTGCGTTTCGGATCGGGCTCGCGGTCGATTCCAGAGTGCGCCAGGATCCGTCTTTATGGCGTACCCGGTATTCCATCCGTTCTCCCTGACCACTCAGGCGCGCTTTTTCCGCTGCTTTCAATACGCGCTCGCGATCGTCGGGATGAATTTGCTCGATTGACGAAGTGGCTTTCAACTCTTCGGGAGAATACCCGAGAACCTTCAGATAGGCAGGGCTGTTATACAGCCGCCGGCCATCGCCATCGACCAGCGCGATCATATCGTCGGCATTTTCACTGATGAGTTGAAAAAGCTGATCGCGCTCCGCCAGCTGGCGTCGAATACGGTGGAGTTGCAGATGCTGATAAATCGCGTAAAAGTCGAACAGCAATACCAGAGCCGCCAGCCCGCGGACCCATTCCCTGAGGTCAAACCAGTAGCCAACGTCGGTCTCCCGATTAAACCAGGGGAAAGTGAAGGAAATAATTCCCAAGGTCAAAGCCAGGGTTACCGCAACCGCGAAGCCCCACAGCCACCACTCACGGCCTTCGATCCGACGCATCGCGGTCGGAATCGCCTCGGGGCTATTGCGGCCGACTTGTTGGAATGATTGCGGATTCATGCCGTACCACTATTCTCGCCCAATTTCCACGGGTTCCCGGCTCTGAAGGAACGTAGGAAGAGTTACGAAGGGAGGGATGTCACCATGAGAAATGGTTAACAGGCGCTGTCTGAATCACTCCTCCGAAATGATTTTGGCGACGGTCTCTTGAGAGGTTACGGCCGCGATCAGCTCTGAAGGTTCCGGAATTTGTCGGCAAGGGACTGGGGAAAACTCTCTTCCAGCTTCTGTAAGAGCCATTCTTGTAATACCGCGCTCAGGCGCGGTGAAACGGAGCCGAACTGCAATCCCAGGTAGGATTCTTTCGACCAGCAGATCGTCGCTTCAACCACAAACCGCAATTCATCACCCGGAAGGGCGAAGTGCACCTGCACTTTAACTCCAGGCAGGACTGAGACCGAGGTAGCGATTGCGAGTCCCATTTTCACTGATGTTCAGAGTCTGGCCGTGAACTTCCGGCATGCCTGGGATGTGAATCACCACCGGGATCTTAACCGGACAGCGGAAGTAGCGGCGGCGCTCGCGCAGGATCAGACCATATGCGACCCTGAAACTTCGGTCAACCAAAGTCGGGGAAAGAGGCTTCCTCAGCACAAAGTTGGATCCCGCCTTGAACGCGCTGGAGGTTTCGGCATCATTGTCACTGACCGTGAATATCACCGCAGTTCGATTCGAAGGGGAGCGGCGTACCTTTTCCAGGACTGCATTCGCCTGACCTGCCAGATGGAGATCGACAATTACGGCCTCGAACTTTCGCTGGTTCAACAGGGCCAGCGCTGCGGGAACCTCGGCACATATCTCTTGGGACATGGCCAGTTGCTGCATAGACTCCCTGAGTTGCTTGATCGTGACCACATCATCGGAGATAAGCAGTGCGTTTGCGACGGCGGCGGAAGCTGCGGGTGCATTCATGTTACTCATTTCAGGTAGCCTCTTGGTCAGCAATCACCCGTGTGCCTTCCCGCGGCTTTTGGGCAAGCGCATGTCCAGTAGAACGAGATAACGGGAACGAGAGCAGGGGATGGTCGGCCCAAGGGTGAACTTGCAAGGCGTCAGCCAATCCAGAAGACCGGAAGGACGTGGCCGCGGCCGCAACTTAGTAAGCTATTCGTATTCAGACTGGTGCCGGTTCTTACCCGCTCTTAGAACATCCGGGTCACAACCTCGCGGGTCCGATTGCCAGTCCCATCTTGAATCCAGGAGAACGGCGGAATACCGAAGCGGGACCGGGACCGCTGAGGTTTCGTGGAGAATTAACGTCCGCGTAATATTCGCTGCTCCCACCCTCTTTATACTTTCGTGGGGGTTTTATTATGAAGGCGAACAGGCTAGTAGAGGCTGGAGTTGCGCTGGCATTCATGATGGCGTTGTCGACGTATGGAATGGCGGCTGATAAGAACGGTGATAAGAACGCCGTCGGTTCGGGAAAGATCAAGCACGTGCTGCTGTTGAGCATCGACGGCATGCACGCGGTCGATTTCTATAATTGCTCGCACGGGATTGCGGGCGCGAACGGCGGGAACCCGTACTGCCCGAACATGGCGGCGCTGGGCCAGACGGGGATCAATTATGTGAACACTGAGTCGTCAAAACCCTCGGACTCTTTTCCCGGAATGGCGGCGCTGGCGTCTGGCGGCACGCCGAAGACGACTGGCCTTTACTATGACGTCGCGTATGACCGGTCGCTCGATGCGCCGGCAGAAAACAACGGGCACTGGCTTGGCGGGAGGGCCCTGCACGCCCTATGGGACACCGACCGGAACCACGACCGACAACGACCAAGGCATTGACCTGGACGATACCAAGCTGAACGGCGGTGCACCGGGTGCTGGGCTAACCGAGGGCGGCATCGCCTCGATCGACCCGAAGAAAGCTGGAGCGCGACCCGGCGACGGGTTGCGCCCCGGTGTATCCGTGGAACTTCATACGGACAAACACGGCCTTCGGTGTGATCCATGCGGCGGGCGGATACACGGCATGGATCGATAAGCACCCTCGTACTCGTTTGTGGGTGGCCCCGGCGGCACCGGCCTGGATGACTATTATTCACCGGAGGTCGATTCGACGGTGGTGCCGCTGCCCGGAGTAAAGACACTGGAAGGCGCTTCCTGCGACCCGATCCGCGACCCGCTAGGCGAGTCGGCGTGGAACGCCAGCTTCGAAAACATCCAGTGCTATGACGCGATCAAGGTGTATGCGTTGCTGAATCAGATCGCGGGCAAGACGCACTCGGGCGCGCCGGCGGTCGTACCGGCGGTCTTCGGCATGAACTTCCAATCGGTTTACGTCGGAGAATCCGTGTACTGAAGCGGGCGTGGGCAGCGGGCGGTTACCAGAACGCGGCAGCCTTGCCCAGCGCGGAGTTGGTGCAGGAGATCGAGTACGTGGATGTCGCGATCGGCGAAATCGTCAACGCGCTCAGGATGCTGGCATCTATGAACGACACGCTGCTCATCATCACGGCCAAGCACGGGGAATCGCCTATCGACCCGACCCGCTACGTGGCCGACGGCACCAATACGCCGGCAACGCTGCTGGGCGATGCTCATTCCCTTCTCGGAATCGCCGCTGAACTCGACTGGCATTGGCGCAACCGAAGACGACGTGTCTGTGCTCTGGCTGAAAAAGGGTGTGAGCGTGAGCCACGGCTGTGGAAACTGCTCGAAAACAATGCGGCAGCGATCGGGATGGGCGAGATCTACTACGGGCCGTCACTGGCGCTGAACTACAACGTGGGCGGACTGGAGCCCGGGCGAGGATCCGCGGACGCCGGACATTATCGTGACGCCGAACGTGGGCGTGACCTACTCCGGCAGCACGTCGATGATCGGCGATCACGGCGGGTTCGCGCATGACGATACCAATGTCATGCTGCTGGTAGCGAATCCAAGCTTTACGGCGCAGACAGTCTCGGCCGTAGCGGCAACCAGGCAGGTCGCTCCGACGATCGTGAAGGCGTTGGGACTGGATCCGGCGTTGCTGGACGCGGTGCAAGCGGAAGGCACGCCGGTGCTGCCCGAGGTTAGCGCGCAGCTCGCAGGCCTGGCGCAAGGTAGACATGGTCATTAGTTACTAGTCGCTAGCTGGGCAATTAGCAGGGCAAAAGGGGCCGCGCACGCGGCCCCTTTCTAACCAGGCAGCAACCAAGCGCTTCCCGTCGCAAGCCAGCCCAAGCGGCCTTTCACGGCTGCTTTTTCGTTACCTCCGTAACTCTCAATTGTGCAGGTGTTAGCGGTATTCTAGCGATGGTTCTCCCCCTGTTCTTAGTAACTCCATATTCAGGGGTGAAGTGCGGCTTATCGCCGCGAGGGCGATTGTAATGGCAACGATGTTTGGCCGTTTCGAAATTCAGAGTGAGCTTTCCAAGTCCGACACCGCCGTGATTTATAAGGCGATGGACACGGAAACCAATCAGGTCGTGGCGCTCAAGACGCAAAGTCTGGAGCCGCTCGGCGAGCGTGCGGATGCGTTCGTGGAGGCGCTGATCGCCGAAGGCGAGAGCACGCGCGATCTCGTCCTGCAGAATATTGTTTTGCTCTACGGCGCGGGTGAGATGGACGGCCAATTCTGCGCGGCGATGGAGTACATCCAGGGCAACAGTATCGCCACCATGTTGGCGCGCAAAGAAGGCTTCTCCATCTGGGATCTGCTCGACATTACGCGCCAGGTTTGCGGCGCTCTGGAACATGCCGCCGCGAAGGGCGTGACCCACCATTCGCTGGAGCCCGCAAAGATCATGGTGCAGTGGGATGGGATGGTCAAAATCCTCGGCTATGGCATCTCCAACATGAGCCTGATCGACATGGGAACGGAAAAAGGCTTGGGACGGCTCCTGCCCTACTGTTCTCCGGAGCAGGTCCGCGGAGAAACCATTGACCTGCGATCGAACCTGTTTACCTTAGGCACGATCCTCTACGAAATGGTGGTTGGGCGGCTGGCCTTCGATGCGGCAGATCCGGTTACGCTAGCCAGCCGGATTGAGAATGACACGCCCGCCGTTCCGTCTTCCGTGAATCCCAAGATTCATCCGGCGGTGAGCGCTCTGATCATGAAAGCGCTGGCGAAAGATCCGGTGGAACGTTACCAGAGCGCGCGCGAACTGGTGGATGACCTGGAGAAGTGCAAGGAGAACAAGAAAACCGCTCCCGATACCAAGAGGACTGACGACAGGTGCCCAAGGTTGCGGTGAATCCGGAGGCTCGCGCGGCGGCGGCCAGCAAGTTTGCGTCGGCGCCGTCAAGCGTGGCCCCGCCTGCGGCTTCTGCTCCCCCGGTTTCGCCTAAACCGGCTGCTCCAGCTCCTCCTCGACCGGTTGCAGCTCGACCGGCTGCACCCCGGCCGGTTACACCAGCGGCTGCGCCAGCCAATCCGCCAGCGGTTGAAAACAGAGCCGCGGCGGCCGCTGCGGGCGCGGGTGGCGCCAGGCGCGCGCCGAATGCGAACCCTGATTCGGGCGTTGCACGTTCGAACTCTAGCTCGAATTATGGTTCGAGTTATGGTTCGAAATCTGATCCAGGGTTTGGTTCGAGCTATGGCTCGAAAAGCCCGTCACGAAGTCCGATTCGAATTCTGGCTCGCAACCCATGGGCGAATTTGCCGTAAGCGATCCCGAATCCCAGGCTGAGCCCAGCCCGGTTTTATCGGCGGCGGTGGTGGAGCCGGAAATCCCGGAAATATGAGCAGCAATCGCCCAGCGTGGCCGTGGATCCGATGATGTCCGAGCCGGCGCCGAGTTCGTCCGGCACAAGCTTTTCTGACATGGCAGAGATGCCTCCGCTCAAGGCGCCAGTTCTCCCGCCGCCCATGCCCGAGCCGGTTGAGGCGCCGCGCCCGACAGTCCAGATCAATCCGCGCAAAACAGAAGAGAAGCCAAGAATCCAGCCGCGCGAAGTCGCGGGGAAGGCAATGCAGGAAATCGCCACGGTTCCGCCGCGACTGATGCTTTATTCCATCCTGGGCGCGCTGGGACTGATCCTGCTGATTGCGATCGCGGTCTTTTTTCATGTCCACTCGGAAGACGACGGTTCCACGGTCGCTCCGCAGCCCACGAAAGCCGCGAAGCAAAGTCAAAGCGAAGAGCAGCCAGTGGAACAGGCTCCGGTTGCTCCACGAGTCGAGAATCCGGCTCCTGCTCCGGTCTGCGCCCATTATGGAGGCCCAACCGAGCCTGACGGTACGCCAAGTCGAAAAGCGCAACGCCAAGAATCGACGGAAGCCCGCGCCAGCCCCGGCGCCGGTCGTGATCCCCGGCCAGGCGCTGATCGACTCCACTCCGCAGGGCGCGCAGTTTCAGGTCGACGGGAAAAGCGATCCGTCGTGGGTTACACCGTTTACGGTGGCGAACCTCGGTCCCGGGAAGCACGTCGTATCGGTCAGCAAGGCCGGCTATTCCTCCGACACACGGTCGGTTGACGTTGCTGCCGGCAGCAGATCGTCTCTGGTAGTTCATTTGGCGCCGATCAACGCGCTGATGGTGGTGAACAGCACGCCGCCGGGCGCTAAGATCATCATGGACGGCAAGTCTACCGGACGAGTGACTCCGGCGCAGTTCGCCGTGGAAAAAGGAAGCACACAGTTCTGTTGCGCAAGCAGGGATACCTCGAAGAGACGGTCACTGCCGATCTCGGTCCGGCGCAGAACTTCCAGTATTCGCCGGCGCTCCGAGCGCTGGGCAATGCCGATGAAATGAGGACGGTGGGCAAGTTCAACAAGATGTTCGGCCACGGCGGGGACAGCACGGCGGGCATGGGTTCCATCAGCATTCACACCCAGCCGAAAGGCGCGCAGATCGCAATCAACCAACGGCTCTTGGATAAGATGTCGCCAGTCGACGTCATGCTCGGACCGGGGAATTACATCGTGGATATCACGCTGACCGGTTTCAAGCCGGTCCACAAAATGATCAGCGTCGACAAAGGCGGTAAGACCCCAATCGACGAAACTCTAGAACGCGAATAAGAGAGTGTGGGGGCGGGCGACGCCGCCAGCCCGGTTTGCGCCAACCAAAAAGCCTCCAATCCAAATCCCAACCCTGAAGTCGACAACTATTCAGAATCATCCACCATCCGGCCCTTAATAGGTGTAATCTGGGGCCAGTGGTTTCCAGCCTCCTGTCATTTTGAGCCGTCAAGACATCACACGTGCGGTTCCGAATGTCCGCAGGGCAGGCTGAGGCTAGAGGGAGAGAATCGTGTTTTCGCATCCCATGCCAGGCAGGTTGAGTCCCGAACTGTTGCAGGCTCTTCGAGGGATCAAATCGGTTCGGTTATTCGCCAAAGGCGCCACGCTGTTTCAGCAGGGTTCCGCGGTGACGGGCGTTTATCTGGTGGAGAGCGGCGAGGTTCGCGTCCTGCTGCCGTCCGGCCAGAGTGAAAAGCAGCTTCTGGAGGTCGTCGGGCCGGGAACCATGCTCGGGCTGGGCGAGAGCATGACAGGGGAAAAATATCGGATTACCGCCGAAGCGGGTGAGCGCACCAAGGCGGCTTTCATTCCGCGCGAAGAGTTCCTGGAGTTTCTGCGTGAGCACGGCGATTTCTGCATGCAGGTGGTGCGGAGCCTGAGTGAAGATTTGCACGGACTTTACCACAAATTCCGCAGCATCAGTGCGCATCCGGGCCGTCCGCGGCACCGTGCGTTGGATGAGCAACTGAACTAAGACCAGGTTCGGGTCAGGTGCCAGGTCTCAGGAAAAGCAGAACCTGCCTACCCGAAACCTGCCACCTGCTCTTCCTAATTCTCTTTAAATTGACCGAGATTTGCGTCTGGATTTCGACTGGCTGGCCATCGAGATAATACGGCTTGTATCTCCACTGGCGGACGGCTTCCACCGCCGCGCGCGCAAGAACGGCGTCTCCACTGAGCACTTTCACGTTGGTGACGTTGCCATCTTTGCTGATGGTTGCCTCGATCTGTACTGTGCCTTGGGCACGAACCGCGAGCGCGGCTGGCGGGTACTTTGGTTGCACCCGCTTGATCACCAGTCCCTGGGACACACCCTGAGAGACCTTTATTGTTGCCAGTGAGGGTTTGGGCAGACTCGACGGTACGGAAACCAGGCTGCTCAAGTTGCTGTCGCTAGACGCATCGGCGACCGAACTGGGGAGCTGAGGCGCGGACTCCTCGGATGAGCTTTGGGCCTTCGTTTTGGTCCCCGTGGAATTCGACTTCACAACTATGGGCGCCGAAGCGGGCTTCTTCGTTACCGGCTCAGAATCAAGCGTGATCGTTGTTACCGGAGAAGCTACCGGGGAATTGCTGGTGCCTGCCGACGGTTTTTCGAGCGGTGCCGCCTTAGTCGTCTTGGGAGCAGAGGTTGGGGTTGCGGAACTCGCGGAGCCAGATGTGCTCGCCGAAGGCGTCGTCGCTGGAGAAGACACGGGCGCAACAGGCGCAGGCTGCACGGAGTTCTGTGGCGTAGTTATGGGTTGCGAAGCTGGGGCGCTGCCGGGCTTGGCAAACTTCCCATATCCGAAGTATCCGAGCGCGGCCAGAGCCAGGATAACCACGGCAGCGATCAGGAATTTTTTCGCGCCGCCCGATCCTTCGGAATCTTCTTCGCCGAATGCGGAGAAAGACGGGGCATTCCCAACATAACCGGACATTGAATTCGCGGCGGGCTCCGATGCAACGACCTTGTGCTCCTTTGCGGGCGGAGCTTTTACTTCCTTTGCCGGCGCCGGCGCTGCCGCTGATCCCCGGGCAGAGGTGAATGCGGAACCGGTGTTTTGAGCGCTAACGGATGGGGCAGCCGCATCGTAATTGCTGACTGCGTCGTGCCTGGTCACGTCCAGCTTGTTTACGTCCAGCGTGTTTACGCCGGCTCGACCGCCTGCCACGTTTCTTCCGGCTGTTCAACCGCCATCATAGGCTCGATTGGCGCTCATGGGCGGGAACCAGCTCGGGTTCGATCACGGCTTCTGCTGACGCTGCAATGGCTGGACTCGCTGGTCGCTGACGGATCTCGATCTTCAAGTTCAAACTCGGAAGAGACCGGTGACGCATCAATCGCTGCCGCGCCTCGGCCTGCCGGTTGGAATGAAGCGCCGGTGGATCCGGGAGCGGTTCTTGCCGGCGTTGCAGGAGCGGCCGCGTGCTGACGCCGGCAGCATCAGCGTTCTTCCGCAAAAGCCCGCGCGCCACCCGCAGCGTTCCCTTGGCCTGCTCAACGTTGATCGGCTTGGTGAGCACGAGGTTGGCGCCAATGCGATAAGACTTGGCCACGCCCGCCTGTCCTAAGACCAAAGCGATGGCCAGTGAACTCTGATTGGAGCCGGAATTTCTTGCGCTCTTGAAAAGCAGTGATGCGTTCTGCTCGTTCTCGCAGTCCACGACGACGGCGTCGTAACGCTGCGTCATCAACTTCTTGACCGCGGCAAAAGGTTCATGAACCGGCTCAACGGTGAAGTCCAGTTCGCTGAACACCTGACTCACGACGCGAGCCAGTTTTTCATCGGGACAGAAGAGTAAAGCTTGGTAACCCATGATGAGGCCATCCTAGGTAATGTGGTGGGTAACCAGCAAGTTACGGGGGTAATTGACTGAGGGCCGGTCGATAGTCGATGGTCGTTGGCCGTTCGCGGCTGCGAGCAGCAATCGACTAACGACTAACGACTAACGACGTTCTAGGGCCGCTGAAAGTCGACGATCACGACCGTCTGGAAGGGCTGGGGCTTGTCCATTGCGGACGTAGGGCCGATAACGCCACTGCTTCACGGCCTGGATCGCTGCCACCGCCAGGGTAGCGTCTCCCTCGACCAGTCGCAGGCCCTCAACCTTGCCGTACTCATTCACCACCGCCTTGAGGACAACCGTTCCATCCGCTCCACTGGCACGCGCTGCCGCGGGATATTTCGGCGGAGTGCTGCGAACCAGCCGTTTTTCCGCGCCCTTGGAAGAGAGAATGATCGCACTACTCTCCCCGGGTAGTTCGGCGTCGGAAGAAGCTGCCGCGGCTTCTTTCTTGCTGTCGCTGGGCTTGCTTGCTTCCGCTTTGGTGACCAGTGGCGCTGCCGTGTTCGCGGTCTTGGAAGTTGGCGGCGCAACGGCCGTGCCCACTGCCGTGCCTGCGGCTATGGTTGGAGTCGCTGCCGGCGGGACAGAAGCGGTCGGAGCGGCTGAACTGGTTGCGGAATCCGGGGCCGCTGAGGGCGTCTGATTCGGGACGGTTGAGGATTCCGGTGCGGTCGCGGAGTTACTGGCCGGAGCCAGCGGAGCCGGAGGCTTCACGGGATTTGTTACAGGGGCCGGTTGGGGGCTCTGCTGTGGATGCGCCTGCGCCATGCCTGCCAGTGCCAGCACCCGATCAATCTGCGGTTGGGCGATGTCTCGGAATCCAGGTTGATACATCCACGCGGCATAGAAGCCGCCGGCGGCGAGCACGAGTATCAGCAATGCCACCAGCGAACCGCGTGGTTTCTGCTTTTGCTGGTAGGACGAAAAGACCGGGGCAACTGGTTCGGCTGCGCGTCGGGTCGGGGCTGGTTTGGGCGGGTCTGAAGCTTTCGGCTCGGAAGCTTGCAGGTCGGACGCTTCGAGTTCCGAGGCTAGTTCCGAATCTTCCAGTTCCCTGAGCACGGGATCGTCGGACGGCACCAGTGGACGCGTGGATTTTGAACTTACCGAAACTGCTGGAGCCGTCACCTTTGGAGCAGCCGGTGCTGGAGCGACCGGTGCGGCGATTTCCTCCACAGCGGAATGCATCACGGCCTTGACGACCGGCGCCGAGGGCGTTGCGGGCGCAGCGGCCGGAACGAAGCTGGGTGCAGGTTCTGCAAAATTCGTCAGTTGCGAAGAAACGGCGAGCGGAGAAACGGCGTGCGAAGAAGCGGCGGCTGCCGCATGGGCGCGCCCTTCGGGCATAATCGCGCCGGGCGTCACTGCGCCGGGCGTCACCGCGCTGGGTGTTACCGGGCTCGAAAAGGCCGCGCTCGCAGCCGGCGCCGGAACGCTCTCGCTGGCCGGGACATCTTTTCGCACACGGCTGACCGCGGCGCGAATCGTGCTCCGGGCCTGGTCTTTCGCGACCGGCTTGGTCAGAATCAATTCCGCGCCCAGACGAAAAGCAGTGGGCAAACCGGCGCGGCCATCGACAATGGCGATCGGGACCGGGTTGTTGCCGTTTTTTCCGCGACGGCAAACGTCAAAAATCAATTTGGCTGCGGGCAGATTCTCGCAATCGACCAGCACCAGGTCGAAGCTTTGCGAATTGAGTTTTTGGGCAGCGGATGCTCCGTCCAGCGGACGCTCGCAAGTTACTGACATCTCTTCTAAAACACCAGTAATGGAGCTGACTGCCTGGTCATCCGGCGACAACAGCAAAGCATGAGGCATGGCTCTCCCATGCTAGGAACCGGCTCGGAAAGCCGCAAGTTACCGGGGTAAGCAGGGCGCTGCCTATAGTTTCAAGAAAAGCTTCAGGGAATCTGCCTGTTTCCTCCGCTCGCCGACTCGGGCGGAGGGTAGACGATCGAACCGCGAAAGGCCGATTTGTCGGCCGGGGCAAAATCGGGGAACGGCAACTGGTGCTGGTCCCGCCATTGCTGGACCTGCTGTTCGGCGGCGGCGGTTTTCTCCTTGTCGAGGCCGGAATCGCGCGAAAAATACAAGGTCCGCGACGGGAAGGCGAAGCCGCTGCCCGATTTCTCGACGATATCCATGATGCGCAGCAGAAGGTCTTCACGGATGGCCGTGAATTCGGCGAAGTCGCGAGTCAGGACGTAGCTGAAGATCTCAAGACTCAAGGCACTGTTATCGAAATTGGCGAAGCGGATGCGTGCGGTGTCGCTCTCGATTTTTGGGTGTTCGTACAACATGCGGCGGACTTCCGCCAGCAGATAGCGGAGCTGGTCCGCTGTCGTCTCACACCGAATCCCGAGCGTGGGATTGAAGAGAATTTTGTCGCGACGGGTGAGATTTTCGATGTTCATGGTGGCGAGGGCGCCGTTGGGGATGGAAAGCTCGGTACGTTCATTGGTACGAATGCGGGTGGAGCGCAGGCTGATATCTTCTACGATTCCAACCCGATCGCCGAAGCGGCAACTGTCGCCGACGCGGATGACTTCGTCGGCGAGAACGGAGATTCCGCCGAAGAGATTCTCAAGCGTCTTCTGCGCGGCGAATGCGATCGCGATGCCGCCGATGCCGAGGCCAGCCAGCAGCGTGGTCAGATTGAAGCCCAGGATGGCGAACATGGCCAGTATGGCGACGATCACCACCAGTGCTGACAGCAGCCGCTGGCCCAGCACCATCAGCGTTCCAGTGCCGATGCGCCCCGCGCTGATGGCACGAATGCGCAAGCGCTGCATCACCAGGCTGGTGGCACGAAGCAAAAACCAGAAGAAGCCGATGGCGATGAGAACCCCGATGATCCGGTAGTAGTAAAGACGAGGCAACAGCGGCAAGCCAAAGTAGCCGGTGATCACGCGGTGAGCCAGCGCGCTGAACAAGACCAGCAGCGGCGTCGACAGGTGGCTGTAAGCGTTCAGATTTGGGCGATTTCTGTACTTGAGCCAAAACCGGCGGGGGATGGCCAGCAGCAGAACCGCTGCCCATCCGATCGCAAGCGTCAGCGGGATCGCGGCGAAAAGCGCCAGCCATTGCCAGAGCGGCATCCCGAGAAACACATTTTGCACCAGGCTCTGCGGGAGTTTATTTTCGATCTGGTGCGCTTTGAGGTTGTCATACAACTCAGAGACTCTGCTCAGGGTCTCGGAAGAGAAGAGCCAGACTTTTCCAGAATTCGGATCGCTGGTCCGAACCAGCACAACCGGAACGTCCGCATCGCTGTTGGAAAAAATGCCGATGGTCTGCTGATCGGCGGTACCAAATTCCGGGCTACCATCGGAACGGGTGCTGAGCCGCCGGAGGCCGCCGACGAAGGAGCGGTCCATGAGCACCTTCAGCTTCTCGGCGAGTTCCGGTCCCTGCGACTGGCGGTGCGCGGCGCTCATCTGCAGATAATCGGCGGCGGTCTTGTAATTTCCCCCCTGCGCGGCTTGCAGGAATCCAAGCACGGTTCCCGAAGGCGTGTCGCGGCCAAGTTGATCGGCAGACGCGGGAGTTGGCGCTTGAGTATGCGCCCCACCTGGGAGCAGGCTGGTCACGGATTGGGCCGCCAGGCCTTGGAAAGAAAGGAAAACGACGAGAACCAACAGCGCCAATTTTTTCATCGAGGTTCCAATATGGAGCGGCCGAGCTGCGAGCTATGAGCCTCGAGCTTCGAGCTTCGAGTAAACCGGCTTGCCCGTAGCTCGCGGCTCGAAGCTCGCAGCCTAATTACGCTACTACCTCTTCGGACGATAGATGTCGGTGGCCTGCCCGTAGAAGACTTCCGCCGATTCCATCATCGTCTCCGACAGCGTCGGATGCGGATGGATGGTCATGCCGACGTCCGCCGCCAGCGCGCACATTTCGATGGCCAGCACGCCTTCGGCAATCAGTTCGCCCGCGCCCGCGCCCACAATGCCGACGCCGAGCACGCGCTCCGTCTTCGGATCAATGAGCAGCTTGGTGAGGCCTTCGGGCCGGTCGATGGTGACGGCGCGCCCTGAAGCGGCCCACGGAAATTTGGCCACGCTGATCTCGCGTCCTTGCTCTTTGGCCTGCGTTTCGGTTAGCCCAGCCCACGCAATTTCGGGATCGGTAAAAACGACTGCGGGAATTGCGTTCGGTTCGAAGGCAACTTTCTGGCCGGCGATGGCTTCGACGGCGGTGCGACCTTCATGCATTGCTTTGTGGGCCAGCATCGGTTCGCCGGCGACGTCGCCGATGGCGTAGATTGTTGGATCCGCGGTCTGGCGCTGCCCGTTGATTTCGATGAACCCCTTCTGGTTGACTTTCACTTTCGTCTTATCCAGGCCGGGGATCTCGGAATTCGGACGGCGTCCCACCGACATCAGCACGCGCTCAAAAACCTGCTCTTTTTCTTTTACGTCGGGACCTTCGAGGGTTACGCGAATGCCGGTCTTTTCGTCCTTGAGCGATTTGACGGTGGTGTTCAGCAGGATCGCGGCGAAAAGTTTTTCCAGGCGCTTGTGCAAAGGCAGCACCAGGTCGCGGTCGGCTCCGGGCAGCAGGCCGGACATCATTTCCACGCAGGTCACCTTGGTGCCCAGCGTGGCGTAAACCGATCCGAGTTCCAGTCCGATGTAGCCGCCGCCGATGACCAGCAACGTTTTCGGAACGTCGGGGAGGTCGAGAGCGCTGGTTGAATCCATCAGGCGCGGGCTGTCGAGCTTGAGGCTGGGCACGACGGTCGGACGCGATCCGGTGGCGATGATGATGCGGTCGAAAGTCAGATTCTCTTCGTTATGCCGCCGCGCGGTCTTCGTAACTTTCAGCGTGGTCGAATTCACGAATGCCGCTTTGCCCTGGATGAACTGCGACATTGCGCTGTTTCGATAGCTGTCCCAGTCCGCCGGTCAGCTTGTTGACGACGCCCTCTTTCCATCCGCGGAGTTTGTCCAGATCGACTTTGGGCTCGGCAAATTCGATGCCCCAGTTCTTCGCCTGCTCGGCTTCTTCGAGCAGCTTGGCCACATGCAGCAGGGCCTTCGACGGGATGCAGCCGCGATACAGGCAGACGCCGCCGGGGTTCACTTCCGGATCGATCAGCGTAACTTTCATGCCCAGGTCGGCAGCCAGAAATGCGGCGGCGTATCCGCCGGGACCGCCGCCGATTACTGCCACACGGAGATTCGAAGAGTTTGCCATTTCGTTAGGTATCCCTTAATTGTTGTATTGTCATCCCGAGCGGAGCGAGGGATACTGCCTAGCTCGAGTGCAAGATCCTTCGCTTCGCTCGGGATGACAATTCTTAAAGTGTCGTCTTCGCGCACACTCGACCAGTGCGGCAAGCACCTATCCCTGCACCGACAGCAGGAACGGCTGCTCAAACGCTTCCGCGATCCAGCGCAGGAAACGCGCGGCGTCGGCTCCATCGATCAACCGGTGATCGTACGAGAGCGAGAGCGGAAGAATCAAGCGCGGCTCGAATTTATCTTTGATTTGCACCCACTCCGGCTCCATGCGCGAACGCGACAGGCCGAGAATGGCAACTTCGGGATGATTCACGATCGGAGAGAAGCCGGTGCCGCCGATTCCGCCGAGATTCGTGATGGTGAATGTCCCGCCTTCCATTTCCTCGGCGGTGAGCTTGCGGTCGCGCGCTTTTTTCGACAGCTGCGTCATCTCCGCCGCCAGCTCGACGATATTTTTCTTGTCCACATCGCGAATCACCGGCACCAGCAGTCCGCGATCGGTGTCGACCGCAACGCCGATGCTGATGTATTGCTTGTAGACGATTTCTTCTTTCGCCATGTCAATCGAGGCGTTGAACTGCGGGAAGACCTTCAGGGCCGACGCGCAGACTTTCAGCGCGATCGCGGTCACCGTCATCTTGCCCCCGGCTTCTTCGGCTCGCGGCGCGAAGCTTGGCGCGCAACTGCTCGAGTTCGGTGATGTCGGCGCGATCCTGCTGGGTGACGTGCGGAATCGTGTTCCAGGCCTGACGAAGGTGCTCGGCGGTTTTGCGCCGCACTCCGCGCATCGAAACCCGTTCCGTCTTGCCCCACTTCGCAGAAGTCCGGCAGTTCGGGTTCGGCAAAGCGTGCCGCGTGGAGTCTGCGCTGCCGCTGCCGCCGCTGCCAGAGCAGTCTTAGCGCATAGTTTCACGTCGTCTTCGCTGATGCGTCCGCCCGGGCCGCTGCCTTGCACGCTGTGAATGTCGACGCCAATTTCGCGCGCCAGACGACGCACGTGCGGCGCCGCCGGCGCCGGGTCGCGATGTTCCGTGCCCGCAACTTTGCCCAGTTGCACGGGCATGCTGAATTCCGGTGTCGGCAGCCTGCGGCTGATCGGGAGGCAGCGCCTGTTCTTCGGTTTTGCCCTCGGCGCGCATGGCTAACTGGAACGCGAGCCGCGCGCCATGCTGCCCGGACATATGTTCGACCGGTTCGTGTTTGCGAGGAGTTTCCGACAGGCGCGACTGCGCCACCCTCCAGCGTGAAGATGACCTCCCCAACCTTGACCTTCTGACCCTCTTTGACCTTGACCTCGCGCACCACGCCGCTGACCGTGGAAGGAACTTCGACGACGGCTTTGTCGGTTTCGAGTTCCATGACCGGCTGGCCTTCAGAGACGCTCGCGCCCGGCGAGATCATCAGCCGCACCAGATCGCCGGAGTCGATGTTCTCTCCCAGCTCAGGCAGCTTGAATTCGCTGGCGTGCGGCGACGGCGAGGTTTGGCTCGCCGGTCTGGCCGAGGTGCGGGCTGAGCTGCGGATGGGGTGCGGCCGCGGAGCCGTCTGCGCTGGGGCTGCGGGAATCGGGACTGCGGGAATTGCCGCTGCGGGAACTACAGTCGGCTGGCGCAGTCGCCACTTTCGGAGCGGGCGTTGCGCCGGCCCCAGTTCCATTTTCAACCGTGAAGATGACCTGCCCCACCCGCAGCTTGTCGCCTTCTTTTACGCGGATTTCGCCGATCGTGCCCGTCACCGACGAAGGCACTTCCACCACCGCCTTGTCGGTTTCGAGCTCCATCACCGGCTCGCCTTCAGCGATGTTGGCGCCGGGCTTGATCATCAGGCGGACCAGGTCGCCGCTCTCGATATTCTCGCCCAGCTCGGGCAGCTTAAATTCCGTTGCCATTCTTTCCTTGTCCCTCGATTTCTCTTGCGCTGTCGCGGACGGGCGAGACGCCCGTCTCTCCATTAGCTGGTGGCCGGGTTGCGTTTTTCCGGGTCGATTCCCAGATCGCGGATCGCTTTCTCCATCGGTCCCGCCTCAAGGCCCAATGCATGCAGCGTGGCAAGCACGATGTGCTTCGCGTCCACCTCGAAAAAGTCCCGCAGGGACGCCCTATTCTCGCTGCGTCCAAACCCATCCGTGCCAAGCGACACCAGCTTGCCCGGAACCCACTGCGCGATGCTCTCCGGCAGAACCTTCATGTAGTCCGACGCTGCAACAAAAGGCCCGGACGCGCCCTTCAGCGTCTGCGTGACATATGGCACCTTCGCCTTCTGCGTCGGATGCAGCATGTTCCAGCGCGCGCAGTCGTTCGCTTCCTTATAGAGTTCCTTGTAGCTGGTGACGCTCCACACGTCGACCGCGACGCCATAGTCTTTTTCCAGAATCGCTTGCGCCTTGAGCACCTCAAACATGATGGCGCCGCTGCCCAGCAGCTGCGCGCGCAACTTCGCGTCCTTCTTTTCCGAAGTCCGGTAGCGATACAAACCCTTGAGGATGCCCTCGCGAAGGCCCGGCTGGTCGGGCATCTCCGGCATCGGCAGCGGCTCGTTGCTGACCGTCAGGTAATAGAAGATGGATTCGCCGTCGACATACATGCGCTTGATGCCGTCCTGAATAATGATGGCGATCTCATAGGCGAAAGCCGGATCATAAGCCAGCAGATTCGGCACCGCGAGCGCCAGCACGTGGCTGTGTCCATCCTGATGCTGCAGGCCTTCGCCCGCCAGCGTCGTTCGTCCCGCCGTGCCGCCGATGAGGAAACCGCGGCAGCGCATATCGGCCGCGGCCCAGATCAGGTCGCCGATGCGCTGCAATCCGAACATCGAGTAATAAATAAAAAATGGAATCGTGTTGATGCCGTGATTGGCATAGGCAGTACCCGCGGCGATGAACGAGCACATCGATCCCGCTTCGGTGATGCCTTCTTCCAGAATCTGCCCGTTCTTCGCTTCCTTGTAATAAAGGAGCGTATCCATATCGACCGGCTCATAGAGCTGGCCGACGCTCGAATAGATTCCGACCTGGCGGAACAGCGCCTCCATGCCGAAGGTGCGGGCTTCATCCGGAACCACGGGCACGATGAACTTCCCGACCTCAGGGTCGCGCAACAACTTCGAGAGCATGCGCACAAACACCATGGTGGTCGAAGCTTCGCGGCCTTCCGTGCCTTTGTAGAATTCTTCAAAGAGCGATTCAGGAACCGGCTTCAGCGGAGTGGCGCGCACTTTCCGCACCGGCATGTAGCCGCCCAGTTGCTTCCGGCGCTCCTGCATGTACTTGATTTCCGGGCTGTCGTCGGCCGGACGATAGAAGGGCGCGTTGTGCAGTTCACCGTCCGGAATCGGAATGCCGAAGCGCGAACGGAAGATTTGCAGCTCATCGTCATTCAGCTTTTTCTGCTGGTGCGTGATGTTCTTGCCCTCACCCGCTTCGCCCAGTCCGTAGCCCTTGATGGTCTTGGCGAGAATAATGGTCGGAGATCCGGTGTGCTCAACCGCCGCCTTATACGCGGCGTATACCTTGATCGGATCGTGGCCGCCGAGGCGCATGCGGGCGAGTTGCTCGTCCGAAAGATGCTCGACCATTTTCAGCAGCCGGGGATCGGTGCCAAAAAAGTTTTGCCGAAAATAAGCCCCGCTCTCGACGAAATATTTCTGATACTGTCCGTCGGTGATCTCGCCCATACGCCGGACCAGTAAGCCATCGCGATCGGCCTGAATGAGCGGATCCCAATCGCCGCCCCAGATGACCTTGATGACGTTCCATCCCGCGCCCCGGAAAATCGCTTCCAGTTCCTGGATGATCTTGCCGTTGCCGCGTACCGGCCCATCGAGCCGCTGCAGATTGCAGTTGACCACGAAAATCAGGTTGTCGAGGCGTTCGCGCGATGCCAGCGTGATCGAGCCGAGCGATTCCGGTTCGTCCATTTCGCCATCGCCCAGAAACGCCCAGACCTTGCCGCCGGTCGAAGTTTTCAATCCGCGATTCTCGAGATACTTGATAAAGCGCGCATGGTAGATCGCCTGAATCGGGCCGAGTCCCATCGACACCGTCGGAAATTCCCAGAAGTCAGGCATCAGCCAGGGATGCGGATAGGACGACAATCCGCCGCCCGGTTTCAACTCGCGCCGGAAGTTCTCCAATTTCTCTTTGGGGATGCGGCCCTCGAGATAGGCGCGCGCATACATTCCGGGCGCAGCGTGTCCCTGGAAATAGACAACATCGCGGTCGCCCGAGTCCGTGGCTGCGTGAAAAAAATGATTGAACGCGACTTCGTAGAGCGTAGCCGCCGAAGCAAACGTGGAAATATGTCCGCCAATGCCTTCCTGAATCTTGTTGGCGCGGACGACCATGGCCATGGCGTTCCACCGCACCAGGCTCTTGATGCGGCGCTCCATCTCCTGGCTGCCGGGAAACGGCGGTTGCTGCCGCGCAGGAATCGTATTCTGGTAAGGAGTGGTCGCCGAAAACGGCAAGTTGATTCCAGCCTCACTCCGGGCATGCAGCGCCAGTTGCTGCAAGAGGCGTCCGGCACGATTCGGTCCGCCGTGCGAGAGAACATAATCGAGCGAGTCCAGCCACTCCCGCGTTTCTAGTACTTCGATACCGTTAGTCGGTTGCGTCTCAGCCACTGCTGACCTCACGAATAGGAATGCAACCTCTCATCATAAGCAATCGCGAAGAATTTTGCTGGGAGGACGCCCACCGTTCGGCATCCGGTTGGCTCGCCTCGGTGTCGTTACAGGCTGCTGAAAAACTCGTGTGGTGACGCGGCTCTGCCCCGTAAGCGCTAGCTTAGGCCGAATTAGTTCCGGCATGCCCGTCATGGGGGAAGTGACCGCGATCGATGCTCAGGAACTGACCTCTTGTTCTTGATCGGACGGCCTCCGCAGATTGCTTTTTCTAATCCCGCGATTGAAGTGCCGAAGCGAAGGAATATAATTGCGGCGCACACATGGCTCTGAGCCCTGGCACAAAACTCGGCCCTTACGAAATCGAATCGCCGCTAGGTGAGGGCGGTATGGGCGAAGTGTATCGCGCTCTCGATACTCGCCTCGATCGAACGGTAGCGGTCAAAGTTCTTGCTTCCCATCTTTCCTCGTCGCCCGAACTCAAACAGCGCATGGAGCGCGAAGCCAGGGCAATTTCTGCACTGAACCATCCCCACATCTGCCATCTCTTCGATATCGGCTCGCAAGGCGGAATCGATTATCTGGTCATGGAGTTCCTGGAAGGCGAGACCCTGGCCGAAAGACTGTGCAAAGGGGGGTTGCCGCTCCCTGAAGTCCTGAAGATTGCGATTGCCATTGCGGGGGCCCTCACCTCTGCGCATCGGCAAGGCATTGTGCACCGCGATCTGAAACCGGGCAACATCATGCTCACGCACGGAGGCGCCAAGCTGATGGATTTTGGATTGGCGAAGGCCAACAGCCCGAGCCTGGGTGTCTCAGGATCCAGCCCGCCTCTCTTGTCCGCAGCCCGCACGATGACCAAGGCCAGTCCAATGTCTCCGTTGACGACGGCGGGGGCAATCATCGGCACCATCCAGTACATGGCCCCGGAACAACTCGAGGGCAAAGAGGCCGACGCTCGGTCGGATCTGTTTGCGCTCGGCGCGATTCTCTACGAGATGGTCACTGGCAACAGGCCGTTTGCGGGCCGCAGCCAGATCAGCGTTGCCAGTGCCATCCTCGAGAAAGAGCCTGAGCCAATCACTGCGACTCATCCCCTCACGCCACCTGTATTCGAGCAAGTCGTCGCAACCTGCCTGGCCAAGAATCCTGATGACCGATTCCAGACTGCGCATGACCTTAGTCTGCAGTTGAATTGGATTGCGGAAGGCAAAACCCCAACTGCCAAGCCCGCGGAGTACAAACGAACGAAACGGGAAGCCATTCTGGCAGCTGTGGCGTGCGTACTCGCCCTGCTTTTGATCGTATCCGTGATCTGGTGGCGCGCCAGCCGCCCGGCTGAACGAACCGAATATTTTTCTGCACCCCTTCCGTTCTCGGCTCGAGACTTGGCTGTGTCTCCCAATGGCCACACAGTCGCCGTTGTTGGCCGCGATTCCGAGAGAAAAAACCTTTTGTGGATCTACGAACCCGGCGCTCCCCAGGCGAAGGCAATTCCCAACACTGAGGGAGCTAATTTTCCGTTCTGGTCTCCCGACGGCAAGTCGCTAGGATTTTTTGCAGACGGAAGATTAAAGAGGCTCGATTTATCAGGCGGGCCCGTGCAAACGCTCTGCGACGCTCCGACCGGCCGCGGCGGCGCATGGAACAAAGACGGAGTCATCATCTTTACTCCCACCGGACAGTTGGGATTTGGCCTGTATCGAATCGCCGCTTCCGGAGGTACGCCAACACAAATCACATTTCCAGACAGAGAGCATGCGGAAGACAGTCACCGCTGGCCCGTTTTTCTGCCTGACGGAAACCACTTTCTATATTTGGCTATGGACCTTTCCGGCCGGAGCACTCTCTCTTCCATTTATGTGGGTGCCTTGAATTCGAGCGAGAAGCACCTGATTACACAAGCCAGAGCGAACGCCGCTTATGCCGCACCTGGTTATTTGCTCTTCTACCGCGATCAAACCCTTTTTGCGCAACGGTTCGACGCGACGAAACTTGCACTGAGCGGAGAACCTACTCCTTTTCTCACAGAAATTGAATATTTGCCGCGAATTCAGAGGGCGGTGTTCGCCAGTTCCGAGAGCGGCGTTCTGGTCGCTCAGAGATCATCCGGCGACACAGGAGCGTCGCAACTGCTTTGGTTTGACCGCAAGGGGCAGCAAGTTGGAGTCGCAACGAAGCCGGGTGTTTATGGCAACATTTCCCTGTCGCCGAACGGGAAGTTCGTTGCCGCCGACGCCATGGATCTTGCCACTACCAATACCGATCTCTGGACCTACGATCTCGAAAACGAGAGCGCCAAGCGGCTGACCTTCGATCCCGCCATCGATTCCACGCCTCTTTGGAGTCCGGACGAGACCAGGCTGGTGTTTACTTCGGACCGCGCCAAGAGATTCAACTTGTACGTGAAAAATGCGGACGGGTCGCAAGAAGAGCAGTTGATCCCGCAGGAAGGTCCCGATCGCTATCCACTCGATTGGTCGCGCGACGGGAAATACGTCATCTATCAACGCGGCTACCGACTTGTGGTACCTGACTTTTCCCGAACTCGCACCGACTCTTTTTCTGAAGGCAGCCTCTGCCCCGAATGTGGCCCGCTTTTCACCCGATGGCAAATGGCTCGCCTATGCTTCGAATGAAAGTGGACGATGGGAGATTTACGTAACTTCCTTTCCTGCGGCGCACGGAAAGTGGCAAGTGTCGAGCGCCGGCGGGGAACAGCCCAAATGGCGAAGCGACGGGAAAGAGTTGTTCTACCTCGCGCCCGACGGCAAGATCATGGCCACGCCCGTTACCATCGGTGCCAACTTCGATGCGGGAAGCCCGGTGGTGCTCTTCCAGGCCAATCCCCGCGAAATGGTCGCCACCTCCGAACGGTTCTCCTACGATGTAAGCAAAGACGGTCAGCGGTTCTTGATCAACACGCAACTGAAATCGGCCTTGACGCCAATGTCCGTAGTGATGGATTGGACTGCCAGCCTGACCAAATAGTTGGGAAGGGCCAGGTTTGCCGCACACAGCCGTTTTCTCGCGGTAGCGTCATAGCCAAAGTTCGCAGGTCCCTTCACTGGGTTAAACCTACCTCGATGGCCGGTCTTTTTCCTTGACACCCCACGATAGAATAGAAGTAGCAGTCAATTCTGCATTCGCTCTTTGACAACATAAAAAGGAACCCGCCGCAGCCGCAAAGCGGCGGGAGAATGCAGCCCATGCCGCAAGCGTGGGTACCGGTAGCCCGCAGACCCAAGCCCCAAGGGGCGACAGGATGCAACTTGCAACTCACCTAAGTCGTGTTCCATGAATACTTTACAAATAAAGTACTTATAATCAATACTTTGCGAGGTCGAACCCGGCTGAACACCCCATTTCCCGGGACTAACTCCCACGCGCTCAAGACTTTACCAATAAGTCCATTCCGCTCAAGACTTTGAGAGGGGTAATTCGCTAAGTCGATGATTCTAATATACCTAGATAGGGGTTGGGGGGTGGGGGTACCCGGCATTCTCTGAGAACTGAGAACTGAGAACTGGTTCACTCCAGCGTGACGGCCTTCACCAGATTCCGGGGACGATCCACATCAAGCCCGCGCTTGGCCGCAACATAATAAGCGAACAGCTGCAGCGGGACGATCTCAAGAATCGGCGACAACAGTTCCGGCGCTGCGGGAATAAAGATGGTGTGATCCGCCAGTTGCTGTACGGTTGTGTCACCTTCGGTTGCCAGCGCGATCACGGTCGCACCTTGCTTCTTGAATCCTTCCATGTTGCTGACGTTTTTCTCATAGCGCAGCACGGAGCCAGTATCGTTGGGATCACAGGTCGCGATCATGACCAGCGGCAAGCGGAAATCGATCAGAGCGTTCGGCCCGTGTTTGGCTTCTCCGGTCGGATAGCCTTCGGCGTGAATGTAGGAAACTTCTTTCAGCTTGAGCGCCCCATCCATGGCGATCGGGTAATGAATGGCGCGCCCGAGAAACATGAAATCGTCCACACGATAATAAAGTTCAGCCAGTTGCTCCACTTGATCGGACGCCGCCAGGATCGTTTCCGTCTTTTGCGGCAGCGCGAGAAGTTCGCCAATGTAACGCTGGGCCAGCGCTTTCGCCACCGTTTCCTTGATTTCGCCGAGGTAGAGCGCGAAGAGAAACAGACACGCCATCTGCGCGGTGAATGCCTTGGTCGAGGCAATGCTGATCTCGGGACCAGCGTGAGTGTAAATAAATCCGTCGGCTTCGCGGGCGATGGTCGAGCCCTCAACATTTGAAATCGCGATGGTGCGCGATCCCTTCTGCCGGGCTTCCCGCTGCGCTGCGGTGGTGTCGGCGGTTTCTCCCGACTGAGTAATAAAGATGCTAAGCTCGCCCCGCCCAATCATTGGATTCCGATATTCGAACTCGCTCGCGTAATCCACTTCCACGGGCACGCTGGCGAGTTCCTGCATCATGAACTGGCCAGTCATCCCCGCGTGACGGCTGGTCCCGGAAGCAACGATGTTAATCCGCCGCAGCGCGCGCAGCTCCTCGCGCGAGATATGGATTTCGTCGAGGCGAACCCGTCCGTCGGACAGAGAGACGCGCGGCTCAATGGTGCGCCGCAAAGCGTCGGGCTGCTCAAAAATCTCTCGGATCAGGTGGTGCGGAAATTTGCGCGTCTCAGCCATTACTCTCCTTAATCAGTCTTCATGTCGGGAAACATTGCACTCCGCCGATAAAAGTCCGCAACACTTCGCCTTCGTGGTTGAGGACAACGAAGTCAGCGTCAGCTCCCGCCGCGAGAACACCCTTATTGGCGATTCGCGCCACCCGCGCAGGATTCTGGCTGGCAGACGCAACCGCCAAAGCCAGATCCCATTCCGCGAAACGGGCGAGATTGCGTACGGCGCGATCCATGGTCAAAACGCTTCCGGCTAGCTTGCCATCGACCATGCACTTGCCGTCTCGAACATCCACTTCCAGGGATCCGAGGCGATAGCGGCCCTCTGGCATTCCGGTTGCCGAAATTGCATCCGTGATAAGAACAGTCTGCTCCGGGCCTTTGGCCTTGGCAACGAGTTTGACGATCGCGGGATCGAGATGAACGCCGTCGGCGATGATGTCCGCGCTGATGCGGCCGTCCGTAAGCACCGCACCGAGGATACCGGGACTGCGATGGTCCAATGTACTGTGATCCAGCGGACGCATGGCATTGAAAGTGTGCGTCGCGTGGCGCGCTCCCGCTGCGATTCCGCGTTCGGCCGCCGCAAAATCGGCGTCGGAATGTCCCAGGCTCACGCAAACCCCGCGCCGCGCCGCTTCGGCGATAACCTCGGTCGCGCCCTCCAGTTCGGGAGCGATGGTCATCATGCGAATGCGTCCGCGAGCCGCCTGCCAGAACCGCTCGAACAAGGTCAGCGTGGGAGCCAGCAAATCTTCGAGGGGATGAACCCCTCGGCGCGCATGGCTGATGAATGGTCCCTCAAGATGGATTCCGAGCGGGAGCGCGCGGGGCTTGCCTTCCGCAAGCTGTCGTTCGTGCGCCTGATCGCGATCTCGTTCGCGAGCTCGTTCACTCTCTTCGATCGCATTCGCCAGCCGTTCGAGTGCACGCAAGGTCCTATCCATCGAAGCGGTGACAGTGGTCGGAAAATAACTCGTGACCCCGTGGCGCGCGAGCAGTTGTTCGATCGCCGGCAGCGCCGAGGCGGTATCGTCCATGACGTCGTAGCCCGCGCTGCCGTGAATGTGAAGGTCTACGTAACCCGGCGCGATCAGGCCATCGCCGAGATCGGAAATAGAAACTCCGGTGGGAAGCTGCCGGCTGCTTCGACTGTAGATTTCGAGGACGCGTCCCTGCTCGACGAGCATGAGAGGACGCTCGACGGCGCCGGTCGGAGTCAGAAGCCTTCCACTAGTAAAAGCCAGCATAGAAACGTTTTAATAGCGCCAAAAAGGACGACAGTGACCAAGATTGTAGCAGCCTTTGCGCGCCCGTCGACAGGCAGGACGGAACCGGTCTGCCAGCGAAATGATCTCGCCGCAGAATGCTATACTGTCTGAGTTCGAGTCGCCACTTCGTTCCGGTGGTGGCCGTCCTCCAGTGGTCAGTCGGGGAGTGGCTCAGCCTGGTAGAGCACCTGGTTCGGGACCAGGGGGTCGGAGGTTCAAATCCTCTCTCCCCGACCAATCTTTCTCTTGACCTCTCAATTGTTTAGGCTGCCTGGTACATTTCAGTTTCTTCGGCGCGGTTCGGCGCATTCGGTTCGGTTGCTTCAGGGTCGTGTGCAGATGGCGACGGACGATGTTCGATGACGAGATGGCTTCCCATTCCCGGGAAGCGAACAGAAGTCCAGACTTGCGCTCGCCGACAAAAGCCCTCAAGAGAGTCTAGTTTGCTTAAAGCAGTCTGATCTCAGTCAGCTGTCCGCAGGCCGTGCGGTCTGTTTCGGGCCGGCCAGTTTCGCCTCAAAACGAGAATCTCAACGAGAACTGCAGCTGTCGTGCGTTGAGCATCGTCCTCGGCAAACCGAAGTTAGCATTCGGCAAGGTTGGGATGAACAGACCTGTACCGATCGGAGTCAGGGCCACACTTCCTCCCGGAACCGTGATACCTCCGTTCGGGCAAGCCATGGTCCCCGATTGCGCCTGGATTGCGCGACTGACAGCATCCTTGTAGTGGCCCGGAATGCTGGGCGTCGCGCCGCAAAATACGGGCGAGCCGTACACTGACGTTACCTCATCGACGTTCGGACGGTTGAGGACGTTGAACGCATCGAACGCTAGCTCCATCTGCGTTCGTTCCGTGAGATGGACGACCCGCGCAATCCGCAGATCCCAATTGTATTCGGGATCGCCGATGTAGGTGTTCCTCGGGATCATGGTTTGGCAGTCCTGCACTGCAGGGCAGTTGCTGTAAGCCGGCGCGCCTCCGACACGATCGGTTGCGCCACCCGCAACGTCATTCAGGGTGTTGTTGCCATAGAAAAGCGTGAAAGGCCGACCGGATTGCAAGGTGACGATGCTGCTGAACTGAAAATTGCGCCACGGGCCATTGCTGGGGGCAAAAGCGGTGAGATTCATCACCAAACGGTGCCGAGCGTCCTGGTTGGAGTTCGAGCGTTCCGAGCTGTAGTCGAACTGGTTCGGCGGCAGATTGATGAAGGTGGTGAAGTTGCCGTTGTCAATGGCGTGAGAATAGGTGTAATTCGCGGTCAGATTGAAATTCTTTCTGCGTTCGATCACCGTCAGGGTTCCGCCGTTGTAGCCGGCATTGGCTACGTCATTGTTGTAATCGTCCAGTCCATTGCTCAGCGTCTGCAAGCCCGAGCCGAGGGCGCCGCCAAAAAAGGGGCCCAAACCGGCTAGCGCGCCGGTGCCGAGCGTGGGAGTGCCAGTACACGGGCTGAGAGTGCCACTGGCGTCGAGTATTCCCGGTACCCATTCTGGCAACGGGTCGGTCGGAGGCGCCGATTTGGTGGTGCCAGCTGGACAGGGTACGTTGATGTTATTTCCGCGAACGAGTTTATGTGCCCCAACGAACAGGTAACTCACATTCATCGCCAAGCCTCCGCGAAATTGGCGATCGATCTCAAAACTGACCTGCTCGGCATAGGGAGTGCGGGAGTTGTGGTCCATTCCTCCTTCACCAACGCCGCAAGCGCCGGTCGTGAAGCAAGTGCCCGCCATTGAGATTCCGACCGGAAAGTCACTACTGTAAGAACCCGTCTGAATCACATTGGCAGCCAGGCAAGGGGCCTGCGGGACGCCCGCGCAAGGTGCTCCCATGCCTGGACTCGGCGGGAACCCAAAGAGTTGATAGCCCTGGCTGGCCTGTCCCAGATTCGACATGATGTTGGGATACTGCTGCGGCTGAATGACCACGCCGGGAATGTAACCACCGTTGCAACCGGCAGCGACCGCTGCGGAAGGGTGATTGCCGCACTCGTAGCCCGCGACGATCTTCTGAGTATTCGGAACAAAGAAGAAGGTCAGGTTCTGACGGTCAAAGAATATGCCGAAACCACCCCGAATCACGGTCTTTGAGTCCGGGGAATAGGCAAGCCCGAGGCGCGGCTGGAATCCGTTGTAGTCTGGATTTACGTATTGCGCCAAGCCCGACTCAACATCCCACCGCAGACCGTAATTCAGCGTGAGGTTGTGAGCAATGCGCCATTGGTCTTGAATAAAGCCGCCCCAATAGCCGTGGTTGATAAGCCGGCTGTAGCGGTTAAAGAATTGGGGCGGATAGGCATTCGCCCAGCTCGAATTGGGGAAACCACCACCGTTGAGTGGGTTGGCCGTCGTGACTGTCGGCGAACAAGCGAAGTTGGGGAGAGGCGCGGCGCAAACATTGGGGTCGGTCGGCAGTGGCGTGCCGAGGTAAGTAAACACAACGCCATTGTCTCCCGGAACCGCACAACCTGCGGCATTGGCGTCGAGCTGTGTACCAGTAGTCGGATAGGCTCCGCTTCCTGGCAGCCCGTTGAAATATTCCGCGAAATTTGCGAGACAGGTTAGACCCGGCACGAGCATCCGAACGGGAGTGAACCCCGGGAAATTCTCGAGACTCGACAGATAGTTGCCGTCGGCTCCGAACTTGACGATGTGATTGCCTTTGACCCAGGAGACTGACTCGGAAAGCTGCCCGCGGGTTTCGTAGAGCCGGTCGTTGGTTCCGAAGTTGTGGCCTATCTCGAGATCGTTCAGGACACTGAAGTCGGGTTGGCCAGTGGCGCCAACGAAGTTGTAGTGGCGACGCGCGTATTGCGCGAGCACAGTGTTGACCACGTTGGGCGAAAGCACCGAGTTCACCGTGGCGACCACCGCCTGGTCTCGCACGTACAGATTGCGACCGCCGCTGGGAACGCCGATGCCGCCGCCGTCGAGCGTGTTGCCAACCAGTTCGTTGAGCGCGCGGATGTCTTCGACGTTGTAGCGAAGGCCTAGACGATTGTTCTTGGTGAGTTGATGGTCGATCCGCGCAAAGCCGAAGTCGTCATCTCCAGTTTTCAGGAACCCATTGAGGAATCCGAAGGCTTGGGCTTGCGTAATGTTAGCGGGAATGCCCGCGAAACCGGGAAAGCAGGAGTTGAGCGCGCCAACGCAGCCTTCCGGAGCAAGTCCCATGAGCGCCTTGGCCTGGTCGATGAGCAGGATATTGTTGACGAGATCGGGCGGATAGACCGGCGATTGGGCGCTTCGTTTCCCTTCGTAGTTCATGAAGAAGAAAGTCTTGTCCTTGACGACCGGGCCGCCCAGCGTCGCGCCAAACTGATTCTGGCGCAATGCGTGCGGCAGCGGAGCGGGCTGAAGGAGCGAGCGGGCATCGG
Organism: uncultured Acidobacteriaceae bacterium; assembly: GCA_963760175.1. Lineage (GTDB taxonomy): Bacteria > Acidobacteriota > Terriglobia > Terriglobales > Acidobacteriaceae > Acidiflorens. Next base: position 247,133 of record CAVXBU010000014.1, read on the forward strand.
TAGCGCTGTTCTGGAAATACTCGTAGAGCGACCCGTGCAGACTGTTGGTGCCAGACTTGGTCACGATGTTGACGATGCCGCCAACCGCCCGCCCGTATTCGGCGCCAAAGCTATTGTTCACGACGCGGAATTCCTGTACCGAGTCCTGTGGAGGAGTAGCGCGCTGAATGCCGCTGGCAGCATTGACGAAGTCGGCGCCGTCCACCGTAATTTCATTGCTGAAGGAGCGCATGCCGCCGAAGGAGATCTGCGTGACCTCAAACTCAGTGAAGGTGGTTCCGAGGCTGGTCCGGCTGGTGGCCACGCCCGGGGTGAGAAGAGCAAAGTCAGTAAACACGCGGCTGCTGGTGGGGAGGGATTGGACCTGCTGGGTTTCCACGACCTGGCTGATCTCGCTCCTGGTCGGTTCGATGGTGGGCGCTTCGGTCGTCACCACGACGGTCTCGCCCTTAGCCGCGACTTGCAGGGCTACATTGATGGTCGCCAGCTGACCAACCGTCAGCGCAAGTCCGGTCTGCGTGTAGTTGGCGAATCCGGTGGCGGATGCTCGTAGCTCATAGGTACCGGGCAGCATATTCGCGATGACGTAGTAGCCGCTGGCGTTCGACGTTGCCTTGTACGTCGTGTCCGTCGCCGTGTTGCGCGCGGTGATGGAAGCGCCCGCGACAACGCTCCCGCTCGGGTCTGTGACCGTTCCGTTCAATTGGGCGCTTTCAATTCCCTGGGCGAATGCTCGATGGGCGTTGTAGGAGAAAACGGCGAAAACAAGCAGGACCCAGAGAACCGTCGAAAAGCGTTTCATTAGCGCCTCCTAGGAGAAGACGTACGACACGTGCCAGGGCGTAGCCCCGAGATATTGTGACTCTTTTGTGAGATCCGCCCCCAACTGCCGCAAAGGTGTTTACCATCTAAATTGTTTGATTGTCAACTCAAAAAATGTATACGTTTTCCGCGTTCGAGGGCACATTTCTGTAACCACCACGCGAGAATGTATGCATCATGCCCGGCGAAACCATGACGGGATCAGCGAGGCATTCAGTTGGTAAAGGGTGACGCTAACCAGGAGTGGCGAGAGTTCAGCCGTGCATGATCTGGATCGTCCTTCAAGACGTTGAGGTTAGTGTGAGCAGGTCCGCGAGATGTTGCAATACCCGGCGTGGGCTGCGGCTCAACGGCTGCTTTCGCCAGTCTCGAGCGGTGGTCATACCGGTCGTAACTCCGAAACCCACCGCACCTCCGCGGCGAGCCATAATCATTTCCACCAGCGGATCATCGCCAACTACGCCAACCCTGCGCATGGGCACACCGAGTTTGCGAGCCACCAGCCGCAAAGCATGGAGCGACGGTTTGCCGGTGAGCACCATGGGCGCACGAGTGATCTTGCGCACAGCCGCGGTAATCGCGTGCGAATGCCCCAATGTCTTGCCGCCCGCGGTGGCGAAGAAAGGCACATCCGAGGCGACGTACAGCTCGGCTCCATTCCAAATTGCCTTCACCGCAGTCTCGATATCCTTCATCCCGCAGTCCGGATGCCAGCCGATGTAGACTGCCTGTGCTTGCTCGGCCCCTTCTTGCCCCGTGGATAGAGTTTCAATTCCAGCCTCTCTCAGCGCATGCCCCGTACCGAAAGTGCCTAACACGAGGGCGCGCTCAATTCCGCGGCGCGGCATCAGGTCCGCCGCTACAGTCGAGGGAGTAAGTAGAGCATCGTCAGGAATGGGCAAGCCGAGCGCGCGCAGCTTCGGTGCCTGCTCGGCGGCCGGATAGGCGGTGCCATTGGTAAGCACAACGAACGGCATTCCTCGCGCCTTCAGCTTCGTCAATACTTCTACTGCGCCGGGAAGTAATTGGTAGCCGCTCAGGGAACGGTCGGTTAGGACGAGCGTGCCGTCAAGGTCGAACATGAAGCCCTCGACCGGACCCAGCACTTCGCGTCTCCGGCGACGAGATGCTTTCATGCTCCTGCATCTCCAGTGGCACTTAACTCAAGACTAAAACCCGCCTTTCTCACCGAGATATATGCGATGTCGCGGCGGGCCGCGAGTTGGCGGATCAGATTCTTCACCGGAACCATCCCGGGATCGTATGTACGCGGCGTGGCACCGAGAGGTTTCATCGCGTCAACCTGGCTCGCCGGCATGGTGGCTCGGAGCAGAAACTCCTCATCGCTGAGTTCCGGTCCAATGCGCCGGCGCAGTTCGGGCAGCGGCGGCATGCCTGGGTCCTTCTGAAGCTCTCGGGCTCGCGGCAGTGAGTCAATGCGGTCCATCACCTCGGGTGCGATCGGAATGTTGGGCCGGCCAAATTTTCCGAACGCGTAGCGGATCACTTCGTCAGGAATCAGCGCATAGCGTTCCTTGTGCGTCACGTTCATCACGGCCTGGGACAGCACCATCTGGGAGAAGGGTGTCATCACGATGGGCCAGCCAAGTTCTTCACGCACCCGGCCGATTTCATCGATCACAGCATGCTCTAAGTGTGACAACCTGTTTTCGGCGAGATGACGCCGCATCGTGCCGATCATGCCGCCCGGCAGTTGATGGCGAAGATAGCCGGCGTCGAAAGCCTGGGGGCGCCCCACCGGCAAGCCTTCCGCTTCCGCAAGGCGATTGAAGTACCGGCCAACTTCGGCGAGAGCTTCATCGTCGATGTCAACCTGATGGCCGAGATCGCGCAGATTGGATACCACTCGTTCAGATGGCGGATTGGAAATTCCGTCGGAGGCTGCGCCCGAGGCGCAGTGGACTGCGCTGACTCCCCACTGCGGCGCATCCATGTAGACCAACTCCCCGAGACCGATCGTGCAATGAGAATGCAGCTCGAGCGGCTTGTCGCCGATCACCTCCATGATCGCAGGGATCAGCGTCCGGGCGCGGAGTGGAGTGAGAAGACCTCCCGGATCTTTGATGTAGAGAGCGTCCACGTCACGACTGGCGACCAGCTTGCGAGCGCAACTGACGTAGTGTGCGTCATCGTGGATGGGGCTCAGCGTGAAGACGAGCGCGGCGACAACATATTCGCCGCCGGCCGCCTTCACCATACGCGCGCACGCGACATTCGAATCCGCATTGTTCATCGGGTCGGCGAGCGCAAAGCGCCGAATGCCATTCTTCACCACAGTCCTGAAGGCCAATGCCATGAACTCGGGACTGGCCGTCTCCCACGAGATAAAGCGAAATCCGGTGGAGAGAAACTGCAGCGGCGTCTTCGGCATCGCCTCCGCCATCAGACGGATTCGTTCCCAGGGATTCTCCTGCTTGTAGCGGACGGCGACGCCCATGTGGGTGGAAGTCGTGAAGTCGATGGCTTTGAAGCCCACGCGGTCCATCGCGGGCGCGATGCTTAGAGTCTTTGCGGTGTCGATACCGAGCGCGGCCCAGAGGCTTTGATTCCCATCGCGCAATGACGTCTCAACCAGTTGAATATTCGCCATGCTCACGACCTTGCTATCAACTCGGGACGGACGCGCAGCAGAATCTCGCCATACTCGACTGCGGCTCCGTTCTCGGACAATATCTCGACCACTTCGCCCTTCACGCCTGCCAGCACCGTGTTCATCAGCTTCATGGCCTCGATGATGCCGATCACCGTATCCTCTTCGACATGCGAGCCTACTTCTACGAAGGGCGGCTCGCCGGGCTTGGGCGCGCGGTAAAAGAATCCAAGCAACGGAGAAGGAACTTCGCACAGGCCCGGTTCTGACGGCGGCTTGTGTTTTTTCGCCAGTCGCGGCGGTGTTGTCGCAGACGGTAGTGTCGTCGGCGTGGGCATCGCCGTACTGTCGGCGCTTGGTCGCGCGGATTTGGCCGAGCTGCGTTGGAGGTGCAGCTTCATGCCGTCGACCTCAAGCGACAAGGTGTCGAAGCTCGAATCTTCGAGCAACCGCATGATCTCGGCCACATCCTTGGCCGTCAGGCTCATCTGCGGCCTCCAAAGATGTTCATTACATGCGTAAGCGGATTCTCTGCGGGTCTGGCCACCGGCGTTGCGTCTTTGGCGGACCACACCGTCTCGGGGCGGCTCTGCAGCAAAAGGATTCTTCCGTCCCGGTCAATGGCCCATTCAATATCCTGCGGGCGCCCGTAATGGAGTTCGATCTTACGGCCGATGTCTCTGAGCGCAGATACTTCGTCGTCGCTAAGGCTCGGAATACGGCGCATCTCCTCCGGCGTTTTAACCTCGTCGATGCCATTGCCACCATCTGCCGCCGGCAAATGTTGGATGTGCTTGTCGGAGATGTCGCGTATTGAAATCTCGCCGGTGATCTTTGCAATGACGAATCGGTCTGGCGTCACCTCGCCACTGACTACAGCCGAGCCGAGCCCCCAAGCCGCTTCGATCGTGATCACCGACCGATCGCCGGTTAGCGGGCTGCGCGTGAACATCACTCCCGCTGTGCGCGCGTCGACCATATGTTGCACGACGACAGCCATGGCCACTCCTGCTTCCCGTATTCCATGTTTGCGGCGATAGGCGATGGAGGGAACAGAGTAGAGACTTGCCCAGCAGGAGCGCACATATTTCACGGTTGCCTGTGCACCCATAACCCACAGAGAAGTGTCTTGCAGGCCGGCGAAGCTGGCGTCCTCCGCATCCTCAGTCGTCGCCGAGGAACGCACCGCCAGCGGCAAGCTCAGCCGCTCGCCGCAAAGCGCGGCATGCGCCTCGATGATTTCCGATTGCAAGTCCTGCGGCAGAGCGGCATTTTCGAAGCGCGCGCGCACTCGTTCGGAAAGTGAGGTGATCTCTTCCAGCTCACCATCGCGGAGTTCACCCTCGCGCAGAGACTCCACGCGCGGACGGATCGGCTCTTCCATTTCGAGCGCGGCAAGAAAACGTTCGAAGGCGCCGGTGCGCACCACGAACCCGGGGGTACGGCGATTCCAGCGCGCGTGAGTTCGCCCAAAGACCCGCCTTTGCCGCCGACCGCGGAGCGATGCTTCAGTGTGATATCGGCGAACCAGCTGATGTTTTCCGATGACCGCATGGCAACCCTGTGAACTTCGAATTGGAACTGGACTTGGGAAAGACTGAAAGCTGACCGCCTACTCGAGAATCGTTACTATGCCTCGCCCTCCATCCACTCGGATGCGCTGACCGTCTTTGATTTTTTGCGTGGCCCTGCCCGTCCCAACCACTGCAGGCAGGCCGAATTCCCGCGCTACGATTGCCGCGTGGCTCATCGAGCCTCCGATATCCGACACAGCTGCTGCGATCTTCTGGAAGATTGGCGCCCAGGTGGGATTGGTGATTTGACAAACCAGTATGTCGCCCTGGCGCAGGCGGCCGATCTCGTCGACTGACTTTACGACTCGGGCCACACCCTCGGCTACGCCTCTGGAAGCGGCAAATCCCTTGATCTCGTTCGAATCCGGCTGATCGCCTGCCGTCAGCCACGCGTCTAGACTCTCGCGGGTAATCCCCCATAGCATCACGATGGCGGGGTCATCGATGATGTCGGGAACCGGCCCGAGAGCTGGCACGGTATCGTGCTTTGTCCACTCCGCAATCGCTGCCTTTCGTTCCTCGACGAGAGCGGGCCAGCGCGATGGACCACGCGGGGGCGAACCGTTCGACCATGACGTCATCAGGTCGACGATCGCCGCTTCCACTTCGAAGTGAGTGAGATGGAAGACGTCCTCCGTATCCGGGAAGAAGCCATTCGTGGAAAGCAGCGCGCCGAACTCTCTGATCTTGTTAAAGAACAGGTTCGTGTACCAGTGTTCGCAATAAAACTTGTGTCCTTCGACGTAAGGGAAAACGCGATGCGCCAGCCCGATCATCTGATCGTAGGCGGCGCGCTCCTCGTCTGTATTCAGAAGATCGCGATAATCCTCGATCAGCTGCTTGCGCTCCGCCATCAGTTTCTCGACTGGCCTTTCGATTCGCCGGCCTGCTTTTATATTGGCAATATATCCCGGCAGCGCGGCGAACGGCATCGACAGATCGTCGTTCCATGACCTGTGATAGTGATAAAACCCGTCGCCGACGTTGATGTTGAACCAGGGGTCGCGCGAAACCGCGAGTTCTTCCAGCCAGGCTTGCCTGACCGCCGAGTTGACCCCTCGAGGTACTCGATGATATCGTCGGGAGCGGCACCTCCCGAATCTCGTCATCGACTCCGAGTTCGACGGCGCACTTCGCAAGGCGTCTGAGTTCGTCGTCCGGGCGGAAGATTTCAGCCTGCATACCCGCCACCATGCGGGCCACCGTCTGGTCGCTGATCTCCGGAAATGCTTTCTTGCAGAAGTCGAAAAAGGTCAGATAGGCGCCATAGCCGAGCAGGAGAAATTCGAAATGGTATTGCCACATCCGGAAGTAGCCTTCCAGCGTTTTCTGATACGTGTCGAGCAGGTAATGGTTGGACGCGACTCCACGGCCTGCATGGACATGCTCCAGGGGCTCGAACTCCGGGATTTCAACCTTCCGCAGCTTCTGCGCATCGCGGATCAGCGCCATCATCTTTTCTTTCCATTGCGCGAACAGTCGCTCCCAGTTGTCGTAATAGTAAAAGGCGCGGCGCTTGAACTCCTCCGTGCGGCGGGCAATCTCGACTGGATCAGTCACCGCATTTCCGCCGATGTAGATGCGACCGTTGATGATTCGATAGTCGATGCCCAGCGTTGTCGGCAGGCAATGCACTCGCGTGTTGGCTGCGCCCAAGGCACAATATGCGGCCTCGGCAGTGATCGTGTCGAAGAGGCACATCGGCGCCGGGAAATGCATGGAGTTGTAGAACCAGAAGCGCTCGTCGTCTTCCTGGGTGAATTGCATGTAATAGGGATAAGCAGCTTGTGTTGGTTCGGTTCCCGCGATTACTTCAAGCGAGCTCGGAAGCGGAAAGCGCTTGGGTTTGACCATTGTGCTCATGTACGTCCCCCATGGGCCGTCTCAATCTACACCTTTTGGGCCTAGGTGCTAGCCGCTATCTTTTTGCGTCACCACGTTGCGTCATCACGATTGATGCGCAGAACCCGATCATCCGTTTCCCCAAAAAGGATATCGAGCAGTTCAGGGCGGTTCCGCTGCAACCCACGACTGTTCACTGTACCTTTCTCCGTCAATTCTCCAGCCGCGCCGGAAGGTGGGACCTCAACCAATATCGCCGCGACAATCCGGTTGGAACTGCCGGTTCCAGTCGCGGCCAGCTCCGTCAATCGTTCGCGCACAATCGTCCGCAGGATCTTGTTTGAGGCCGTCTGTGCCGGTGTTGCATTGCGATCCAGACCGGCGACCTCGGCGCACGCCTCCCAGTCGGGAAAGATGAGCATACGCACATCCTCGCGGTCGGCGCCCACGATCACAACTTCGCTGGCCAGCGGCCGCAGCGCATCGAGCGCGGTCAACCGCAGCTTGCCGGCGCTCACGCGTGTGCCTGAAGTCAGCTTGAAGTCTTCACTGATCCGGCCATCAAAGCGCAAACCCGCTCTCGGCCGCTTCGGATCGATGAAGCTGAGCAGATCACCCGAGCGGAGGAAGCCATCTTCATCGAAGGCCGATTCCGTGGCCGCTCGATCCCGCCAATAACCGGGAGTGATATTCGGGCCACGATAGTAAGCCTCAAAGCTGTCGCCATGCGGCACCAGCTTAAGGTCCATTCCAGCCACCGGGATCCCGACTACTCCCGGCCCGGTCGCGTACAGGTTGCCAAACAGAGCGATGGGGCTTGTCTCGGTCATGCCGAGGCCACTGACTATCAAAATTTTTTGACCGACGGTTTTCACTGTCAGTTGTTCGAGAGCGTTCCAGGTTGACGGCTGCATCGATGCCGCTGCATACCACAGAAATTTGATCCGCCGGAAGAAGTTTTCACAAAATATCGGATCGGCTTCAAGGTGGGGGATCAACAGTTCAAAGCCCTTCGGCACGTTGAAGTAAATCGTCGGCGATATCCGGCGCAACAACTTCAGACTCTCTCCGAACAGCGCGGGAGTTGGTTTTCCCGGATCGATGTAGAGCGTGCCCCCGTTGTGCAGCACAATACTGAAATTGCTGTTGCCACCAGCCGTGTGATTCCACGGAGCCCAATCCACCATCACCGGCGGCTCATCGGCCAGGATCGGGGCCACTTGCCGCTTCATCTGCGCGTTGGCGCAAAGCATGCCGTGCGTGTTGATCACCGCCTTCGGCACTCCGGTCGAACCAGAAGTAAACAAGTACTTCGCGACTGTTTCTCTGCCAACTCGCGCCGCCGCTGCCATCACGGCATCCCGCCGGCTGCCGTCGCCACGCAGCGATGCGAAACTGATCATGTTTGATGACGGTGGGACATTGCGGAGAGCGACAACGGGAATGGTAGCCCCGAGCGTCCTTTCAATGGCGTCTCGATAAAGTTCGCCGTCATCCACCACCACCATGCCAGGGGTCAACAGACGAAAGCTGTGCGACAGCTTGAGATAGTCGGTGGTTTGAAGCGCATAAGCCGGCGCGATCGGAGCGAAGGGAATTCCGACATACACCGCAGCCAGAATCATCAACGCATAGTCGATGCTGTTGGCGGCGAGTATTGCGATCGGTCGCTCAGGGCCGAGGTCATAACCGAGCAGGCCCTCGGCCAGAGCCAGTGCCGCCTCGCGAGCTTCGCGGTAACGGATGGTCCGCTCGCCGTTTTTCGTCTGCTCGTTCTTCGTTTGCTCATTCTTGGTCTGCTCGTTTTTTGTCTGCTCAATGATGAAGGCACGATCTGGAGCCTCCAGGGCCCAGCGGTCCAGCCAATCGCCGATCCGGTGGTCGTAATCGGCCAGCGGTTCGACTGATCGCATCAGGTAACTTCCATCAGCTTGGTGGGTCAGTTCGACGTCAGGAGAGAAGAAACGCACTGGCCGCAAAGGCGCATTCACGAGGGTTACCGGGTCGTTGAGTATACTCAATGGGGAAGCCTAACCGATGTAATTCCGCGCCGCAAGCGCGGTGCTGGACTCAGGGATGAATTCTAAAGAAAAGCCTTTCGTACTCGAAGAATCGGCGCAAAAATCAGCGAAAGCAAACGATGAAACGCCGCCCCAGTTCGTCATCAAAAGCCAAAATCAAGGAGGAACGGCGAATTATCGAACGATGTTTATGACCAGCCGGGCCACTTGATTCGCCGTGCTCAACAAATCGCCGTATCGATGTTCTACTCAACTGTGGGTTACGAAGTGACCCCCGTCCAATATGGAGTGTTACGAATCCTTCAGGATTACCCCGGAATTGACCAGGTCACGCTGGCTCGGCTCTGTGCCCTCGACACCTCAACCGCGGCGAATCTGGCAGTACGTCTGGAGCAGAGCGGGTTCGTGAAGCGGATGGTGCCGGCCAGGAGCAAGCGTTTTCGCCTGCTTCGACTCACGCCACAAGGCGCCGCCCTATTGAAAAAACTTCTTCCGTCGGGCCGCCTGTTGAGCCGGCGCTTGCTGCAGGCCCTCGACAAGAAAGAACAGAAAATCTTTCTTCGTCTCCTCAAGAAATTCGTGCATTTAAACAACGACGAAAGCCGCGCTCCGCTCGACCGGGCATTCACTGAGACGCGGAACAACAATGGAAACTCAAGCGCATCCCGCCTGAATCATTCTGCACAGCTGAGTCTCTGAATCGCCGCCGAACTTTCTTTTTCACCTCGTCCGGAATCGAGCGCGCCTCGAATTTGTCGGCGTCGCCATCGGGGTGCGCGACCCAGACCCGCGTCTCGAAGCATTCAATTGCCATTGCCATCGCCATCCCGTCGTCTTTCATCAACCGGTGGCGGACAACAAAGCTGCTCTTCCCCCACTTTGATACTGCCGATTCCACGACGACGTCGTCCCCAAACCGCGACGGAATCATGAAGCGTGCCTTCATATCTACGACGGGAATGCCGGCGATCCCATACGTCTTCAACATATCGCGTTTGAAAAGGCCGGCGCGTTCAAACAGTGCCCGGGTGCACGCGTCAAAGAACTCGAAATAGCGCGGGAAATAGACGATCCCGGCTGGATCGCAATCGCCCCATTCGATGCGTATGGTTTGTCGATTCGTCAGCATAGATTGCAAGCTGGAATTATATGATTAACCAAATCATTAAGGAGGATCAGATGGCAAGATTCGTCCTCGTGCATGGTGCTTTTTGTGGTGCTTGGATCTGGAAGCCACTGATAGAACGATTGAGGACAAAAGACCATTCAGTAGAGGCCTTCGATTTGCCCGGGCTGGGCGAGGATCACACGCCGGTAAGCGAAATTACGTTGGATGCGTGCGCAGCCCGATTGTGTGAGGTGCTGGCATCTAATCCCGAGCCGGCCATCGTCGTCGGCCACAGCATGGGCGGAATCGTTGCCACTCACGGAGCGGCACGTTGTCGCGATCGGATTGCGGCACTCGTATACGTAACCGCGTTCTTGCCCAAGGACGGCCAGAGCCTTCTTGACTTGACGAAGCTTCCAGAGGGAGCCGGCGATCAGGTCCAGGCGAACATCGTGATCGAAGGAGAGCCTCCCGTTGCCGTCATGCCCGCCGCTGCCTCGCGTCACGCTTTGTACGAGTGCTGTGCGGAGGATGTTGCTGCCTGGGCGATCCAACGACACCGTCCGCAACCGGTCGCGCCATTTGCGACGCCTGTATCCATCCCGCCAGGAGCCCTCGACAACATCAACCGGTACTACGTCGTGTGCACGTTGGACCGAGCTATAAGTCCGGCTTTGCAGCGCCGGATGATCGCCGAGAATCCATGTGCGGAGGTCGTTGAGCTCAGCACAGATCACACACCGCAGTTGTCGATGACAGAGGAACTGGCTGAGGTGCTTCACCGTTTCGCGGTGCACTCATCAGTTCTGCGCGGAGGCTAGTCACGACTTGAACCGCTTCGTGGTTGGGATCGCCGCCTTCACAGAACTGGCTGCCGTGATAGTAGGGCGCGGTCCCATTGGTCGAAGCTTGAGTTGGCGGCTGCCAAGCGCTCGATCAGTCCTGCCGGCCGCCAATAATGGCCGAGATTTTCGTGATAGTAACGGATGCGCTTGGCAACATGACTGAGTCCCAGCGTGTCGGCATAAAACATCGGCCCTCCCAGGTGGCGCGGGAAACCATAGCCGCTCGTCCAGACCACGTCGATGTCTGACGCGCGCGACGCGATTCCTTCCTCGAGAACCATCGCTCCCACATTGATCAGCGCCAGTAGGCAGCGCTCAACAATTTCGTCGTCTCCGATCTTGCGCCGGACGATACCTCTTTGCGAGGCGAGCGTCTCAATCAGGGCTGTCACTTCCGGATCGGGCATTGCGTCGCGGCTGCCACTCTCGTATCGGTAGAAACCGCGGCCAGTCTTCTGGCCAAGTCTTCCGAGTTCGGTCAGGCGGTCGGCGATAACGAAGTAGGGATCGGGGCGGCTCTCACGCTTGTAAAGCTGAATTCGCGCCTTCGTTCCGACATCATTCCCGCCCAAATCGCTAACGCGTTGCGGTCCCATCGCAAACCCGAATTGCTCCAGGGCCGCATCCACCTGCATCGGCGAGGCCCCTTCCAAAAGCAGTTGCTCGGCCTCACGAAAATATCCGTCGAGCATCATCCGATTGCCAATGAAACCGAACGCATCACCCGACACGACCGGGACTTTCTTAAGCAGTTTTGCCACCTGGAGTGCCGTTGCCAGTGTCTCGGCCGAAGTGTCGTTGCCACGCACGATCTCAAGCAACCTGGTAACGTTTGCCGGAGCGAAAAAATGCAGGCCTACCACGCGGCTCGGATGCCCGGTCGCGCGCCCCAGTTCCGTCACCGAAAGAGTAGACGTATTCGATGCGATCAGTCGTGCGGAAGGAAGAATCGAGTCGAGCCTGGACAGAACCTCTTTTTTCAAGTCCATGTCCTCGAACACTGCTTCGATCACGATATCCGCATCAGCCGCGTCCGCAAGCTCCATGCCAGCGGTGATTCGGGCAATCCGCTCATCTGCGATTTCCTGGACAATGCGGCCACGCTTGACGCTCGATGCATAAGTAGAACCAATGATTTCCCGGCTTCGCGCAAGCGCAGCCTCCGTATTGTCGATCAGCGTCACCTTCCGGCCGGCGTCTGCGAACGCGATTGCGATCGCGCTCCCCATCGTTCCCGCGCCGATGATAGCGACCCGCTTGATCTCTGCTTCTTCGCCCCGCGCAGGTAAACCGGCCACCTTCCCTGATTCGCGTTCGGCAAGGAAAATATGGCGAAGGGCGTGGCTTTCACGCGAAGCGAGCGATTTCCGCGCGAGCTCAGCCTCGACAGCAATGCCCTCCGCAAACGGCAATGTCGCTGCCTTGATCGCATCAACCACGAAAGTCTGGGTTGTTCGCCCTTTTAGCGTGCGGGCATGCGTGCGCAAAGCCTCCGCAATATCGGATTCGCTGAGTCCGGCTGCGACGGAAAGATTGCGGGTCGGCCGTGGGCCGAGTCCGTTTTGCACCAATCGCTCACAAAACTTTAATGCGGCCTCGCGCAGATCGCCTTCCACCACTTCATCGACCAAGCCCTTGGACTTCGCTTCATCCGCCGAGATAGGCGTGCCCGACAGAATCATCTCTAACGCCGCGCGGGCGCCGATCAGCCGCGGCAGTCGTTGCGTCGCACCCGCGCCCGGGATGATCCCAAGCGTGATCTCCGGCAGTCCGAGCTTTGCGCTTTTGTGCGCAAGCCGATAGTGACAAGCCATCGCCAGTTCGAGTCCACCACCCAGCGCTAATCCATTGATCGCCGCGACGACCGGCACTGGTGCTCCCTCGACCGCGGCTTGCACCTTTTGCAGTGAGGGCTCTCCAAGTCCAGTCTCGAACTCCTTCAGATCAGCACCCGCGCTGAACAAGTTGCCGGCCGAAAGAATGAGCAGGGCTTTGATTTGAGTACGCTTTGAAGCTTCTGCAATCGCGTCGATGAGCCCGGCTCTCACGTCACGGTTGAGGGCATTGACGGGAGGGTTGTCCAGCCGGATCAAGCCGACAACGCCTGCTTCATCGAACGCAACGACTTTTGAGGAAGCGCTCACCGCGTCTCTCATTCCGGAGCAATGAGAGTATGCATCCGCCTCGGGTCTTGTCAATTTTCCTTATGATCCGGCTCGAGGATATTGCAAACTTCGGGATGTTCCGTATACTGAACGACGCGTCGCCTCGACTCGTCCAACATGGAGGGCAAAATGAGAGAGAAAAGTTTGGAGGATCTGCTACAGACCGCTGGGAATCCGGTAACCATGTTGCGCAATTCGCAGATCGGAGCCTACGTTTATCCGGTCGTCCCTACTGAATTCTCAAATTGGCGCGACGAACAAGCTGGCCTGGCGTGAGACTGCCGTTCTCTTCGACCAATCTCACCACATGGTCAACCTGTACGTGGAGGGTCCCGAGGCGCTCAAAATGCTCTCCTACCTCGGCACCAACAGCTTTGCGAAGTTCCCGGTCAATCGAGCCAAGCATTTCTCCCCTTGCTCCTATGACGGCTATGTGATCGGCGACGGAATTCTTTTTCATCTCGAGGAAAACAAACTGGTGTTCGTTGGCCGCGCGCCGGTTGCCAACTGGCTTCAATTCCACGGCGAGACCGGCGGATATAACGTCAAAGTCGAAAAGGACGATCGATCGCCCTCAAACCCGCGCGGCAAAGCCGTTATTCGCACTTGTTATCGCTACCAGATTCAGGGTCCGAACGCTCCGCAGATCCTCGAGAAGCTGAACGGCGGCCCGCTGCCGGAGATCAAATTCTTCAACATGGATGTGATCAACATCGCCGGACGAAAGGTACGGGCGCTGCGCCACGGCATGGCCGGCGCTCCCGGATTGGAAGTTTGGGGACCCTACGAAGAGCGCGAAGAAATTCGCGCCGCGATTGTGGCCGCCGGCAAGGACTGGGGCCTTCGTGAAGTTGGCGCCAGAGCATACGCCACCAATACCCTTGAGTCGGGATGGATTCCATCCCCGCTTCCGGCGGTATACACCGGCGAAAAGATGAAAGCCTACCGGCAGTGGTCGCCCGCTACCAGTTATGAAGCTACTGGTTCGCTCGCCGGCAGCTTCGATTCCAATAACATTGAGGACTACTACATGTCGCCCTACGCGTTGGGCTACGGGCCATTCATCAAATTCGACCATGACTTCATTGGGAGGGAAGCGCTCGAAAAGATGCAAGGAAAAGCGCATCGGAAGAAGGTAACGTTTGCCTGGAACGCTGAAGATGTCGTCAAGGTGTTTGCGTCCATGTTCGAGCCAGGAAATATCTACAAGTATATCGAGCTGCCGCAATCGAATTATGGATCAGCCTCGTACGACAAGATAATCAGCGGCGGAAAGACCGTCGGCTTCTCCATGTTTAGCGGCTATAGCTACAACGAACGCTCAATGTTGTCGCTGGGCGTGGTGGATCCTGACATCGAAGTCGGCACGGAAGTGAAACTCGTGTGGGGTGAAGCCGGTGGCGGCTCGCAAAAACCGACCGTCGAACGTCATAAGCAAATTGAGATTCGAGCCATTGTGAGCCCGGTGCCTTACTCCAAGGTTGTGCGAGAAACCTATGCGAAGGGCTGGCGCACGGCTCAAGTGTGAGCGGAACGCGAGTTGGCGGCCCGCATCGATCCAGTCGACGGTTTTGTTGAATCCACCGAAGACGTAGAAATGCAGTCCCGCGATACCGAGCGGCAACGGTTGTTGCCTTCCGGAGAACTCGCTCTCCGGCCCAGCCGACGCTGCGATATCGCGAATAATCGGCTCTGGACCCTTTTCGACGAGCAATCTCGCGAACGACGGATTTTCCGTCAGCACATGCAGCGAGTTGCCAATTCCGCATCGCACCGCGTAGCGCGCCAGCGTAAGGATCCCTGCTGGACCCGCCAGACCCACCCGCACAGGAACGTCGATACCCTGAACGCGAATGTGCCTCAGCCACGCGACGATCGGCTCAGCTTCAAAGCAGAATTGTGTAACGATTGAAAGTTGCACTCCCGCGCTGCGCGCAAAATTCACCTTTGCCGACAGCGCTCCATCGAGAACAGCGTCGGAGATATGAGGATTCCCCTCCGGGAAACCGCCCACGGCCATGCGAACAATGCCGGCCTTCTGAAAAACGCCCGTCTGCATAACCTGCAAGCTCGAGTCGTAGGGGCCGGCCGGCTCGGCGCGATCGCCGCCGATTATGAGAACGCGGTCAACTCCTGCCTCACCAGCCAGGCGCGCCGCAAATTGCTCAAGCTGGGCCACGGTCTCGATATGCCGTGCGCCCACATGTGGGACTGGGACCAAGCCAGCGCGCTGCAGCCTGGCCGCAGGACCCACGGCATCCATCGGATTTGCGCCCGGGATCCAGGGAAGGAAAACTTCGGTGCCCGGTTGCAGACGCTCGAGCGCCGCGTCCACCACCTTGGACTGGTGGGGATTCACCTCGATCGAATAATCCCGCAGCATCTCGGCAATGCTGAACGCAGCGGTTGCGTCGGTCATGCAGCCCTCAGTCTTCAGTGTACTGAACGCAGATTTGCATTCTGACCACTTCCACGAATTATTGTCAAGACACACGTTCAGAGGTATCGTTGAGCATACTTAACCTCCTAATGAGGAACCACGAGGCTGAAACGGTTGTCCAAACTAGGATGCTGCAAGGGTAGGATGCTGCAGAGGTGACCCCATGCAAAACGAACCGGTCATGGATCTGGCTCATCTGGGTCATTTGGAGTTGCTCACGCCGAAACCGCAGGAGAGCCTCCGTTTCTTCGTCGACGTGCTGGGAATGACGGAGAGCGGCCGCGAAGGCGACTCAGTCTACCTGCGTGCATACGACGACTATGAACGCCATTCCTTGAAGCTAACGGCGTCAAAATTGCCGGGCTTGGGTCACGTCGCCTACCGCACCCGCAGCCCGCAAGCGCTGGAGCGCCGCGTCGCCGCACTCAAAGGATCGGGCTTCGACATCGGCTGGACGAATGGCGACCTCGCACACGGCCCAGCGTTTCTCTGCCAGGATCCCGACGGGCACAAGATCGAGCTCTACTACGAAACCCAGTGGTATGAAGCTCCACCAGAGTTGCGGCCCGCGCTGAAGAATCAGGCGCAGCGCTTTCCCGCGCGCGGCATCAACGTCCGCCGCCTCGACCATTGGAACGGCTTGGCCGTCGACATCGAAGCCAACCGCAAGTTTTTCGAAAAGTATCTGGGGTTTCGTCTGACGGAACAGATCGTCCTCGATGACGGATCAGAAGCCGCCCTGTGGATGACGTGCACGAACAAAAGCTATGACTTCGCCTATACGCGCGACCACACCGGAACCAAGGGACGATTTCACCACATCACGTACGCGGTCAATAGCCGGGAAGAAGTGTTGTTGGCCGCGGATATCTGCCTGGAGAATGGCGTTTATATAGAGACAGGTCCGCACAAGCACGCTATTCAGCAGACTTTCTTTTTGTATGTATATGAACCCGGCGGGAACCGCGTGGAAGTTTGCAATGCCGGAGCGCGTCTGATCCTCGCGCCCGACTGGAAACCAATTCGCTGGAGCGAGGCCGAGCGCAGGAAAGGCCAAGCCTGGGGCCTGAAGACGATCGAATCTTTTCACACTTACGGCACATCCCCACGTGGAGGCGGTCAAGAAAGCGTGAGCAGACGATTCCAAGGTGTCAATCGTGGCTGACAAGAAAACCGCGTTGGTCGTCAGCGCGCATTCTGCCGATTTTGTCTGGCGGGCAGGAGGGGCGATCGCGCTCTACGCCGAGCGTGGGTGGGAAGTCACGGTAGTGTGTCTGTCGTTCGGCGAACGCGGCGAGTCGGCAAAACTCTGGCGCGAACCGGGAATGACAATGGATGCCGTGAAGGCCAACCGAAAACAAGAAGCCAATCGCGCCGCCGAGATCCTCGGAGCTAGGACAATTTTCTTCGACGTGGGCGACTATCCGATGAGAATCGAAGACAAGATTCTCTATGAATTGGCGGCGCTTTATAGGAAGATTCGCCCGGAATTCGTTCTCACGCACTCGCTCGAGGATCCCTACAACTTCGATCATCCGCTCGCGTCTCGCATCGCGCAGGAAGCTCGCATCGTCGCCCAGGCCCACGGCCACGACCCGGGCACGCCCGTGATCGGCGCGCCGCCGGTTTTTCTCTTCGAGCCCCATCAGCCCGAACAGTGCAACTGGAAGCCGCAGGTGCTGCTCGATATCACTCCTGTTTGGCCCAAGAAATATGCGGCGTTCAAGGAGATGAACGCCCAGGAGCATCTCTGGCAATATTATGAGCGCGTGGCCTTGCAGCGCGGAGTGCAGGCCTCCCGCAATTCGAACAAGAACATCAAGTACGCGGAAGCCTATCAGCGCGTCTTCCCGCAGGTGACGGAGGATCTCGCATGAACCAACCCGTCGTGATCCGGCAGGTCGAGCGCGCCGCCGGCAGACGCGGTTGCAGCGCTCGAAAAATATGGCGTTTCAACCGTGCATGAAGCGCAGGGCCGTTGCGGCTTGCTTGCCGCTTATATGCGTCCGATTTATCCGGGTGCTGCGATCGCCGGGCCCGCGGTCACGGTGTCTTTGCCGCCAGGCGATAATCTGATGATCCACGTTGCCGTCGAGGTCTGCCGCGACGGCGACATCATGGTGGTTGCTCCGACCTCGCCTTGTACCGACGGCTATTTCGGCGAGTTGCTGGCGACTTCGGTGCGCGCGCACGGCGTCAAGGGACTGATCATCGACGCGGGATGTCGCGACGTCCGCTCGCTTACGGAAATGAAGTTTCCCGTCTGGAGCCGCGCCATCAGTTCGCAAGGAACAGTCAAGGCCACGCTCGGATCGGTGAACGTCGGGGTGGTGTGCGCCGGCGCGTCCATCGAAGCCGGCGACATCATCGTCGCCGACGATGATGGAGTGGTAGTCGTGAGAGCGATCAGCCGCGCAGGAGGTTGTCGCCGCCTGTGAACAAAGGGTTCGCAAAGAACAGGCAACGCGGGAGCGATTAGCGCGCGGAGAACTCGGCCTCGATATCTACGGCTTGCGCGCCAAAGTCGCAGAGCTTGGCCTCAAGTATCTATGAAGTTACCTCTGAAGGCATTTTGCAAGAAGGAGATCGCATGGCTCCGCCATCGCAAACTCGCATTCCCTGTACTCTGATGCGAGGTGGCACTTCCAAGGGCCCTTTTTTCCTGGCCAGCGATCTCCCGAGCGATGTTCAATTGCGCGATCGCGTGTTGCTCGCCGTAATGGGTTCTCCCGATGCTCGCCAGATCGACGGCATCGGCGGCGCAGATCCTCTCACCAGCAAGGTGGCAATTATCTCCCGCTCTTCGCGGCCGGGAATCGATGTCGATTATCTCTTCGCGCAGGTTTCAATCGACCGCCCGCTTGTGGATGTAACGCCGAACTGCGGAAATATGCTCGCCGGTGTTGGCCCGTTTGCGATCGAGCGAAGTCTGGTCCCGTCGCGCGATCCCGTTACTCCGGTCAAGATCTACATGGTAAACACGGGAAATGTTGCTGTGGCGCACGTGCCCACACCCGACGGCGAGGTTTCATACGAAGGAGAAGCCTCGATTGCCGGCGTGCCCGGCACCTCCGCTGCTATTCGCATCGATTTCCTGGACACCGCTGGTTCGGTTTGCGGCGCCCTTTTGCCGACGGGCAATCCCGTCGATGAACTCGACGGAATCGAGGCCACGCTGATCGACAATGGCATGCCGGTCGTCGTGCTGCGCGCCGCGGATTTCGGCAAATCCGGGTACGAGGCGCCTGCCGAACTCGACGCCGACAAGAAATTCAAACAGCGCCTGGAACAGATTCGCATTCTGGCAGGCGAGCGCATGGGCTTGGGCGACGTGCGGTCGAAGGTTGTTCCGAAGATGACTTTGGTCGCGCCGCCGCGCCAGGGAGGGGACTTGACCACTCGTACCTTCATCCCGCACAAGTGTCATGCGGCGATCGGAGTGCTGGGAGCGGTAACGGTCGGAACCGCATGTGTGTTGCCGGGTTCGGTCGCTTCCGGGTTTTTCGCTGCGCGCGAAGGCCCCGTGAAACGCCTCTCGGTCGAGCATCCCAGCGGCGAGTTCTCCCTTGAAATCGAAGTGGACGAGACACAGCGGCGGCGGCCTCAGAGTGGTTCGTTCGAGCCTGATTCGAACCGCCCGCGCGCTATTTCGAGGTGACGTTCTCGTGCCGGCGAGCATCTGGGATGGGATCGCGTCGAAGCTTCACGTCGCGAATGCGCCGGCGATGAAGCATGGGTAGACGCTCGAAGATGTTGCGCCGGACTCAGCGCGCAACGTCGCTCGAGTAAATAAGCCATCTAGCGAATCGGACGGGCTTTTGCGAATTGCGCGAGATTCCTGGATTCGCCGCGTCCGGTCGTGACGCCGCGCGCGACAGATTGATGCTCTCTCTTATGCCATATGCGTGCTCGAACATCAGGGCTGCAACTCGCGCGCCTTCCTTATTCTCAAGCGCCTGCACGATGGCATGATGTTGGCGATGCGCATAGCGCAGCACGTCATACATGCGCGGAAGGTCCACCCGGTCAAAGGCAATCGCATGCGCGGCTGCAAACGGTATTCGATCATTGTGTCGAATCGCTTCGGTCAACACCTTGCTCCCGGCCCCTTCCACGATGAGTGAATGAAATTGCCTGTTCATGTCGCCATATCGTGCTTCGTCCGATTCAACCAGATGTCCCTTGGAAAGAATCTCATCACCTTCGCGGAGGCACTCATGAAGCGAGTGTATCAATCGGCGCGGCGGTCCCTGTTCAGCCAGCATGCGGGCCGCGAGGCCTTCGAGCACCCCGCGGACGTCAATTCCGTCCATGATCTCCCGCGACGTGAAAGCGCGCACAACGAAGCCGCGGGTGTCCAGGTGGGTCAGCACTCCCTCTTGGGCAAGGATCGGCAACGATTCACGTACGGGGGTTCTGGAGACTCCGAGCTTGCTCGCCAGTTCGACCTCTCTGACCCGCTGACCCGGAGCGAGTTCGCCCTGCAGGATCATCTCGCGAATTCTTACGATTACGCGTGAGTTCTTGCCGGCCATGACAGTATGCGAGCCAGATCAGGATTCTATAAGCATCCTGAGCCACAGGCCTTGCGATCGAGCGCTGGCGTCCGCGAGGAAACTACGATCGCGCCCTCATGCCGCCGACATGCCATCCTGGCCCATGATTTCCGGGATGTTACCAACTTCGGTCAACACAAGCAATCGCGCACGCCCGCACCTCAAGAACGCCATGCAGCTGGTTACCGTGAAGTGCCTATTTAGCCAAATCGATACTTTGGAATAAAATGGGCGGCAAGATTGCGTCTTGAAGCCGCCGTTCCACACACGACTTTAGGGGGTGAATGTCATGGCATCCATTGCTTCTCCAATTGAAATCAGCCGCGAGGTCGCGGATTTTCTGAAGCATCCCAGGAAAATGTTCATTGGGGGAGCGTGGGTGGAAGCCGCCTCCGGCAAGACATTCGATACCTACAATCCGGCAACGGGAGAAGTGCTGGCTAAGGTCTGCGAAGGCGATCGCGCCGACATTGACCGCGCGGTGAAAGCTGCGCGCAAAGCTTTTGAAGAAGGCCCCTGGCCCGACATGCTGCCCGCCGAGCGCGCTCGTTTGCTCTGGAAGCTTGCCGACCTGATTGATGAGCATCACGAAGAACTGGCCGAGTTGGAAACGCTCGACAATGGCAAGCCACTGCTGTTTTCGCGGATCGTCGACGTCCCCACCGCCGCCGCCAACTTCCGCTACATGTCGGGCTGGGCGACGAAGATTGAAGGCAACACCATTCCCATCTCCATGCCCGGCGCCAAGTATTTCGCTTACACTCTGCGCGAGCCGGTCGGCGTAGCAGGGCAGATTATTCCCTGGAACTTCCCGCTCATCATGGCCTCGTTGAAACTGGGACCGGCGTTAGCCGCTGGCTGCACCGTGGTGTTGAAGCCCGCCGAACAAACTCCGCTCACCGCGCTGCGCCTTGGCGAATTGATCCAGGAAGCCGGCTTCCCCGACGGAGTTGTCAACATCGTGCCTGGCTACGGCGAAACCGCAGGCGCCGCTCTGGCCGCGCATCCTGACGTTGACAAGATCGCCTTCACCGGTTCGACCGAGGTGGGTCGTCTGATTGTTACTGCCGCGGCCGGCAATCTGAAAAAAGTGTCGCTTGAACTCGGCGGCAAAAGTCCAAACATCGTTTTTGCCGATGCCGACCTCGACTGCGCCATTCCCGGCAGTGCCAACGCCATTTTCTTCAACCAGGGGCAGATCTGCGCCGCGGGTTCGCGCCTGTTCGTGCACAAAAGTATCTTCGACAAAGTTGTCGGAGGGGTCGCGGAGGCGGGCAAGAAATTCCACATCGGTCCTGGCATCGATCCCGCCACCACGCTCGGCCCTCTCGTTTCGCAAGAGCAACTCAAGCGCGTGTGCGGCTATCTCGATTCCGGCATGAAGGACGGCGCAAAGGCTGCCATCGGCGGCCGCAAGATAGCCGGTCCAGGATACTTCGTCGAACCCACGATTCTTGTCGATGTGCGTCCAGAGATGAAAGTGGTGCGCGAAGAAATCTTCGGCCCGGTCGTCACCGCCATTCCGTTTAGCGATCCGAATGAAATTGTGAAGTCGGCCAACGATACGCACTATGGTTTGGCGTCAGCAGTCTGGACTCGCGACGTAAGCACCGCGCACAAGGTGGCCGCCAAGATCCGCGCCGGAACCGTCTGGTTAAATTGTTATAACATTTTTGATGCTGCGCTTCCTTTCGGCGGTTACCGCCAATCCGGCTGGGGACGCGAATGTGGACGTGAAGGAATTGAGTTGTATACCGAGACCAAGGCGGTTTGCGCTCAGCTGTGAGCGCGCGCGCTGCTATGATGTGCAAGTTTCGAGATTAAAATAGCGCAAATCACGTATACGCCCTTCCATGACGACTGCGGTTCTTTCTGCGCAAGGACTTGAACATGAAAATTGCCGGTTATCGGCCGCTGCATCCCGGAACTCAGCCGGATTATCTTCATCTGCCCTACGTTTCTTCCATCAAGCGTTCGCCCACCAAGCCTCAGGTCCGCATTCCGTTCACGCTGTCGGAGGTCACGGGACCATCATTCCGCCCCGAGATCGTGCAGCCCAAGGCCTGCGACTTGACGCGGCAGCATTCGGGCGAACCGTTGGGAGAACGAATTATTGTCAGCGGCCGTGTTCTCGACGAAAACGCTCGCCCGCTGGCCAATACCGTGGTTGAAATCTGGCAGGCGAATGCAGGGGGCCGTTACCGGCACGAGGTTGACCGGCATGATGCGCCGCTCGATCCCAATTTCACCGGCAGCGGACAGGCAATCACAAATGAGCGTGGCGAATACCGCTTCGTCACGATTCGCCCAGGTGAGTATCCGTGGCGAAACCACTACAACGCGTGGCGCGCAGCGCACATTCACTTTTCTCTCTTTGGTCCGTCATTCGCCACACGGCTGGTTACTCAGATGTACTTCCCGGGTGATGCTTTAATTCCTTTCGATCCGATTTTCAACTGCACGGCCGATGAAAAAGCTCGCAACCGCCTGATTTCCGTTTTTGACTGGGAGACTACAATTCCGGAGCACGCCCTGGGTTATCGTTTCGACCTTATTCTGCGCGGGCGCGACGCAACCCCGATGGAGGACTGAATGAGCCTGCAAGCGACCACCTCGCAAACCATCGGACCATATTTCATGATCGGGCTGCACTGGCTCGTTCAGGACAATCTTGCCCAGGAAGGGGTTTCCGGCGAGCGGATCAGGATCGAGGGCCGCGTTCTCGATGGCGATGGCGTCCCGGTCCCGGACGCTTTTCTGGAGATTTGGCAAGCCAATGCGCACGGCAAGTACGCGCATCCGGAGGACAGTCAACCGAAGCCCATTGATCCGAAGTTCACGGGCTACGGACGAATACCGACGAACAAGGAAGGCATCTTTCGCTTTACCACGATCAAGCCCGGCCCCGTGCCTGGACCTGATGGCAATGGCAATGGAAACGAACAGGCGCCACATCTGCTCGTGTCCGTCTTCATGCGCGGACTTCTCCGGCGACTGGTTACACGGGTTTATTTCCCGGATGAGCCATTAAATGCGGCAGACTACATTCTCAGCCTGGTCGAACCTGAGCGGCGTTCAACTCTGATTGCCAAGCGAATTAGCGGTCATCCTGGCGCGCTCGAATGGAACGTTATTCTGCAGGGATCGAACGAAACGGTATTCTTCGACTTGGGACTGTGAGATACGGTTGTCGCTGAACGATGTCGCTGAACGATTGTCGCACCGATCGTTTCTCTAGCATTTCTCACCTTCTTAGCGACGAATAGTCGGCGGGCGCGTCCTTTGAGCAAAGGAGATTCCCATGACCGAAGTGCAGCTTCTTATCGCTGATCGCGATACCGCCGCATCGAATGCGGCGACATTCGACCGCGCCAACCCAATCTCCGGCAGCGTGGCCACGCGCGCCGCTGCCGCCACAGTAGACGATGCCCGGGCCGCTGCAGCGGCCGCGGCCGCAGCTTTTCCGGCCTGGTCTGCGCTGGGCCCGAACGAGCGTCGCAAGAAACTTCTTCGCGCTGCCGACTTGCTCGAGTCGCACACTCAAGACTTCATCACCGTCATGATGGATGAGATCGGCTCGACCGCCGGCTGGGCTGGCTTTAACGTCTATCTCGCTGCGCAGATGCTGCGCGAAGCTGCGTCCATGACCACGCAAGTTTCCGGCGAAACCATTCCTTCCGATGTTCCGGGTAGCCTGGCCTTCTCAATTCGACAGCCAGTCGGCGTCGTGCTCGGCATAGCTCCCTGGAATGCTCCCGTCATCCTGGGAGTCCGCGCGGTCGCGATGCCGCTGGCCTGTGGCAACACGGTCGTGCTCAAGGCATCCGAGATTTGCCCCGCCACTCATCGCCTCATTGGCACGGTCTTACACGAAGCCGGCTTGGACCACGGCGTGATCAATGTCCTCACTCACGATCCCGCGAGCGCATCCGCGATTGTCGAAGCGCTCATTGCCGATCCTGCCGTGCGGCGCGTGAACTTCACCGGCTCCACCCGGGTGGGAAAGATGCTGGCCGTGACTGCGGCCAAGTATCTCAAGCCGATTCTGCTGGAGCTGGGTGGAAAAGCGCCGATGATCATCCTCGACGACGCCGACCTCGATGCTGCCGTTGATGCCGCCGCTTTCGGCGCCTTCCTGAACCAGGGCCAGATCTGTATGTCGACCGAGCGCATCATCGTCGATGAAAAAATTGCAGATGCATTCGCGCAGAAGTTTGTGGCCAAGGTCAAGAATCTGCCTTGCGGCGATCCACGGAAGGGTGAAGTAGTGCTCGGAGCCGTGGTTGGGATGCCCACCGTCGATCGCGTGCATGCGCTCGTACAAGATGCAGTTGCTCGCGGCGCCAAAGTTCTGCTCCAAGGCGATGCACAAGGAACGGTTATGCCTGCGGTGATCGTGGACCATGTCACGCCCGACATGCAGATCTTCCGCGATGAATCGTTCGGGCCGTCGGTTTCAATCACACGTTTCAAAACAACAGAAGAGGCGATCCGGCTGGCAAACGACACTGAATACGGCCTCGCCGCCGCCGTCTTCGGACGCGACGTAGCCCGCGCGTTTGAAGTGGCCAAGCGCATCGATTCCGGCATGTGCCACATCAACGGGCCCACCGTGCACGACGAAGCGCAAATGCCATTCGGCGGCGTCAAAGCCAGCGGCTACGGCCGCTTTGGCGGCAAGGCCGCCGTCGAGCAATTCACCGAACTGCGCTGGATCACGATCCAGACGACGCCGCGCCATTATCCCTTTTGATTTCGGGGCACGCCTCGAATTGCTGCTTCTACGCGCGCACCGTGCGCTCTGCGACCACCGACCGCACCGCCTGCGCAATCTTCTCTTCATTGGGCAACAGAAAAGTTTCCAGCGGCTCGCTATATGGAACCGAGGCCTCCAGCGCCGTTACGAGAACCACCGGCGCCCGCAGATGCTCGAATCCCTTTTCCGCCACCTCGCCCGCGATCACGATTGCCGCGGACGATTGCCGCGGCGCCTGATCCACCAGCACCAGCCTTCCCGTCTTCTTCACCGATTTCACAATCGTCTCAACATCCAGCGGCGCGAGCGTCCGAGGATCGATGACCTCCGCGCTGATGTCTTCCTGCGCAAGTTGTTCCGCCGCCGCCAGCGCTTTCTTTACCATCCATCCCGTCGCGACAATGGTCACGTCGCTACCGGGCCGCTTGATGTCCGCAACGCCGAAAGGAATCACAAACTCGCCTTCGGGCACCTCGCCCGTGTCGAGGGTAAGCATGTAATGGTGCAGGTACACGACCGGATTGTCATCGCGGATCGCCGCCGTCATTAATCCCTTTGCATCCGCCGGCGTTGAAGGTAGCGCAACTTTCAATCCCGGTATGCCCATCATGGTGTGATAGAGGCAATTGGAATGCTGCCCCGCCCAGCCCGCCGAGAATCCGAAGCCGGCCTTCAGCACCAGCGGAACCTTCACCTGTCCGCCCGACATGTAGCGCAACCGCGGAGCCTCATTCAATATCTGGTCCATCGCCACCAGCATGAACTCGCTCATCCACAGTTCAACGATCGGCCGCAGTCCCGTGATCGCCGCGCCCACGGCAATGCCGATCTCGGCGGTTTCAGAGATCGGCGCAAGGCGCACGCGCCCGGGGCCGAACTTCTTCAGCATCGGATCGCGCTCCGTCATCGCCATGTTCTGGCCATAAAAAATTACGTTGCCGTCGCGTTGCATCTCTTCGGCAATCGCCGTCGCCATCGCTTCTCCGTACATCATCTCCCGTGGCATACGATTCTCCTAAGCGTAGACGTACTTGGTTGCTTCCTCTGGCGCAGGCAGCGGGCTGGCGAGGGCAAACCGAACCGCCTCATCCATCTCCGCACGCGCGTCGTCCTCAATCCGCTTGAGTTCCTCTTCCGTGGCCACCGAGCTGCGCAGCAGGTGTGCGCGGAAAAGCGCCAGGGGATCCTTTTCCTTCGCCGCCTTGTACTCCTCTTTATTGCCGTAGACGCCGATCGCCTCATGCTCCGGAAACTGCGTCGGTACCGGCGGCACGGTGATCGCATTGCCGTGTGCGCTCAGCCGATAAAATTTCGATTCGATCAATGTCGGTCCCGCTCCCGCGCGCGCCCGCTCCGCCGCTTCCCGCACCACCTCATATACCGCCAGCGGGTCTTTCCCATCCACGGTCGCGCCGGGAATGCTGAACGCCTCCGCCTTTTTCGACAGCGGATCTCCCGCCTGCGCGTTTGCGTCTTCAAGCTTCACATGTGTGTACGCCTGGTACTCATTGTTTTCCAGAATAAAAACAACCGGAAGCTTCCAGACCGCCGCCATATTCAGCGTTTCAAAAAATGCTCCCTGCTTGCTCGCTCCATCGCCGAAAAAGCAATAAACGATTTGGCCGGTTTTCTTCACCTGCGCCGTCAATGCCGCGCCCGCTGCATGCGCAATGCTCTGGCCCACAATCCCCGAGGTACCCGGAAAATGGCGTTCGGGATCGGCCAGATGCATCGACCCGCCAAATCCCTTGCACAGCCCGTCTTTCCGTCCATAGAGTTCCGCCATCATCCTTCGCGGAGGGGTGCCCAGCACAATCGGCTGCCCATGGCAGCGATACGTGGGCATCACAAAATCCGTGGGATTCCGCGTCGCCAGCGCACCGACGATCGAAGCCTCGGCGCCGTCGGCCAGATGCGTGTGCCCGCGCATCGCGCCCGGATGCTCGAGAAAAGTGCGCTTCACATGCTCCTCGAACTCGCGGATTCGCGCCATCTGCGTGTAAATCCAGATCAGTCGGTCATTTCCAAGCTGACCGCTCGCGAGCCGATCCTTCCCGACATGTTCTTCCTTTTCTTTCATTGTCATCGCCTCACTCCTTTGTCGCCGCGGAACCGGTCGCCGCAGAATCGTTCGGCGCAGAATCGCCGTCCTGGCCGATGTGGCACAACTTCCCTCCAACTGGAACCTGTGCACTTTCTTCGGCAAGAATCTTCAACAATGTTCCCGCAACCGGCGACTCCAGTTCGTAGCTCACCTTTTCTGTTTCCAACTCCACTACCGCTTCACCCGCCTGCACCGGATCACCCTCCCGCTTCAGCCAGCGCAGCACACTGGCTTTCGTCGTCGGAATCCCGCCCGTCTTCGGAACCTTCAAGGTCGTGACGATGGCACTGCCTCCTTAATGTACCTCGCGCTGCGCCCCCGCCCAAAACGGTTTCCGCATCGCTTTGCGATCCAGTTTGCCCGCCGGAGTCTTCGGAATCTCCGGCCAAAACTCCACCGACTTCGGCGACTTCACGCTTCCCAGCTTCTCTTTGCAGTGCACAATCACGTCGCTCTCGGTCAGCAACTCGCCCGGCCTGCAGACCACAATCGCTTTCACTGCCTCGCCCCATTTTTCATCCGGCACGCCAATCACAGCGCACTCCCGCACCTGCGGCAGCGCCATGATGCCGGCCTCAACCTCGGTGCAATACACATTGAAGCCGCCGCTGATGATCATGTCCTTCTTGCGGTCCACAATGTACAGATATCCATCTTCATCCATGTACCCCACGTCTCCCGTGTGGTGCCAACCGTAGCGGCGGATTTCCGCAGTCGCTTCCGGAAGGTTGAAATAACCGCCGCTGACCAGTGTTCCGCGCGCGACAATCTCTCCCGCTTCGCCCGGCG
Source organism: uncultured Acidobacteriaceae bacterium (assembly GCA_963760175.1). GTDB lineage: Bacteria > Acidobacteriota > Terriglobia > Terriglobales > Acidobacteriaceae > Acidiflorens. The sequence continues at coordinate 274,766 of CAVXBU010000014.1, forward strand.
GCAGAATGCGACCCTCGTCATCCATGATGGCAACCCGCACCGCCGCGGTTGGCTGCCCGCAACTGCGCAAGCGTTCCGGGTGATCTCCTGCTGCGGCCGCTGCCACCGTGCGCGCGTCCAGAAACGTCAGAATCATCGGCGCTTCTGTCTGACCATACGACTGGCACATGCACGGCCCAAAAATCTCAACTCCCTTCTTCAACTTGTCGGGAGACACTGGAGACCCGGCCAGCAGAAACATGCGCAAACTGGAGTGGTCGAATTTTCGAGCCTCTTTTCCAACTTCCGGTTTTCCAACTTCCGGATGAGCAAGCAACGAGTAGAACGCCGTGGGAGGAAGAAACATGTGCGTCACGCGGTAACGTTCGATCGCCGACAGAACCTGTCCCGCATCGAAGCCCGGCAGCACAACGTTCGTCCCACCCATGGCGAGTATCGAGAACGCAACCGGTGCTGCAGCGTGTGACAAGGGCGCGGTACAGAGGCACACGGGATTGGCAACGTCCGACTTCCAGTACCGCATGGCCATTTCCGTCATCGTGCCCCAGGCAAGGTTGGTCACCCGCACCCCGCGCGCCGGGCCGGTGGTCCCGCCAGTGGGGATCAGTCCCATGATCTGGTCAAGGTTGCCGTATTCGTCGGCCCAATCACCGGCCCAATCACGATCGGAGGCGTCGCCCTGCCGCTCCATAAACGCGAGTAGGGAAGTATCGTCGGATGCTGGTCCATCAATGCAAATGAAGTGGCGGATGCAGGGAACCCGTTTGCGAATCTCGTCAACCTGCTCCTGAAAGCGGCTGCTATAGAACAACCACGTCGTTTCCGAGTAGTTCAGAAACTCCACATTCGCGTCGGCGGCGTTGCGAAAATTGATCGGAACCCACGCAGCCCCGGCCCGCAACATCCCCAACATGCAAAATAGAACGGCGGGATGATTCTGCGAGTAAATTGCCCCCCGTTCTTCACGCTTCAGTCCGCTGGCCGACATGGCCCTCGCAATTCGTTCGCTGAAATTGCGCACTTCGCTATAGGAATAGCGCCGATCGCCATCCACGATCGCAATGCGGTCCGGATAGAGATTCGCGCTCTTGTCGAAATAATCGATGGCCCGCATGGATTGCTACTTCATGTCTGGAAAACTGCCAGGTTTCACGGCGAAAACGCGTCCGAAGCAAGAAACCGCTTCAGCTCGACATCCTCGCCTTGGACAACCCGTGGTCTTCCACAACGGCGAGAACTGCTCGCGCGCCGAACGCCTCCGCTGCCGACGCAAATCCCACTTTGCGCGGAGCCTCATGAACCAGGTTGTGCGCAGCGAACGCCTGCAACAGTCCGGTTTGCCGGTAGCAGCACGTGCCAAACACCACGCAGTCCACAGAAGCAGTGTTACCCCGCCCCGCGATTACGTCAATCGTCCGGTGCTCACGCGGATTCTCCCGCGGCGGCGTCGCTCCCGTGACCGCGCTCGCCATTTCCGCCAGCTTTTTCTCCTGTTCCGCGGCCGGCAGCGGCCGAATCTGCTCCTCAAACATTTTCTCCGTCGCCGCCACGCCCTCCATAATCTGACGGTCGAGCAATCCGCCGAACGACCGTACATTGGCGACCTGTGGATGATCCTTGTACCACACCGGATGCGGGAACCCGCCCCACGCTAGAGCCAGCTGCGTTTGAATCGAGCCCGGCACCACCACGTCATAACGCGTCGCCCGCGGCCACGGCTTGTATTGGTTCTGCTCCAGGTAATACGCGTCGGTCTGGATCACGGCAAAAATCGTTTGCGTTGAGCCGAACGTCGGATTGCCTTTGAACATCGTCAGCACTTCCAGCGTGTCGATGCTGTGGTTATTCTCAAGGCAGACGCGAATGGCCGCATCGCTGACCGCCGACATAAACGCAGTCGCCGGCGCCACCAGCAATTCTCGCTCAGCGAATTTCGGTCCCCAATCCTCCGATACCTTTCGGATCCACGCCTGCTCTCCGCTGATATCCAGATAGTGGCAGCCGGCCTTCAGCGCGGCTTCGATCACGCGCGGGCCGTTATAAATGAACGGTCCCGCGGTATTGCAAACCACTTTTGCGCCGGTAAACAGGCGCGTCAAATCTTCCACTGAGCCCTGCGTTTCCACGCACTCGTAGTCGGCTGTTTCAATGCCAGGCACCTGCTTCATCACGTCCTGCAGCCGGCTCAGGCTGCGGCCGGCGGCGATGAAAGGCACGTTGTACTCGCGAAGAAATTCCGCAACCAGACGCCCGGAAAATCCATTGGCGCCATAAACGACTACCGGGCGCTTGTTGTTCATGATGATCTCGCCTCGCTGGTTTTGCCTGGCTCAGAATCGTTAACCCGCTCGCGGCGTCTTGAAATGGGGAAGGGCTGCGTATGGCTTTCCAAGGCGCCGCGAAATCAGGTATCCTCTGGAAACCGAGAGCCTATTTTAGGCAAAAGTATCTCTTTGGCTAGTAGGCACGTTTCGGTAACCTGCCTGGGTGCGGACTTCAGAGGGCGGACTGCGGGGTCGAACTGCGATGGATCATCATAATTGCCCGGTGAAGTTGACTGCTTCCATTATTGGCGGCAAATGGAAAGCCCCACTCTTGTTCCATTTGGAGGGGAAAACACGACGATTCTGTGAGCTGCAACGGCTTATCCCCGGCTTGACCAAGAAAATGCTCACGCAACATCTGCGCGAGTTGGAACGTGATGGCATCGTGCACCGGAAAGTCTACGCCGAAGTGCCGCCTCACGTGGAGTACTCGCTTACCCGCCATGGCGACAGCCTGAAGCCGATCCTCAAGCTGATGTCCGCTTGGGGCAACCGCCATCGTGCCCGCTACGGAGCTGCCGCTGCTCGAAGCAGGAAAGCGGCGACATCCACCGACCGCAACCCGAACCCAACCGCTTCGCTGGCCGGGCAAATGCCGCGACTTGCGGCGGCTACTGCCGAACCAATCCCCGAGGAGAAACCGGTGGTATGAGCTCTCGCACTAAAGCGCTGCTCTCGTCTTACGACGACGTTTGGCTGCTCGATGGCGTGCGCACGCCCTTCATCGAATACAACACCGCTCTCGGGGTCGTGTCGCCTACCGATCTCGGAATCAAAGCCGCGCGCGAAGTGTTTCACAAGAGCGAAATGTCACCGAAGGACGTGGACATCGTCGTCGCGGGCTGCGTGGCGCAAGCCTCATTTGATGCCTATGTGCTTCCGCGCCACATCGCGCTTTATTCCGGAGTTCCAGTCGAAGTCCCGGCCCACCTCGTGCAGCGCGTGTGCGGCACCGGCATTGAGGCGATTTTGCAAGCCGCCGATTCCATCAAGCTCGCCAAAGTCGGACTGGCCTTGGTCGTCGGCGCTGAATCAATGTCCCGCAATCCCATCGCCGCCTACACCCACCGCGGCGGTTTCCGCATGGGAGAAGTCGAATTCAAGGACTTTCTGTGGGAAGCGCTCCTCGATCCTTCCTGCAACTTGACCATGGGTGGCACCGCCGAGAAACTCGCCAAGAAGTATGGAATTACTCGGGAAGACGTCGATCAATTCGCCGCCGAAAGTTTTGCCCGCGCCGTCGCTGCGCAAAAAAGATGCTTTCTGAGCGGGGAGATTGCGCCCATAGTCAGCGAGTCATTTGATCTGGAGGGCTACGCCTCGCGTGGAATCCGCTTGCCGCGCGGCGTTGAGAAGTTGAGCGAAGATACTCACATTCGCCCCTCTCCGCTCGAAGTTCTCGCCAAACTTAGACCCGCATTCGGCGGCGTGCAAACTGGCGGGAACAGCTCCGGAGTCGTCGATGGAGCGGCTGCGGCGCTGGTCGCCTCCGGCGCCTACCTGAAAGAATGCAATAAAAAACCGTTGGCGCGGGTCGTGGCCGGAGCAGTCGTCGGCGTTCCGCCCGAGATCATGGGCATCGCTCCGGTGCCAGCCATTCAGCAACTTCTGGAACTCGCTGGCCTCAAGTTGTCGCAGATTGATCGATTCGAGATCAACGAAGCCTTCGGAGCGCAGGTGCTTGCTTGCGTGCGCGAGATTGGCCTCGATCGCGCCAAGCTTAACGTCAACGGCGGAGCCATTGCCATCGGCCATCCGCTCGCGGCCACTGGCATCAGGCTCGCCGTCACCGTAGCCCGAGAGTTGAAACAATCTCGCACGCGTTATGGCGTAGCCTCAGCCTGCATCGGCGGCGGCCAGGGGATTGCCTTGCTGGTCGAAAATACCTCCCTGGCGAGTTGAGTCTCCCGCCTGATTTATGCAGTCGGTTCCGGTGTCTGCTCAGATGTTCGGGTCTAAGCTGTGCGCGTCACCGGCACAGGTTTCCCCCACACCTCCCGCGCCACTTCGGCAACCAGTCGCAGCTTCGCTTCCTGATCTGCTGTCGTCACTAAATTTCCTTCGATCGTCGACGCGAACCCGCACTGCGGACTCAGCGCCAGCCGCTCCAATGGAATATAGATCGAAGCCGCTGCGATCCGTTTGTTCAATTCATCCTTGCTTTCCAACTGCGGCTTCTTGGAACTCACCAGACCGAGCACTACAGTACGATCTTCCGGCACTTGCCGCAGCGGTTCAAAACCACCGGAACGCGCGTCGTCATACTCCAGCAAAAAGCGGTGAAACTTCGTATTTCGGAACACGCGCGTGATGGGCCCGTAGTCGCCCGACGCATAAAATCTGCTCTGATTATTCCCCCGGCAAAGGTGCAGTCCAAAAATGATTCCAGGATGGTCGCCGATTACGGCATTGTCCATCTCGATCGAGAGGTCCAGCAGTCGGTCCGGATCGTTGCCGCGTTGCCGGTAGCCTTCGCGCAAGTCAGGATCGAGCAAGGCAGTGTATTGCGGTGAGTCGATCTGAATGTAAGTGCAGCCCAGCCGGATCAGCTCCGCAACCTCATCGCGCAAAATATCGACGAGGTCAGCGAGATACGCGTCGACACTCGCATAAGCCGCCGCGGATTTCTTGTTGTCGTAATATGCCGCCGCCTGCTGCGCGCTGATGATGGTGGTCTTCGAAGCATGTTTTGTTCGAGCCCGCAGGTAGGTGAACTCTTCAGCGCACAGCGGACGCTTTCGCCGGAGTTTGCTCACAACCACGGGCCGAGGCAAAACCATCTTCTCGCCTTTTTCATCTTTAAAAGGAATCGCCCATCCGCCGTATTTGTCGAACCCTTCGACGGCATCAATAAGGTGTCCAAAAAAGGCGTAACGCCTCATTTCGCCGTCGGTAATCACTTCCATGCCGGCGCGGATTTGTAACTCGATGCACTCATTAACGGCGCGATCCTCGATCTCTTTGAAGGCAGCATCACCTAGCTTTCCAGAGGCGTACAGGTCGCGCGCTTCCTTCAAATAGGCCGGCCGCAACAGACTTCCGACGGTGTCACTGCGATACACAAGCACCTCCATGAGTCGTAATCGAATAACCTGAACTTGATGAATCCGTTTCGCCCCAGCCCATAAGCGCAACCGAGCGGGCATCACTGTAATTCAACCTTGGGCCTCCTTACAAGCCAAAACTCGCGGCTGACGCCCGGTTTGCTGTGTCAGCGAAATCGGTGAGGTCACGGTCTTCAGTGCTCATCGTTTTTCGCTCCACCGTTTTTCGCTCCGGGCTTCTTCTCATGCAAAGTCTGGTTCGCCCGGAAGATGACGTAACTCCGAATCGCCGCCGCATCTTCCTGCGAGACCTCCTTCCCAAAGCCCACCATCCCCTCGGACTTCAGCAATCCGTCCCGCACAATCGCAAACCATCGATCACTCTTCAGGAACGCCGAATAACGCAGATCAGGCAGCAAGCCACCGCTGACCGCAACATCGCCATGGCAGCCGGAACAGAATCGCTGGAACACTGCTTCGCCGTGCCCAATCTCAGCTGTGCTCGCCGTCGATGGAGGAGGTTGCAACTGCGGCGTTTCCGGTGCCGGCAACGGCGGCAGTTTCGCCGTTCCGCCGATTCTGAACGCCAGCACGCGGCTGACGTTGCGCACATGTCCTGACTTGAACGAGACCTCGCCCGCAACCAGCGGAAAGACTCCACCCCAGCCCGCGAGCACGGCGACGTACTGTTCTCCTTTGACGGTATAAGTCACCGGTCCTGCCATCACGCCCGTCTGGGCATCAAACGACCAAACCTTCTCTCCCGTGTCCGCGCGATAGGCCTCAAATCGTCCCGCGGCTGTGCCTTCAAAGACCAGATTTCCCGCAGTCGCCAATGTGCCCCCATTCCATGGACCTGGACGCTCCACTGCCCACGCTTGCTTCTGCTGGATCGGGTCCCAAGCCACCAGCTTTCCTTTGACGCTGTCGAGAATAGCCTTCTTGATCTTCGGATCCTGCGGCAGGCCGGCAGCGACCATATCGATTCCGAAATTCAGCGCCTCATTCTTGAAGTCGAAATCGTCGGGCGATTTGAAGTTGAATCCGACGTCATTGACCGGAATATAGGCTAGTCCGGTCAGCGGACTGTAGGACATCGGTTGCCAACTGTGCGCGCCCACCGGTCCGGGAACAATCGGTGGCGCGTCGCCGTGGGGATAGCGCGCCGTTGGGCTTTCAATCGGACGGCCGGTCTTCAGGTCTACTCCCGTCGCCCAATTAACGAACGTGAAGGGCTTGGCGGAAATCAGAGTCCCGGTTTCGCGGTCGATGACGTAGAAGAATCCGTCCTTCGGAGCATGCAGAATAACCTTTCGGGTTTTGCCGTCGATCGGAATATCGGCGAGGATGATTTGCTCGGCTGAATCGTAGTCCCAATCGTCGGCCGGGACCTCCTGATAGTGCCAGACATATTGCCCGGTGTCCGGCTTGAGAGCCACGATCGAGCAGGTGAGAAGATTCTCGCCGCCTTTGGGACTGCGATAGTTCTCGTTCCACGGCCCGCCATTCCCTACTCCGATATATACAAGATCGAGCTCGGGATCATATACGATCGCGTCCCAGACCGTGCCGCCGCCGCCGATCTTCCACCACTCGCCACTCCACGTTTTGGCTGCCTGCTCAAGAATCGGCTGCTCGAAGGGCTTTGCCGGATCGCCCGGCACGGTGTAAAAGCGCCACACCAATTTGCCGGTCTGCGCATCATAGGCTGAAACATAGCCGCGCACGCCGTACTCCGCGCCTCCGTTGCCGATTAAAACCTTTCCCTTTACAATGCGCGGAGCCCCGGTGATTGTGTAACGCCATTTCGGATCGATCGTCAGCTGCTCCCAGACAGGTTTGCCGGAATCTGCGTCAAGCGCAATCAGCCGTCCATCGAGGGTTCCCACGTAAACCTTGCCTTGCCAAATTGCTACTCCGCGATTTACTACGTCGCAACAGGCGTTCGCCCCCCACTCCTTCGGCACCTTCGGGTCGTAGGACCACAACAGTTGGCCAGTGGCGGCGTTCACGGCGAACACCTTGCTCCACGCGCTCGTGAAGTACATCATGCCATCGACGACAAGCGGCGTGGCTTCCTGGCCGCGGTTGGTGTCGAGATCGAAGTACCACGCCAAGCCAAGGCGTGCGGCATTGTGATCGTTGATCTGCTTCAGTGGACTGAATCGCTGTTCGCTGTAAGTGCGTCCATAGGTCAACCAGTTTCCCGGCTGATCATCGGCATGGACGATCTGCGTGTCGGTGATCTTTGTAGAAGCCCTGATTTGAGATCTCGTCTGCGGCGCCAGTGAGTGCCCACATATCCACCAAACTCAAAACAACTGCAACGCCGACCTTAGGCCTTTGCATCCCTCTCCTTTACTATTGCTATTGGCGGCCCTGCGAATAGCCGCAAAGGCGGCTTGAACGGCCGAAGTCTACCACTGGAGATCATTGAACACTATGTAGGCACCACGACGATACCACCAGGTATCAGCCGCTGCTGACTCAAGATGGCACTGTGTGGACTGCAGAATTCTTGAGTTCGACGATCTTGAGTTCGACGATCAGTATGCTGATTTCTCGCGGCCCAAGATTTTCAACCGTGTGCGGAGGAAGCGGCGGCATCCACTGTGCGCAGGGAACGGTCGGCGGTTCTCCCGCCTCGCGGCTATCGAACAGAATACTTGCCACGCTCATCCCGCCGAATGAAGTGACTCCAGCTCTGCACATACGCGAAACCACCCCAACAGTGGGTATGCAGACGGGACTATATCGCCGGCCGGGATCGTGGTATGAAGAACGCGCACGCGGTCATCTTCGAGCAAGAGTGCGTGATGCTTCGGCGCGGCCAACAGCGCGTCGAGTGAATCGGGCCACGGCCAGCTTTCTGAACTTGTCGAAACTGTCGAATTGTTCACACTCATCTTCTTGCTCGGAGCTCGGGGCTCGAAGCTCGCAGCTTTTACTGAAACTGGGCCATCGTCGTCGCGAATGCGCGGGGCACAACTTGTTCCAGCGGTTGCCTCCGCAACTCCTCCGACAGAACCTCGATTCCCCAGGGACCGGCGTAGCCGATTCCCTGCAGACAGCGGATGAACCCCTTCACATCGAACTCTCCATCTCCACACAGGCGGCGATGATTAATCGTGTCTTCGTGAAGACTCCAAGGCGCCTGGAATGTTCCATCGTTCAATTCCACACTGACGACGTATTCGCGCGGCACGCGAGCCACTTCCTCGTACGGAATCCCGAGCTTTGCAATGTGCCACATGTCGAAGGCGATTCCACCGTTGGGTTCGCCGGCGCCGCGAACCATCGTCAGCGATTCAGCCAGCGTCCGAATCATGGCGAAGGGCATGAGTTCAAAACCGATTTTTGTGCCATGGCTGCTCGCCTCCCGGCATAGAGCGGCAAACGATTCCACCAAACGGTCCATCGGACACTTCTCTTGAAAAAAATCTCCGACCTTGACGTGGTAGGCATGAAGGGCCTCGGCTGCCTCGAACAACATCCGCTTCCGAATGTCGGATTGTTTCTTCCGTTCTCCATCGAGGAACCAGTCGTTCAGAAATTCCAGTTCCACATGGCGAATGCCATTATCATCAAGGATCCGCCGCATTTCGTGGAGCGTGTATTTCTTCTGCACGCGCTCGAGATCGGCGTGCCAAATGCCGAATCCGCGGAAACCGGCTCGGGCCGCAGCTTCCACGCGATCCTTGAAATCGTAGGGGCTGTATTCGCGGTCGGTGTGCGGATGTCCGCCGGAGATCGTCCAATACGAGGCCAACAAATCAACATGAGCTGTCATTTGCTCCCCGAGCTGTTGACAGGTTCACACTCACGCTCAGGCGATGTGCGCAGTCACGATTGACGGGCGTGAACCCACTTTTTGCTCACGAAGCTAACCCAAGTCAATGGCCGCGTCAACTGAGAGCCGTTATGCGACGCACGAAATCCCTGAGAGTGGCAGGGCGGTGAGCATAAGTTCTTGACGCTGCTCTCGCGTTATGTAACGCTACGCCCCATCGGTAAAGCGGTTCGTCAAGGAAGGAAGATGCATGGTTGTGCGGTTAATGGAGAGCCTGGCCACTACTCCGAAGATGGCCGCTCTGTTTTCCGATGAATCGGTTCTCGCCGCCATGCTTGCGTTCGAAGCGGGTCTCGCTCGGGCCGAGGCAAGTCTGGGCATCATACCGTCGACGGCTGTTGCTCCGATCGAGAACGCAGCACGCGCGGAGTTGTATGACGCAGGCCGAAATCGCTGCCGCCAGTGTGCGCTCAGGAACAGCGACGATTCCCCTCGTCAAAGCACTCAGGGAGCGGGTCGGCAAGGTCAGTCCATCGGCCGCGGGTTTTGTGCACTGGGGAGCGACCAGCCAGGATGTGGCCGACACAGCGATTGTCCTGCTGCTCAAACAAGCGAGAAGTATTCTTCAAGCCGACTTGACGCGGCTCGAGAGTGCTCTTTATCAACTTTCGGAACAGCACGCACATACGGTGATGTTAAGCCGAACCCTTTTGCAGGCCGCCGTGCCAACTACTTTTGGGCTCAAGGTTGCGGGATGGCTTGGCGCTTTGCGCCGCGATCATGCGCGTCTGGACGACGCCTTCGAGCAAGCGTTGGTCCTGCAATTTGGCGGTGCGGGAGGAACGCTGGCTTCGCTTGGCGATCAGGGGATAGCAGTAGGACAAGCGCTAGCCAAGGAATTATCACTTGCTTATCCCGATGCTCCCTGGCACACCCACCGTGATCGTTTGGCCGCACTGATGTGTGCCTTAGGAGTGATGGTCGGCTCCCTTGGGAAGATGGCCCGCGACATCAGTCTGCTTATGCAGAATGAAGTGGCTGAGGTGGCGGAGCCGACGGCAAAAGGGCGCGGAGGTTCGTCGGCCATGCCGCACAAACAAAACCCTGTCGGCTGCACGATGACGCTGGCGGCGGCATATCGTATGCCGGGATTGGTAAGCATGTTCCTTTCTTCCATGGTGCAGGAACATGAACGAGCCGCTGGTGGCTGGCAGTCGGAGTGGGCAACGATCAGTTCCATTGTTCAGGAGACGGGCTTGGCCGTGGCTTCGATGGCGGAAGTTGCCGAAGGGCTCACGGTGGATGCGGCGCGCATGCGTGCGAATCTGGAGGCAACCCACGGAACGATCTTCGCCGAACGCGCGACCATGTTGCTTAGCGGAAAGCTTGAGCCGGGAGTTAACGTCTTCACTCATAGAACGTGCCGTAGCCCAGACCGTGGTCACTGGCCAAAATTTTGTAGACGTACTCGCTGGGATGCGGGAGGTTAAGGAAGCGCTGGATGCAGCTACTCTTCGAGATCTTCTATCGCCCGAGAGCTACCTGGGTGCGGCTGAGGAATTTCGCAGTAATCTCGTAGAGTCGCAAAAACAGAAACCGAGAAATCGGGTTCTGATAACCGAAAAGGACGCAAACCTAAAATGCCTTTTCTCGACATTGGGAAAACCAAGATCTTCTATCGCCTTGAAGGCAACCCGGGTCCTCTGGTGCTGGTGCTGTCCCATTCGATCGGCACCGATCACGGCATGTGGGCGCCGCAAGTCAGTAACCTGGTTCAGCATTTTCAGATTCTTCGCTACGATACCCGCGGTCATGGCGCGTCCGATGCACCGGCGGGTGATTACTCCATTGATCAGTTGGGAGGGGACGTTCTTGGTTTGACGGATGCATTGGGCATCCGCAAATTTGCATTTTGCGGGCTTTCCCTTGGCGGCGCGATTGGGCAGTGGCTCGCAGTGAACGCTCCCGAGCGCATTGAACGCTTGATCCTGGCAAACACGTCGCCAAAGTTCGGCTCCCGCGAACAATGGGAAACAAGGATTCGCATGGTGAGGGAAGGTGGCATGAGCGCAATCCTCGATCTCGCCATGCAGCGATTTTTTTCTCGCGAAACGATCGAACGTGGTGATCCTCATGCGCAATCCATCAAGTCCGTGCTCCTGGGAACAAATCCAACCGGATACCTGGGGTGCTGTGCCGCACTGCGGGAGTTCGATTCAAGCGCGCTTCTCGAAAAGATTTCTGCGCCCACGCTGGTTATTGCTGGACGACGGGACATTTCTACTCCATGGGCGGGCAACGGAGAAGTACTTGCGGGGAGAATTCCCGGCGCGTCAAGCGTGCTACTGGATGCGGCTCATCTGTCCAATCTGGAGCAGCCGCACTCGTTTTCGTCGGCGGTCACAGAGTTTCTTCTTGCCGATTCCTGGGGTGGCGATCCGCTTAAGAAGGGCTTTGCCATTCGACGCGCCGTGCTAGGCAATGAACACGTAGACCGTGCCGTGGCCAACACAAATGATCTGAACCGCGAGTTTCAAGACTTGATCACCCGCTATGCGTGGGGAACAGTTTGGACTCGTCCTGGTCTTGATATCCGAACCCGCAGGCTTCTGGTATTAGCGATCACAGCCGCCTTAGGCCGCCACGAAGAATTTCGCATGCATTTGAAGGCCGGCCTGAAAGCGGGACTGGAACTGTCGGATGTGAAAGAGGTCCTTTTGCAGACAGCCATTTATGCAGGCGTTCCGGCAGCGAATACTGCTTTCCAGATCGCTCGCGAAGAGACCGAGTCAGAGGCAGAATCGCAGCCAACGAAAAACGCTTGAGCCGTAAAATGGCTGACATGCAGATTTGGTGACGGGGCTCAGCCCCGTTACGGGCCAGAGGCCCGTCACCACACAACCAACGGTACATTTGGGGCAATGATCGCTTCAGCTCCATTCCATCGGCAGGCCGACATAGTTCTCCGCCAAGCTGGACGTGGCGGCCCGCGAGCTGGTTACATAGTCAAGCTCCGCGAGTTGACGACGCTGGTCAAAGTTGTTGCCGTCGGGAAAGCGGTGGAGCATCGAAGTCATCCACCACGAGAAGCGCTGCACCTTCCAGACACGGCGCAGACAGGTTTGCGAGTAGTGGTTGAGGAGATCCTGGCTGCCAGTTTTATAGAAGTGTGTCAGTGCCCGCGCCAGCACTTGTACGTCGGCAACCGCCAGGTTGAGACCTTTGGCGCCGGTTGGCGGAACGATGTGCGCCGAATCTCCGGCGAGAAATAATCTTCCATACTGCATCGGCTCAACTACAAAACTGCGCATGCCGGTTATTCCTTTTTGCAGAACCGGCCCCTCGGTCAGCTTCCATCCTTCGGAGGCGAGCCGAAGCTGCAGTTCCTGCCAGATTCTCTCATCGCTCCACTGCGGCGATATCTTCGTCGGGTTTGCATTGCAGATAAAGACGCCCGATTTGCGGCGAGCGCATGCTGAGCAAGGCAAAACCATGATCGTGATAACAGTAAACCAGCTCATCTGATGACGCGGGAACTTCTGCCAAAATGCCGAGCCATCCGAACGGGTACTCTCGTTCGTATTCGGTGAGCACTCCACCGGGAATGCTGGGACGGCAGATGCCGTGGAAGCCGTCGCAACCCGCAATGAAATCGCAGACCAGTTCGCGGTCATCTCCGTCTTTGCGGTAATGGATCTTCGGCTTGGGGGTGTCGAAGTCATGTACGCTGACATCCTCGATCTCGAATACGACCTGGCCGCCGGCGGCGATGCGCGCGTCATTGAGATCCTTGAGAACCTCAGCCTGCGCGTAGATCGTGATTCCTTTCCCTCCAGTCAGTTCGTGGAAGTCAATGCGATGGCCACGGCCTTGGAATCGAAGCTCAATTCCGTAGTGGATGAGGCCTTCTTTCTTCATCCTCGCGCCCACGCCCATATCAATCAGCAAATCCACCGTGCCCTGCTCCAATACGCCAGCCCGGACACGCTCCTCAACATACTGGCGGCTGCGATTCTCGAGGACGACGGATTCGATCCCTTGCAGGTAGAGCAGATGGGACAACACCAGACCCGCAGGTCCCGCGCCCACGATTCCGACTTGCGTGCGCAACTTTCGGCAACGGAGAACCTCCCAAAAACAAAAAACGATGACCGAGGAGCGGACTAGCTACTTCTCACTCGCAGTTTCCAGTGTGTGTCCCGCTTCATGCGAGGACTCTCTCACCTCGAAGCCATGTCCCATGCTTGTCTTGCGAAGGGAAAGCGCTACGAGAAAGACAACTGCGCTTCCGGCCGCCGCCAGCCACATGGTTAACGACAGCCCATATTTCTCAGCTAATGCGCCGGCTAGAGGCGGCGCTGCGGTCCCGCCCACGGCCTCGCCGACCAGTGTAACGAGGCCGATTGAGGTCGCACGAAACTGGGCGGGCACGCTTTCCGTCGGCACCAGAACCATGATCAGGCTTGCCATTCCCTGTCCGGTGTTCGCGACAAAAATAATCGCCGCCAGCAGCAGCGGATACAGAAACAGCGGCCGTACCAGGAAACTCAGAGGCACGACAGCGGACATGACCGCCATCCAGAGCAGCACCGGCTTTCGTCCCACGCGGTCGGAAAGGGCGGGCAGAAGGAATCCCAGAAAGAAGCTGCCGAAACCGGTTGCCCCGAGCAGGAATCCCGCCATCGTTGCCGGTTGATGAACGACCTCGGTAATGTAAAGCGGCGCGAAAACGTTCAACGCAAACAGCCACGACATAAAACCAATCGCCCCGATGCAGCACAACCAGATATTTCGGTGGCGCAGAAGTGAGACGTATTCCACCCACGAAGGCTGCTCGGGTGTGGCCGGATTCAGGCTCGCGCACAAATTTCCAGATCAGCAGGGCGGCGAGCAATCCAGGAGCGCCGGCAACAAGAAATGCCGCGCGCCATCCCCAATGCGCAGCCACCTGGGTCGTCAATACGGGAGCCGCGGCCAAACCGACCAGAGCAGCAGCACTGACGACCAGGCCGATGTTTCGTCCGCGCCGGTTTGCAGGCGAAGATTCCTCAATCAGCGCCGTCATGATCGACCAGGTTGGACCTCCCGCCAGGCCCATCAGGGCCCGTACCAGCAGAAGCTGGTAATAACTGTGCGCGAGAGCCGACAGGCACGACAGAATCGAAAAGATAAACACGGCAGGAATCAGCACGGCCTTGCGGCCGAATCGATCGGAAAGCGCGCCGAACACGAAGGTGGATGCGGCCCAAGTGATGGCCATGGCGGACGCCAGCGTTCCGATCTGCCCATGCCTCAGGTGGAACTCTGGGGCGAAGTAAGGCGCCAGATACATCTGCGACATGCGGCCCAGAAAGACTATGCCCCACGTGAAAAATAGAATTGGAATTAGAGTATTCTCGTAGCGCCGCGAGCCATCCATGCCGCTGCATGATAACAAACAGGCGAGCGGGAAGCTGTTTTGGCTAGTCTTTTCCAGGGTTCGACAAGATGTCGTTTAACAGGCGGCTGGGCACGCGCAAGGAGGTCTCATGAAATCTATCGCAGCGCCAATCGTTTTCATCGTGGTTGCGGTCACCTGTATTGGCCAGATGGTTGCCCAGGATCTCGCGAAAGAGCGGGTCATCGGGCAACTGGAAGTGGTCGCAACATTCAACGGGCCAATGCCGACGGGCGTTACGGTTGCGAATCATACTGCGGCGAGCAAGGGCCGCATCTTCGTCAATTTTCCCAAAGTGGGGCGATCCCGTAGAGTACACCGTGGCCGAAGTCGTAGATGGCAAAACGCTGCCCTATCCCAGTGCCGACATCAACCATTATGTCGAGGGCGACAATCCTGCTGAGAAACTGATCTCAGTGCAGAGCGTGGTGGTTGATCCTACTGGCAGGCGGCTTTGGATTCTGGATACGGGGAGCATTGCGTTTGGGCCAGTGAAGCCGAATGGCGGCAAACTGATTGCCGTTGATCTCAATACCAACCAGATCGTCAAGAAGATTGTTTTTCCCGCCGATGTCGCTCTGCCGAAAACGTATCTGAACGACGTCCGATTCGACCTGCGTCGCGGGCGCGAAGGGATGGCATTCATAACCGACTCTGGAGCCAACGCAATTATCGTCGTGGATCTGGCTTCACAGGAGAGCTGGCGCCGCTTGAGCGATCATTCTTCGACTAAGCCGGACCCGCAGTTTGTTCCGGTGGTCGAAGGAGAAATCATGCAGATGCGGCTGCCGGGGCAAGCTCCGGCAAAGCTCGAGGTTGGAGCCGATGGCATTGCGATCAGCGCGGACGCCAAAACGCTTTACTACTGTCCGCTGATTGGCCGGCATCTCTACAGCGTGAGCGTGGATGCGCTTGCCGACCGCAGCAAGTCAGACGCGGAGGTGGCTGCCACGGTGAAGGATCTGGGCGAAAAAGGAGGGGCCGGCGATGGGCTGGAATCCGATGGCGAAGGCCGAGTTTATCTCAGCGACTATGAGCATGACGCCATTCGTCGTCGAACCGTCGACGGCGTGATCGAGACGCTGGTGCACGACCCGCGCGTGCTTTGGCCCGACACGTTATCCTTGGCGGACGATGGATATCTCTACTTCACCGCGAACCAGATCGAACGCCAGCCGGTTTTCAACAACGGTCGGGACCTGCGGCAGAAACCTTACGCGCTGTTTCGCGTAAAGGTCGACGGCACGCGGATTCAGCCTTGAGGGCGGATTCTTCTCCTACGAAACAACAACGAAAGGTCGCCTTCAGGACGGATCGCTCCATGAGTGCTCCAGTCCCTTTAACAACTGCCATACCGCCCGATTCAGCGGCACTGGAACACCCAGCTTTTCTCCGTGTTCTGCGATTGCGCCATTGATGAAATCCACTTCGGTGGGATGCTGAGCCAGAACGTCGACCAGCATGCTCGCATTTCTTTTTGTGGGAGCCCTTGCGCCTTCCGCAACCAGTTCGCGAGGATCGGCACTCAGCACAATTCCGAGAGCGCGGGCGACAGCTTCTCCTTCCTGCAGCAAGGCCTCATACAATGCCGCCGTAGGAGCGAAGCGGGCCGCGGCCCCGTGGTGCAGGCGCGTTAAAGCGCCAACCGCATTCGCCGCGGAGTTGAAAATTAGCTTCGTCCATTGCGCGCCGCGCGCGTCACGCAATGGAACGAAGTGCAGACCGGCGCGATTCATGATCGCGGCAAGCTGTTCCACCAACGAGTAAGGCGTGGCGGAAGGCTCAAAGGGTCCAATCCACACATCGCCGTAGAATTCAATGCCAGCATGTCCTGGACCTCGCATATGAACGGCGAGGCCAGTTGCGCCGCGGATCACATACCGCACCCGCTCAGCAATCATTTCTTCATTGCCCAGTCCGTTCTGCACGGAACACACAGCAGCAGAAGGACCGAAAACGTGCGCAGTCTGCTCAATTGCGGCCCGAGTGTGGATGCTCTTCGTTGCGAAGATGCCGAAATCGCAGGGCGGAATCTCAGACGGCTCAGAAGTGGCATTAAGTCTGGCGGTAAATTCTGCCGCGCCGCTGATTTTCAATCCGCGTTCACGGATGGCGCGCATGTGTTCCTGAAAAACGTCGTAGGCGTAGACCTCTATGTCCGGTAGGCGCGCCAAATGCGCGGCGATCACGCTGCCAAGCGCCCCGCAGCCCACAATGCAAATCCTCACAGCCATAAGGAATGATGCCAGGTGAGCGTGCTCATGGCACGTCCACCGCGATACGAAGGGAGTGACGATAACATTCCTTGGCGCGTGTTTCAACCCAGGAATTCAATTTTCGGGTAGTGGTGAGGTTTGAGTCCAGACAGGTAGGGTGGGCTGACTTGTGGGATGCAGATGTGGCGACGGGGCTCTGCCCCGTTACTGGCCAGAGGCCCGTCACCACACGACCAGAAGATCACACAACCAGAAGTTTAAACTGCGCCACGACCAATTTTCGCCGAAGGTTCACGCCACTTGGTGGCAAGTGATATAACATCGCACAACCTGAATCCAAAGCGGAGCCAGCGTGAGCACGGTACGAGAAACGACCTACGAGATCCTGCGCGACCTGGGCATGAACGTTATTTTCGGGAACCCGGGATCGACAGAACTGCCGTTCCTGCGCGACATGCCCTCGGATTTCAAGTATGTCCTCGGTCTGCACGAGCGCGTGGCCGCGGGAATGGCGTTGGGATACTCGCTCGGAAGCCGCAAGCCCGTATTCGTGAACCTTCATTCCATCGCCAGTACCGGCAACGGTCTTTCCGCGATCCAGGATGCATGGTATATGCACGCGCCGCTCGTGATTACTGCCGGGCAGCAAGACCGTCGGCAGCTTCTGGCGGAGCCTTTTCTGGCCAGTCGCGCAGTTGAGACCGTGAGGCCCTACGTGAAGTGGGCCTATGAGCCGCTGCGAGCCGAAGACGTGCCGGGCGCAATTGCGCGCGGAATTCATCTCGCAATGCAACCGCCGCGGGGACCCGTTTTTATCTCCATCCCCATGGATGACTGGACTCACGAGTGCCCGCCTGTGCCAACGCGAAAAGTCAGTGAGTCCGTTCTCGCCGATCCCGCAGCGCTCGACGAAGTTGTTCGCGCGCTCGATTCCAGCCGAAATCCGGCGCTGGTCGCCGGTCCGCAGATCGAAGAAGATGATGGCTGGCATGCAATGCTGGCGCTGGCGGAACATCTCAACGCCTGCGTTTATCAGGATCCGATTCCATCCCGCTGGACTTTTCCGCGCGGCCACCGGTTATTTCTTGGAGGGCTGCTGCCCGCTCAGCAGCCTCTCGCCGATCAGCTGGCCAGGCATGACGTAGTGGTCGTGCTTGGCGCACGTGTTTTCTTGTACTACGCCCACGTGCCGGGGAATCCAGTGAAACCCGGAACCAGGCTCTTCCAGATCACGAATGATCCGCAGGCGGCGGCAGCGGCGTTAGCTGGTGACAGCATCGTGGGAAATGTCGCGCGGGCGGCCATCTACATTCGTGATCATGCCAAGGCGAGACAGCGCTCGACGGAAGCGCCCACAATTCCGCCGGGCCCAAGCCCGCAGCATCCCATCAGTGCTGCGTATCTATTCAGCGTCCTCAATAAGGTTATGCCGCGAAACGCGATCATTGCCGAGGAATGTCCGTCTTCCAAGGGAGACCTGGATCGCTATCTCATTCTGGATGAGCCCGGATCGTTCTACTCGGTGCCTAACGGAGTGCTCGGATTCGGCCTGCCTGCTGCGGTGGGATTGCAGCTTGCGCTTCCAGAGCGGCGCGTCGTCTGTCCGATCGGCGACGGCTCGGTGCAATACTCGGTTCAAGCTCTCTGGAGTGCGGTTCAGAATCATGCGCCGGTGGTTGTTATCGTCATCCGAAACTCTGACTACTCCGCGTTGAAAGGATTTTGCGACTTCACCCAAGTCGGCCGCAATGTTCCCGGCATGGATATTCCCGGGATCGATATGGTGAAAATTGCGCAAGGCTACGGGATGTCTGCGCGGGAAGTGGATCAGCCCGCCGAGCTGGAACCTGCGCTGCAAGCCGCCTTTGCGGCGAATGAGCCATGCTTGATCAGCGTGAACGTCGCCAAGGGGGACAAAAAACCATGGGGATGGATCAGTCTGTCAACCCGCCGAGGTACCGTTAGCTCGGCCTCACGCTTGAATTCGACCGCTCGCTGAAGTAAGCTGAAGCGCCGCAAACGGTAGAAGAGTCCATGAATCAGCCAGTGCCACGCCGCGATTTTCTCAAAACCAGCACCGGTTTGCTGACCGGCATCGTGGTCGCGGGCAGCCCTCTCGCATTGATTGCCAAAGGACGGATTGCTCCAGGACGAAGACGCGCGTGGGCGGTTCCCATGTCGGCGCTCACCACGGCTGAGGCCGCAACACTCATGGCCATGGCGCGCACGATCGCTCCCCACGACAAACTCGACGATGCCGCCTACGCCCTGGTCATCAAGGCCGTGGATGAGGCTGCAGTCAAGGATGACCACGTTCGCAAGACGATCAAAGAGGGAATTGCGAGTCTGGGAGCCGGTTTCGCGACGCGCCCCGAAAGCGACCGCGTAGCCGTGCTTAAGAAAATCGAATCCTCCGAATTTTTCCAAACCATGCGATTGAAAACCTTGCAAGTGCTGTATGCAACGCCGATGGCATACGCGTACTTCGGTTATGAGGGAGAAGCTTTCTCCAAGGGAGGCTACCTGCGAGCGGGGCTTCAACGATCTGCACTGGCTGCCAGAAGTCCCGCTCGAAGACAGCGGTCCTTTGCCGATATGAGACGAACTGCGGTTGATTCCTGCCATGGCAACGTTTGCTCTCAAGGACGATAGCGTGGTGGTCATCATCGGCTCAGGCGCCGGCGGCGGCACGCTCGCCCACGAACTGACCCGGCGCGGCATCAAAGTCGTTCTGCTCGAGGCGGGCAGCCGCCAATCGCTCGACAGCTTCTCTCAGGTTCCGGGGGAAGCTTTCAATCAACTGACGTGGCTCGACACCCGCACCCAGAGCGGCGATTGGGGCGTTGCGCGCGATTTCCCAACCTGCCGGTGTGGCACTGCAAAACCGTTGGCGGCACAACCGTACACTGGACGGCATCCTGTCCCCGGCTTCAGCCTTGGGAATTGCGGGCGCGCACAACCTATGGCGCGGTCGCCGGAACTTCCTTAATCGACTGGCCGATCACGCCCGAAGAACTGGAAAAGTATTACGCGATCGCCGAGCGCCGCATGGGCGTCACGCGCCGCAACGACATACCGGGCTTGCCCGCCTCGAACAATTTTAAAGTGATGTATGCCGCTGCGAAGAAGCTCGGCTACAAACAGGTCCACACCGGCCACCTCGCCATCAACTCACGCCCGTTCGATGGGCGGGGATTCTGCATCCAGCAGGGCTTCTGCGTGCAAGGCTGCAAAATGGGAGCTAAGTGGAGCACGCTTTACACCGAAATTCCCGACGCGGAGGCGACCGGCAATCTCGATCTGCGGATCGAATCTACAGCTACGCGCATTGAAAATGAGCATGGGCCAAACGGCCGCGTCAATGCTGTGATTTACCGCGATACCAAGGGACACGAGCAGCGCCAGGCGGCTCGCGTCGTTTGCGTTGCCGGCAATGCTATTGAAACCACTCGCCTGCTGCTGCTCTCCGAGTCTGCGAAGTTCCCGCATGGACTTGCGAATTCCTCCGGTCAAGTTGGAAGGAATTACTGTCACCAGATAACCGGCTTTGTCTGGGGAATTTTCGACAAGCCCATCTATTTCTGGCGTGGGGCGACGATCGCAGGCGTGATCGAAGATGAGGCGATCAACGATCCTCGCCGCGGCTTTGTCGGCGGATACCGTATGGAGTTAGTCGCACTCGACTTACCCACACTGCCGCTCGTCGGTTTGCCCTACGGCTGGGGCCGGGATTTCGCTTCGATCATGGACAATTACCGTAATCTTGCGGGCATGTTTATCAATGGCGAAGATCTGCCGCGCTCCGACAATCGCATCACGCTCAATGCGAATGTCAAGGACGCTTATGGCTTGCCCGTTGCCCATATCCACGTCGATGAACATCCCAACGACCGGGCGCTGCGGAAACACGCGCAAGGTCAGATGTCGCGAATGTACGAAGCGATTGGGGCGAAACGCGTCGTAGTCGGGCCTACCCCACCCGCAAGCCATAATACCGGTACTGCCCGCATGAGCGCTGATCCGCGTGACGGAGTCACGAACGGTTGGGGTCAGACGCCATGACATCGCTAACTTGTTTATCTCAGATGGCAGCGTCTTAACTACGCCCGGCTCGGCAAATCCTACGTTGACGATTGTTGCTCTGGCACTTCGGCAAGCAGAGTACATTAGCGAGCAGATGAAGGCGGGCCATGTCTGATCGGCTGCAATGTCGGCCAAGCTCGATGAGCGGCCGCGCGTTCGGCTCCCAATCCTGTGTTCGCCCGCACCATTAATTCATCAAACTTGGCTTCAGCCGCAGGTTCTTTAGTGAGCAAGGTGGCAATCACGGCTGCCAGAAATCCGAGCGGCACGCTGACAATGCCGACATTCTCATACGGAAACCAGGGCGGGGCTTGTATCAAGTGGCGGCCGCCAGTCGCGCTCGCTGCATCAACGCCCATAAAGTTGGGGCTTGCCAAAATTAGCGCGAGGCTGCCTAACAAGCCAACCGTCATACCCGCTACTGCTCCGGCGGTATTGAAGCGCCGCCAATAGATCGAAAGCGCAAGCACTGGAAAGTTCGCCGACGCTGCCACCACCATTCCAAAGGTTGCCAGAATGATAACGTTCGAACCGGGTCCTAGCCGGGTTGCGATCAGCATTGACGCTGCTCCGATGCCGAGCGCCGCAATCCGTGCGACCAGCACACTCTCGCCCGCCGCGCGTTCCCTGCCGTGGTGAATGACGTTGGTCCAGAAATCATGAGCAAACGACGTCGACGCGCTTATCATCAATCCAGCCACGACCGCCAGAATTGTCGCAAACGCGACCGCTGATACGAATGCCAGGAGAAGATCGCCGCCAACAGCTTGTGCCAGCCGCGGCCCTGCCATGTTCGTTCCCCCGCGCGCAAGAATCGAATCGGGACCGATCATGATCGGCCGCAGCCAGTCCGAGGACAGTCGCGAGGACATAGAAGCCACCAATGATAAACATGGCCCATACCACGCTATGGCGGGCGGTTTTCGCGTCCGGTACGGTGTAGAACTTGACCAGCACGTGCGGCAGTCCCGCGGTTCCAAACACGAACATCAAGCTCAGAGAAAGCAGGTCAATCGGTCCGTGGGGTAGATGATAATGCAGGCCGGGCTGAAGAAAATCACGAACCACGAGCTGTTCCTTCTGGTGATATGCGATCTGGCTGGCGGCGGCAAAAAAGTCGATCAGATGAAATTGAAAACGTTTAAGCACGAGGACGGTAAGCACCACGCCGCATGCTGAGAGCAGCATGGCCTTGATGATCTGCACCCAGGTCGTTGCCAGCATGCCGCCAAAAACCACATAGATCATCATCAGCGCGCCGACTCCAACCACCGCCATGTTGTAAGTAATGCCGGAATCGGCGAGCAGCAGATTCACCAGCGCTCCGGCGCCGACCATTTGGGCGATCATGTAAAACGTGGCGATGGTCAGCGTACTGAACGCCGCGAGCGCACGTACGAGTCGCGGACTGAGCCGGTATGCCAGAACGTCTCCAATGGTGTATTTGCCAAGGTTGCGCAGAGGCTCAGCCATGAGCAACAGAATCGTGACGAAGGCAACAAACCCTCCAACCGCATAGAGAATTCCATCCAGGCCTTGCAGTGCGATCAGGCCGATCAACCCGAGAAACGAGGCTGCGCTCATGAAATCGCCGGCGACGGCAAAGCCGTTCTGCCATGCTGCAATTCTCCGGCCGGCCGCAAAATACGCGCTCGCTCCGCTCGCTCGTTTCGCTGCCCAGTAAGTAATTCCGAACGTGCCGGCCACGAACACCAGGAACACGGCCAGAGAAATGGACATTCACTGTTCCCCGTGCAGTTCGCCGGCGTGGGCGAGAATATCGGCGGTCAGAGCGTCGAATTTGGCCGCAGCGACCAGGTAGAGTGTGGCGATCAGCCATCCCACTGCAAACTGAGAGAGTGCGAACAGATACGCAATGGTCACTGTTCCAATCACTCGGGTCGATGCAAGTTTCGGTGCATATCCTACAAGAACAGCGAGGGCCAGATAATACAGAAGGAAGATAGCAAATGCCGGCACGATGAAGGTCTTCTTGATCGCAATCAGATCTTGGAATGCTTTGCTGTTCGCAATCGCGTTCCAATCTTTCTCCTTCACCCCTGGTACCGATTCGTTCTTGGCTGCATTGCTCATGGTCGATCCGCGCTAAAGCATTGTATCCGAGACGGCAGATGCTACCAGGTCGAACCGGAGGTGTTCATTCGGCTTCGACCAGGAACCGAGGGAAGATATCGACGCTTTCTTCAACGTCGGGATTGCAATTTTTGCCTTGTATATTGCTCTCGATCCCGTCATCGTAAGCCAACGCGAACGTGCGGGTCAGGGAATCACCGAATCGGAGGGCGTGCGATCGATCTCGGCGGGTCTGACCTGGAGTTGATCAAGTGTGATAAACCGTTGTAGATTCTATGCAACCTCTGGGGTGAAAACGCATCCATACCCTGAATTGATTGCGCCAGCGGTTGCCGCACACCCTGTTTTCGCAATCGACGACTGATAGCCTGCTTCGTCCCGGGCGCCCTCGAACTGTAGAGCCGGGACATGCGTCTTGCAGCCCAGGCGCGAGCAACATTTGTGGGAGACAACATGAGCAAGATCCAGAAACGCTATCTGTTGATCGGCGGAGTTCTTGGCTTAATCGTGCTCGCTGTGATTGTGGGAGCCGTTCGGCCGTATAAGCGAGCTATGGGTGCGCCGCCAAGCACTCCGGATGTCGAGGTCGCGCAGGTTCAGAAGGAGGATGTTCCAATTTATGCGGAGTGGATTGGCACGCTTGACGGTCTGGTCAATGCTGACGTGCGGGCGCAGGTCACGGGCTACCTGCTAAAGCAAAGCTATCAGGAGGGGGCGTCGGTGAAGCAGGGCCAACTCCTTTTTCAGATCGATCCGCGGCCTTTTCAGGCGGCGCTCGATCAGGCTCAAGGCCAGCTTGCTCAGGCTAAGGCCGCGCTTGCCAACGCCGATGCGGTTCAGCGTCGGACCGAACTGGATGTCCAGCGCTACAAGCCACTGGCAGAGGAACAGGCGGCGAGCCAGCAGGATCTCGACAATTCGGTTCAGAACAACCTGGCCGCGCTTGCCAACATAGAAACCGCCAAGGCTCAGATCAAGACCTACGAGGCTGCGGTTGAAACCGCGAAGATCAATCTGGATTTTACTCGCCTCATTGCGCCCATTGACGGCATCGCGGGGCAAGCCCAGTTGCAAGTCGGCGCGTTGGTCAGCCCCAATAGCGGAGTGGTCACTGTCCGTTTCTACAGTGAATCCGATCAAGGTTTATTTCACCGTGAGCGAGCCTCAATATCTGTCATGGCGGAGACGTTTTCCGACTGAGGAGAGCCGCCTGCAGGCCGACAAGGAACTGCGACTGCAACTGATTTTAGCGGACGGCTCAACTTATCCGCACGAAGGGAAGTTTTATTTTGCCGACCGGCAGGTGAACGAGACCACTGGAGCGATTCGAATCGCCGGGCTCTTTCCCAACCCAAACAATATTTTGAGACCTGGCGGCTATGGCAAAGTCCGTGCGGTAATCCGGACCAGCCGGGGGCGTTGCTGGTTCCGCAACGGGCAGTGTCGGAGCTGCAGGGCGGCTACCAGATTGCTGTCGTTGGCGCCGACAACAAAGTTGAGGTTCGCACAGTCACTGTGGGCGACCGGGTTGATAACCGATGGATCATCGCTGACGGGCTCAATCCCGGAGACCGAATCGTTGTTGAAGGAGTTCAGAGGATGCGCAGTGGTGTGCGCGTGAATCCCAAGCCATTCATGGCCCAAAACCAAGGATCGACGAATCAGGGATCGGCGAATCGATAAGGTACGGATGATCCATGTCGAAATTCTTCATCAACCGTCCCATCGTCGCCATGGTGATTTCCATCGTCATGGTGCTGGTTGGTTCACTCACGGTTCTGAGCTTGCCCGTCGCACAGTTTCCGAATATTACTCCACCCGAAATACAAGTCATCGGCACCTACGTCGGAGCTGACGCGCAGACTCTTGAGCAAGCGGTAGCCACTCCCATCGAGCAGCAGATGAATGGAGTGGACAACATGAATTACATGTATTCGCTGAACGCCACGGGAAACAATACCACCAGCCTGATCGTGGATTTTGACGTTAAGACCGATCCGAATACCGATTTCATTCTCACCCAATCTCGAGAAACACAGGCTGCCTCCCAGCTTCCCGCGGACGTCAACAATTACGGCATCACGGTTCGAAAGTCGGTCACCGCTCCGCTGATGTGGGTTGCTCTTTATTCTCCGCGCGGAACCTATGACGCCAAGTTTCTGGCCAACTACGCATACATCAATATCGTCGATCCGATTCTTCGCTCTTACGGCATCGGCAATGTTCAAGTATTCGGCGCGGGCCAATACGCGATGCGCCTTTGGGTAAAGCCGGATACGCTTTCAAAGCTCGGTATCACTGTTCCAGAGATCATCAGCGCGATTCAGTCACAAAACACTGTGAACCCAGCCGGCAAAGCCGGAGGCGAACCTGCTCCCAAGGGTCAGGAATATACCTACACTGTTCTCTCGCAAGGGCGCCTGATTTCGCCGGAAGAATTCGGCAACATTGTTGTTCGCGAAACGCCCGACGGTGCAACGGTAAGAGTACGCGACCTCGCTCGAATGGAGCTTGGCGCGCAAGACTACAGTATCTCGGGACGGTTTAACGGCAAGCCGGGCGCCATAATTGCCGCGTATCAATTGCCTGGATCGAACGCGGTCGATGCGGCGGCCGGGGTCAAGAAGTTGATGGCGCAAATGAAAGAGCGTTTCCCCGAGGACATGGATTTCGCCGTCTCCCTCGACACAACGCTTTCCGTGACGCAAGGTATCAAGGAGATCGTTGAAACTCTTGTGATCGCGCTGGTCCTGGTCATCATTGTTGTTTTTCTTTTTCTTCAGGGCTGGCGCTCGACGCTGATTCCGCTGCTGGCCGTACCGGTTTCGCTCATAGGTACCTTCGTATTCTTCCCGCTGTTCGGTTTTTCCATTAACACACTGTCTCTCTTCGGATTAGTGCTTGCGATTGGGCTGGTGGTGGATGATGCAATCGTCGTTGTGGAAGGTGTGGAACGCCATATCGAAGAGGGTATGACTCCGAAAGATGCGGCGTTAAAAGCGATGGAGGAACTCTCGGGTCCGGTTGTGGGCATCGCGCTTGTTCTCTCCGCTGTATTCGTGCCAACGGCTTTCATTCCCGGAATCACCGGCAGGCTGTATCAGCAATTCGCAGTCACTATCGCCATCTCGGTGATTCTCTCCGCGTTCAACGCACTCACGCTGAGCCCCGCGCTGGCGGCACTACTGCTTCGTCCGCGCGAGGAGAGCCACGGGCTACTGCGGAGATTCTTCGATTGGTTTAACCGCGTTTTTGAGCGAGCCACCGAGGGTTATGTCAGTTGGAGTGGCGTCCTGCTCAAGAAAACAGCGGTGCTGGTTGTGCTGCTGCTGGGCTTTTGCGTCGCGGCGGGATTCTTCGCCAATCGCGTGCCGTCGAGCTTCCTTCCCGACGAAGATCAGGGTTATGCATATGTGAATCTGCAATTGCCCAACAGCGCTTCGCTGGAGCGAACATCGCAGGCAGCGACACAGATCGAAAACATTATAGCTAACACACCGGGTGTGAAATACACGACGAGCGTCATCGGTTTCAGCTTACTCAGTTTTGTTCGCACCAGCTACAACGCTTTCTTTGTAGTCACTCTCAAGCCGTGGGATGAACGCACGACCAGAGCCGAACAATTTCAGTCGATCAAGGCGCATCTGAATCAGCAACTCGCGAAATTGCCGGCAGGAATCGCATTCAGTTTTTCGCCGCCAGCTATCCCAGGCGTTGGCACCGCCGGCGGATTCACTTTCATCCTCGAAGACCGCTCCGGCAGCAGCATTCAATTTCTCGCGAAAAATGTGAGCACGTTTCTTGAAGCAGCGCGAAAGCGGCCCGAGATCGCCAGCCTAAGCACCACTTTTTTGCCCAGCGTTCCGCAGAAATTTGTTGACGTGGATCGCGACAAAGTATTGAAACAGGGCGTCAATCTATCCGATGTCTACCGCACCATCCAGGCTTTCATGGGCGGCTATTTCATTAACTACTTCAACCGCTTTGGCCGGCAGTGGCAGGTTTACGTCGAAGCCGAAAGCGACGATCGCGCCAGCGCGGATAACGTCGGGCGATTCTACGTCCGCAACAGCAAGGGCGAAAGCGTCCCGCTCTCTACGCTCACCACAGTTAAATCGCAGTTTGGCCCCGAATTTACCATGCGCTTTGACGAGTATCGCTGCGCACAAATCAACGGCAGCGCCGCGCCCGGTTTCAGCGCCGATCAGGCCAGCGCAGCCCTCGAGGACGTGTTCAAACAAACCATGCCGCGAGAGATGGGATTCGACTACTCCGGGATCTCGTTTCTGGAGCAGAAGGCGCGCCAGGGAGTGCCACCCGCAGCAATCTTTGGACTGTCGTTGTTGTTCGTCTTCCTGATTCTCGCGGCTCTTTACGAAAGCTGGTCGCTGCCTTTCAGCGTACTGCTCAGCACGCCGGTAGCGGTCTTCGGAGCTTTTGCGGTTTTATGGCTGCGCCGCACTCTGCTCGGCGTTTTTCTACCGCCCTATTTGGTGCAGATCGAAAGCGACGTTTACTCGCAGATCGGCTTGATCATGCTGATTGGCTTGGCGGCGAAAAACGCGATTTTGATCGTCGAGTTCGCCAAGGATCAGTACGAACACGGGAAACCGCTCGCGGACGCGGCTCTGGAAGGGGCGAAGTTGCGACTGCGCCCGATCCTGATGACCTCGTTCGCGTTTATCCTGGGCTGCGTTCCACTGTGGACGGCGAGCGGGGCAGGTTCGGTCGCTCGCCAGATTATGGGAACGGCGGTCATCGGCGGAATGCTCGCTGCCAGCGCGATTGGAATCTTTTTCATACCCGGAATCTTTTATATGGTCGAGAAATGGTCGGGCGCGGAGAAGGAGCCGCACCGGGCATATTGCCGGCTGCGCCTTCACCCGCGCCGGGAGACTGAGGGATGTCGCGGTGCGTTCAACAGATTGGGAATCAAGCGGAGTCTGCGCAATCATGAAGATCGCGAAATTGCTCAGCGCAATATTGCTCTCCACTATGTTGGTGGGCTGCATGGTTGGCCCCAATTATCATCGCCCCGCCGTTAAGACACCGAGTTCTTATCGAGATCTGGCCGACAATCCTCAGCTTCAGGCGCAGACTGCCTCGTATGCCGATCTCCCCTGGTGGCAGGTATTTCAGGATCCGAAGCTGCAGGAACTCATACGATTGGCACTGAAACAGAACTATGATTTGCAACTCGCGACGGAACGCATCAACGCTGCCCGGGCTCAGCTTGCGGTTACTCGTTCGAGTCTGTTTCCCCAAGTATCGGGCAATGCCAATTTCGGAGGGCGGCAAGGAGAACCTTCAACAGTCCCGGTACAACTTTCTGACCTTGACTGCCGACGCGGCGTTCCAGCTAGATTTCTTCGGCCGCTTGCGCCGTGCCAACGAAGCAGCTCGCGCTCAATTGCTAGCTACAGAAGATGCGCGCCAGGTCGTCGCACTGACCCTGGTCAGCGATGTGGCGAACGACTATTTCACGTTGCTGCAACTTGATCTGCAACTCACGATCACGCGTGAAACAGTCAGGACCCAGACCGATTCGGTCAAACTTACCCAGCTGCGGCTCGACCACGGCGTTGCCACTAAGTTGGATGTCCTTCAAGCCCAAGAGGTGCTGGATACCGCCAATGCGGCGATCCCCGACTTGGAGCGACAAATTGCCCAGGAAGAAGATGCCATCAGCATCCTGCTCGGTAACTACCCACA
The DNA here is from genome assembly GCA_963760175.1 of uncultured Acidobacteriaceae bacterium. Taxonomy (GTDB): domain Bacteria; phylum Acidobacteriota; class Terriglobia; order Terriglobales; family Acidobacteriaceae; genus Acidiflorens. The sequence continues at coordinate 303,466 of CAVXBU010000014.1, forward strand.
AGACATCGCACGCGGGATTCCGCTCGTCGCAGCAAACACTTCCGCCGGAAGTTCCGGCCGGCCTTCCGTCTTCGATCATCGAGCGTCGGCCCGATATTCGAGAAGCGGAACAGATCTTGGTAGCCGCGAACGCTGACATTGGAGTCGCCAAGGCACAATTCTTTCCGCAGATTTCGCTGACCGGCGGCGGCGGCGGTTCATTTGGTCGAGACTCTTCTTTCCCAAGCCTCTACACCACGCAGTTAGGCATCTGGTCGTATGGCGCGCAGGTTAGCCAGCCTATCTTTACCGGGGGCGCACTGAAAGGGAATTTGCATCTAGCCGAGTCTCAACAGCAACAAGCTCTGATCGGCTATCGGGAAGCGATCCAGCACGCTTTTGGAGACGTCTCGGACGCGCTCATCGGTTACGAAAAGCTTCATCAGGTGCGAATGCGCCAGCAGGATAGTGTCGCCGATCTGCAAGAAACCGTCCGCATTTCCACGCTTCGCTACAAGGGCGGCACGACGACATACCTCGAAGTGCTCGACGGACAGCGGTCGCTTTACGGCTCTGAACTGACGCTCGCAGCGGCGCGGGGAGATGAATATCGCAGCCTGGTCCAACTCTATAAGGCGCTGGGTGGAGGCTGGCAACAGTGAAATCCTCGGCCAGACTTTTGCGAAGCGGCACTGGAAGCTGGATCGCGGGTTGGGCGCGTGGATTGTATAATCGACACGAGGTCGGTCGTGGGTAGAGCGGAAACAACAAATGTTGCCGTTCGTTCAACGCCGTGGTGGCGCTGGGCATTCGTAAGCGTTGTCATGTTTTCTCTTATCGTTGCGCTGGCTACAAGAACTTTCCACGATAGATCTTCTTCCAACACTACAACGGTTGAGTCGGGTGGGTCGAAGGCGATGCGGCAGCACATGGATCGCGATGCGGCTCGTTGGGCCGCGCCTGTGGCCAAAGTCATGGGGTTGCAGACCCCGACATTTTCTCCCCATGTGGTACCGGTCGGCCCTCCTCTTCCAATTCTCCTTATCGAGGAGAATCTCTTCAATCGCCCGCCTCCTGCCTGTTGATCTTTTCCTTGGTTATCAAAAGCTAGTTACGTCGACTGAATTTTCCAATATTTGAGTGGACTGGGCGACCAGCGCAATAAGAACCGAAGTACGTGGTCGGGGTTAAGCGGAGAACCGCATAGGTTGGATGGGGTGTTTTACTTCGTTGCGCTGCTGCGTGCCGTAGCGCGCTCGAGCCTCACCCCGCGTTTAGTCCTCACCTTGTCGCAGGGTAATGTTTATCACCACGAGTGGGTGTGCAGATTTAGAATGCAAAAATGACGCTGCAACGCAGACACATAGTGCAATCGGAGCGGTTGTAGCGCTCGCCGCGGTGATCGCGATCACGCTGCTCATGAAGCATCCGTTTGGTGACGCGAATGCCAAAGAAGGCCGAGGGGCGTCAACGGTCTGGCGCCGGTTGTGTTGGCCACTCGTGGTCCACTCGAAAACGTCATTACTCTCACCGGCGAATTCCGTCCCTTCCAGCAAGTGGATGTTCACGCCAAGGTGGCGGGCTACATCCGCCAAATCTTTGTGGATGTCGGGGACAAAGTCAAGGCGGGGCAGGTGCTGGCCATTTTGGAGGTCCCCGAGCTGAATGCGCAGGTCATGGGCGCGCAAGCGGACATCCGACGCAGTGAAGATGCGATTCGCCGCGCTCAAAGTGAAATCGAACGAGCGGAGTCCACGCACCGGGCGTACCACGCAGCATATACGCGGCTCAAGCAGGCGTCGGAGGAGCGAGCCGGGTCTGGTCGCCGAGCAGGAACTGGACGATTCGCTGGCAAAAGATAAAGAGACAGACGCGCAGATCCACAGCACTCGCGCGGCTCTGGCTGAATCGCAGAACCAGCTTGGGATGGCGCAAGCTACGCTCGATCGTCTGTCGGCCTTGCAGGCGTTATTCGCACATCACAGCTCCCTTCGCGGGTGTGGTCACCAAACGGTATGTCGACACCGGCGCCTTAATCTCAGCCGGGACCTCGTCTGAGACGCAATCGCAGCCCGTGGTGCAGCTCGCGGAGTGGTCCCTGTTGCGGTTGGAGATTCCGGTTCCCGAATCCGCCGTGCCGATGATCCATTTGGGCAGCATCGTGCAAGTCCATGTTCTCGATTTGAATCGAGACTTCCAGGGTCGCGTGTCCCGCTTCGCTGACGCACTCAATGATGAGACGCGGACCATGCACACCGAGATTGACGTGGAGAATCCGCAAGACATTCTGACCGCAGGCATGTACGCCGAGGTGAAGCTTGCGTTGCAGGAGAAAAAGGACGCGCTCACGGTTCCCGTCCAGGCCGTGGTCCAGGGAGGCAGGGCAACGAGCATTACGTGCTGGTCGTGGACGATCAGAATCGCGTGCAGAAGCGGAACGTTGAATTAGGAGAGCAAACCTCCACCACCGTGGAGATCGTTAACGGTCTTTCGGAAAAGGAGCGAGTGATCAGCGCCGGTCAGTCCGACTACGCGGTCGGCGAAGTGGTGAAGCCGAAGTTGGAGTCAGCGCCCACAGGTGCGAGTGAAGGCCAGACGGGAGAGCGAAAGTAATGCCGAGATTCGCTCTGAATTACCCGTTCTTCATAATCATGATTTGTCTGGTGATCGCCGTGGTTGGCGTGACGACCGTGGCTGCGGATGCCGGTGGATCTGTTCCCGCAGATCAAGATTCCGGTGGTGGTGGTGGCGACCTTTTACGCGGGGATGCCGCCGGAGCAAGTCGAGGCCGACATTACCGACACTTTCGAGCGCTTTTTTACGCTCGGCAGCAACATCGACCACATCGAGTCCCGCTCCCTGACTGGCGTGAGCCTGATCAAGATCTACTTCAAGCCGGGCAGCGATGCCAACGCTGCTCTCAGCAATATCGCGAACCTGGCGATGGCCGATCTTCGGCGTCTGCCTCCAGGTACTTTGCCGCCGGTGGTGCTCAAGTTCGATGCTTCGAGCCTTCCCGTTTGTCTGGTGACACTGGAAGGGGAGGGCCTGGATGAGACCCGGCTGAAAGATCTGGCGCAATTCCAGGTTCGCAACCAGATCGCAAACGTACCCGGCGCTTCTGTGCCGCAACCCTTCGGCGGACGCTATCGCCAGATTATGGTTTACGTGGACCCGCTCAAACTGGAAGCGCACCAGCTTAGCCTGATGGACGTGGTTCGCGCGGTGAACGATTCCAACCTGATTCTTCCCGCCGGGGACGTCCGCATCGGTCCCAGAGATTACAACATCTATGCCAATGCGCAGTTGCCCAACGTGGAGGAGATCAACCGCATACCGCTGAAAACCGTGGGCAACGCGTCGGTGATGGTTGCCGACGTGGGTGAGGCCAAGGACTCGGGCGCGATTCAGACCAACATCGTCCGTATCGACGGACAGCAGTCGGTTTACATCCCTGTACTAAAGCAAGGCGGCGACAGCAACACCATCACGATTGTGAACGGGATCAAGGCGGCGATCAAGGATCTGTTGGACATTCCGAAATCGCTCAAGACGGCGGTTGTCTTCGACCAGTCCATCTTTGTCAAGAGCGCCATCAAGAACGTGATGAAGGAAGGCGGAATCGGGCTGCTGCTGACCGGGCATCATGATTCTGGTTTTTCTGGGCAGTCCACGAGCCACTTTTGCCGTACTGCTGTCGATTCCCCTTTCCGCTTTGGTGTGCTTTTTGCTCATGAATGCGATGGGCGGGTCGATCAATGTGATGCTGCTGAGCGGTTTGGCTCTGGCGTTTTCGCGCTGATCGACGACTCGGTGGTCGTGCTGGAAAACATTTTTCGTTACATGGAAATCGGCGAAGCCCGAGAGTAGCGGCGGAAAAAGGAGGGATGGAAGTCTCGCTGGCAGTGCTGGCGGCCACGTCTACCACCTCGATCGTGTTTTTCCCCGTAACGTTCTTCTATGGCGTCAGCCGCTACCTTTTCATCGACCTCGCGTCTGGGTGTGGTCCTGTCGATTTTTGCCTCGTACATCTTTGCCATGACGGTGGTGCCGCTTTATTGCGCGCACTTTATCCACCTCGAGGACGTGGAGGAAGGAGATTGAACGCGAGTCGGAGAACAAGTCCGCTCCGCGATCGCTTTTCCGGAGGTTCCTTGGCCGATTCAATGAGCTCTTCCAGAAGCTCCTGGATCTTTACGAGCGTTGGGTGACTCGCGCTCTGGCCCGGCCGGGGAGAACCGTGGCGTGGATTGCCGGGGGCATCGTCGTGGTCCTGGCGGGAATTTTTCCATTCGTGGGGACAGCATACTTTCCCCGCACCGATCCGGGCCAGTTCGTGATCAACATCAAGGCGCCGAGCGGTTCCCGGATTGAGGTCACGAATCAATACATCGCGCGCGTCGAGAACGATATTCACCAGGTGATCGGCCCCCACGATCTGGGCATGATCGTCTCAAATATCGGGATTACGCCCGATCTTTCCGCCATCTACACCAGCAACTCGTCCATGGATACGGCGTTCGTCCAGGTGAGCTTGAAGGAAGACCACAAGTTCGGCAGCTATGAATACATGCGGCGCGTTCGCCGCAAACTGGCGGAAGATTTGCCGGAACTCGATACATATTTTCAGGCGGGCGGATTGGTCGATGCCGTGATCAACCTGGGATTACCCGCGCCCATCGATGTCCAAGTCAGAGGCAACGATCTCGACGGCGCTTATAAAGTGGCGGCGAACATCGCCAAACAGATCCGAAGCCGCAAGGGCGTGAGTAGCGTGCTGATTCCCCAAAATCTTCTTTATCCCGGACTGCAGCTAAACATCGATCGCGAACGCGCCAGCCTGATTGGACTTACACCTAAACAGGTGGTGGACAACGTGATCACCGCCCTGACTTCCAACGGCATGATCGAGCCGAGCTACTGGATCGATCCCAAGACGGGCAACAACTACATGCTCACCGTGCAGTACTTCGATAAGCAGATTGAGAACATGAGCATGGAGGATTTCAAACAAATCCCGTTGCGTGCTCCGAATATCAAGAATTACACGCCTCTGCAATCCGTGGCCGATATAACGACGATGAATACGCCGACCGAAGTCGACCATTATCAACTGCAGCGCGTCATCGACATCTATGTGATGCCCTCGGGCGAGGCCTTAGGTGGAATCAATCGCGAAGTCAACGACATCGTCAGCCATCTGACGTTACCGGAAAACATCCGGGTCGAGGTGCTCGGATCGGTCGTCGGCATGCAGGAATCGTTCAAGCGCTTTTCCATCGGTCTGGTGCTGGCGATCGTGCTGGTCTACCTGGTTCTGATGGCGCAATTCGCTTCTTTCATCGATCCGCTCATCATTCTGGTTGCGATTCCTCCAGGATTGTCGGGAGTGGTGCTGATTCTTTGGCTCACCCACAGCACCTTCAACATCATGTCGCTGATGGGCGTGATCATGATGACTGGAATCGTCGTTTCCAACAGCATCTTGATCGTCGAGTTTGTGCGGCAGCTGCGCAAGGAGGACTTCGCGTTGCAGGAGGCGCTGGTGCGGGCATGCAAGATCAGGCTGCGCCCGATTCTCATGACCTCGCTCGCAACTTTGTTGGGCATGCTTCCCATGGCGCTGGGTCTGGAGACGGGCAGCGAACAATACGCTCCTCTGGCGCGCGCCGTGATCGGCGGCCTCGCGGTTTCGGTGGTGGTCACCGTTTTCCTCGTGCCTGCGGTCTATCTGATGGTTCACAGCAAAGATGAGGATGAAAGCATGAAGAATGTGAAAAAGGAGGAACAGCCGGCATGACATGGAGACTGGTGTTTCTGTTGGCGCTCTCGCGCTCTCAATCACACGCTCTCAATGCGAGGTCTGGCGCAGTCGGTGCCGCGCGTGTCAGGGCTCGCCTTCCTCGAATGTGATAAGGCTCAGCGTGAAAGACGCGGAGTCGATTGCGCTGAAGAATAATCCCGGCAATTTCTGTCGCCCGCCTGAATGCTTTGGCTTCGGGGCAGGTGACGCGGGAAGTGCGCTCGAGTCTCTGGCCGCAATCCTATGCCAACCTGACGGCGGTCGATGCTCGGCACAACAGCCGCATCACCGCTGGGGGATTGAACAATTCCATCGTCTACACGCGAGCCGCCGGTGGCGCTACGGTCAGCCAACTCATCACCGACTTTGGGCACACCACGAACCTGGTCGCCAGCGCTCGTCTTCAGGCAAGGGCCGACGAACAGAGCGCAGCCGCTACGAAGCAAGATGTTTTGTTGGCCGTGGACCAGGCTTTTTACAACGCGCTGCAGACACACGCCGTGCTGCAGGTAGCAGAGCAGACCGTAGCCTCGCGGCAGTTGTTATCGGACCAAGTTTCCGCTCTCACAAAAAGCAAATTAAGGTCAGACCTGGACTTGAGCTTTGCCAACGTGAATCTGGCGCAGGCGAAGCTTCTCTACCTGGACGCGCTGAACAATGACAAGGCTTCCGCAGCGGCCCTTTCGGCGATTCTGGGATATCGCCACTCTCGAAGCATTCGAGCTTGTAAACGACACCGAACCCTTGGCCCCGCCCCCCGCCGACGTGGATCCGCTGATCGCCGACGCTTTTGCCAAGCGTCCCGAGATTCTTGCGCTGGAATTCCAGTCGGAGTCCGCGGAGAAACTGCACAGAGCGGAGCATGACCAGTTGTATCCGACGATCAGTGCGCTCGGAGCTTTTGGAGATTCTCCGGTCCGTGACGATCGCGTCTATGGGCCCTACGCTGCCGTGGGAGTGAACGTGGAGATTCCCATCTTCAATGGATTCCTCTTCTCCGCGAAGTCGCACGAAGCGGACTTGCGCGCCCAGGCTGCCCGGCAACGTCTGATCGATCTTCGAAATCGGATCTCGCGAGATGTACGCACAAGCTGGCTGGCGGCAAGCACGGCATTCGACCGCGTGAGTGTGAGCGAGCAGTTGTTGGCGCAGGCGAACCTGGCGCTCGATCTTGCCCAGACACGATACAAGCTGGGCCTCAGTTCGATTGTAGAACTCAGCCAGGCACAGCTACAGCAGACCCAGGCCGAGATCGGAAATGCTCAGGCCGGATATGAATACCGGTTGGCCCTGTCGGTTCTGCGCTACCAGACTTCAGGGCTGTAAGTCGGGTCGCAGGTGTGCACACTGCGTGGCTTCCGGCAGGGCAAGCAACCCACGCCTCTTCCTTTGCAACTAAAGAATTAGTTACCTTTCGCTGAGGCGAGCGTCTAAGGTAAACGAGGAGCGTCCAGTGCCGCCTAGACAATCGGGAACTTTGACCGAAGCCGAGCTGCGGATCATGAACGTGCTCTGGGTGAAGGGATCGGGTACGGTCCAGCAAGTCCTTGATTCTATTAGTGAAAAGCCTATCCTCGCCTATAACTCTGTTTTGACCACCATCCGCGTTCTGGAAAGAAAAGGCTATCTTAGACATCTAAAGGATGGGCGGGCGCACGTGTATACGCCGCTGGTAGGAAAGAAGGAAGCAACGCGCTCGGAAATCCGGCATCTGGTGAGCCGTTTTTTCAAGAATTCTCACGAGCAACTGGTCTTGAACCTCCTTGAGGACCAGGGCATCGGGCCGGAGGAAATCGATCGCCTGCGGGAGATGCTGATTCAGAAGGATGCGATTCGGGGTGACGCAAAATGAGCTGGTTTCCCCTGCAGACATTTCCCTTGCAAACGTGGCGCAGGTCTCGGTCGAGCGCATTCTCAACGTGCTTCCCGAAGGATTCCTGATCGCGATCTTTGCCTGGGTGCTGCTGCGCGTTTTGCGGAGGCAAAATTCGGGAACCCGGTTTGCCGTCTGGTTCCTGGCACTGCTGACGGTCGCGGCGCTTCCTGTGCTGGGCCGCTTCGGTGCCGGGCAAAGGCTGATGGGCGTGGGACTGTTATCTGGTATGCCATGGAGAAGCGTGCGTCCTGCGATCACCATACCCGCCCACTGGGCGTTGTTCGTCTTCCTTGCCTGGGTTCTGGGAGCTGGTGTGGCGATGGTTCGATTGGCGGCCGGTTTTTGGCGCCTGCGACAGCTGCGCCGAAGTTGCACGGCAATCGTTGCAAGGGATCTCCATCCGGCTGTTCGAAGAACGGTGGAGGCTATCGGCGCGTCCAGGTCGGTAACGATCACAACGTCAGAAGATGTGCGCGTGCCTGCCGCCATCGGTTTCTGGAAGCGGACAATTGTCCTGCCCGCCTGGGCGTTGCGAGAGCTGCGACCCGAAGATCTTAACGTCATCCTGCTGCACGAATTCGCACACCTGCGGCGCTGGGATGACTGGACAAATCTCATCCAGAAGATCGTGCGCGCTTTGTTTTTCTTTCATCCCGCGGTGTGGTGGATCGAGAACCGGCTCGCGGTGGAACGCGAGATGGCCTGTGATGATGCCGTGCTGGCCGAAACCGCCAACCCGCACGGATACGCCAGTTGTCTGGTCTCTCTGCTGGAAAAAAGCCTGGCGCAGCGTCTTGCGGACAAACGATGGACGATGGCCCATGCCGCTGTGCACCGAGCCCGCGAGGCTTCGCTGCGGCTGGCGCAGATTCTCGACAAAAACCGGCCCGCGACCACGCGAGTATGGAAGCCGGCGCTGGGCATGGTGGGAGCTTTTTCGGTGGTCTGCCTCGATGGCGCTGCCGCTCGCACCCCAATTCGTTGCGTTTGATCGCGGTATGACAGCCAGTGATTCCAATCAGGTGCACTCGGCCGCGATCAGCCAGCCTTCGTTTCAGATTTCGGGAAGCACGACGGCGATCATTCCCGCCACGTTGCGTATGCGCGAGTCATCCTCGCTCGGGGTGATAAGCGAAATGACGGCTGTCAAAGTTGCTGCCAAAGTTGTTGACGCGCGCGTCGATGCGGACCATTTTGCCGGACGGAAGCTTGCTCCAGCGCGTGACCTGTTAGTTGAGGCAAGCGCAAGTGCGGAGCCGGAAGTCGTACCGCAATTTCAAACGCTGGTCTTTATTGAAGCCACCCAGTATGGAACCGCAGATTCGCCGGTGTGGCAAGTTCAGGTGTGGCGAGTGACATTGGTGACACAAGTCCGCGAGCGGTTGGCGAGAGTGCCGGTAGCCAATTCGATTTAGCGGCATTTTTTTTGCCGGTAACAACTAGATAATTAGTTGTATGGATCGTCAGTTACACGATCGTTAGTTACACAAGGAGAAGGGAAAATGAAGATGTGGATGGAAAGTTGTAAAGCACGTTGTAAGGCAGTGGTGACAAGGCGTCTGTTGGTGGCTCTGCTCGCCGTAGTGGCAGTTGGGTCAGTGGCGACGTTCAACTTTACGAAGTCTGCAACCGCAGCGGCGGCTCCGGCTCCGGCCGCGGCGCCGCTTGATGACAACAGCGTGGCGGCGTTGCTCACGCTCGACCACGCAATGGAAACTCTGGCCGCGCGAGTTACACCGGCGGTCGTGAATGTTACCGTGGCGTCAAAACCTAACGCACAGCAGAGCGGAACGGAAGGCATGCCCGACATGCAGCAATTCTTTGGCCCGGGCAACCCTTTCGGGGGGCAATTCGGTCATCAATTCAGTTCTCCGTCGCAGCCTCAGAACCGGATGGAACACGGGCTGGGCAGCGGCGTGATCATCTCTCCCGACGGATATATCGTCACCAACAATCACGTCATCGATGGAGCTGTTGATATCCGGGTGACGATGAGCGACCAGGAAGTGCTGCCAGCGAAGCTGATCGGCGCCGATCCGCTCACGGACCTTGCGGTCATCAAGGTAGATCGCACTAACCTACCCAGCGTGCCGTTCGGCAACTCGAGCAGCTTGCACCCCGGACAGACGGTGCTCGCCTTCGGGAATCCTTACGGGTATCGCTTCACGGTGACGCGTGGAATTATAAGCGCGTTGAACCGTCCGAACCCCGATCCCAGCGATCGTCACAAGCCGGGTGAGTTCATCCAGACCGACGCTGCCATCAATCCCGGAAATTCCGGCGGGGCGCTGGTCAACGCGCGCGGCGAACTCATCGGAATCAATACCTTCCTGATTTCAAACTCGGGATCTTTTTCAGGTATGGGATTTGCGATTCCCACTCAGATTGTTCAGCCGACAGTGGAGACGTTGATTCGGGACGGCAAAGTGACGCACCCGTTCATCGGAATTCAAATCGCTGACGTTACTCCCGATAACGCGAAGTTCTTCCATATGGACAAGGCGGCGGGAGCGCTGATCAGTGAAGTCCAGCCGGATACGCCCGGCGCGAAGGCGGGCTTGCAAACCGGAGACGTAGTTACCGAACTCGACGGAAAGCCCGTAGCCGATGCCGGACAACTGCAGATGACAGTGGGACAAAAGCGGCCTGGTGAAACGATCCACCTGCAGGTGGTTCGTGACGGCAAGTCGATGAATGTTGCGGTAACGCTCGAGGCCCTGGGCGGCGACAAAGGCACCGAGACCGCCGAAAACGAACACGGTAAGGGGCGTTGGGGGCTAAGTCTCGCTGACTTGACTCCGGACGTCCGTAACGAAGTGCAAGTGCAGCCGTCAGTTCGCGGTGCCGTCATTGAAGACGTCAAGCCCGGCAGCCCGGCCGATAATGCCGGCCTACAGCGCGGGGATGTCATCATGGAAGTAAACCGGCGCCCGGTGAAATCCGCGGCCGAGGTGGCACAGGTGTTATCCAATGTGCCAAACGGTCAGGATGCACTGGTGCTGGTGTGGTCGAACGGGGGCAGCACGTTCCGTGTGTTGCATCCAGCGCAAGGCTAGCGCGGCTAGAGCTGGTGAGGTGGCCGGGCGGGGACGCCCGGCTCTCCACCAGCAGGCTTGGAACACTACCAGCGGTCTTGCACCAGCCGACGAATCTTCTCGTCGTAAATGCGCCGCACCCCTGTCATTGACTCGCCGGTAAGGGGCGGCAGGTCCGAAGCATGACAGTTGTCCGCGACCTGCTCCGCCCGCTTGCCGCCGGGAATGGCGCAGGTCACCGCGTCGAACATCAGGATCCAGCGGAGAGCGAACTGACTCATCGAGATGCCTGCCGGCAGGAGCGAGCGGATTTCTTCCACAGCGTCTAGACCGATCTTGTAATCCACCCCGGAAAATGTTTCTCCCATATCAAAGGCCTGCCCCTGGCGGTTGAAATTACGGTGGTCGTCTGCCGCGAAGGTGGAATCGCGCCGGAATTTACCCGTCAGCAGGCCGCTGGCGAGCGGCACGCGGGCGAGGATGCCTGCGCGCTTATCTTTGGCGCGCGCGAAGAACTGGTCCGCCGGACGCTGTCGGAAACAGTTGAAGATGATTTGCACCGTCTGAATATTGGGGAACTCGAGGGCCTTGAGCGCTTCTTCGATCTTCTCGACACTCACCCCGTAATAGCGAATCTTGCCCGCCCGCACCAGGTCGTCGAGTATTCCGAAGATCTCAGGCCGGTCATACAGCGCAGTCGGCGGACAATGCAGTTGCAGCAGATCAAGGCTGTCGGTTGAAAGATTCCGCAAACTGTCCTCGACCCACGTCGTGAGATTCTGACGGCTGTATCCTTCGACCGTCTGACGCTGCAGGCGGCGGCCGGCTTTTGTGGCGACGATGATCTCGCTCTTGAGGCGCTTCTTGAGTTGGGCAATGAGCCGTTCGCTGCGGCCATCGCCGTAGACATCGGCGGTATCGATAAAATTCACACCGCAGTCGACAGCTTTGTGCAGGGCGGCGAGAGACTCGTCGTCCGAAACGGGGCCCCACGCACCGCCGATGGCCCATGCGCCAAAGCTGATGTCCGAAACTTTCCAACCAGTGCGTCCAAGTTGACGGTATTGCATGGTTTTCCTCTTTATTCTTAAATTCTTATAGAGAAGAGATCGGGTTCCAGCTTCGACTTGCAAGTGTAATTGAAAGTATAAAGTGCGGATTGGAAACATGAGCCCGCGATCGGCCGCTGATGCGCGCTATCAACAATTCGAATTGGACCTGGCGCGGCCCGGATATTAGAGTCTCAGTTCGCTTACATACTAGCCATGCGATGCGCACCGTAGTAATCAACAATTGCGCAGCCGATATGGAGTAGTTCGGTTCCTACCCGATAGAATGGCTTAAGGGGATGGTTTTTTCTAACCGTGTTCCCCTTTAGGGTTGCGTCGCTGAGTTGGTCGTGCAACGCCTAAAGAATTTTAGGCGAATGGAGACGAGATTTGGATCGACCGAATGAGCTAGTTCAGGATCAGGAGCACCCTGCCTGTTCTCTCGATGCCAGCTATGTGCTGACGTGGGAGGAAATCGCGAATCTGGCGGCGGAGCCCGGCAAGCCAGCCGAGACCCTGATGAACGTTGTCGCGCTGATTGCCAGACGGTTTGGCACCGATGTTTGCTCGGCCTACCTGCTGGAGCCCGACCGCGCCAATCTGGTTCTGGCCGCGACGCTCGGTCTGCGCCGGGAATCAGTCGGCAAGCTTCGCATGGCAGTCAATGAAGGACTGGTCGGACTGGTTGCGGAACAGGTCCGCCCGGTCGCTGTGAACAGGTCAAGAATCATCCTCGCTTCAAATACTTCAGCGAAGCGGGCGAGGATGCTTACCAATCGTTCCTGGGAGTGCCCCTCATTGATCGCGGTGTGTTGCAAGGCGTTCTGGTGGTTCAAACCGTGGAGGCGCGCGTCTTTCCGGAAGATGAAATTCGTCTGCTGACGGAGGCCGCGACGCGGGTTGCGCCCGTGGTGAGCGAAGCGCGTACGCTTGACCGCTTCATCGCGCCCGTGCAGGAGAGACTATGGGCGCTGGCGCGCAATCTGTGGTGGAGCTGGGATCAACGATTCTGCAGCCTTGTTCCGCGATCTCGATCCGCTGCGCTGGAGGCAGCTCAATCACAGTCCCGTCTCGCTGCTGAATGAGATCCGCTCGACAAAGCTCGAACACGTGCCGCGGAACTCATGCTGCACAGCCGGATCAACTATGCCTATCGCCGCCTGCGCGAGTACCTGGATGCGGAGCGGACCTGGGGCGCGCGCCACGCCGGTGTTCTGCGTCCCCGTCCCGTGGCTTATTTCTCCGCCGAATTCGGCGTGCATGAATCTCTCCCCGTCTATTCCGGTGGACTCGGCGTTCTGGCCGGCGATCACATCAAAAGCGCTTCGGATCTCGGAATCCCCCTGGTCGGCATCGGCCTTTTTTACGGCCAGGGATATTTCCGCCAGCGCCTGGATCGCGACGGCTGGCAGCACGAGGAGTACCTCGAGACCGATGTCAATCAGCTGCCCATGGAAACGGCCATCGGGAAGAACGGCAGACCGGTCGCTGGTGCAAATCGATACCCGCCAGTGGTGCGATCTACGCAAAAGTATGGCGCGTGAAGGTGGGCCGCTGCGATTTGTTTCTCCTCGATTCCGACGTTGAAGGCAATACCCCCGAGGACCGCGAGCTGACCTCGCGCCTGTACGGGGGTGACGGCCGCGTTCGCGTGCATCAGGAACTGCTTCTGGGCGTTGGCGGCCTGCGTGCTCTGAAGGCGCTCGGCATCACGCCCGGGGTTCTTCACCTCAATGAAGGGCACAGCGGCTTTGCGGTCCTCGAAGCGATTCGCCAACGGATGGAAGAAGAGGGCATGGCTTCGACACGGCCGTGCCGCAGGTTGCGCGCGAAGTGGTCTTCACTACCCACACTCCCGTGCCCGCCGGCCATGATCGCTTCGATGCCGATCTGATCGAGGAGCACCTCGGACCTCTGCGCGAGGCGCTCGGTCTTTCCAAGAAGAATTTCATGGCCCTGGGACGCGAGAATCCCGACAAGCGACGAGCGTTTTTGCATGACCGTGCTTGGCCTGAGACTTTCGCGGCGCGCCAATGCGGTTTCCTCGCTGCACGGTGAAGTCTCCCGCGCCATGTGGACCGGGCTTTTCCCGGCAAACCGGAAGACGAGGTTCCCATCGGACACATTACCAACGGCGTGCATGTTCCCACATGGCTGGCTCCGCAGATGTTTCGTCTCTACGATCGGCATCTTGGCACGGGATGGCAGCAGCGCAGCAGCGAAGCCAAAATCTGGGAGGGTATTGACAACGTCGACGATGGCGAACTCTGGGAAACTCATTTCAACCTGAAGTCGCGCATGATCGAATTTGTGCGCCGTCGCGCCGTCAAGCAGGCCGAGCGCCGCGAGGAAACGCCGCGACGTGCTGCAGCAACTGGAACGCGTGCTCAGTCCCGATGCGCTTACAATCGGTTTTGCGCGCCGCTTTGCGACCTACAAGCGCGCCAATCTGATTTTGGCCGACATCGAAAAAATCGCCGGCATGGTCAACGACCCGAAACGCCCCGTGCAGTTCGTGTTTGCTGGGAAGGCGCATCCGCTCGATGAACCCGGCAAGCGCGTGCTGCAGCAGATTGCCCAATTGATGCGCGACCCGCAGTTTTCCGACAAGTTCGTTTTCGTCGAAGACTACGACATCAACGTCGGCCGCCATTTGACGCAGGGCGTCGATGTCTGGCTTAACAATCCGCGGCGTCCGCTGGAAGCCTCGGGAACCAGCGGCCAGAAAGTCGTTTTGAACGGCGGATTGAATCTCTCGGTTCTGGACGGCTGGTGGGCGGAGGCTTACGACGGCCTGAATGGCTTCGCCATCGGAACCGGCAGAACCCACTCCGACATGAATGTTCATGACACCCGCGATGGGAACGACCTGATGCGGGTTCTTCGTGAAGAAGTGATTCCCCTCTACTATCAGCGCGATCATGATGGCCTGCCGCGCGGCTGGATCCAGCGCATGAAGCGCACCATCCGCACTTTGGGCTGGCGCTTCAACGCCGATCGCATGGTGATGGATTACACGCTCAAGTGCTACGTTCCGGCAGCCGGCGGCACCTCGAGCGACCTGCGACTGGGACTGTAAGACTTTTGAGACTCCAAGGAACGCGGCTTACCGATCGCGAGCGCGGATGGGAGCCGCGTTTTTCTTCAGTATGAGGCAGGGACCGTGGCGTCTTCGGGGTAGCCCGACATTCCGAACTCGGGTACATCGAGACCCTCTTCTTCCACCTCGGGCGACACGCGCATGCTTTTCACTTTGTTGACCGACCAGAAGACAACATACGTTGCGCCGAACGCCCAAGCGGCAATCAAGGTCGCTCCCATGAGCTGGCACCAGAACTGCCGCGTATCGCCGTGAAGCAATCCGGTCACGCCCTGGCCCGCGCGTCCCAGATATGCCGCTGCGCCGACGCCGTTCCATCCGGAGCCATAGGTGCCGTCGGCAAAGACGCCGACGCTGACCGCGCCCAGCCAGCCACAGTAGCCGTGGACCGAAATCGCGCCGCAGGGATCATCGACTCTGAGGACGCGATCATTGAAGAGAACGCCGCCGCACACCAACAGGCCCGCCAGCACGCCAATGACGACCGCCGAAGTGGGGGAGACAAAAGCACAGGGAGCGGTAATGGCCACCAACCCAGCCAGCATGCCATTGCACGCCATCGTGATATCGGGCTTCCCGAACAGGAAGTACCACAAGACCATCGCGACCGCCGATCCTGAAACCGCGGCAAGATTGGTGTTCACCGCGATCACTGAAATGCGAAGGTCGGTGGCGCCGAGAGTCGAACCGGGATTAAAGCCCATCCAGCCGAAAAGCAGAATGAAGGTGCCCGTCACGACATACACGATGTTGTGTGCGGGAAAGACGCGAATCCTACCCCCGGGCCCATATTTCCCGAGTCGCGGACCGAGAATGATCGCTAGAGCCATGGCGCAGAATCCGCCCACCCCGTGGACCACCGTCGACCCGGCAAAGTCGACATAACCGTGGCCAAGATTCAAAGTAGTTCCGATTTGCGACATCCAACCGCCACCCCACACCCAGCAACCAGAGATGGGGTAAAGAATCGCGCCGATGAAAAGTTCACACAAGAGGAAAGCCCAGAAGGTGATGCGCTCACAGATCGCGCCGACGATGATGTAGCCAGCGGTCTCCATGAAAACCACTTCGAACAGGGTTAGACAGTTGCTGGCACTGTCATAGGCAGGACCGGTAAGAAAGAAGCCCTTGCCGCCGACGAATCCCCACTGTCCACTCCCAATCAGAAACCTGTTGAGCGTGGGGATGCCGCCCAGGTTGGTGGGCGCGGCGTTGATCGCAACCGCTCCAAACTGAAACGCGTACCCGAACGCGTAGTAGGCCAGGAAGGCGAAGACGTAGGCGGCAAAGTTCAGCATCATCAAGTGGGCGACATTCTTCTTTCGCACCAGCCCGCAGGTCAGCAGCGCGAAACCTGCCTGCATGAACAGGACCAGATAGCCGGTATTCAGGGTCCAGGCAAAGTTGGTGGCTACGCGGACGTGCCCGACACTATCGGCAAGTTTTACCGCGAGCGGCTCTTTCGCCGCCTGGGCCTGATAGTCGTCGAATGCCTTTTTGTTGGTGGCGTAGTCCGGGGCCGCCTTGTCTGTTGGCTCGGAGACCACAAAGGAATTGCCGGCCGCGTCTACGGCGGTAGTTTTGTCCCCGGTTGCTATGCCCGATGGATCTGGCTTGGGGGCGTCGTCGGCGCGGCAGGGCGTCGCCAGCGCAGCGCACATTACCGCGAGCGCTCCGGCGGTGAGAAGGGTGGTCCGAAGAGGTACCGATACAGAATAATGACCGCCGCGGAAGACGCTTTTCCGGTTGCTTCGTCATGGGATTGCTCCTGTTTCTATGCGGTAGATTCTTACGGAATAATGCGGTGCGGGGAAGGGCGGAGTTAACGGCATGAAATGTCTTCGCAAGCCTCCAACTCGCGTGCTGCGATAGCTTTCCACACTAAACGCCCCCAATCGGCTGAGTCCAATAGAAATTTCTTCTCGCAGCCATCAGAAAAGCTTTCCAAACGCTTGCCCCCATTTTGACACCCCACTAATCTCAGCGGTGCCGATTTCAGCGATCATGATTTCATCGATCAGAGACCGAAGGGTTTTCGAATCAAGGTTTCGACTTGACAGTTCGGGTAGAACATTTATGATTAATGAATATTTATGCATGATAATGGATAAATATGCCTCCACGAGGCAAAACGAGGGAATATGGAAAGATTCGCTAACTCAAGAAGATCTGATGGTGGCTAAACTTAATACCGCGGTTCTCGGCGCGACCGGCTATTCCGGCCTTGAACTCGCCCGTCTGCTCGGCCGCCATCCGCGGACCGACGCACCCGTACTTATGCGGCGCAGTGCCGAAACTGACGATTCCGCTGCCCGATTGCCGCAAGTTTCAGCAATGGCAATGGCCATCGCCGGTTTCGTCCGTCGGGACGAGTCGAGCCATTTTCCTGGTCCGAGTTGGAAGAACACGGCGTGGAATTGTTGTTCCTGGCAACACCCCACACCGTGTCTCGCGAATTTGTTCCCGAAGCGATTGCGGGCTGATACACGCGGGCTACGAATCGTCGACCTAAGCGGCGCGTGGCGGCTGAAACAGGAACAGCATCGCGCCGTCTACGGCTTTAAAGATGCCAACACGCAAACCGCCACGGAACTCACGGAGCGCGCCGTGTACGGTCTGCCCGAGTTGAAGCCGAATGCGGACCAGATCCGTACGGCTGCTCTGGTAGCGAATCCAGGCTGCTACGCGACTTCAGTCATTCTTGCGCTGGCGCCGTTGCTCTCGGCGGAGATCGTGGATTGCGATCGCGGCATCATCTCCGATTCGAAATCCGGCGTATCCGGCGCCGGCAAAGAGCCCACGGCGCGTACACACTTCGTTTCGGTGGCCGACAACTTTTCCGCCTACTCGGTCTTCGGACACCGTCACACCGGCGAGATCCTCGAGCAATTGGCGCTCAATTCCGCCAGTTGATTTTCACTCCGCATCTTTTGCCGATTCCACGCGGGATTCTCTCCACGATTTATGTGTACCTGAAGCGCGAAATGACGACGGATGAGATTCAAAGTTATTTCCTTGATTACTACAAGGCAAGCGGTGGGTGCGCATTTTCCCGGCAGTCGAGTTTGCCGGAGATTCAATTCTCCGTGCATACCAACTATTGTGACCTCGGTTTCTGTCTCGCGCGCGATGGCCGCAGGCTCATCGTTGTTTCTTGCTTGGACAACCTGCTCAAAGGTGCAGCCGGACAGGCCGTGCAGAACATGAACCTCATGTACGGCTGGGACGAAGCGGAGGGACTTGCAATGAAAATTGTCGTCAAGATCGGCGGTGCCGCGCTGGAGGATAAACCGACTCTTCAGAAATGCGCCAAGGCGGTGGTGCAGCTCGCGCGAAGACGGACATCAGGTCGCCGTCGTCCACGGCGGTGGGAGCGCACTGACACGAACCCTGAAACTCCTCGGGAAAGACAAGCGACTTCGTCCATGGATTGCGCGTTACTGACGCCGAGACTCGCGATGTTGCCTTGATGGTGCTTGCCGGCATCGTGAATAAGAGCTTGGTGGCGGCGATCGGTGCAGCCGGGCAGCCGGCTATCGGTCTTTGTGGCGGAGACGGCGGCGTTTTTCGTGCCCGCAAAAAACAGGATGCGGAATACGACTTGGGATTTGTTGGCGAAATTTGCTTTTCTGAACCGCGCTGGCTTAGAGCTATCTGGGCCGAAGGCGGCATTCCCGTGCTCTCCTCGGTTGCGCTCGGAGGTGACGGCCAGTATTACAACGTCAATGCGGACCAGATGGCGGCCGCGTGCGCCATAGCTTGTGAGGCCGACGCGCTGATTTTTCTTACCGACGTGGCCGGCGTAAAGCAGGCTGACGGTTCGGTAATGGCCGCGTCTGGATACCAAGCAAGTCGCCGGTCTGATCGAGGAATGCGTAGATCAGCGGCGGAATGATGCCCAAGCTCGAAGCCTGTACGCAGGCTCTCAAGTCCGGCGTGGGGCGCGTGCGCATTCTGCCCGCGACGCAGGTCGAAATGCTGCCCCTGTTTTATTTCACCAAGATGGAATGTGGTACGGAGGTGCTCAGAGCATGAGCCTCGCTTCTGTCTCCCGCATGGAAGCGAAGCTCTTGCTTCCCACCTACGAGCGCCAGCCCATCCTTTTTGTTCGCGGACGCGGCGTGTATCTCTGGGATTCGCAGGGCAAGCGATATCTGGATTTCCTCAGCGGAATCGGAGTCAACGCGCTTGGCCACAACCACCCTGCCATTCAGACGACGATCAAGCGCCAGGCTGGCCGGTTGATTCATATTTCAAATCTGTTCTTCCACGAGTATCAAGCGGAACTCGCGCAGCGGTTGACCGAAATCTCCGGACTCGACCGCGCTTTCTTTTGCAACAGCGGCACCGAGGCTTGGGAGGGAGCGCTCAAGCTCGCCCGCGCCTTCGCGCAAACGAACGATAAGAACGGCAACGGCAGCAAAGCCTAAGTGAAGACGCGCATTCTTGCCATGGAAAATTCTTTTCATGGGCGCACTTTCGGCGCGCTGGCCACCACCGGTCAACCGAAATATCGAGCTCCGTTCGTTCCTCTCATGCCGGGCGTCACTTTCGTCAAGTTCAATGACCTGGACGACCTGCGACGAAAATTTGATTCCAGCGTTTGTGCCGTGTGCATCGAGACTATTCAGGGAGAAGGCGGGATTTGTCCGGTCAATCGGGAATTTCTTGACCTTGCCTCGCACTTGACCAAAAAGAGCGGCGCACTGCTCGTGCTCGACGAGATTCAATGCGGCCTCGGGCGCACCGGACGCCACTTTGCCTACGAGCACTACGATGTGCTGCCGGATGTAGTCACGGTCGCTAAGCCACTGGCTTGCGGCTTGCCGCTTGGCGCCATCCTCACCACCGAACGAGTTGGCAGTTGCATGCATCCCGGGACTGCATGGAACAACTTTCGGCGGAGGTCCGCTGGCCTGTGCCGTCGCCATCGAGTTTCTGCGCGAGGAGAAGAAATTGCTGAAGCACGTGCGCACGCTCGGCAAATATTTTCACTCGGCGCTTGAGGCACTCGACAAGAAGCACAAGTCGATTCAGGACGTCCGCGGAGCTGGCCTGATGCAGGCCGTGGAATTGGATTCGCCCGAACTGGCCAAGGCGGTGACTAAACAACTGCTGCAGGAAGGGATCATCATCAATCGCACGCACGAAACCGTGTTGCGCTTTCTGCCGCCTTACGTGATTCTAAAAAAGCACGTGGATCAGGTGGTCAAGGCCCTGGACGCGGGCGTTGCACAAGTATGCGGATTCCACGCAAAAGAAGCGAGCACAAAGAGAGGAAAGCCGCTTCGCCGCGCCGCAAGGAGGTCCATGCGCACGCGTGACGCGGTTCTTCCCGATGCCGAGCAGATTCACGCTCTCATCGCGGCCTACTCCGGCGATGGCACTCTACTGCCTCGCTCGCTGGCGGAGATCTGCGAGAACGTCCGCGACTTTGTCGTCCTGGAGCATGACGGACGCATCATCGGATGCGGCGCTCTCCACCTCTATGGCGTGCACCTGGCCGAGATTCGCTCGATTACCGTCGATCCCGCAAGCCAAAGCGGCGGCGGCGGCAAGACGCCTGGTCAAGGCGCTTCTGGCGCAAGCGGAAAAACACAACGTTAACTGCGTGTGCCTGTTCACGCGCATTCCAGAATTTCTTTTCGCGCATGGGATTCACGGTCGCTGCATCACCAGGATCTTCCCGACAAGATCCACAAAGACTGTTATCAGTGCCCCCGGCTCTATCGCTGCGACGAAGTAGCGATGATCCGCGGCGATCTGCCGACGTTTGCCATCTTGCCGCCGCCGAAAAACTGGTTGAAGATTCAGGCATGACCGCGCTGCGTATTGAACTAAGAAGTTCTCCTGAGAAAATTCGTTTGCCCGTGGGATTCTCTTTCTCCGCCGTTGCTGCCGGCATAAAAGTTAGTGGCCGGCCGGATCTCGCGCTGGTGGAAGCCGCCGGCGGCGCGAGCGCGGCGGCGTTGTTCACGAAGAACCGGGTGGTCGCCGCCCCGTGGAAGTCGGCCGCAAGGTCGCTGCTTTTGACCGGCGGCCGGGTTCGAGCCGTTGTCGTGAACTCCGGCAACGCCAACTGCGCCACTGGGCGCGTCGGCATTCGAGCCTGCGAACAAGTTTGCCGCGAAGCCGGAAAGCTGTTCGGTGTGTCCGCTGCCGAAGTCTTTCCTTCCTCGACCGGCATCATCGGGGTTCGACTTGCCTGCGGAGAAAATCCGCGCCAAGTTGCCGGAACTGCATCGCAAGGAGATCGCCCAGCCAGCGCGGCGTTCTGGCTTTCGCCCACGCCATCATGACCACCGACACGCGGGCGAAGATAGCTTCCGCGCGTTTCCGCGCTTCGTCGTCGGAAAGCTCGTCAGGTCTCGAAAGAAGTCACCGTGCTGGGAATCGCGAAGGGCGCCGGCATGATCCATCCGCAGCTTGCGACCATGCTGGTGTATCTTGTTCACGGATGTGGGCGCGAGTCCGCGTGAGCTGCAGCCTCTTCTGCGCGAGGCGTGCGACCAGTCCTTGAATTGCATGTCCATCGACGGCGACACTTCGACCAACGATACGGTGTTGCTGCTGGCCAGTGGCGCCAGCGGTGCTCGGTGCGAGAAGATGCTCGCACACGAAAGAAGTTTTCCGCGGCTCTGACCGCGGTGTGCCAATCTCTCGCCGAGCAGATCGTCAGTGACGGCGAAGGGGTGCAGCATGTGATCCGTCTGTTCGTCGAGCAGGCGCGCAGCAGGGAAGAGGCTCTGCTGGTGGCGCGGACGATCGCTCATTCCATGCTGGTCAAAACCGCGTGGGCTGGGGCTGATCCGAATTGGGGACGCATTCTTGCGGCTGTGGGAAGATGCGGCGCGCCCATTGACCCAGCCGCGCGTGCAGATTTTCATTGGCGGATCAGAGAGTATGCCGCAACGGAATCGCCTGCGCGTTCAACGAGCGGCAAGCACATCGCGATCTCGCGCGGCCGGTCTGCGATATTCGCGTGCAACTTGGTCGCGGCCAGCACGCGGTGCGATTTCTCACTACTGACCTGACGGCCGAGTATGTGCGGATCAACGCCGACTATTCCACATAGGCGCTCAGGAGTTCATTTTCAAGAAACCTAGAAGCTGAACATTGCCTGCAATTCAATTTTTCGATTGGCCGCCGCGCTCGAGAACGGCCCACCCGCCAGCGCAATCGACTGTCCGAAATTGGGTGACTCAGGACTCCGCTGGGAGTTGCCGGGTTCACCCTATTCAGAACGTTTCGCGCATTAACGCTGAACGTCAAGTTATAGCGTCGATTGGTTCCCGGACCCATGCTAAAAGGACCGCCACCACCTCCAGGGCGTCCTAACCCTCCGCCACCGCCGCCGCCGCGCGGACCACCTCCTCCGCCGACCGCCGCCCGGCTGCGCTCCGCTTTTCCCACCGACCTCCGGCCCAAAGCCGAAGGTTTTCGCCAGCCGCAGGTTAAGCGTGAAGAGGTTCGGACCGGTCAGATAGTTGATCGGAATTTGCGTGTAGGGCGTCGATGGAATCATGAATTGGCAAGCGGCTTTCGTCGGAAAGGTGCACGCACCCGAGGGGTTGGTGTTGAATGCGGGGCGGACATTAAACTGCAAATCATTGGCCAAGTCCTGGCCCACGGTAACGTTGTAGGGGGAGCCGGAATTGAAAATCATAAACGGACTCAGACGAAACCCACGCGGCAATCCGATCGTCCCTCCTAAAAACACCCGATCTCGTATCGCAAAGGCAGCGCGCCCGTAGTCCAACTTCACGTTGTACTGATTCGACGGAAAGTTGTTCGAGAACGCTCCGTTATTCGAGGAGCCGAGAGGGTCGCTGTTGGCGTAATTCAGCGAGTAGTAGCCGAACAGAGACAGCTTCGCTCCCGCGCGGACGTTGAAATTTGCGATCAACTGGTTCTGCCGGAAAACTCCAGCGGAGGAGTATTGATAGATGTCGTCTGCGTTCGGGTTCGGGCGCGGCCCCGTTGAGTAGGGTGTGCCCGGCGTCGGCGCGTTGGTATCGATCAACAGAAACTGGTGCACGCCGCGCGCATTCAGATACGTGAGCGTAAGATTAGCGATTTTTGTGACCTGCCGCTCCATGCTAAACGCCGTTTGCATGATATAGGGCGCATGCAAATTCGGGGCGATCTGATAGATGGGGGAAGTTGGCGTTGGCAAATCGCTCACAGTCGGCACGGTAGGGAAAAAATCTATCATCGGGCACGGCGGCGTGGAACATTGGGTCGACACGACATATTGTTGCTGGGTCACGCCGTTCAAACGATCTGCGTTCAGCACCAGGTTTTGGGTGAAGCGGTCGTAGAACAGGCCAAAACCGGCGCGCAGCACGGTTTTCGGTGCGCCCTTTCCACCTCCGCCGAGGCCCCACGCAAAACTGAGGCGAGGCGCCCAGTCCGCATGATCGTGGATCGCATTCTGCGTCTCGAAGCGCAGACCTCCACTCAGCGTGATGTTAGGACGCACCTTCCAGTCATCCTGAACATACAGTCCGGCATCCACCACGGTGACCGGTACGGTGGGGACAACGCCGCTGTTGGTTG
Organism: uncultured Acidobacteriaceae bacterium; assembly: GCA_963760175.1. Taxonomy (GTDB): domain Bacteria; phylum Acidobacteriota; class Terriglobia; order Terriglobales; family Acidobacteriaceae; genus Acidiflorens. Next base: position 326,867 of record CAVXBU010000014.1, read on the forward strand.
CATTCAGCGTAAATTGAGTCGGGAGCACCTCAGCGGTGCCACTCACTAGATCCTGAACCGCGGTCGCGTAGTCCTGAATGCTCAGGAAGGTGAAGCCGCCGTTAAATCCGGCGCTCGAAGTATTAACTTCGTGAACTGCCCGTAGCCGCCCTCCGAATTTCAGAAAGTGGTTGCCCTGCGCTATCGAAGTGTAATTTTGTAGTTCGTAATGGTCCTGGTGGTCGGTCTGCGCTCCCGCGCCGGAGCGTCCGCCGCTGAATGCCCCGATCACGTTGATGGACGCGTCGGTCGTAAACCCGGGCGGCAACTCCTGCAAAGGAGTCGTCACTGGTGTCTGATTGCTGTTATCGTGCAGATACTGGAAGCGCGTCTCATTGATCACCTTCGTGCTGAGGACTTGCGTATCGGTGATCTGCACCGTGTCTTCGGTGGAGGTGGTGTTGTAGCCGGCCTCCGGCAGCGTCGAGCCGCCAACGCCGTTGTTCTGCCACGTGTCACGGTAATACTGATAGCGAGCGGTGAGCGTGTTGTTGGTGCTGACCTGGTAGTCGATACGTGGAGCGATGTTCGTACGGGTGCGCGGGTTGGATTCGTCCTCGGTCAGTTGAAATGGTTGCAGTTCGGAGTTCAGCGCCTGCGTGTTTACGACGGCTATTTCGTCGATGTTGCGGCGCTGCGCGTCGACAAAAAATGACGCCTTCTTATTGATCGGGCCACCGATATTCCCCATATAGATTACGGAGTCGTACGGTTCCTGTGGAGCGTCGCCGAGGAAAGGATTGCGCGTGTTTAATCCTGAGCTGTTTCCCACCACCTGAAACTGGCCATGCAGCTTGTCCGTGCCCGGCTTGGTGAAGATTTCGATTCGCCCATAGCCGAGCTTGTCGTACTCGGCTGAAAACGGATTCTGATTGATGCGAATCTCGCGAATCGACGACTTCGGCGGAAGCTGTCCCGCGGTAAATCCATCGATGTAAAGCTGCCCGCCGTTGGGACCCGCCGAAGGTCCGGCCAGCGCTTCCAAGTCAGACTGCAATTCGTCGGGATCGTCGGGAAGCGCTTCCAGATCTTTGCCGCTGAGCACGATCGCACTCGCATTGTTCGCGGGGTTAACGTCGAGCGTTGGCCCTTCCGCCTCAACATTGACTTTTTCCTGCTTCACGCTGATGTCGAGTCCAATGTTGAATCGCGCGACCTGGCCCGCTGCAACATCCACGTCGCTCTGCACAAAAATCGCGAAACCCTGAGCGTTTGCCGTGACCGTGTACTTGCCCGGCGGCAGATTTCCGATTTCGTAACCGCCGGTTTTGCCGGTTGTGGCCGAATACGCTTGCTTCCCCGATACCACGATCGCCACCGTGGCGTTCGCAACCACCGCTCCCGAAGGATCCGTCACCTGCCCGCGCAAAGTTCCCGTGGTTGTGGATGACGAAGCGGATGACTGGGAGGGTGATTGGGCCTGTGCCAATGCGGGCACGGCCAAGCCGATCAGCATGGCCGGGATCAAAATTGCCAAAATAATAATGAAGACTGACAAATACCTCAACACGCACCTTTTCTTTCCAGGCAGACCACATTGATTCAGAGCACTGGCTCAAAACGTTTGCTCAGAAATATCGATTGAGTTGTGTTCACGGCTGCGCGGCTTCGCCCTCTCCGCCGGAGGCGCCCAGCGACCACGGCGAAAGCAACGAGGATGCGCTTCGATTTGGCGCCGCAGTCAGGATGGCCTCCACTCCCGCCAGCAGCGTGATCGCGGTTACCACGCCCGAATCTCCGCCCTCGGTCGAGACGATCATCACGGCATCGCCCTTCTGCAGGTCGGCGAGTGTGCTGTCGGGTAAGCGGCTCAACATGCGCTGCAAATCGGGAGGGCCGTTCCCGCCCGGCCCGCGCCCCGTCTGCGATTCCGGCCCCGGCCGTGCGCCGCCAGCACTGGGCGCTGGGCCCTGCACGGTCGTTGTTTGACCCTGGATTTGACTCTGAGTTTGGCCTTGGCCATTGGCTCCCGCCTGATCTCCACTCCCGCCGCCTGCCATGCCTCTCAAGCGCATCGCGATGCGTTGAGCCAGCTCCACCGGCAGTTTCTTCATTTGCGAGTCGGGCGACACCTTCACCACCACCGCGGCCTTGCTGATTGCATCCTGCACCGTCATTGTATTGCTGGATGCGTCAATCACCTTGATGGTTCCCGCGATATTCCGGAACGCGCCCGCGACAACTTCCTCCGCACTCACTTCGCTGCCGTCCGGACTGCGAGTTCCGCGCGCGCGCAACTGGTCTCCTGCCTTGATTTGCGCCAGAAATTCGGCGGCGGGCGCTGGCTTCGCGTCGTCGAACTTCACCGAGTCGGGCGCATAACGGCGGAGGATCGTATCCTTGGCAATGTGGATGGCGATGCTCCGGTTCACGCCCATCCCGCCGGATGAAATCGTGATGGTGCCCGTCGCCGCGTCCACCTTGGTGACCAGCCCTCCTACACCCCGTTTTTGCCAGTCGTCGCGGTCGTGCTGTTGCCTTGCGGCCACATCGGCCTGCTTCATCACAATCACCGCCAACGCGGCGATGACGGTCGTGTTTCCGCCGCCATCCGTCGATACGGGCCCACGAATCAGAACGCGATCTCCGGGCTGCAGATCCCGCGCTTGCAGGGCAGTCGCATTCTTCAAATCCTTTTCTCCCGGCGGCACGCGCAGAATTTTTGTCGAGCCCATCAGTTTCGCAGTGACCTCACCACCGGATTCCGCCGCCACCGTGATCGAATCCGCTTGAATGCTCTTGATCACACCCACGGCCTTCGTGATTTGTGCGCCGCCGGAACTGCTGGCTGGCTTGTCCTGCGCGGAAAAATAGCACGGTCTCGCCAGCGTCAGAACCACCAGCGCCGTGAGCAGGGAGCTCGCAGGAAGAACCGCCCGCGGCCGAATGTGCCAGAAACCTCGCATGATCTCACCCTAACATCGCCAAATAGTTCCTATCACTTTAGCATCGCCAACTGCGCGATATGCGGCCTTTACGAAATTTTACCCGGCATTGACGTTGCTTTTACGGATGCTGGCAACTGCAACTCCATCGCTGCGCATCCAGTCATTAGTATCCGACTCGCGTTGACGTCTGTCTCAAGCGCGGATCGGTTCGCTCTCGTGCAGGACAGTAACTTAAGTCAACCGGAAAACAATCCTGGCATGGATGCGCATGTCGAGTGACGAATCCAATCTCGAAAATCAGGCCCAGCCGGCCGGGGCTGGTTTCCTATACCGTTTGACGGTGGCGTTCCCCAGTTGGGCGGGTGCGATTATGGCGGTGTATTCTATTTTCTTGTATAAATTCAGCGTTCTTAAGGTCCGTCTGAAATAAACGATAAAGGGATCACAACAAACGGAGGACGTGCGGTGAATGAGTTCCGGCCCGATAATCCCCGGCCCAGTAGAGAGATAGCTAAAGCTAAAGACAATGCCCAAGAGATGATTGCCGGCTGTTCATTCTTGTGGAAGCCGTTTGCCTACGCACTGATCTTTGTGCTGAACTTCGCGCTGGTCGCGCTTTCGGGGGCCGGCTCCTCGATGTGGGCTCAGGAACCCGCTGCCACCATTGCCGTCGATGTCAAAGTAGTAACGCTGCCAGTCACCGTTCGCGATAAACATGGCAAGATCGTGCGTGACCTCACGAAAGACGATTTCACGCTGCAGGAAGACGGCCGGGCGCAAACGATCAAGTATTTTTCGCAGGAAACGAACCTGCCGCTCACGCTGGGTCTGCTCGTCGACACCAGTCGCAGTCAAGACAACGTGCTCGACGCGGAGCGCAACGCGAGCCGGAGCTTTCTCGATCAGATGCTGGTGCAGCCTAAGGACAAAGCTTTCCTTATCCACTTTGACCGTGAGGTCGAACTGCTGCAGGACTTGACTTCGTCGCATGAAAAGCTGCAAGCGGCGCTCGAATTGCTCAAGAGTCCATCCGGCCGCGAGCGATCGAACGATCCCAACGACCCGTCGAATTCCCCATCCGGTTCGGGCTCGCATCGTGGCGGCGGTACGCAGCTTTACGACGCCGTGTTTCTGGCGTCGAATGAACTAATGAAGAAACAGCAGGGCAGGAAGGCTCTTATCGTTCTTACAGATGGCGTCGACCACGGCAGCAAGACTTATTTGGAGAGCGCAATCGAATCGGCCCAGCGCGCCGACACGGTAATCTACGCTATCTATTTCGCGGATTCCCACCGCGACGAGGGACAAAGGCAGCCCGGCGGAATGGGCCGGAGCGGCGGCGGTTATCCTGGGGGTGGCGGTGGCGGCTGGCCCGGTGGTGGCGGCGGTGGATGGCCGGGCGGGGGTGGCGGCGGCCGAGGCGGTCGCGGCGGACAGCAACAGCCCCAGGAATCGCGCACCGAGGGCAAGAAAATTATGGAGCGGGTTTCGAAAGAAACCGGGGGACGTTTCTTTGAAGTCTCCAAGAAGGAAAGCGTCGGCGAGATCTACGACAGCATTGTCGAGGAATTGCGGACCCAGTACAGCATGGGCTATACCCCTGACAAAGACAGCTCAGCCAGCGGTTATCATCACGTCCAGTTGGCGGTAAAGAAGAAAGACATGACCGTGCAAACCAGGGACGGATATTACGCGGATCGCTAGGTCGGAATCATTTCGCCGCGAGTTCGTCGCGCAACGCTCGCCCCAGTGCCGCCTGCCGGTCCGCGCTCAACTTGGCTCCGCCTGAAGTCAGATACAGGACATCAATCGCCATTTGCCCCTCGGTCTCGATCAGCGCAATTTCAATGTTGCATTCATGTTTCGAGACCAGCGAACACATACGATAAAGCAGTCCCGGACGGTCCTGGGTAAGAACCTGCAGCAGCGTGCTATTGGCGGAGCAGCGGTCGTCGAATTCAATCTGCGTAGCGACCTTGACCTTCGTGCCGTTTGCTTTCTCCGATTTCAAGCGATCACGCAGCATGCGCGCTACGTCGGCTTCTCCCTTGACTACGTCCGCGATACTCTTTTTCAATCGCTCCCATTCCTGCAGATTCATCTCCAGGGTTCGGAAGCGATCGGTGAAATAGAAAGTGTCCACCACCATGCCGGCGGCGTTCGAAAATGCGTTCGCCTTCACGATGTTCATTCCCCACGCGGCCAGCGCCCCGGAAACTGAAGCGAACAGGAAGGGCCGGTCGGTGGTAATGAGCGTCAGCTCATACCAGTGACGAACTTGCTTCAGATTTAATTGGACGCCGTCTTGCCCCAGTCGGGCGGCCATTTCGGCGTGCGCCAGAACATCGCTCGCGCCATGGATTCGGAGATACCGTTGCGGCAAGCCTTCGAGAAAAACGTTGATCTTTTTCCCCGCCACCGGCGCCAGCGACCGCAGATGCGCCAGACTGGAGACGTCGGCGGCGGTATGCACACGCTCATCCGCGCTCCGGCTCAGGTAATTCGCGCACGCAATATATAGTTGCCATAAGTTGTCGGCTTTCCATGGCGTCATAGCCTCCGGGTTCACAGCCTTGATGTCGGCATACGTCATCAGACACAGCATCTTCAGCCGCTCCGGCACCCCCACTCTTTCCGCGAACGACTTCACATTCGCCGGATCGAATACGTCGCGCCGCATGGCCGCAGACATTTCCAGATGGCTTGCCACTAGATATCGGACCGTCTCGCGATCCACTGGATCAAGATCGAGCCGCTCCGTGCAGCTGTCGGTGAGTTGCAGGCTGAGCTCAACGTGATTGTCACTGGGAACAGCTTTACCGGAATCATGCAGCAGCAGCGCCAGGTAAAGGAGTTCTGGCTGTTCGAGTTCGCCCAGCAACTCGGCAAAGCGCTGGTCCCATTCCGATTTCGATTCTTTGAGACGGTGGAGATTCTCGATCGCCAGGAACGAGTGCTCGTCCACCGTGTAACGATGGTAAAAATCCCTTACCACCAGCGCCTCAATCCCTTTCAGCTCCGGCAGCAGGAGCGCCAGTAGGCGAAGCGCGTTCATGGCGCGCAGGGCGTCGGCGGCATGCGGTTGCACCAGAGTTTCCTGCAGGTAGAGCCACAACTCGGCGCCGCGCGGAGGAGTCGCCGCCAGCGCCGGGAGCACCTGTTCGACTTTATATTCGGTGGTCGTGCTCAGCTTAAGGCCATGTTCGGCCATGAAATGAAAAAGCCGCAACAGCATTTCAGGATCTCGCAGTCCGCCCGGTTGCTGCATAAAGATGAGTCCGTCGACCACCGAGAAATCGTCGCTCGCGACCCGCGCGCGCCAGCCTTGGAATTGACGGTATAACGACGACCAAGCTGCGGGAATTTCCTCGAGCAATTGGTTGCAAACGCGGTGCACGCTGCGGACGTGACCAAAGTAGACGCGCATCCAGTCCGCTGCGTTCTTGATTTCCGCATCGTTCACTCCAACGCTAGCGCCGATTTTTCTTGCGGCCGCTTCGTCCTGTGCCTCCCAAAAGAGCGTGTTGTCGTGACGCCCGTGCCGGAAGTGGAGAAAGCACCGCACGGACATTTGGAAATCGAGCGCCGCGTCGAACGCTCGCCGCGAAGATACCGGCAGCAGCGTTTTTTCGTCCGGCCACATCTTCAGCTTTTCCATGGCGGAAATGAGCGCCAGCCAGTTGGCGACGTTATAGTCGCGCAAACCCCCCGGCCCATCCTTTACGTTGGGTTCCAGGTGAAAGACCGTGTTGCCAAACTTGTGATGGCGCGCGCGTGTAATTTCACCCAGGTTCTGGATCAGGTTCTGGCACTCCCGCCCGACCAGACGAGGGATAACTCTCTCGCGCAGCCGGGAAAAAAGCTCGCGATCACCGGCGAGGTATCGGCAGTCGAGAAGAGAGATGGCAAACTCAACATTGTTTGGATCCAACTTTTCGCACTCCGCCAGGCTACGCGTAGCAGGACTGAGTTTCAGTCGCAGGTCCCACAGCTCCTGCGAAAAGCGCCGGATGGGATCTTTGAACTCGGTTTCAGAATTACCGCCGTCGTGCAGAAAAAGCAGATCAATGTCGGAGTGGGGGAAAAGCCAGCGGCGCCCAAATCCGCCGGTTGCCACTAGCGCGAAATTTTTCGGGTTGTTTAGATCGGCAGGGCTGGAGTCCGAGTCGGTAGAAGCCGGGTGAGAGCGCAGGTGAGATCGGACGATGATTTCGTTCCAGAGCCGTTGAACTATCGAATCGACCAGCACCGTGCGTCTGGCTAGCGCCAGGCGCCCTTCACCGGAAACCAAAAATTCCTGCTCGATAGCGGCGGATTCCCGCCCGTACATGTCCCACAACTCACTGTGGACGATGGCTCCGGTGGTCATTCGATGACACTCTCCCCGAAGTGTTTAGCCTGCTCCAGCCTTGCATTCGACTCTTTTCATAAATAAAGAAGAGGGGGATGTCGATCTTTTGCTGTGATCTTTTGCCCGTCGAGCGGCGTTTCAACATTCGCGTTACAACACGCTATCGCCGCGTTCGTCGTTGCGAATCCGAATCGCTTCGTCGATGCGCGAAAGAAAAATCTTCCCGTCGCCGATTTTGCCCGTCCGTGCCGCGGTTGTAATTGCCTGTACGACTTTTTCGACCATTTCGTCAGCCAGCACGATCTCGAGTTTCACCTTCGGGATCAAGTCCACGGTATACTCGCGTCCTCGATAAAACTCGGTGTGTCCTTTTTGCCGGCCATGTCCTCTGGCTTCGAAAACGGTCATACCTTCGACGCCCACCTCGTGCAATGCGTCTTTTACGGCATCCAGTTTTGAGACCTGAATAATCGCTTCGACCTTCGTCATTTTCGTCCGTTCCCGAACACCATCGTCCGCATTGACTCAATTGCCAAGCCTGATTCGACAACCGCATCATAACAATAGTCGTTGCGCGGTGTTTTGCGGAAATCGAAACTATTTATGTTCGTGATTGGATTTCCTTATATGCGCATCCTGGTTGATAACGACGGTCAGCGCGGGAAGGCGCCGAACTGCGCCGGTGCGGGCTTCAACACCGGGGGAAGCCGCCCTCCAATTGACGCGGGAGGCCCTTCTGCGGTTGGATGGAAGCTGCGTGGCCCTTGCGTCTCCCATCCTCGACCCGGACTCCCGGGGGTTTAACCGCCTCGACGCGGTCTGGCTTGCGATCTGGCTCATCTTCCTCGCCATACTGGCTGTGCTGCCTCCACTATTCGAATGGCATAAGCAGTTAATTCTCCTCGCCATCGGAATTGTGCAGTTGCTGGAGACAAGGTTGATCTCCTACTTTCCCAAACGAGGAGTTTTCTACGTCGTCTTGCTTAAGATTGTGCTGGCGACCCTACTCATTGATCACACTGGCGAAGTCGGCATCAACAGCAGTTACTATCCTATATATTATCTGCCGGTGGTTACCGCGGCCCTTTACTGTGGCACGTGGCTGACGCTGCTCTGGACGCTGTTTGCATCTGCCGCCTACTGCTCGTATCTCTATCCGGCAATGCAGGAATATGAGCTGACGCCCGAGGCATTCGGCCTCCTCGCACTGCGCGTCATGTTTTTCTTTCTTGCCGCCATGGTGGTCAACCGCTTCGCACAGCAGAGCCGGCACCAAACTCAGTTATACCGTGAACTCGCTGAACATCTCGCCGAAACCAATCGGCGTCTTGAACAAGCTCAGGCAGAGGCTCGGCGCTCGGAACGGCTGGCTGCGCTCGGTCAGCTTTCGGCTGGACTAGCTCATGAGATTCGTAACCCTCTTGGAGTCATCAAGGGTTCGGCCGAAATGTTAAACCAAAAATTGCAGGCCTCGGACGAGCTTGCCCGTGAGCTGGCTGGCTACATTTCGACAGAGGTCAACCGGCTCAGTGCCCTCGTTACCGAGTTTCTGGACTTCGCTCGTCCGCTGCATGCCCAACCGCATCCCGCGGACCTCGTCGCCCTTCTCGATCGCGTCCTGCAAATTGTCGGAGACCGCTTTGCAGTCAAACAATCGGGCACCCAAGCGAGCGGCAAAGCTGTTGCGCGTCGAGCGCCACTATGCGAGCGGATTGCCGCTGGTTCCGCTCGACGAAAGTCTGTGCGAGCAAGCCTTTCTGAATCTGGTGCAAAACGCCTACGAAGCCATGCAGGATGAGGATAAAGACCACGGTGGCACGGCGCGGGTCAGTATTCTGCAGGTTAGCGTTCAACCCGCTATGCAGAATGATCGCGCAGGCGTAGAACTCCGTCTAGCGGACACCGGCCCCGGTGTTCCCGATGAGATGCGCGAAGAAATTTTCAATCCGTTTGTGACCACGAAGAAAACCGGTGTGGGACTGGGCCTCTCCATCGTTTCGAAGATCGTGGACGGTCATCACGGCTCGATCCACGTCGAGAATGGGCCGGAGGGCGGCGCGGTGTTTACGCTTTTCTTCCCGCTCGACGAAGGGGTCGAGCCGCACGCCTCGGCCGAGCTTCGGCCGGCTTGGACGAGCGAGGGCGCCCATCCCTACACTAGCACCAGCTAAGCAAATGCCAACCGTTCTCATCATCGAAGACGAAGCCAAGATGCGCCGACTGCTGGAACTGAACCTCGGCGATGACGGGTTTAAAACAGTCTCCGCGGGCGACGCCGAAACTGGATTGAAGCTGCTCGCCTCCGAACCTGTTCACCTCGTGCTCACCGATCTAAAACTTCCTGGCATGAGCGGGCTCGATTTTCTGCAAACCGCCAAGCAGCAGAATCCCGCGTTGCCGATTGTTGTCATGACCGCGTTCGGGTCGGTCGAAACAGCGGTTGAGGCGATGAAAGCAGGCGCCAGCGACTACGTTCTCAAGCCGTTCTCGCTCGCCGAAATGCGCATGGTGGTACACAAGGAGCTCGATAACTCCCGCCTGCGCGAGGAGAATCGTTCGCTTCGCGAAGCTCTCGGACAGAAGTACAGTCATCCCAACATCGTCGCCATCAGCCCTAAGATGCAGGAAGTACTTGCAACTGTCGAACGTGTTGCGCCCACCAACTCCACCGTGCTGCTGGGTGGCGAAAGCGGTGTGGGCAAGGACCTCATCGCCCGCGCCATTCATGAAAAGTCGCGCCGTGCTTCCGGCCCGTTCATCAAGATCAACAGCACCGCCATCCCGGAAAATTTATTGGAGAGCGAACTCTTCGGCTACGAAAAAGGAGCTTTCACCGGGGCCGCCACCAGCAAGCCGGGCAAATTCGAACTGGCCGATAAAGGCACTCTCTTCCTCGATGAAATCGGGGATGTGCCGCCCGCTATCCAGGTCAAACTCCTCCGCGTGCTGCAGGAGCGCGAATTCGAGCGCCTGGGCGGCATGCGCACCATCAAAGTCGACGTTCGACTTCTCGCCGCCACGAACCGCGATTTGCGCGCCGCGCTCGAAGATGGAACGTTTCGCGAGGACCTCTACTACCGTCTCAACGTGGTGCCGATCGACATTCCGCCGCTGCGCGAGCACAGAGAAGATATCCCTGGATTGGCGAACCTGTTTCTCGCGCGCTTTGCCAAAGATTCCGGAGGAGAGGAAAAGATCACCGGCATTTCGCCCGCCGCTATGCAGCTTCTGGTCGGCCATTATTGGCCGGGTAACGTGCGCGAACTGCAAAACGTCATCGAACGCGCCTGCGCGCTTGCTTCTGGCAGTCAACTGGAACTCGCGGACATACAACTCGATTCTCCGCGCAATCGCAGCGGCACTGCTCCCGATCGATTCCTCCCCGACGGCATGACACTCGACCAGTGGGAGGACGAAATGATCCGCGAAGCGCTGAAGCGAGCTGGCGGGAACAAATCGCAAGCCGCGCGCCTGCTTGGGCTCTCGCGGAATGCGCTGCGATACCGGTTGTCCAAGATCGGTATCGAGGACGAAAACGAAGCGGAGTAGCGGCAATCCGCAAGCGATAGCAGGGTGTCCAAAGGTTAATGTATTGCCGCCTTTTGCCGATAAGGAATACAGGGACGGGTCAGACGGGATCTAAAGCTGGAAGTGTGTTGGGCGGACGGAGTCGGGGGAATCGAAAGTGGAAGCAGAGAATAAGTTCACAACCGGCCCCCTTCTAGCCACCGCAATCGATGCCCGTCGCCATCCCCGATTCAAGCTTGGGGTGGATATCAGTATCCAATCGCGAACGTGCGGTTTGCTGAAGGGCCACACCGTGGATATCAGCCAATCTGGAATTGCAGCCATGCTGCGAATAGAGGTTCCGCTTGGCGAGGTCGTGGAGCTGGACTTTACATTACCATTCGGTCGAGTGACGACCTATGCAGCGGTGCGCCAAAGAAGCGCGTTTCGCTACGGCTTTCAGTTCCTTGAGTTAAGCGATCTGGAAGCCATTCGGTCCACCTGCCGCCAGCTCGCCGTTGAGCAAACGCTAAGGTCGGCTGATAGCCACTGACAAAATTAGCGGAAAGTTGTTGTGACCAAGCGCAAACAGTCGCTGGCCGAAAACCACCACCCTGGTGGAATCGGGCCACCGGTTTCCTGCGAATCGCCGATTGTCCTCTTTGTTATTTCTTCCGTAACTTACTGAGAGAAAAGCAGTTATAGAAAGTGTAACCCGTCGTTCAGCATTGGCATTCTGACTGCAATATTTCAGGCAAAGTTCTGTCCCTCCCAAGGGTGGAGACGCGTATGAAATTCAAATTAATAGCAGCACTTCTAGGACTGATGATCGCGCTCCCAGGCGCTGTCGTCGCTCAGGACTCCGACGACCAGGTGCCGGATCAAGATTCGAAACCGTCGCCGAGCATCCGAATGCAGGGTCCCAACGACCAAGGTTCCGTGGACTCAGGTTCCATGGATCAGGGTGAGATGAATCAGGGCCCTACGGACCCCGGCTCCAACGACTCCGGTCCGAGCGCTCCTACTTCCAGCGCGCCGGCTCCAGCCGAGACCCGCGGCGTCGCGCGCATCAGTCTGATTCACGGTGACGTCTCCACGCAGCGCGGCGACACGAAAGACTGGTCGGCGGCTGTGCTCAATGCGCCCGTGCTCGCAGGTGACCGGGTGTCTACCGGCGACAAAGCACGCACTGAACTTCAACTCGACTACGCCAACATGCTGCGGCTGGCTGAGCATACGCAGGCCAATATTACGCAGCTCACGCGCTCGCAGATTCAGATTCAACTTGGGCACGGAATGGCGAACTACACGGTCTACAAGAACAGCGATGCGGATGCCGAAATCGATACGCCCAACGTTGCCATTCGCACTGAGCGCCGCGAATCGAGCTTTCGAATTCTGGTAACTGCCGATGATCACACTGAAGTTCTGGTGCGCAAAGGCGAAGTGGAAGTTACCACTCCGCAAGGCGGCACGCGAGTGGGACAGGGGCAGTTCATTACGATTCAGGGCGTCGGCGATCAGGCGCAGTACAAGATTGGTGAAGCGCCGGCTCGGGATGACTGGGATCAGTGGAACACCGATCGCGACAACATGATCCGCAGTTCGATATCGCGGCGCCAGACCAACGACTACTACGTGGGAACGGAAGACCTCGATGCCAACGGCACCTGGTCGGAAGTTCCCGACTATGGTCCAGTATGGCGGCCAAACGAACCGGCTGGCTGGGCTCCGTATCGTGCCGGCCGCTGGGTGTATGAGCCTTATTGGGGATGGACCTGGGTTTCTTATGATTCATGGGGCTGGGCTCCGTATCACTACGGTCGCTGGATGTATGTAGACGGCGGTTGGGGATGGTGGCCTGGGCCAGCTTATGGATATCCGTTCTACCGTCCGATTTGGGCGCCGGCTTATGTTTCGTTCTTCGGATTCGGCGGTGGTTTCGGAGTTGGATTCGGCTTCGGCTGGGGCTCGATCGGCTGGCTTCCGCTTGGACCGGGTGACTTTTTCCATCCCTGGTGGGGTGGGTGGGGCGGACGCTACGGCGCGGTCGGATTCGGCGCTTACAACCGCGGCGGCTTTGCGCCGCTGCGCGCTGGCTCGCGATTCTCGAACGTGAACATGGCGATGCATAACACGAACTTCCGCGGCGGGACGACCGTCTCGGGCAGAGAGTTCGGCACCGGCCACATGAGCGCTCAAGCGATGACTCACGCGCAGTTCCAGAATGCGCGTTTCTCAACCGGCAGACTGCCCGTGGCTCCGAGCCGCGAGAGCTTCTCGGCCAGCGGACGCCCGGCGGCTGCTTCAACGACTCGGAACGTGTCGCAGAATCAGCACTTCTTCTCGCCCCGAGGCGCGACTGGAACGGCGAGTGGCAGATCTGCCGAGACCGGCCGCGAAGGTGGAGGTGCGAGGCCCGGAAGCAGCAGCTCGAACGGCGGGCTTCAGCGGTCCGGTCAGGGCATGGAATCCCGAGGCAATTCGAATGTGGGATCGGGGTCGAGGCCCGGCTACTCGGGTAGCTCGACCATCGCTCGCGAAAATGGCAGCGGTAATGGCGGCTGGCAGAGATTTTCGCCGATGGCCCCGCACTCATCTTCTCCTTCTGAGTCGGGCAGGGCAGGTGAGTCGTCCGCTCGTAGCGAAAACCGTGGTTCTTACGGTTCTTCGCGCAGTTCGGCTTCAGAAGGCCGTGGCTACGGCGGGTACTCTCGCCCGCCACTCAACATGAGGCAGCCTATCGTCAGGCAGCGGTCTTACGGCGGAGGTGCTTATGGCGGCGGCCGCTCCGTTCCGAGTTACGGCGGCGGACGCTCCGTTCCGAGCTACGGCGGCGGACGCTCTGCTCCTAGTTATGGCGGCGGCCGTTCGGCGCCGAGCAGCCACGGCGGCGGATCGCCGCATGGTGGGGGATCGCACGGCGGCGGATCCCACGGCGGTGGTGGCGGTGGCAGACATGGGCGGTAACTGTGCGCTGGATTGTTTTCCAGCGTAGCAAGGCAGCATAGCAACACTCTTCCCAGCAGTGAGACGCGCAAACCGCGCGTCCCACTGCTTTTTTTTGAGTCTATCGCGCTTGAGTGCCGACATTGTGCTGGCGGAGGAATTCCAGCATGCGGGCTGGGTCGCGGAATGCTTCCGTGCCGCCGCAGGCAGTGGTGGAGAATGCGCCGCACACGTTTCCGAAGGCCAGGCAAGTCGCGAGATCGGCTCCGCGCAGAAAGTGGTGGAGGAACCCGGCGTCGAAGCTGTCGCCTGCTCCAATAGGATCGATGACCGTTACCGGAACGGCAGGCGCGGTGAATCGCTTCGCTTGGCGGATAGCAACAGCTCCTCTGGCGCCCAACTTTACCACGACGGTTTGCACTTTTTGCGCAAGCCGAGAAAGCGCGGTTTCTACGTCGTCAGCCCGGGACATCTTCATCGCTTCGCGTTCGTTCGGCAACAGGATGTCCAGGTGGGGCAAGATCTCTTCGAGAACGCCATCATTATTCCAGCGGTCGTCGGGATCGTCGTTGGTGTCGAGCGAGGTGGTCAAACCGGCGGATTTCATCCGCCGGAAAAGTTCGGGTACATGCGGCAACAATTCACGCTGCAAAAACAGCGACGACATATGAAAGTGACGCGCGGATGCCAGATAATCGAGGTTTAGTTCTTCAAAGCGCAATTCGGAGATCGTGCCCGGATACGTGAGGATGTGGCGCTGGGAGCCGTGGGGAAGAATGAGCGTTACGCCGGACTTGGCGCCGTGCGCGATGCTCGCCAGGTCCACGCCGCGTTCGCGCAGGCGCTCCACCGCCAGGGTTCCGAAAGCGTCGTCGCCGACCTTGGTGACGAACCCTACGCGGCTGCCTAGAGCGGCGAGATTATGCGCCAGGATAGCGGAGGAACTGCCCAACGTGATGGCGAAGCCACTGGCCAGCAATTCGCGTTCCGTGGGCATTTGCTCTGGGAGACCGTAGAGGATCAGGTCAAGATTGATCTCCCCGGCGATCGCGATATCGAGGTTGGACATGGAGGCGGGTCTTTTGTGTTCTTGTTACATGCTAAGGGCCGAGTGCTAGCTGCTACCTGCGGGTTTTAGTTCGACCACGCGCGTCAGGTTTTTCGGCGAGTCTGGATTGAGACCCCTTTTGAGTCCGTAATAAACGCCGTACAGTTGACCCCAAATCGCGTAGGCCGCCGGGCGCGCGTACTCGGGCGACTGGAGGTCAAATTCGATGGCGAAGTCAGCGGCCCGTTGAGCCCGGCTATCGACGCGATTCGCAATCACCATGGTGGCCGCGCCAAGAGCTTTCATCTCTTCGAGTAACTCAACTTCCGCGTCGTAGGAAGTTTCCGAAATAAGAAACGTGATCAGCGTGTCCGGACCTGCAATCGATTTCGGACCATGGCGGAACTCGAGAGAGTGAAAGACCTGGGCATAAGAGGACGAGGATTCGGTCACCTTCAACATGCATTCCGAGGCAATGCCGAACAGCGGGCCCTGCGCCAGGTAGACGAAGTCAGAAAAACTGTGAGCTTCGACAAACAATCGCAACTGCTGTGGAATGTCCTTCAGAAGCGGTTCAACCTGGGGCGCGAGTTCGATCAGCGCGCGGCGGAACGTATTATCTCCCGAGATAATCGCCGCAAGGTATTGGAGCCCGAGCAGCATAGAGGTGAACGACCGCGTCATGACCGTGCTCTGCTCGTCGGCGTCGAGAAGCTTCAACGTAACGCTGCAAGCCGCTTCCAGCGGCTGTCCGTCGGCGCAGGTGATGGCGATGGTGCGAAGATCGTAATCCTTCTCCAACATCTGCGCGGCGCGGACTGCCTCCGACGTGAGGCCGGAGCGCGAAATCACAACCGGAACATAATCCCGTCCGGCATGCAGAGTCAGCGCGGGATACATGAGTAAGTCTGAAGCAGGGACAGCCCGCGCCGGCAGATTGAGATGGTTGAAGCTGGACGCGGCGGCCTGTGCGAGATAGTAACTTGTTCCGCAGCCCACAAAAATCCACTCCGCTCCTGGCCGTGCCAGCTGAATGGCAGCACGCAAATCCGCGCTTGCTGCCAGCTGGTCAAGACACATGCTCCAGCACTTGGGCTGAGAAAAAATCTCATTCAGCGTGTTTTGGCCTTGTTGTGCGATTTCTGCCGATTTCATTGGTGTCCTTAATTCCGCTCACACCAGCGTCACTTTCACGCCTGCCTCTTTCAACGCGTGCAAATCCGACCTCGGGACACCCTTGTCGGTAATCACGTGATGGACCGCCGTGATCGGCATGATATTGCAGAGGCTGCGCCGGCCGAACTTGCTCGAGTCGCAAACCGCCACTGTCCGGCGCGCAATATCGACCATCGCCCGGTTCACTTCGGACTCCAATAAATTCGGAGTGAAAAGGCCGGCCTTGGTGTCGAAGCCATCGACGCCGAGGAACAAGATGTCGGCGCTGAGCTGGCGCAGCGCTCGCTCGGCCAGCGGACCGACCAGAGAAAACGAGTTCTTGCGCAGCGTGCCTCCGGTCAGGATCACTTCAATGTGCGTGCCCGCCAATTCGGCTGCGATGTTGATCGCATTGGTGATCACGGTGAGTCGCGCCATGTCTTTCAGGGCGCGCGCAATGGCCGTCGTGGTGGTTCCGGAGTCGAGCAACACGGACTGCCCTTCTTCCACCAGGCTTACCGCAGCTTGGGCAATCTGTATCTTCTCCTTGCGGTGGAGCTTCTCTTTCTCGCGCAGTGACGGATCGAGCAATGCACCAGCTTGCACGGGCAACGCGCCGCCGTGGGTACGCTGGATGACGCCCTGGCCGTCGAGGAACTCCAGATCTTTACGGATGGTGATCTGCGAAATATGGAAATGCCGGGCGAGATCCTTGACGAGTACACGTCCGTCCCGATGCAGAACCCCAAGGATTTCCCGGCGGCGTTCTTCGTTGAGCAGACCGTTCGAAGGCATGATGTTTCGATTTGTTTCGAATAGTAACTTTCGTTGATGGTCGCGGGAATTGTCAAGGGCTATTTGAGGTCCTTTGAACCGTTGAACCGCGCAAACAGCGCCTCCGCGTTGCGGTGATAGACCTTTTGCAGCACGTCGTCGGGCAGTCCCAGACCGTAGATCATCCAGCGCCCTTGCTGCGGATATTGCGCGTATGGAAAGTATTCGTCTTCGGTCTCGAACCAGCGGAAATAGTTCTGGTACATCGCCTCTCCCGCGCCTTCATCGGTGCCGAACATGATGCGGTCGGAATACTTCAGGAAGATTTCTCTTGTCCGCCGCGGCTGGCGTCCGAGTTCTGCTTCGCGCGCCCCGGTTTCAATCATGACGTTAGGAAATTTCCGAAGCGTCTGTTCGACGAAGTCAAGGTTCTCCGGCCAACTGCCAAAGTGCAGAGCGACAAACATCGTATGCGGATGCTTGGCGAACATCCGATCGCGCTGAGCCATCAACTCTTGCAGAGAAGGGAACTGCGGCCCGTAGAAGCTCCAATCGGGATGCTCGATTAGCTCCTCGTAGCGCTCGTTGCGCGCGTCGATGGGATGAAAAAATGCCTCGGGATCGGCCACGTGAAGAAACACAGGGATGCCCAACCGCCCGCATTCTTCCCATGATGCGTCGAGGCGCGGATCGTCGATGGTTATCAGCTTGCCGGTTGAATCGCGTACACCTAGGCCGAGTTGTTTCAGAATCTTCAGCCCGCGCGCGCCGCGAGCAACGGAATCGTCGATCTGGCGCACCATGAGCTGGCTGAAATTCGGATCGTTGATCTTGGACCAGTCGAACTGTGTAAACACTATGAACCGTCCGGGATAGGGTTTGACCATGTCATCGATGATGGTCTGCAATTTGTCGCCCCACATGCCGGTGAGGATGACGATGGTCTTGACGTTGAGTCGGTCCATGCGCGCGACCATCTCTTTGGGATCGACTCGGTCTCCGATGCCCATGGCATCGTTGGTGTGGGTGTGCACGTCGATCACAGGAAATTTCGCCCGCTGGATTTCGTGCACGGCGGCATGAAGCGCCGGATCGGGGTGAAAGTCCTTGAGCAGAATGGTCTTCTTGCTGTCGGCATCAGCGGCGGGTTTGTAGCCGATGCCGGTTTGCTGTGCCCAACCGTCTGACCCAAAGACGGAAGCCAGGAACAAAGCTGTCGTTACGATCCACTTCATCATGTACGGCCTAACTTCGGGCGCTGGAACTGCGAGCTTTCAGTGTAATATTACGAACGATTACTTTTACTTTCGTTTCGTAGCTTTTGTCAACTGCGATATTCTGGCGGGACTGCCAGCAACAGGATTGCACAAGCTGGCGGAGTCACAGATGGTAAAACATCAGGTAGAACGCTAAA
Source organism: uncultured Acidobacteriaceae bacterium (assembly GCA_963760175.1). Lineage (GTDB taxonomy): Bacteria > Acidobacteriota > Terriglobia > Terriglobales > Acidobacteriaceae > Acidiflorens. Next base: position 344,992 of record CAVXBU010000014.1, read on the forward strand.
GAGAGAGGTCATCGATGATCGCCCGCAGACACGGAATCGCCCCGATCGGTGCGACGCTGGTTGTGACGCTTGGTCTTATACTCCTGCTGACGGCTTGCTCGAAGTTGCCCAAATGGCCTCTGCAGACGCAGCTGAAGACCACGACTGTTAAACCTGTACCCACCCAGCCTTCTACGATCGGAGTGGAGGTTAAAGACGGTGGGCCTGTGGTGCTGACGACAAGCACAGCCGAGTTTCAGGTGAGGCCAGATGGCTACGTTCAGGCATCCTTGTTGAAGGACGGGAAGAGATTTTCACTTGACGAGCCGAACGTGGGTAGTCCCGCCGACAGCGATTTTGTGCGGGTGGGGGGCAAGGATGTGCATTTCACGCTCGATTTCCAGCAGGCGCAGGTGCACGAAGCGATGGGAAAGATGGGAGCCGGGAAGCGGGTGGAGATTCCGGCGCGCCCGCTGGGGCCATCGGGGACGGAGTTGCAGCGAGTGCTGGCGCTCGAAGTCTATGACAATTTCCCGAACATTCTCCTGAGCACGGTGGAATACAAGAACACGGGCACGAGCGAGGTTGCGATCGAAAAAAGTGTGAACCAGCGGCGCCGGTTGAATGCGCAGCTAGGCGACGCGAAGGCGCAACCGTGGGAGATGTGGTCGTTTCATGGGGCGAGCTATGACTGGGGAAAAGATGATGTGGTAAAGCTGACGCCGGCTTTTTCGCAGCCCAACGTCACGGGAGAAATGGTGAAAGGCGGCTATGGTGGCGGAATCCCGGTGGTGGCGTTCTGGACGCGCCAGGTGGGGGAAGCGGTCGGGCACGTAGAGACTCTTCCTATTTCTGCGGCGATACCGGCAAAAGTTGCAGCGACGGGCGCGTGAATGCCGAGGTGGACTACGACGCCAATATCACGCTGAAACCGGGTGAAACGTACTCGACTCCGCGCAGTTTCGTCTCGGTTTTTGCCGGCGACTTCTATGAGCCGCTGCGGATTTGGTCGAGCGTACTGCAGAAGGAAGGCTGGGACCTTCCGAAGCCGTCGAGCGAGGCTTATAACGTGAGCTGGTGCGGCTGGGGATACGAGGCCGATGTGACGCCGGCGCAGATGCTGGGTACGGTTCCGAAGCTCAAGGAGATGGGCATCAAGTGGGTAACGCTCGACGATCGCTGGTTCGATGTCTATGGCGACTGGAATCCGCGCGCGGATACGTTTCCTGGAGATTCCATCAAGAAGATGACGGACGACTTTCACAAAGAAGGGATGCTGGCGCAATTGTGGTGGCTGCCGCTCGGGGCTGAAGATGGTGAGGGTCGATACGAATCGCACAAATACTCGGTTGCGAAAATTGTGCAGGAGCATCCGGAGTGGCTGATCCTGGATAAGAATGGAAAGCATGCGCACATGACACGCGGCTTGGCAGTGCTCTGTCCGGCGGTGCCGGAAGTGCGCGCCTATCACAAGCAGTTGACGGAAAAATTCATTCGCGACTGGGGATTCGACGGCAGCAAGCTCGACAATATCTACAGTGTTCCAGAGTGTTACAACCCAGCTCATCATCACAAGTCGCCGCAGGACTCGGTGAATGCGATGGGGGACGTGTACAAGGAAATCTTCCAGACGACGCGCGCGTTGAAGCCGGAGAGCGTGACGCAGGCCTGTCCATGCGGAACGCCGCCCTCGCTGGCGTGGTTGCCGTTCATCGACCAGGCGGTGACGGCCGACCCGGTGGGAGCGGTGCAAGTGCGGCGGCGGATCAAGATGTATAAGGCATTGCTGGGGCCCGAGTCTGCGGTCTACGGCGATCACGTCGAACTTTCCGCGATGACCAAGGTGGGCAATGACTATAGAGAACACGGCGACGATTTCGCTTCCACGATTGGCGCCGGAGGCGTGGTGGGGACGAAGTTCGTGTGGCCCGATCCCGGTCCGAAATTCAAGGACGTCAATCTGACTGCGGCGAAAGAAGAGCGCTGGAAGAAATGGATCGGTTTATATAACCAGAAGATGCTTTCGAAGGGTGAGTTCAGGGACCTATACGTGACCGGATACGATACGCCCGAGGGCTATGCCATCGCGAAAGACGGCAAAATGTATTACGCGTTCTTTACCTCGTCCAACTGGAAAGGCGAAGTCGAACTGCGGGGTTTGAAGCCCGGGAAGTATCGTGTGAGTGAGTACGGTGAGGGAAAAGACCTGGGCACGGTGGACGCGGCCGCCGATGGCGTGGCGAAACTGCCGGCGGCGTTCAAGGATCATCTGCTGCTCGAGGTTAGTTCGCAGCCTTAAGCTTATGTGAACGTCGCAGGAAGAGGAGAAATGCGTGCGCGCAGGGTAGCATGAACATCTCGATTCGAACTACACTCGCTCTTGCCCTTATTACGTCCTCTGCGTCCAATATGTCCGCACAAGACCGCTCGTCCGCCCGCTCGATGGTCGTCAATCGCTATGGCATTGTGGCCACCAGCCACATGCAGGCTTCGGTGGCCGGTGCGCAGATCCTGGCGCGAGGCGGGTCGGCCATGGATGCGGCGATCGCCGCAAATGCCGTGCTCGGCGTGGCCGAACCCATGATGAACGGCATGGGCGGCGATCTGTTCGCGATGTACTGGGACGCGAAGACCGGCAAGCTGTATGGCCTGAACTCGAGCGGATGGGCGCCGCAGGGATTAACCCTGGAGCATTTGCAAGCGAAGGGTGTGACCTCAATGCCGCAGGCAGGCATTGACTCGGTCACGGTTCCTGGTGCGGTTGCGGGATGGGACGCACTTCACGGCGCTTTGGGCGGCTTGCATGGAAGGATCTTTTTCAGTCTGCGATCTTTTATGCGGAGGATGGATATCCCGTGCCTGAAATGATTCGCGATACTATTGGAGGATGCGCCGACTGGATTCGCAAGCGATCCGGAAGGCCGGAGCGTTTATCTTCCCAATGGCCACCCTCCCGCGGTGGGACAAGTATTTCGTAATCCGGATCTGGCGAAGGCCTTGCGACTGGTCGCGGAGAATGGTCCCGGCGCATTTTACAAGGGCGAGATTGCGCGAGCGATTCTGCGCACTTCCAGTGCCTCGGCGGAACGATGGCGGCGGATGATCTGGCCGAATTTTCGCCCGAGTGGGTCGAGCCGATCTCCACCACCTACCGCGACTGGACCGTTTACGAGCTTCCTCCCAACGGGCAAGGCATGGCGGCGCTGGAAATGCTGAACATCATGGAGACTTATGCCAGCTTCGCCCGATGGTCCGTTGGGCGTTGACGAGTTACATAAGAAAATCGAAGCCATGAAGCTGGCGTACGCCGATCTTGATCGTTACAACGCCGATCCACGATTTGCCAGGGTTCCGGTGAAGGGGATTCTGTCGAAGGAATACGCACGGCAGCGCGCCAAACTAATTGATCCCGGCAAAGCCAACTGCGAGGTTCGCCGGGCACGCCGCCACCAGCGACACGACTTATCTTTCGGTGGTTGACCGCGAGGGCAACATCGTTTCGTTGATTCAAAGCAATTATGAAGCGTTTGGGTCAGGCGTTGTGGTGCGAGGCATGGGATTCGTTCTGCAGGATCGCGGCGCGCTGTTTTCGCTCGATCCCGCGTCTCCGAATGCTTTTGCGCCGCGCAAACGGCCATTCCATACGATCATTCCGGCATTCATGGAGCATGGGCGATCAGCATATTGGCTTCGGGATCATGGGAGGAGCGAACCAGCCACTGGCCCACGCGCAATTCGTTTCCAACGTGGTGGACTACGGGATGAATATCCAGGAGGCACTGGAGAACGCCCGTTTCACCGTCAGTCCCGAGCGTGGATGCAACATCGTGATCGAGTCGCGAGTCAAGCCCGACGTGCGGCAAAAACTTTCCGCGATGGGGCATCAACTCGAAGTGCGGCACGAGTACTCCACCGCCATGGGTCGCGGGCAGGCGGTAATGCACGACTCGAAGGCCAAGGTAAACTACGGAGCCTCTGATGCGCGCGCCGACGGCTCCGCTGAACCAGAGCCCCCACCGATGCAGTGACGGTTACGACGGCAATGTGTGCCCACGAGTCTCCGCGCCCAGCGGAGTCAGCAGCAAGCCGATGGCGAAGGCGATACCAGTGAGTGCCACCGGTGTCCCGACGGAACCGAAGTGGCGCACTCCAGCGCCAACCAGAAAGGTGATTCCGGCTCCAGCGAAGCGCGCGAAGGAAGTGGAAAAGGCGAAGGCACTGGCGCGGCATTCGGTGGGATATTGCTCCGGCAGCCACAGCGTGTAGACGGAGAAATTGGCTCCTCCGAGTCCAAGGAAAAACAGACAAACAAAGAACCAGGCAGTCCGGCTCCGCCCAGATAGTAAACCTTGCCGAAGGTGACGACGATGAAGACCAGCATCAGAGCGAAGTAAAAGGCCAGCGCTCCCCGCCGCCCGAATCGTTCGGCAAGGGTGGGCATGGCAAGGCATCCGAGAATGGTCGCTACGGCAACCAGCATGGTTGCGTAGGAGGCCAACTGTGCCGCTTGCGGACCAACTCGGCCGCTGGCTTCGGCCAGATTTGTAACCGCTGTTGGAACGTAGACCGTTCCGGCCCACAGACCGCAGATTGAAACCAGCATAAACAACGAATTCAAAATTGTGCGCCGGCGCAACGTTGGATTGAAGAGCGTCGCTAGTGGATGCCACCAGGCCCAGGTCTGAACAGCTTTCTCTTTCTGCACCCAACGCGATGGCTCCTTCACGCCGTAGCGGATCCACGCCAGCAAGAGTGCGGGCAATCCTCCGAAGGCAAACATGTAGCGCCAGCCGAAGTGGCTTCCGATGCTGTAATTGGCCAAGGCTGCCAGCAAGAATCCAAAGTAGTATCCGGTGTGCATGAATCCAGCGCCGGCGACGCGGCGATGCTCGGGCCACTCTTCTGCGACAAAGGTACCGCCCATGGCCCACTCGCCGCCAATTCCGATGCCCGCCAGCAGGCGCAGAATGGCGAGTTGCCACACATTGACCGCAAAGGCACTCAGCAAAGTGAACGCGGAGTAACAGAGAATCGTCAGCATCAGGGTACGCACCCGGCCGAACTTATCTCCAATCGGGCCCCAAAGGAAGGCGAGGCCCCAGCCAATCAGAAACAGAGCGAACAGCAGGCCGCCGTAATAGCCTATGTTGCCTTTGGTCGCCGCAATCCCGGATCGGGGCAGCAATTCTCGCAGCGACGGCACCAATACCAACGCATAGATGACGGAATCCATGCCGTCCAGCGTCCAGCCTCCCCACGACGCCCAGAAGCCGCGTATTTGATTTCGCGTCAGGGGCGCTTCTCGCTCGTTCTTGCTGGGTCGACTCTGCGATGTTTGGACGTGCATAGTGGCCTAATTTCCGGCCAACGCAGCATACTCCGGTCGGCCACGGGAAGTCGACCGTCTCGCCCGTAGTGGGGTCAGTTTGGATTTGTCTTGAAAGGCAAGGCTTTTCGGCCGTGCCGGTGCCAATTTTCTGGAATTTTTCGTTTCTCCGCTCTTTTAGAATCATCTGGTTGAGAGAAAAATCCTGCCAAATCTTTGGACTCAAAGGACTTGTTCGTAAAATATTACGGAATAAGGAGTTAGGCCGCACTTGGCAGTTGCGTTTTGCGGTCAAGACCTACCCCCACCCCCCCCTTTTTTTCGCAAAATATTCAAAACAAACGGGAAGCTTCTAAAATATTCAAGGATAAGGACTTAACTCTTCCTTAGGATGGGCAACGAAAAAGGGCGCCGGATGTTCCGCGCCCCTTTTAAGCTTATATATCTATTATATCAATTGCGACCCACCTACACCGACAAGTTTTGCCACTTTATTTTCCATGCGAATTCATCGACTTACGGGGAAACTCGCGAGGATGGGGGCTTGACAAGATTTCGGGTGGCAGTCTGGAAGACGCATTCCCCAGCGGCCGGTGGTGGGCTACTTTCACTTCCGCGATCGCCGGCGAGACGCCGGCGCTACGGTCGAGGCCGGGTAGCTAGAAACTGGCGATCACCACATTGGGCGCGGATGGCAGGAGGAATTTTACGCCGCGCTGTTGGTTGGCCTGCAGGGTGGCGGGCGGGTCAAGAGCGGAGAGCGGAATGCGCTTTGTCCAATAGCCGTTTTGCCAGTCGTTGCCGCGGACGTAGATCATGCCGTCCGCGATGGCGTAGTCAGGGATCTCCTCGCGATGGCCGTCACGATAGACCAGCACTGCGGGCGGGAGTTCTCCGGCTTGCGATGCGGTCGACTCCTTGCGCGCGGCGGCCATTCGCGGGTTCGTGGGCGCTTTCGCGGGCAGTGTCGTTAGTGCTGGTTCCGCATAATTGGGACGCGCCGAGGCTCCATGTTCCTCGGTTTCGGCACCACCGAATCGCACATAGCGATCGCCCTGCAACTCGATCAGCAAGGGTGCGAGCCTGGTTTTTCGCGGAGAATCGTCAGCTGAAGCTGACTGCACTATCACAAACTGGGCCGGAGCGCCTTCAACCGCATACATCTCACTGGGGTCGTAATCCGAATAGGGCCAGGGCGACCCCAGAAAAATTCCCCGAGTAAATGGACGCCTTCCATAATGCAAACCCATCCCATACGTGACGCCGCGTGCAAAGCCGGCGTGCGCTACGGAAACCGGCATCCCCATCGCCCCGTGCCTCTGCGCACTGGCGAGCGGCACGGATATTGTCGCTACGAGAAGCGCGATACTTAGCCGCCGAAACATGTCAGCCGGAATTTCCTTTTTAGAGTCAAAGACAGCAACCATCTTACTCCGTTTCGTCGGCCGAGCGTTGGAAACGGGCCGAAGGTAGTCGGCGGCACGCCAGCGCTAACTCTAATCGCACCCTGAGCCAGCACTCATTGCCCCCCGGAAGGGAGTTTTGAGCAGCTATCGTTGGTTTCGCCAATTGAGGGCTACAATGCCCATGACCATGATCCCTCGCAGCTACCCGGCTAGTTCATGCACTTGAACGGAGGGATCGAGCCGCTGATACGTCTGTAGTTTTGAATTGAGGTCAATGTGTCGTCGAATTCTCCGCTCTGCCGATTGGGCCCGCTGTGCTTGATGATTACGCTGTGCGCCGTCAGCCCGGCGCAGACTGGTTCCGCTTCCCGCATCACTCAACCGATTAATGATGCTGTTCGCGTGACGCTCAAGGGAAACGTTCACCCGCTGGCGCAGGCACCCTTCGATCTGGGCACAGTCCGCGACTCATTCCCCGCCTCGCGAATGGTGCTGCTGTTACAGCGTTCGCCGGAGCGCGAAGCCGCTCTGCAGCAATTTCTGCAAGACGCACACAGGCCGGGATCTCCTACTTTTCACCAATGGCTCAAACCCGATCAGTTTGGCGAACTGTACGGACTTACCGATTCCGAGATCGCTACGGTCTCTGGCTGGCTGCAAGAGCACGGATTCGCGGTCAGCCGAATCAATCGAGCCAAGACAGCAATCGAGTTTTCGGGCACCGCCGGGGAAGTGGGCTCCGCGTTCCACACGCAAATCCATGCTTACCTGGTGAACGGCAAGGAGCATTACGCCAATAATGCCGATCCGCAGATCCCGGCGGCGCTGGCGCAGGTGATTGCTGGCATCACTCCGATCAACGACTTTCGTCCGAAGTCTTACATAAGAAATCCAGGCAAGGCGGTCTACGACAGCAGGAGTAAGAAATTTGTTGCGGACTGGACTTTTCCTGCAGGTCAAGACTTGTTGTTCTTGGCGCCTGGCGACTTCGCTCTTCAGTATGACCTCGGTCCGCTCTATGCATCGGGTATTACAGGCAGCGGCATCACCATCGGGCTAATTGGCGCGTCAAACGTTGATCCAACGGTGGTGGCTACCTATCGCTCATTCTTTGGGTTGCCGGCGAACCCGCTCAACGTCGTTATTGACGGAAGTGATCCGGGAGAAAACGACGCCGTCGTTGAGTCGTATCTGGATGTCGAACTGAGTGGCGCTGTTGCCCCGGGAGCAACAATCAACCTATACACCGCGGCCGACACCTCGGTGCAATCTGGACTGTATCTGGCCGCGCAGCGGGCCGTTGATGATGATCAAGCCTCTATCCTCAGCACGAGCTATGGTTTGTGTGAACAGGATCTGGGCTCGGCAGGAAATCAGTTCTGGTATTCCTTGTGGGAGCAGGCAGCGGCGCAAGGGCAAACCTCGTTCGTTTCGGCTGGGGACGGTGGCCCGGCAGGCTGCGACGACTTCAACAGCGGTCAGCCGGCGCAGTACGGCGTTGCCATGAATGGGTTCAGTTCGACTCCCTGGAACGTTTCTGTGGGTGGCACCGACTTCTATTACAGCAGCTACAGCGGAAATTCGTCCGCACAGCAAACTCAGCTGGCGACTTACTGGGACACGGTCGCGACTATTTTCCCTACGACATCTCTTCTGCAACCCGTGCCTGAGCAAGCGTGGAATGAGCCGTTCGGACTGAATCTTGTGTCGGGGGGCGTCTACAATGCCAGCAATCCCACTATCGTTGCGGGCAGCGGCGGGCCCAGCAACTGCGCAAGCGGGGTCGATGCTTCAGACGGCACTTATAGTGCCTGCTCTGCTGGATATCCGAAGCCTTCATGGCAGACGGGGCCGGGAGTTCCCAGCGACGGAGTGCGTGATCTTCCTGATGTATCGCTGTTTGCCGCGGCGGGGGAGAACGACACTTTTTATCCTTTGTGCGCGGACGAGGGTGACTGCGTTGTTTCCGATGGCGATCTGACCATTGGAATTGTGGGAGGGACCTCGGCATCTTCGCCGGCAATGGCAGGAATTCTGGCTTTGATCGAACAGAAATATGGGCCGCAAGGGCAGGCTGACTACATCCTCTACCCCTTGGCAGTGCAGCACCCTTCCGCATTTCACGACATCACGACTGGGAGCAACATCGTGCCCTGCCAGCAGGGCACACCGAATTGCACTCTGAGCACGGCCAGTGACAATACAGAGGGCTATTACACGTTCGGGTACTATGCAGGTCCGGGATACGATCTGGCGACTGGCTTGGGCAGTGTGGACGCGAATCAGCTGTTCAACAGCTGGAACGCTCTTAGTTTTAAGTCGACCTCAACAAACCTCAGCCTCAGCCAGACCAGCTTCACGCATGGCACGCCGATCACAGTAAACGTCGGAGTGACCGGGAGCGGCGGGACTCCTTCCGGGAGTGCGGTCCTGGTTACGACCGCAACTCCGCAGAACAATGAGGGACTCAAGCTGTTAACGCTGGAGAGCGGAACGGCAAGCGCCAGCGTGGACAG
>CAVXBU010000015.1:0-167927 GCA_963760175.1 uncultured Acidobacteriaceae bacterium
GCCAACAGAGCAGGCTTGCAGTTTCGTGCGGTCATGTTGGGCCTTGTTAGCGTTGCTTCCGCCGCCGGCACCGTTGTGGCTCGATTCAAACTGGTGGATCGAAGGCTCATATTAGCGCAGGAGATTCAAAGTGTTAGAGCCAAGAGCCCTTTTTATTGCGCCCGTTAGTGGTCGGCCCCATAGACTCCCATGCGATTGTCTTTCAGAGTGCTAGTTGCGTGTGGCGCTGGCGGTGGCTCACAATCGCGCTAGTGCTAACGAACTCTGGAGCGCCGCGGTTCAGAGCCGCTAGCCGATGCGAAGCTGGACCCTTCAGCGGATCGCGGACCAGTCTTGCCGAACCCGCCGCGCTATAGGCCGCCTTGTCGGAATCAAACCTGCCAGTGGCGCCAGTTCTAGCGGTGTTATACCTTTGGCTAGGCGATCCCGACCATCCCAATCTTCCCTCGCTGGTAAAGCTGGTTGGTTTAGCCGCAATAGGGATTTGGTTTTTTGTCGGGCAATTGCTCGATGACATTGCCGCCGCTTTGCTCAAAGATGCAAGCTCCGAGCCGACACATCTATAGATGGACTGTTCTCTGTATTCGTCATTATTTCCTCGTGCGTCGTGTTTTTTGAATCTGACATCACCAGTTTTCGCTTTGTCGTCAGACGAATCGGTGATTAGGATCTGCTCACTGTGCTGGGTCTTGTTCGGCTGCACAGCGCTGCTTTTTCAGATCGGTTCTCATAAACACTCGGTCACTGGATTCGTCGCCTAACACGTTCCTGAAGTCATCGTGGATTATTGACGCTAATGACTGGAAGCTTTTGGGGCATGGATGAGAAAGGTGCGCACAGTGATTGCGATCAGCGCGCAAGCTAGAAGGCGCCGCCGCCGCCTCCGCCGAATCCTCCTCCGGAGAAGTCACCTCCGCCGGAACCGCTGCCTCCGCCGAAGCCTGAGCCAGTGGAACTGGCTCTGGGCGCGGAGGTGAGCCACCCGACGAATGTCGGACGCCATGCTGTGCATGGAGCTGGAAAAAGAAAAGCGGACTGAATCCTACGTAGCCGTTGGGCGAAACGTACCAGGTGGGCGGATCTTTTATAATTCCGTCGGCAAGGCTTGCGCCCAGCGGTGTCTTACGCCCACCAGCGATGGCGTAGGGGAGAAATTTTCCGAAGGTGTCAGGCGGCATGCGCTTGATGCGGTCGGCGTCGACGCGGTTCATGAACTCCTGGAATCCAGGTGGGGGCGATGGGGCGCGCACCGGAGACCGTCTTGGCTGTCATCTGGCGCGCAAAGAGCCACCAGATCACGGCGGAAACGACGACGCTCCCGATGAGCAGCGGAATGGAGTAGAACAGGTTCATCCAACCCATGAATGGAACGGCGACAACGAAGATGGCGATGGCAACGCCGGTGGCGACGCCGTAGCCGTTGGCTGATTCCGGGTTGAGCGTGTACAATTCAGTGACGACATGATGTCCTCGCGCACGATGGGAATCGCCGTGTAGAAGCGATTCTTCAGATCGGACAGATGTGTCCTAACACTACTTAGAAAAATATTTTCCGAGCATCACGCGTTCGTGCGGCGTGAGGTCGGGCCCCCACTGCTTGCGCGGCTTCAAGAGGTGGAACATATAGTCTTTGTGGTGAAAGACGAGGAAAGTGTCGACTTTTTCTTCGATCTTGATGTATCCGCTGACGGCTAAATCGACAATAGTGCTGGCTCATGTCGCGGGCGCGGGGGTGTCGTCGAGAAAGTCCCGGCTTTGGCGGGGCAAACGCCTTTGGGCGGTTCGTACTGCGGGGCCACCGAGACGCCGGGATCGGGTATCGCGTCCCACGGAATACCAGAGACCGAACATCACGGCGAGAGTGAACAGGGGGAAGAAGACGATCGGATTGCTACCTAAGAACCAGCCTAGCTTGGTGAGCGCGGACGGAGGTTTGAGGATTCCCTGGGGAATATAGATATCGATGGTCATGCCGCCGCGCATGGGAAGCTGATGCGTGGTTTCGAAAGTGACGTTGGCGCCTTCAACGTTGGCGCTGGCTTCGCTTTCCTTGGAGCCGTAGGCGCCGGTGAAGGCTTGGGCGCGCAGTCCTCCGGCGGCATTTTCGGGGAGGGTCACGAGGGCCGAGGCGTGGTCGATAGGTGGGCCAGTCGTTGCGGGTCACGTTCCAATAGAACTCATCGTATTGGTCGAGGAAGCGGACGCCGTTGCGCACGGAGTAATCGATGTTGACTACGCGCGTCGCGTCGACCGCGTCGGGAATGTAGATTTTCAAGTCGCGATAGTGTCCGGACTTGCTGGAATCGTACTTCAGCTTGTTGCCGCTATCGTCGGTGACGCTCAGGATGTCGACAAAGAGGGTGTAGTTGGTTCCCTCGGGTCCGGGATACTCGACTGGGATCGTGCGGTGAATGCCTGTCACTCGACGACGAACGCGAGGGTGATTTTTTCGTGACCAGGGCGGTGCCGTCGGGAGCGACGGAGATGGTGTCCTTGAAGTCGGTTACGCGCCAGTTGCGGGCTCGGGCGGGGGTGGGGGCAGCGAGCGCCAGCAGTAGGAATAGGAATGGGTGAGCAGTCGGCGATTCAATAGCTCCTCGGAAACATTTCCTGGAACTTCTTCCTACGGCCAAGCCAGAGTTGCTATGGCTACTGGCAGTTGCCGAGCTGCGCTCGGCTGGACGCCGAGGGCGGCTGTCCCTACGCAAACTAGAACTTTACGGCTAGGGTTCGCGATCGGCGGCGGCGGCTTCGAAGAACTGTTTTCCTGCCGCCAACATCCCGGCCAGAATGTTGGTCGGGAAAGATTGAATCTTAGGTATTCAGGTCGCGCACCACGGCGTTGTAGTAGCGGCGGGCGTTTTGAATCGCGTCCTCGATTTCGCTGAGCGAGTTCTGCAGTTGGGTAAATTCGGTCGAAGCCTGGAGTTGGGGATAATTTTCGGACACGGCAAACAGGCTTTTGAGCGCGCCGAAAATCAACTGACCGGCGCGCTCAAAAGCCTGTTTGCGGTGGCCGAAAATTATCCCCAACTCCAGGCTTCGACGCGAATTTACCCAACTGCAGAACTCGCTCAGCGAAATCGAGGACGCGATTCAAAACGCCCGCCGCTACTACAACGCCGTGGTGCGCGACCTGAATACCAAGATTCAATCTTTCCCGACCAACATTCTGGCCGGGATGTTCGGCTTCCAGCAGAAACAGTTCTTCGAAGCCGCCGCCGCCGATCGCGAACCCGTAGCCGTAAAGTTCTAGTTTGCGTAGGGACAGCCGCCCTCGGCTGTCCAGCCGAGCGCAGCTCGGCAACTGCCAGTAGCCATAGCAACTCTGGTTTGGCCGTCAGGAAGAAGTTCCAAGAAATGTTTCCGAGGAGCGTATACGAATCGCCGACTGCTCACCCCATTCCTATTCCTACTGCTGGCGCTCGCTGCCCCCACCCCCGCCCGAGCCCGCAACTGGCGCGTAACCGACTTCAAGGACACCATCTCCGTCGCTCCCGACGGCACCGCCCTGGTCAGCGAAAAAATCACCCTCGCCTTCGTCGGCGAGTGGCACGGCATTCACCGCACGATCCCAGTCGAGTATCCCGGACCCGAGGGAACCAACTACACCCTCTTTGTCGACATCCTGAGCGTCACCGACGATAGCGGCAACAAGCTGAAGTACGATTCCAGCAAGTCCGGACACTATCGCGACTTGAAAATCTACATTCCCGACGCGGTCGACGCGACGCGCGTAGTCAACATCGATTACTCCGTGCGCAACGGCGTCCGCTTCTTCGACCAATACGATGAGTTCTATTGGAACGTGACCGGCAACGACTGGCCCGTCCCCATCGACCACGCCTCGGCCTTCGTGACCCTCCCCGAAAATGCCGCCGGAGGACTGCGCGCCCAAGCCTTCACCGGCGCCTACGGCTCCAAGGAAAGCGAAGCCAGCGCCAACGTTGAAGGCGCCAACGTCACTTTCGAAACCACGCGTCGAGCTTCCCATGCGCGGCGGCATGACCATCGACATCTATATTCCCCAGGGAATCCTCAAACCTCCGTCCGCGCTCACCAAGCTAGGCTGGTTCTTAGGTAGCAATCCGATCGTCTTCTTGCCCCTGTTCACTCTCGCCGTGATGTTCGGTCTCTGGTATTCCGTGGGACGCGATCCCGATCCCGGCGTCTCGGTGGCCCCGCAGTACGAACCGCCCAAAGGCATTTGCCCCGCCGAAGCCGGGACTTTACTCGACGACACCATCCACCCCCGCGACATCACCAGCACTATTGTCGATTTAGCCGTCCGCGGATACATCAAGATCGAAGAAAAAGTCGACACTTTCCTCGTCTTTCACCACAAAGACTATATGTTCCACCTCTTGAAGCCGCGCGAGCAGTGGGGCCCCGACCTCACGCCGCACGAACGCGTGATGCTGGAAAATATTTTTCTAAGTGGGGACGGGACGCGTCTCTCCGATCTGAAGAATCGCTTCTACACCGCGATTCCCATCGTGCGCGAGGACATCATGTCGTCGCTGAAAAGCAAAGGCATCTACACGCTCGACCCGGAATCGGCCAACGGCTACAGCATCGCCGCCGGCGTTGCCATCGCCATCTTCGTTGTCGCCGTGCAAGTCATGGGATGGATGAACCTGTTCTATTCCATTCCGCTGGTCATCGGGAGCGTCCTGGTCTCCGCCGTGATCTGGTGGCTTTTCGCGCGCCAGATGACGGCCAAGACGGTCTCCGGTGCGCGCACCAGAATCGCCGTCCTCGGATTCCAGGAGTTCATGAACCGCGTCGACGCCGACCGCATCAAGCGCATGCCGCCTGACACCTTCGAAAAATTTCTCCCCTACGCCATGGCGCTGGGCGTAGAGCACCACTGGGCGCAAGCCTTCGACGGAATCATAAAAGATCCGCCCACCTGGTACGTTTCGCCCAACGGCTACGTAGGATTCAGTCCGCTTTTCTTTTCCAGCTCCATGCACAGCATGGCGTCCGACATGCATCAGGTGTTCACCTCCGCGCCCAGAGCCAGTTCCACTGGCTCAGGCTTCGGCGGAGGCGGCGGTTTCGGCGGAGGCGGCTTCTCCGGAGGCGGATTCGGCGGAGGCGGCGGCAGCGCCTTCTAGCTTGCGCTGATCGCAATCACTGTGCGCACCTTTCTCATCCATGCCCCGACTTCAGTCATTAGCGTCAATAATCCACGATGATTTCAGGAACGTGTTAGGCGACGAATCCAGTGACAGAGTGTTTACTCCAACCGATCTGAAAAAGCAGCGCTGTGCAGCCGAACAAGACCCAGCACAGTGAGCGGATCCTAATCACCGATTCGTCTGACGACAAAGCGAAACTGGTGATGTCAGATTCAAAAAACACGACGCACGAGGAAATAATGACGAATACAGAGAACAGTCCATCATAGATGTGTCGGCTCGGACTTGCATCTTTCAGCAAAGCGGCGGCAATGTCGTCGAGCAATTGCCCGACAAAAAACCAAATCCCTATTCCGGCTAAACCAACCAGCTTTACCAGCAAGGGAAGATTGGGATTCGGGATCGCCTAGCCAAAGGTATAACACCGCTAGAACTGGCGCCGCTGGCAGGTTTGATTCGACAAGGCGGCCTATCGCGGCGGGTACAGCAACTGGTCCGCAATACGCTGAAGGGTCCCACTCGCATCGGCTAGCGGCTCTGAACCGCGGCGCTCCAGAGTTCGTTAGCACTAGCGCGATTGTGACCACCGCCAGCGCCACGGGCAACAGCACTCTGAAAGACAATCGCATGGGAGTCTATGGGGCCGACCACTAACGGGCGCAATAAAAAGGGCTCTTGGCTCTAACGCTTTGAATCTCCTGCGCTAATATGAGCCTTCGATCCACCAGTTTGAATGGCACAACGGTGCCAGCAGCAGAAGCGACGCTAACAAGGCCCAACATGACCGCACGAAACTGCAAGCCTGCTCTGTTGGCGTAACATCCCCATTCAACCCATAACCCGAGAATCAACGGACATCGTGGAAAGGACGGTGTCCGAACCGCCCTAGCTCGCAACCGCCTCTTCCAGCCGACACTCCGCCGCCGCCTTATCCGCTCTCAGCCCCATAAACACCGGCGCCCGCAACTTCATCCCACCCTCCGCCGTCTCATGAGTCCACTCGGAGAACTTGATCTCCGCAACCAGTTCCGGACGCACGAACTGAACCTTCCGCAATCCGCCAATCTCGCCATAAAACGGATTCTTGTTTAGTCGGCTGCAAGCGAGCAAAGATTTCCTTGAGCGTCTTCTGATCAAAGCCCGTACCCACCTGTCCAACGTGAATGAGCCGCCCCTCCCTATCGTACAAACCAAGCACCAGCGCGCCAAAATATTCGCGGCTGCCCTCCGGATCCGTATAGCCGCCAATGACGCACTCCTGACGTTGCGTGATTTTAATCTTCAGCCAATCTGAAGACCGTTTTTCCTGATAAACGCCGCCCCGCTTCTTGGCGACAATCCCTTCCAGTCCGCGCTGCTTAGCCGCTTCAAAAAGATCCAGACCCTTTTCAGCATAGTGATCGGAAAACTGTATGACGCCACCAGAAACAATCCGTTCTTGCAGCAACAGCTTGCGCCGCTCCAGTGCAACCCGCCGCAGGTCAAAACCATCGAGGTAGAGCAGATCGAACGCATAGTAAATAACCGGAACTCCTTGGCGCCGCGGCAGCCGCCGCTTCCCCGGCTGGAATCCGGTCCGTTGCTGCATCAGGCTGAACGAAGGCCGACCCTCGTCATCAAGCGCAACAATCTCTCCATCAAGAACGGCCCGCTCGGCCTTCACGAATTGCGGCAGCGTGCCCAGTTCAGCAAACTGCGCCGTGAGATCATTCTGACTGCGTGACACCAGACGCACGCGCCCGTCTTCGACAAAAGCGACGGCGCGGTATCCGTCCCATTTAATTTCAAACAACCATTCAGGATTGTCGAACGCCTTCGCCGTAGCAGTCGCCAGCATCGGATGGATGATCGTGGGCATCGGCTTCCGCTCGGCGCCGGCGAGGGCCTGAACCGCAGAGGACGCCGAGTTCGCGGCAGAGAACGCAGAGGCTTTCTTGCCCGTTGATATGGACGCAGCATCGTTGACCGCAACGTCGTCGGAAGGTTTCGCGCGAGCTACACGTCGTGCCGCCGGTCTTGTGCTTTTACTTTTTTTTTCTCCGCGCCCTCAGCGGTCTCCGCGGTTGAAGTTGTTCGCTTAGCGTCGGCACGTGCGATAGCGTCCGCCAGCCACGCCGCCTTAACCTTCCCCCGCGATGCCGGACGACTGCTAGTCCATTCCGCAGAGCCTTTATCCCCGGCGATCTGTGCCATGGTGCGACCCGTGAGGATCGACGTATCGTACTTGTCCTCATTGATGTCGAATCCCGCAACCACATAAGCATCTTTTTTCTTGATCAGCAGCCATTCATTTCCCTTGTCTCCCGCCCGCCCCTTGATGTGCACCAGCGCAAAATCGCCCATCAGCCGCTTCCCTTTCAGCCGAAACTTAAGGTCGCCTTTCGCCAGCATTGCGGCCGCTTCTTTTTCAGTACCCGGAAGATACTCGCCATTCACCGGCACCGGCGATAGCGGCTCCCAAGTACCCGCATCCCAAACCATCACCGTGCCGCCGCCGTAGTTGCCTTGAGGTATGGTCCCTTCAAAATCAAAATAAGAAACAGGATGATCCTCAACCTGCATCGCCAGGCGTTTATCCGCAGGATCAAGCGACGGACCTTTCGGCACCGCCCACGACTTGAGCACGCCCTCCATCTCCAGCCGAAAATCGTAATGCAGGCGCGTCGCAGCGTGCCGCTGTACCACAAAGCGATGCCGCGATTGTTTTTCGACCTTAGGCGGAGGCTCGGGCGTTTCCTCAAAGCGCCGTTTTCGTTTGTATTCGTCAAGCGACATGGACGCTATTGTAATTCGAGAGGTCGTGTGGTGACGGGGCTTTGCCCCGTCCAGCCGAGCAATGCTCGGCAACCGCCACCGCCCGCGGCGAGACGAGGCTCTCACTGAGGTGCGCCCTCAAAATGCCCAGCCCAAGCCGTATACTGTTCCCATTTCTCCGGAGTCATACCATGAATCAACCGCCACGACCTGCAAATCCGCGAGCCGTTTTTCTCTTCATCTTGCTAGCCGCTTCGCTCCTGCAAGCCCAATCCCCCTCGCCGATCTCCATCGCACTCAGAGAAAAAGTAGATGCCATTGTCCGCCAGGCACTCACCAGCACCGGCGTTCCCAGCGCATCGATCGCCATCGTCCAAAATGGAGCGATCGCCTATCTCCAGGCCTATGGCGACGGCCGCATCGAGCCGCGCACGCTGGCGCTGCCTTCGATGCGTTACAGCATCGGTTCCATCAGCAAGCAGTTTACGGCGACCGCCGTGCTCCTCCTGGCAGAACAGGGGAAGCTCTCGCTCGACGATCCCGTGTCGCGATTCGTCCCCAACCTGACCCGCGGCAACGAAGTCACGATTCGTGAATTGCTCTCGCACACGTCCGGCTATCAGGACTACTGGCCGCAAGATTATGTTCCGCCGTTCATGCTGCAGCCGGTCACCGCCGATAAAATCCTCGACCTCTGGGCGCGCAAGCCGCTCGATTTTGATCCTGGAACCGACTGGCAATATAGCAACACCAATTTTGTAATTGCCGGCCTGATCGTTGAGAAAGCCAGCGGAGCGCCTCTGTTGCAATTCCTGAGCGAGCACATCTTCGTGCCCCTGGGGATGAAGAGCGTGATGAACATCGACCAGAATCGGCTCACCGAAACCGACGCGACCGGTTATCTGCGCTATGCGCTCGGGCCGCCGCGACTGTCTCCCAAAGAGGGCAAGGGCTGGCTGTTTGCCGCAGGTGAACTCGCGATGCCCGCCGAAGATCTGGCGAAATGGGATATCAGCATGATCAACCAGACCGTGCTCCAGCCGTCCTCTTACGCGCAGATGGAAAAAGAAATTGTGCTCAAGAACGGCCTGGGAACGCGCTATGGCTTGGGCGTGGATGTGCGGCAGGAACTCGGACAACGTGCCATCGAGCATGGTGGCGAGGTCTCCGGCTTCACCTCTCAGAACACGGTTTTCCCGGATGCGCGCATGGCGGTGGTCGTACTGACCAACGAAGACTCGGTCGAAGTCTCAGGCGACATTGCCCGCAACCTCGCAGCTTTACTTTTCCGCGAAGCCGATGCCGGCAAGCAAGAGGATCAGTCCCGCGAAATCTTCGACGCGTTGCAACAAGGTAAGATCAATCGCGCCTTGTTCACCGACAACTGCAATAGCTACTTCACCGAGCAGGCGCTCAAAGATTTTGCCGCCAGCCTCGGCCCGCTGGGATCGCCGACGGAGTTTACGCAGACCGCGAAGCAGGATCGCGGAGGAATGACGTTCCGCCTGTTCGAGGTCTTCTTTCCGCAAAAGACGGTCGACGTGTGGGAACGGATCATGCCCGACGGCAAGATCGAGCAGTATCAGGTGGGCGCGAAATAATCAGCCAACAAAAAAATGAGACGTGAATACCCCGAATCGCCGCTGGTGGGAGTGGGCGCGGTCATCGTCGCTCATCGCGAGAAAGATCATCGCGAGAAAGATCATCGCGCCAAAGACAAAGAGAAAGCCCGTCCCGATAAAGACCATCTCGTCCTGCTCGTCCGCCGCGGACAGCCGCCGCTGCTCGGCGAATGGTCGTTGCCCGGCGGCGTCCTCGAATGCGGAGAAACTCTGCGCGAAGCCGTGGTCCGCGAAGCTCGCGAGGAAACCGGCCTGTTAGTCGAGATCGGTGAAATGCTGGGCGTGTATGAGCGTTTGATCCGGGATGACGAGCAACGTGTCCGCTATCACTACGTGCTGCTTGATTTCTTATGCCACGCGGTGGGTGGCGAACTCAAAGCCGGGAGCGATGCGGCCGATGTTCGCTGGTTCACGCGTGACGAATTGCCCGCGCTCAACCTGACCTACGACGCGAATGATGTCGTGCTAAAAGGATTAGCGCGGCCATGAATTGTTCGTGTGGTGACGGGCGACTCGCCCGTCCAAGCCCAAAACGCCGCTCGACCAGCTTGCCTGCGGTCACACTCTCCTTAATCGGCCATCTTGGCCACGTGCACGGCAAAGCCCGTCTTCGGCAACAGCGACGTCAACTCGAACACCTTGAAGCCATCCCCCGTGATCTCCGTCTGCCGATACAGGCCAGGCTCGGTTTCCGCCGTTTCGTGCCGGCCTTGCAGATCGTCGAGAAACTTCTGCGCGTCTTTGAGACTTGCTTCCCCGCCTTTGGCGCGCGTCACCACCGCTTCGGTAGCATAGGAACGGACCAGCTTCGGCCAATACTTCTGCAGTAACTGGGTGCTCGCAAAAATATCAGCCCACACAATTTCTCCGTTCACTGCAACCACCACGCCCACCGCATTCTTGTCGCGCAGTTGACGGATCACGCTTTCGTAGTTACGCTGCACCGGTTCGGCGACCGAATCAACCTTCTGCTGCACTTCCTTGTTATCCATCACCCGCGCATAAGACGTGGTCGAATTCACCTCAGCGGCCGCCGGACCGGGAACAGCCAGCGCCAGTGCCTGCTTCGCTTTTCCCACGTTGTCCCAAACCAGCTGCTGATTCTGGGCAGCCATCGCGCTTCCGCGCACAGCCGGCGAGGCAACGACACCGCCCATCACGCCGCCCCCGTGGAACTCGTTCTTACCGTTCGCCGCCACCCAACGTCCGGGCTCAACGCAAAAAACACTCAAGTCCACCGGATCGCTCTCCGCGGGTACGATGCGGTCCTTGCCGATCACGCGATCCTGCTTTCCGCCAGTAACTATCTCTCCGGCTAGGAGTAACAACGGTCGCTTCGAGTTATTCACCAGGACAAGTTGATTGACCTGCGCGCCGCCTACTGGATGGACGACGCCCGGTTGGCCGGGGCGATGACGAATGAGCCCCTGCGCCTGCCCAGCTTCGGTCACGACCACGTCGCCGCTGCGCAGGCCCTCGTCGAGAGTAAGAAACTCTGCCGTGTCATACGACTTGCCGGCCACCACCGGAAACACAGTCAGATTGCCGCTGCGAATCGGGCTGAGCAGAGACAAAGAGAAAGAAGAGGGATAACCAGACGCTGTCGCTACTTCACCCGCATGCATCCGGCACGGAACCACAACCGCCGCCACTACTAATAGCGCGATCCCAACCACCAGCATGACCAGCCGCATAATTGAGCCTCCCGGCAGTAAAGACACCACTGATGACACCGCAGCTCCCGCATACGCGCAATCTTCTTCGTGCAACCCGCTGCCTGCGCCGCCTCCCCGGCACACCAAAGTTAGAGCGTGCCGGGGATCTCGTCCGCGAGTTGTCCAGGAGTGCGTTTCTCTGCTCGCTGCTCAAAGAACGCACGATTTATTCTTCCTTGCATCAAAAAGATTGCTAGCATCATCATGGGAATGCGAAGGGATATGCCCAAGCCCGCCCAATCCGGCCACCGAGCAAACGTCGCCGCAGGTTTTTCTGTATCTTTATCTCTATACGACCGCAGCGGGGCCGAGGCGTACGGCGTAAGCGCTGAGCAGTTCGCGGCCATCCTCGATGAGATTCTGCACAAGTATTTCGCTTCGGCCCCCAAATCAGCTCACTCTTCGCCAGAACAGACGCAACAGAAGGCTGACTT
Source organism: uncultured Acidobacteriaceae bacterium (assembly GCA_963760175.1). Taxonomy (GTDB): domain Bacteria; phylum Acidobacteriota; class Terriglobia; order Terriglobales; family Acidobacteriaceae; genus Acidiflorens. Next base: position 11,670 of record CAVXBU010000015.1, read on the forward strand.
CTGCGCCGGTTTGCGTCTGGAAGAACTGGCGCTCGCGCGCGCCTGTGCTGATGGAAACGAGCGCGCCTGGCAGGACTTCATCAGCCGCTATCGGCAGAAGTTGCACGGCATGGCGCTGCACATTACCCGCGACGGCGCACATGCCGCCGAGTTGGCCGATTCGCTGTTCGCGGATCTCTATGGCGTCAACGCCCGCGATGGACTACGCCGCTCGAAGCTCGTCTTCTATACCGGCCGCGGCTCGCTCGAAGGCTGGCTGCGCACGGTCATGGCGCAGGAGTTCATCAATCGCTATCGCAAGCAGAAACGCACGGTCAGCCTGGAAGAACAAATAGAAGCAGGTGTGCAGTTCGCGGCGGCGGGTCCTGAAGCGGCGTGCGCCCCAACCCGCCCTTCGGACCACTCTTCAGGCCAACTCCTGGAAGCAGCCACCGACGGGGCGCTGGCGGAACTCTCCGCTGAGGACCGGTTTACGCTGGCCTCCCATTATCTGGATGGCCGGACACTGGCCGAGATCGCCCGAGCGCTCGGGCTCCACGAATCCAGCGTGAGCCGGCGGCTGGATCGGCTCGCAACCGGGCTCCGGAAGCGTATTCTGGCGGAGCTGCGAACCCAGGGAATGAGCCATGCCCAGGCCACGGAAGCCCTGGAAACCGACGTACGGGACATACAACTGAATTTGCGCTCGCGTTTAACGCAAGATTCCGGGACAAAAACGTTCCCTGGAGGAAAGGTCCCCGCAACCGACGCGGGCGACGGAAGCACTAAGTAAAGGGCAATGACTGAAATACCAAAAATCGTGCACCACCGCCTGCGGGCGGCTCGACCCGGGCAGGCGCATCCGGATGCGGATCTGCTGACGGCCTTTGCCGAGCAGGCGCTTTCGGCAACCGAGCGCGACAGCGTTCTCGAACACCTGGCGCTTTGCGGAGACTGCCGCGAGATCATCGCTCTGGCACTTCCGGATACCGACTTCGTGACCGCTTCGATTGCGGACGCGACTGATGCTTCTCGAGCAACCGTCCCGCGGGCGGGGGCGTCCGCGCCACACAAGCTAAGCTTCGCCTGGCCGACTCTGCGCTGGGCCGCGCTGGCCGCCGGAGTTGTCGTAGCTGCTTCGGTACTTCTCATACGTCCTGGAAAACTGAACCAGCCCGCGCCGCCTACCGTAAACCAGCAGGTCGCTACCACGGCGCAGCCAGTTCCAGATACAAGTAGGCCAATCGCATCGTCGCCAACCGCAGCGCCAATTATCCAATCAGCAAGCCCGGCTGGAACTGGCGAAACACGGCCCAAGTCAGAATTGCGGTTGTCCGAGAAACTCAAGGCTGTAACGCCATCGCTGCAAGTCGAGCCCGGAATGCTCCTTGCGAACAACAAGCTTGCGGGCAACAAGAAAGAATCATCTCAGTCAGCCAAGTTGCCGGCAGCGCCAATGCCGGGAGCCGCGGCGCTCGCATTCGATGTACCCACGGGTCGAGCGGCGACTCAAACCGAGGAGGTTTCTGGGGCCACAGAGGAGGCGCCCTCCGCCGAAGGCAATTTGGTGGCGCGGAACGAGGCCCCCCCGATTGAAAACGCCAAGATTGAAAAGGCCAAGCCCGCGTTGCCGGGGCCCGCAGTGCAAGAAATAGATGCGAATGCGCAGCAGACAAGCGAGGAGTCCGTTACTCCCGCCCCAGCCCGGTTACACGCCGGCACTGCCGCATCTGCTCCGAAACTGGCACGGTCACTCGCAGCGGGCCAGATTCTATCACGCCACGTCACCTGGGCAATTACAGCGGGTGTCCTGCAACAGTCACTGGACAACGGCCAGACCTGGCAAAGCGCCTTGCGCCCCGATCACCCATTGCTCTGCTACGCGGCTCGCGGCGCCGATGTTTGGACGGGTGGGCAGGCGGGCACGCTCTTCCACTCCGCCGACGGCGGCATGACTTGGGTGCTCGTACAACCCGCCGTCAAAGCCCGGCAACTTAGCGCCGACATAACTCACATTGATATTGATGTCGGCGTCGACGTCCGCAGCCCGGCACAAGTCGTAGTTTCCACCAATAACAACGAAACCTGGAGCAGCGCAGACGGCGGAAAAACATGGGATAAGAAGTAATTCCAGCCCCTTCACACATTCTACTGCGTCTTTTCGAGATAATCTTGCCAGGCAACCCAGAATTCCAAGGGCCTTTCAGACAGATACGACCCACGCGAACCGGGTTAGTAACGTTACCTCCGCGCATGACCTCGCAGTATTCACGTGCCAACTTTCCATTACGAAAGTGACATTTACAGTGGTGCCAAACGGACATAGGATGGGCACGTGGTTTGGCAGTTCTGGGGGAGGGCTGCCGAAGGACGTCCTGAGCGTAACCGCTCAGGGCGTTTTTTTTTGCCCGTAACAACCAAGGTTGTCTTGCTAGTGGAGGGCCGGGCGCGGCCTGGCCACTGTGCAATACCGGACGAGCGAGGCGCCCGTCCCTCCACCAACTTAGACCGAGTAGGAGACACCATCATCCGCCGAGCCTAATGCCGTACTTTCCGTAGCGGCGGTCCCGTTAGACTTGCTGCCCCGCCGCATGGCCACAATCCCTGTGCGCACCATCTCCAATATTCCGTACGGACGCAGCACATCGAGCAGCCCGTCAATCTTATCTTCCCCCCCGGTAATTTCGATGGTCAATGATTCGGCGGAAAGATCGACCACGCGCGCGCGAAACACGTTAGCCAGCTCCAGCACATGGGAGCGCGCATCGTGAGTGGCCGCCACCCGGATCAACGCCAGGTCGCGAACGATGGCCGGTTGATTGGTGATGTTCTCGACCAGCAGCACGTTTACCAGTTTGTACAAATTGGCTTCGATGCGGCGGGCCTGGTCGCGGTCGGCATCGACGGTAATGGTCATGCGCGACACTTCTGCTTTCTCAGTCCGCCCCACCGTCAGCGAATCGATATTGAAAGCGCGCCGCCGAAACAAAGAAGCCACCCGCGTAAGCACACCCGGCTTATTTTCCACGTACACCATGAAGGTATTCAGCATGTTTTCAATTCGTCTCTCATTGAGTCATTGAATATCAGGTCAGAGGTGAGAGCGTCAGATTGCAGAGGTAAGAACCTCCGAACCTTACGCTTTAACCTCTGCAATCTGACCTCTAACTCCGACCTCATTTCACTCATCTTCCGCCGTCTCCACAATCGGACTCGGCCGCCGGATCATGTCATGCAGCGCCGCGCCTGCCGCGACCATCGGATAAACAGTGTCTTCCTGCTCCACCTTAAAATTGATCAGCACCGGCCCCTCATGCTGCCGCGCGGCCTGCACCGCGGGCACGACTTCCGACCGCTCAGAAATCGTCATGCTCCGTATTCCGTAAGCCTCGGCTAACTTTGCAAAATCCGGATTGAGCAACGGCGTCGCCGCGTAATTGCGGTCATAGAAAAATTCCTGCCACTGCCGCACCATGCCGAGAAATCCGTTGTTGATGATGGCGATATGGATCTTCAGATTTTCCTGCACCAGCGTCGCCAGTTCACACATGGTCATTTGGAATCCGCCATCGCCCACCACCACCCAAACCTCCGCCTCGGGGCGAGCGACTTTGGCGCCAATCGCGGCAGGCAGGGCAAAGCCCATCGTCCCCAATCCGCCGGAAGTGATCAGCGAGCGCGGCTTCTCATGCTTGTAGTACTGCGCCTCCCACATCTGGTGCTGTCCAACATCGGTAACCACGATGGTGTTGCCGTCGCGTGTCTGGTGCCATAAATCATTGATGACGTGGGCAGCATAGAGATGCCCGCTGTCGGGCAGGTTCTGGATGTCGCGCACCGCCGAATCACCCTTCAGCCGGTCAATCGAATCCAGCCACTCACTACGATCAATCGATTCCACCTTCGGCATCAACTCCAGCAAAACTTCCCGCAAATCGCCCACCAGCGGAACATCAACCTTGACGTTCTTGTTAATCTCCGCGGGATCGATCTCGATGTGAATCTTCTTTGCATTCGGAGCGTAAGTCTTCAAGTTGCCAGTGACGCGGTCGTCGAAGCGCATGCCAAACGCCAGCAGCAGGTCCGCCTCCTGGATCGTATGGTTCACCCACGCTTCCCCGTGCATGCCCATCATGCCCAGATTAAGCGGGTGCGACGCCGGAAACGCGCCCAGGCCAAGCAGCGTAAGCGCAACTGGAATGCCCGCGCGCTCGGCAAAATCGCGCACCTCGCGCATCGCTCCAGAAACGATGATCCCGTGCCCCGCAAGAATCACCGGCCGCTTCGAATTGTGGATCAACTCCAGCGCCTGCGCATACTCCGCCGGAGCCGGCGAAAGGTCGGGCCGATAGCCCGGCAACTGCGGCTTGGCCGCTTCCCAGTCGAACTCGCACGTACCCTGCTGCGCATCTTTTGTGATATCAACCAGCACCGGACCAGGTCGCCCCGACCGCGCCACATAAAAAGCCTCCCGAATCGTGCGCGCCACTTCGCTAGCGTGTGTAACCAGGTAGTTGTGCTTGGTGATCGGAAGGGTGACGCCCGTAATGTCGGTTTCCTGAAACGCGTCCGACCCAATCAGCTTGCTGCCCACCTGTCCGGTGATGCAGACGATCGGTATCGAATCAAGCATCGCGGTAGCGATACCGGTCACCATGTTCGTCGCGCCCGGTCCCGAAGTTGCCACCGCCACTCCCACCTCTCCACTAGCGCGCGCATAGCCGTCGGCCATATGGGTCGCGCCTTGTTCATGGCGCACCAGCACGTGATGGATCTTGCTGTGCTTCAGCGCGTCATAAGCAGGGAGAATCGCACCGCCCGGATAGCCAAAGACGTGCTTCACCCCTTCCCGCTCCAGACATTCCCAAAGAATACTGGCCCCAGTCATCGTCTTTTTCTCGGTCTTCGTCTCCGCCTTGGTCTTACCCGAAATTGGCGTATTCGTCATGCGACCTCCTGCAGTCCGTAGTGCCAGTGAAATCGTGCCGGTGCGATAACCCAACTGCGCTCGTGTGGTGACGGGGTTCTGCCCCGTCCGGTTCCGGTTCGTATCAGGGTATCGCTTCAGCGATACCGCAAGACTGTCAAATTCAACCGCCCCTTCAGGGGCTGCCCGCCGTTCCCGAAAAAACAAAACCCACCTTGCCAGCGTTTCTGGCGGGTGGGATTCGGGAGCATCTGCGCTTCTAATTTCTCAGCTCACTCTTTCCCCCGCGACGAAACGGACGGACACACTTGTACTCCGGGGATTTTGAAACTAATTCGTCGGAGGCTCCACCCATTGGTCACGGTCGCACTGTCGGTCGCACTAAAGACAAACCCGATCATACCCGACCGACCGTCCGGTTGGCAAGCGGAAAGTCACTTTTCAGCGACCCACCCCATAAACATGCAGCGGCGCTTTTGCATCGCTCCGCGGCAAAGGCTCCGCACCCTTCATCATGCTCCAGAGTATTTGATTGAATATCGCGTCATCGACTCGGTCGGGCGCGCTGAAATCCAGCCCCTCCGACGCTCGCGCCGCCGCCGTTGCCGAAGGGTTGGTTTCATTCATGTCTACCTCGGGAACAACAGCGGTCCACGGCGAAAGGTCCGGCGTTTCGGCAAAGACGTCAGCCAAAGACCGGCTGAAGTAGTCGAACTGCGAAAGCCGATCCAACCCCAGTACGTCTTCAATCGCCGCCACAACGTCCGTCGTATTTGCAAACCGGTGGATGGTGCCCGGCCGGTTGTAGGCCGAGATGGCGAAGAAACACGAACGATGCGAGTCGATGTGGTCCGGCCCAGACTGCGAATCATCCTCCAGCACGAAGATCACCGTGTCTTTCCAAAAAGGAGACTTGGAAAGCGCTTCGACAATCCTGCCCAGCGCAAGATCGTTGTCAGCCATCAAGGCGCGCGGCGTTCGAAAGCCCGCGCGTCCACCGGCGGTGTGGTCGCTCGGCAAATGCATGATTTCAAGCCTTGGCATCTCTCCCTCGCGCACAAACTTCTCCAATTCCGCGATCCAGGCATCGGCACGCTTTTGGTCAGGGATCTTTAAGTCAAACGCCGGGTACGTCGGACTGACATAAGGCGCCACCTCTCGCTGGGTCACCGGCCACCCTTCAGGCACTTTGACCATTTCCCCGTAGTCGCGAAAACTGATTCCCTTTTTTCTCGCCAGCGTCCAGAGAAAGCCGTTGATCGGTTCGTCAATCTCCTCGCCATCCACTCCCTCACGCCTGTCGGAGTAAGCCGAAGGGATCGTCTTCTCTCCGAAGTCGGTGACGTACGCCGCCGTCGACCAGATATGGCCTTGCGAGCTTACCTCCGCATTCGTGAAAAAACGGTCGAACAGTCCGAAACGCAAAGCCAGGGCGTGGTGATTGGGAGAGATCGCTTGCCCAAAAAAGACCAGCGCCGGATCGCCGTCCCCTTCTTTCAGGTCGCCCAGCACCTGGTCATAAGTGCGATTCTCCTTGATTATGTACACCACATGTTTGAAAGGTGGATACCGTTTGCGAACGCGCAGCGCCTGCCAGTTATCGGCTTCTGCAACCCGCCGCGAGTACTCCGCCAACGTAGTGGGAGAGAGTCGGTCTGGACTCGATCGCAGGGTTCCGTTGAGCTGCCCTAAGTCATAACCCAACGGCCGCTTCATCCCTTCACCCGGAATCGGACCGTCAGGATTCGCATGACTTCCGTGGCCCTTGCCATTCAGCACCAGAAGTTGGCCACCGGCATCGAGCACCGCCGTCGGATACCAGTCTGTCGGTATGCGACCCCGCAATCGCCACGATGCCATGCCGGATCGCTTTTCAGAAACATCAACATCAAAAACGGCGACCGCATTGTTGTCCGCCTCGGCCACAAAAAGCTGTGACTCGTCCGGCGACAGAGCCAACGCATTCGGCGTGCTTCCTTCCGCCGGTCCGGCAGGCGCGGCATCGCTCAGGTATCGCAGCACCGTCCCGCGCGCCGTATCGACGACAGCGATCTGGTCTGTACCGGCCAGCGCGGCAAACAATCGCGAGCCGCTCCGATTCGAAAGTAGTGCCGAAGGCCTACGCCCCACCTTCAACTTGCGCAGAGGAGTCAGCAGCCCGTCTGGCTTCGTCTGGAATTCCGCGATCGTATCTGCCGCCCAAGCAGAAACGTAGACTCTCCCGTTCGCGGCAGCTTCGACCGCATAGGGGTAATGATCAGTCGGAAACCTCTGCACGACTCTTGAAGTGGCTACATCAACAACCGCCAGGCTGTCGCCCATATCCTCGGCGACATACAGATAGTTCCCGATTCGCGATACAGCAAGGCCTGCCGGATATCGTGACCCAGGCTTCTCCGGCGCTTTCTCCGCGAGCACAATCTTCCGCTCCAACTTTGCCGTCCCATCTCGCCACGAGTAGCAGAAAATCGTGTCGTCATTGCCGCCCGATACAAAGAGCTCCTTGCCATCGCGAGAGAACCCAATACCAAAGAACGCCGCGGGCTGAATCAATGTCTGCAAGACTTGACGCGATTTCAGATCGACGATCTGCAATCCCTGCTCGCGCCAGCCACTTAGAACCACGGCGAGTCTGTCGCCTCCGGGCGCAATGGCCATCGCTAACGGCATGCTGCCCAAATCGATCGCGTCTCCGACCGGATCGAGACGGAGCCCTGTGGGCAAAGGTGAAGTGTTGGCCGCAGCTTCGCCGCCGTCGACTTCAGCTTCGCTTGGAATTGTGGCCGCGGAAATCAAGACAACCAGAAGAACGCAGGCAAACCAAAGGAAACCCTTCATAGTGCCTTTCGAGTGCCTTTCGAAGAGACAGTTTCTGAAGAACAACTCTACTTCAAGTAATGTGGAGCGCGACTCTCCCGAAATCAATATCCACTTGGCGGAGCGAAGAAGCACCACTTCCCTTGCGCGGCGTGCACGTTTCACCGGGCTGTCAGTTCTTCCGCCCATGCTCCGGAGAATCGGCATCCAGCACTTCCCGCACCTTGGCGATGAGCGCCGATAGCGAGAAGGGCTTGGGCAGAAACCAAAGTCCAGAATCGAGCACGCCATAGTGCACGATGGCGTTGCTGGTATAGCCGGAGATGTATAGAACTCGGGTATGCGGAGAAATCTGCACCACTTGTTCCGCAAGCTGTCGCCCGTTCATCCCGGGCAGGATCACGTCTGTAACCAGCAGCCGGATGTCGTGGTGATTGCCGCGGCATAGGGCCAGTCCTTCCGCCGTGCTGGCCGCCGTCAATACTTTGTAGCCGCACTCCCCCAACACCGTCGACGTCAACTGACGGAGTTGTTCGTCGTCCTCGACCAACAGGATTGTCTCCGTTCCCCGCTGCACGCCCGCCGGTCGTTTCTCCACTCCCACTCTTTCCACCGGTTGATCGATTCTGGGGAAATAGATCTTGAACGTCGACCCCTGACCCGGTTCGCTGTAAACCCAGACGTAGCCTCCACTCTGTTTGACGATTCCGTAGACCGTGGAGAGTCCGAGGCCGGTGCCCTTGCCCACTTCCTTGGTCGTAAAAAAAGGTTCGAAGATATGCGCCTGCGTGTCCGCCGTCATGCCCACTCCCGTATCGCTCACCGCCAGCATGACGTAGCGTCCCGCCTGCAGCGGCGGGTGCTCGCGCGCATACGCCTCGTCCAGTTCCGTGTTTTCCGTTTCCAGGGTCAGCTTTCCCCCTCCCGGCATGGCGTCGCGCGCATTCACCGCCAGGTTCATGATCACCTGCTCGACTTGCCCCGGATCGGCTTTCACCGTGCCCAGGTCGCGCCCCGGTACAGTCAGGATTTCGATGTCCTCACCGATCAGCCGCCGCAGCATGGTATCCATGTTCATCACCACGTCGTTCAAATCAATCACCCGCGGCGAGTGTATGGACTTCCGGCTGAACTCCAGCAGTTGTTTCGTGATCCCGGCGGCGCGCTCCGCCGCCGCTCGGATTTGCGCCGTCGCGTCCTTAAGCCGGCTGGCCGCTGGAACCCCCTCCGCCAGAATCGAGCTGTAGCCTATAATCACCGTCAAGAGGTTGTTGAAGTCGTGCGCTACCCCGCCTGCCAGACGTCCGATCGCCTCCATTTTCTGCGACTGCCGCAGTTTCTCTTCCAGCGCCACCCGCTCCGTTACATCCTGCACCAGCGACGCCACTCCCAGCACCCGTCCGCTTTCATCCACCAGCGGCGTGTTGTACCACTCGCAGGAAATCGTCCGCCCGTCCTTGGTGAGGTTCTCGTTGGCGCTGCGCGTTCCCCCCCTTTGCGCAAGCAGTCCTCGCCCCACTTCCTCCACGTGCTCGCGGAATGCGGGTGGCACCATGAAGCTCGCATGCCGTCCCACGGCCTCCTCCCGGGAATATCCGAAGATGCGTTCGGCCGCCGCATTCCACGCCACCACGTGATGCTCCAGATCCCATTCGATCACCGCCAGCGGCGTATGCTCGGCGTGAATCCGCAACCTCTGCTCTGACTTGCGAATTTCCTCTTCCGCCCGTTTGCGATCGGTGATGTCGCGCGAAATTCCCACCAGCCCTATGATCCGCCCGTTCGCATCGCGATACGGACTCTTGGTGCTGAAGTACGTCCTCGATAAGTCAAGCGTGATGCCACGTTGCTCATAGGTGCAAGTCTCGCCGAACTCGAGCACGCTGCGATCGCGCTCCATAATTTCACGGCCCGCTTCGGGAGGGAACAGTTCGCGGGCATGCTTGCCAATCACCTCTTCCACCGTCCGTCCCAGGGGAAGAGCGCCGGCGGAATTGATCAACAGGTAACGCCCCTCCAAGTCCTTGACGTAGACAGCGTCCGTGGTTCCCGCGATAATCCCTTGCAGCAGTGACAGATTCTTTTGCGCTTCCTGAGTACTGTAGAGCAACTGGCGCTGCACCACATACAAGCGACCGGCGGCCGCGGCAAACGATACCATCACCACCAGAACGGACCAGGCGAATTGCTCCTGCGCAATCTTTAAGGCAAGTGGAAAAGTGACCGCCGGGATGAGCAAGGGAGAGAACTGCGCCAGCAGTTGCATGCGCGGAGCAAAGGAGTCCATCGCCTCCGGCGGGCTCTGCTCGTTGCCGTTCCAGGTACCGGCAATCACGATCAGAATGCAATAAGTGATCGTCCACATCAGGTCCAGCCAGGAGCCTTGCGGATAATTCCCCTGAGCAAAGGCGAAGGTAGTCAGATTGGAAACAATCGCGAAGATAAAGAAGAACCCTGCCAGACGAAGATAGAACGCGCGTGCCATGCGATATCGAGTAAGCAGCCCTCGAACCAGAAAACTCAGGGTCAAGAGCCCGAAGAAGGCTACTCCGCCATAAAAAAAGCGGAATTGCATGACCCCCTCCGACGATTCCCACCGGGAGGGCACAAACAGAATCGAAAGCTCGAGCGCGAGCACCAGAGTGCAGACTTGCACAAAATCACAAAACCGCAACCACCGGAATCCACTGTTTGGGTCGCGCGGACTCAGAAACAGCGTCATCATCGCGGGCACAGCCCAGAAAAACACCAGGATATCGCTAGTCCAGAGTGTTCCCGTGGCATGCAGATAGTCGAAATAATATGTGTAAGCAACCTGGTCGACGAAGGCGAGAGCAAGAGAAAAAGAAATCAGGCGCCAGACCCGCTTGCCAAACGGACCCGATCGCCGTGACGCCGACCAGCTGGCCACGGCTGCCAGCAAGACTGCCCCCGACCCAATCCAGTCACCCCACAGCGAGGCGAAGTGCGTCCCGTATCTGAATGTGAGGAGAATCAGGTGTACAACAATCAGAATTGCCGCCACCGCCATCGCGGACTTGCGATGCTTGGGCATCTCTCAACCTCTATCCGACACTGGCTCTTCGAAAACGCTCCGGGGGCGGCGTCGTTCAGTGTATACATTCACGCCACCGCGCCGCAATCAGGCTTTTCCTGCCGTGACCCAGCTTCGTTTCGATTTGCTTTGAAAAGGCCACGACTTCACAGCTTGCGGAAAAGGCGCTCGTGTGGTGACCGGGCGGAGCCTGCCCTGAGCCGAGCCGAAGGGCCCCGTTCAGGGCCAGCGCAGAGACGGCGCTGAACCACTCAAGTTTCGTATCAGTACATCGCTTTAGCGATGCCGCAAGTTCCTTGAATTCGGTCGCCCCTTTAGGGGCGGGTACTGAAACTCGCCCCTCACTGGCCCGGCATGTTGCTCTCCGTTCTCACCGCCTCCTGGCAAACACCCGCCGCGGTCAACACCTTGTCGAAGGCTGCATCTTCCCGAAGCTTCGCGAGCATCGGATCGGTAAGCAGATTCTGGTGCGCGCAATAATTCTGTCCGACCGCGCTCTGCAGCAGATGCAGAGCCGCCTCTCTCTTGCCGCAGTACGCGAAAAGCGCTCCCTGGTAATACCACGTCTCCGGGTCGGGATCGGTCGGCAGACTGGTTTCCGCTTCCTGCGCCATCCGGTCCAACTCCGCGGCGGGACGCAACTGCAGACAAGCCTCCAGCAGATCGCGATGATAACGCGGCGTGCTCGGCATGCGCTTCACCGCCTCGCGCGCTTCCGCAACCTTTCCCTGGCGCAGCAGGATGGACGGTGTCACATAAGCGGCCCACTCCGAACCAGCATCCAGTCGGACAAAATCCGCCGCCCGCTCGGTCTTACCCAACTCCATGAACGCCCAGGCGCAAGAACGAAAAGTATAGTTCACCGGATCGAGGGCCAGAGCCGTGTTGCATTCGTTCGTCGCTTGGTCCAGCATCCCCGCATAACGATAGACATAGCTCATGGCAAAATGCGCCTCGGCACTGTCCGGACGACGCTTCACCATCGCCCGCGCCGCCTCAAATGCCTTGCCCAGTTCGCCTCGCTCCACCCGGTTGGTGATCAGCTGAGTAGCGGCAACGACTCGATTGGGATCAAGTTCGATGGCGCGTTCGTAGGCTTTGTTGGAGCGCTGGAACATCGGCTCGCCACCATCGGAATAGTCGGCGTCATAATAGCAACGCAAACCCAGTTGCTCCCATGCGGGCGCATAGGTGGGGTCGACCTCGACCACATGCTCCAGAACCGCGATGGCATCCTTATTTGGCCCGGCGTCATGCGGCAGCGCCAGGCTGTGCAGGTAGAGATCGTAGGCCTCCGCATTTTTCGGGCGTGTACTGGTATCGAGAAAACCACCCCCTGCACCCATCGCCGGCAGCAACCCTTGACGGATCTGTGCGGCCATTTGCGATTGCAATGCGATCAGATCGTCAGCAGGCGCGGTGACGTTGGTCTGCCATAAGAGCCGGTTCCCCTCCACCTGGATCGCCTCGAGCGTGATCATGAGGCGATCGCCTTGCTTCAGGAAATGTCCGGTAAGAATGTTGGCGACGTGCACCTCGCGCCCCGCCGCCTGCGGGTCGACGTCGTTGCCCACAAATTTTCGCGTGATCGCCGATGGACGAACGTCCAGCGTCCGCGTGTAGGTCAGCGTGTTGGCAATTTCATCGGCCAGCGCAAAGCGAAGAAACTCCACGCTGATGTCGCCATTCATGTTCTGCAACGGCAGCACCGCAATGGTATTTTTCGGCGCCCCGCTGCTCACCATCTGGCGTTGTTTGAACCACACCGCTCCCACCGCCAACAAAACCGTGAGCAGCAGCGCACTCACCCCCAGCAGAAGATAGGTTGAAAGTTTGCTCGTCGCCTGAAAGGTGTTCGTGGCAATGCGATACGGCAAGATTGGCCGTCGCGCCCCGGTCTTGGTCAACCCCGATTCCGTTTCCTTCCGCAGCGACTGCAGATCACCCTTCATCGCCAGCGCGTTCGGATAGCGGTGTCCGCGATCCTTTTCCATCGCCCGGCCAAGAATGCCCTCTAGGTCCGGCGGCAGTGACGGTTTCAGGCTAAGCGGAGAAGCCGGCTTCTGGTTCAGCACCGCGTCCAGCGTGGTGATCACGTTGCCGGTCGCAAACGGCTTCTTCCCGGTCGCCATTTCGTAGAGCACAACCCCCAGCGAAAACAGATCGCTGCGCGCGTCCAGTGGCTTCGCCCCGCGCCTGCTCCGGAGACATATAAACCGCGGTTCCCGGAATTACACCCACCGCGGTCAGCGAGTCTTCCAGCGCCGCCTCGCTCGATCCCGGTTCGGGCAGCGACTTGGCCAATCCGAAATCGAGGATCTTTGTCTGCCCGTTCTCCGCCACAAAAATATTGGCCGGCTTGATGTCGCGATGAATGATTCCCTTGGCGTGCGATGCCGCCAAAGCATCCGCCACCTGGATGCCGATGTCGAGGACCTCGTCGACTTCCATCGTCGCCCCGCGCAGCCGCTCCTTCAGGCTCACCCCTTGCAGCTTCTCCATCACAATGAACGGATGTCCTTCGTTGTCATCGATGTCGTGAATCGTACAGATGCCGGGATGGTTAAGCTGGGAAGCAGCGCGCGCTTCGCGCACGAAGCGGTCGAGTGACTTGCGGTCGTGGACCATTTCCGCGGGAATGAACTTCAGCGCGACGTGACGGGACAGGCGCGTGTCTTCCGCCTCATACACCACGCCCATGCCACCAACACCTAGCTTTCCCAGGATGCGGTAGTGGGAAACTGTCTGGCCAATCATTCCAAGGGCCTCAGTGCCGTCGGCGGCTATGTTAGGCCGTAAGCGAAGCCTTGGTCAACCCTCCGTTCCCCTTCGTAGTAAATCAATGGCCGCGGTGCCCCATCCTAACGTCGCGTCCTTTGCGACGTTAGGGTGGGATTCCCGAATGCTGACTGCTAAACGCCGACCTCGCTCGCCCCCGACTCATGCTCCCGCCTCACTCTGCCGATTCTTCCAGAGAGGTACCTCCGGATACACGGGCCAGCCAATTGCCAGCCCTCCACAAGCGCCTCCTGGTCTTATGATGGGTTGGTCAGTTTTGCTGATCTGCCACGGAGGTCTGAATGGGCGGCTGTTCGTTGTTTCGCACAGCGGAGGGCGGAGGCTCAGGACTCATGCAGGCCTTGGTAGTTGACGATTCCGCTGTCTACCGCAAATTGATCGGCGATCATTTGCGCGGCTGGGGTTTTGCCGTCACCCTCGCCCAGAGTGGCTCCGAAGCGTCGGAAATCCTGAAGCAGCCCGATGCTCCCAAGCTCGTTCTGCTCGATTGGGTGCTGCCCGATCTCGATGGCATTGAGCTTTGCCAGCGCATCCGCCAAGCCGGTGCCTCCGGCCCCTACGTCTACGTCATCCTGCTGACCAGCAACGAAGGCCATCAGAAGATGCTCGAGGCGATGCAGGCGGGCGCGGACGATTATCTGGTAAAGCCCTTTGACGAACTGGAATTAAAGGCGCGTCTGCTGGTCGGGAAGCGCATTCTCGAATTGCAGGAGGAGCTTGTCGCGGCGCGCGAGTCCATGCGTCACGCCGCCACCCACGATAGCCTCACCGAATTGATGAATCGCGGAGAGATTCTCTCCATGTTCCAGCGCGAATTGGAGCGAGCCCGCCGCGATCACAAGCCCGTCGCAGTGATTCTTGGCGACATCGACCATTTCAAAAGCGTGAACGATACCCTCGGCCATCTTTTTGGCGATGAGGCCCTCCGCGAAATCAGCCGCCGGCTGCAAGCCCAACTCCGCGTTTACGACAGTGTTGGCCGCTACGGCGGAGAAGAATTTCTCATGGTTCTGCCCAACTGTGATTTGCCCAACGCCCTGCTCCGCGCCAATGAGCTCCGCGAAGGCATTGCCAGTGCGCCTGTGGTCAGTTCCGATGTGGAGAGATCCATCACCATGAGCATGGGCGTAGCCATCTCGAATTTTGCCGGAAAAGACGAGCTGGAGAAATTACTGAATCAAGCCGACGCCGGCCTGTACGCGGCCAAGGGGAAGGGTAGAAACCGAGTCGAGCACTTCACCCCCGCCACCAGAAAAGCAGCCGCCGGCCGCGGCCGCAAGACCTAACCACCCTTTCGAGCCGAAGGCCCCAGCATCACCGCTCGTGTGGTGACGGGGCTCCGCCCCGTTCAGGGCCAACGTAGAGACGTGGCTTGCCCCGTCTGAGATCACCACCGAACTCTGCTTTCGGCAGGTTCTGGGAAGGGCACGACTTTAGTCGTGCCGTAAACGTCGCATAATTAGTAGCGGCTTTAGCCGCTGGGGGAATGCTTCCCCCATATCGAGCCCCTGTGGAAAAACCCCACCGCAGCCCCAGCCCTACCAGTAACACCCCGGAGTGACCACCGATAATTGAGCTTTTCGTTCACATCGTCTACATTAAGAACTCCTCCATGACACACCAATTTGAGTTCGACCATGAGCACAAGATCCTGCTCCTCCGCATCGAGGAGCGGCTCACCGACAAGCTGGCCAGAGCGCTTTACTGGGAAGTTCGAAAGCATTCCGTCGCGACCGATGCCGGCGCTGCTATTTATGACCTCTCGGCCGTGACCGAGTTTGCCATTTCCCCCGAAATGATTCGTGATCTGGTAAATCGCGACCCCGCCATGCCGGACGCTACCAGACGCCCCCGCTGTCTAGTTGCCCCCGCCGTCTTCGGAAGCGCAATATCCCGTCTGTGTGAGATCGCGGTAGCGCATCGCAACCCGCTGCTGAAAATCGTACTCTCCCGCGACGAGGCGCTCGCCGTACTCGGCGTCCCATCCCCAAACTTCAAACCTCTGGAATGATCATCAGTCCCCGGGTTCAACGAGTGTAATCGGGATATTTCAACCGCCGACCGCAGAAGCGCTGCTTTCGCAAATTCGTAGGCCGATTTGCGAACTGTCCTTCCTGGGACTAGAGTTGGCACAGCCACTGGAAACTTTGGCAGCTTACACATCGAGAGTGACGGGTGTATTTTTGTTGAATGTAGCCCCCTCATCTCAGCGACAGAGGCTGGTATATATGTTCGCCGAAACAAAAACAAGGAACCGTCCGGACGCAGCAGTTCTTCCTCTCTGGAATGCGGTCTTTTGCCTGGATTGCGAGGTCATCAGTAGCAGTCGAGGTGACGAATGCCCTGCGTGCAAGAGCCGTTCGCTCGTGAGCCTCGCTCGAATGCTCGGAGGCAGTTTAGTCGCGCACAGGGCACGACAATCTCACGCAGGCGAAAGTGGGTCGTTCGATATCACAATTGCGGTTGAATTGCAGCAGATGCACGCCAAAGACTTGAGCACCACTGTTGAGAGGTTGACCAGTGTGATTGGCCCGATGCTCGCACGTGACCGAGCCTCATTCCGCGTCAATGTGAAGCCGGCAGCAGACAGACTCGACCTGCAGCCCTCACTTTGCTTCCTGGAACGCGATGCCGCATAGAGCATTGCCATTGCCGATGGTCCAGCGTCAACGAGTGCAACGACGATTTTGCAACATCACTAATTGCTCGGTGTTCCGCTCGCTGCGTTCGCCGTCGCGATCGGGTTGACGACTGCCGCGGAGCGGGTAAGCCAGGGGAAAAATGGCGTCACTTCCAGCGGCATCTTGCTGCGCGCCGAGGTGATGGCCGCCGGCGTGGTCTTCATCAATTCCACGTGGTCATCCCAGGCGTTGAGCTTGACGCGTCCGCCCAGAGGCAGGGCTGCGATCTGGTCCAATTTGTTGGGATCGAGGGCCGGAGCAGAGTTCATCAACACCGCCATCCGATCCATGGCGCCTTTACGGTTAGTGAAGCCAGTGCCCAGGTGTGGAGTCAGCAGCGCGGAAAGCGCCGAACCTCGCGCCGCCACCTCGCGCAGGAACAGTCCTGGCGTATTCAGCTTCTGGGCGTACGGTGAATTCTTCAGGAGCTCGATTGCTTTCGTATCGGCTGCTGTTTCCTCCTCCGGAGAATGGCGGAAGCCCAGGTTCTGGTAGGTCGATTCATCAGAGAACAACATGCGATCTGAGAAGGCGTATTTGCTGCCCGAGTTGTGCCCAAGGACGATGTGGGCGAGTTCGCGCGAAAGCACCATGGCCAGGCTGGCTTCATCCGGGAGCACGTCCACCAGGCCGCGGCTTACCACGATGGTGTTGCCCGCGCTGAACGTCTCAAGTGGCAAAGTCAGCATCACACGGGTGTGCACCGGGAGCGGCAGTTCAATGTTGTTGGAGGTCAGCAAATTGTTGACAACCGTCTCCAGCACCTTATCCACTTGACCCTCGGGAGCAAGCAGGCCGGCATCCTGCAGCCGCTCGATCACGTTGTCTCCAGCCTGCTGCTGCCATTGCCACTGCGATTGCAGCGGAGAAGCATCCTGCGCCGCCGCGCTTTCGTCCTTCACTGTGGAGTCCACCGTCACTTGGGTCAATTCGCTGTCATGGGCGCCCTTCTGCAGGTCATAACCCCAGAGCCGGGTCTGGGCCTTGAAGGTAATTCTGTCTTTCGACCGGTCGCTGACATCGCCTTCCTCGCTGTAGATATAAGCCGGTACCCAGTAGCCCGGGATCAGATTCAAGCGCCAGCTATCCATGTGGAAGAAGTAAGCGTTGCGAGGCTGCGGTTCATAAGTGCCATTCAAGCGCACAATGTTGTAATCCTGGTCTTCTACCCAGATTCGGCCATGGAAGCGGCCATTGCCCGTGCCTTTTTTGGCGGACACGTCGAACACGATACAGCGGACTTCGCCCAGGAACTCGCGGTGCACGTACTCGAAGTCGTAGGTTTGGCGATTGAAATCATTGCGGTCGGCATAGATCATCCATGAGAAACCCACGGGTTTGTATTCGAATTTAAACAACCGGGTGAAGCCGCCCAACAAGCGGCTCTCAAAGCTGGTCTCTTTGTAGAGATAGTCGCGGCGCTCCACGCTTTCGCCCAGATCCATACGGCCGAGGAAGTAATGGTCTTGTACCGGCACCGGGCCGACTTGCCGGTCGTACTTCAGATTTTGCAGGTAGGTCTCAACGAACGGAGTGCGGGTCCTCAGCATTTTCATCAGCGCGTGCTCCCGCTCGATCGTGCGATCCACCACCTCGTCCATCGTGGCAGGCGGAACCGAGACGGCGGAGGTACTTGCGGATGCTGCGATCGGCTGCGGCTCAGGCTGCTCGCGGGACGCAGCCGAGCTAGACTCGGAGGCCGAAGCTGGCGTCTGCGCCGCCGTCGGGGATGAAGACGGGTTCGGAGACTGCTGCGCGTTCGCACTCAACGTGAGCAGGAGGGAAGCGGCGATCACCCAGTGCCAAGTACGCATAACTCAACCGAGATTCGTTTTTGCCTTCGGCGTGCTCACGTCCGCAACGGCGGGTGTTTGTTCTCCTTACCCACCCCGTTGTTTTCAGGAGCAATTGACCTCCAAAACCCAGCCTCGCGAAGAAAGTTTCGCGCGAGTCGCACAATTTCGCTCATTCTTAACTCATTCCATACCAATAAGTTAAATTTGCGGGTCCCGAGAAGCGACCGATTCCGCAGTTGATTTATCAGCACTAGAAGCTGCCAACGGGACTAAACTCTGGTAATTCCGCTTGGAGCAAGCGGTATGCCTCGTCCATCGTTCGAACCACATGCAGCTCGGGGCGAGCCTTTTCGCTGAGTATCTGCAACATGCGCATCATTCCAAAAAGAAAGTCTTGCGGAGCGACGACGACGCGCATATAGCCAGGCGGGATGATCGGCGACCTCCCCACCAGTTGCCTGATGGTGTCGCTGGACACGTCAACCTTGGCCTCCACCTTCGAGAAGTCCCAGATGCCGCGACACGGCGGATGCGATGCTGTATATCTAGCTGCTGCCGCGTAGTAATCCAATAGAATGGCGCCTGTGAATGGGCCTTCCAGAGTCCCGCGCAGGATGTTGTTCTTTGCATCAAAATCCAGGACAAAGCCCATCGCCAGCCTCGCCCACCCAAGATAACTGACTTCGCCTAAAGGCTCAATTGTTCCGAACAAACTCAAAACGCCAAGTCTCTCCTCTGGATTGGCGCAACCACGCGGTTCCACTCACCATACCGCAGTGATAGCCTCTTGGAAGATGTGAGTGCACCCGCGGCAGAACCCGCCGCAAGCCATTGCCTATAAGGCCCAATTGCCCTCCGACCTGACAACCCGCATCAAGCAGTGCGCCCGCGACGCCGGGTTCGATCTCTGCGGCATTGCGCCCGTCCGCGACTTCGCCGAGCTACGCGTCTTTCCCGCCTGGATCGCAGATGGAAAGCACGGCGAAATGAAATACATGGAAGCGCGCAACAACGATGCCGCCGGAGAACTTAAGCGTGCCTCCCTCGCCCGAGTCGCTCCCTGGGCGCGCAGCGTGATCGTGTGCGCCATCAACTACAACACCGCCCATCCCTACTCGACGCAAGCACAGCCCGAAGAAACGAGCCGAGGCTGGATTTCCCGCTACGCCTGGTCCCACGAGGATTACCACGAATCCGTCCTCCGCCGCCTGAAGCAGGTGGAAGAAAAGTTGCGCGGATTATTTGTGGAGGGACGGGCGCCCCGCCCGTCCAGCGACTCCATGCACTTCCGTTCCTACGTCGACACCGGCCCGCTCATCGAGCGCGTATACGCAAAGTACGCCGGCATCGGATGGATCGGCAAAAACACCTGCATCATCAACCAGCAGCTAGGATCCTGGCTTTTTCTAGGCGTGATCCTGACTTCGGCCAGTGTGGAGCGGGCGACTCGCCCGCTCAGCTCTCACCCGCTCTCACCGCCGATCTCCCCGCGCCCGATCGTTGCGGAACCTGCACCCGCTGCATCACCGCCTGCCCAACCCAGGCGATCACCGCGCCCGGCGAATTAGACGCCCGGCTCTGCATCTCCTACCTGACCATCGAAAAACGCGGCGAGATTCCCGTCGACCTGCGCGCCGCCATGGGACGCCACGTCTTCGGATGCGACATCTGTCAGGACGTTTGCCCATGGAACCTCAAAGTGAACCGCAAGGCGCCCGTGACCAACGCAGCCGAGTTCGAGGCAAGGGAAGGCCTGGTCAACCCGGCGCTGGACTGGCTGGCCGAAATGCAGCCCGAAGAATTTCAGAAAGTATTTCGTGGATCTCCCATCCGCCGCGCCAAACTCTCCGGCCTGCGTCGCAACGCGGTGATCGCCATGGGAAACAGCGGCGACAAAAAATTCATGCCGACGCTAAGAAAACTAAGCGAAGATGCAGACCCGGTCGTGGCGGAACACGCGCGTTGGGCCGCAGCAAGACTCCAAGCCTAATTACTGAATAGTGGAGAGCCGGGCGCCCCCGCCCGGCCACCCAACTGCCGGACAAATGTGGTGGTCGAGCGACGGGCGTCCTCGCCCGTCCATTTACAATCGCCGTTGCACTTCAGCGGAGGAAATTCATCATGTTCCAGAAAGATCTGCTCCACCATAAGCGCATCCTGATCACCGGCGGCGGCACCGGCCTGGGCAAAGCCACCGCCCAGCGCTTTCTGGAACTCGGCGCCGAAGTCTACATCTGCGGCCGCCGCCACGACGTTCTGGCCGCCACCGAACAGGAGCTCCGCCAGCGCACCGGCGGCAAAATCCATTCCCATCCCTGCGACGTGCGCGACCCAGCCGCAGTCGAAGCGATGCTCGATACCATCTGGACCGAAGCTCCACTCGACGTCCTAATGAACAACGCTGCCGGAAATTTTCTAGCCCGCACCGAAGAACTTTCCTTAGGCGCGTTCCAGTCGGTGATTGGCATTGTCCTGATGGGCACGCTGCACACCACCATGTCCTGCGGCCGCCGCTGGCTGGCAGCCAAACGCGGAGGCGTAGTCCTCAACATCACCACCACCTACACGACGACGGGTTCGGCCTACGTAGTCCCATCCGCAGTGGCCAAAGCAGGCGTGCAGGCCCTGACCAGAAGCCTGGCCGTCGAGTGGGGCGATCGCGGCATTCGCATGAACGCCATTGCGCCCGGCCCCATTCCAACCGAGGGCGCGTTCTCGCGCCTGCTGCCGCGTCCCGAACTGGCGGAGACGGCCAAGAAACGAAATCCTCTGGGACGCTTTGGAACGACCGATGAATTTGCAAACCTCGCCGCATTCCTGGTCAGCGATGGCTCCGGCTACATCAATGGAGAAGTCGTCACCATGGACGGCGGCGAGTGGCTGCAAGGAGCAGGCGAATTCACAGCATTAGGACGGGAGCTAACCGAAAAAGAATGGGAGGTGATGAAGCCGAGACCAAAGAGAAAGCCGGGTGCCCCATCCTAACGTCGTGCCTTTCGACGTTAGAGCCTGCCCTGAGCGAAGCCGAAGGGGTGGGATTCCACTGCCGCCGAAATCTAGGGATTTCCCATAGGAGAATCCCCGAGCAAGCCACACCCAAAAAAACGAAAGCGCCCGGACTCGTTAGAGTCATCGGACGCCCGTTTGAACAGCCCTCCCCCGAAGTCTGCTCTCAACCACTCTACGTTTAGATCGCCGCCCAGGGAATGGCACAAAAGGGGGACTCCTATGGGACTATCTGGTAGGCCCGGCAGGAATCGAACCTGCAACCCTCGGATTAGAAATCCGATGCTCTTTCCAATTGAGCTACGGGCCCCCCCCGCCAAAAATGGCTTTCTGGCTGCTTTCTAGCTGCTTTCCAGCTAACGATTATAAGGGAAGCGCGTTGGGTGTAGGTTGCCGGAACTGATCCGCAGCTAGTCTTTCAGCGTGACCATGGTTCGATCGCCACGGCAAAAAGTTGCAACTCTCGCCAGGCCACCTTGCCCCTGCGGCATGGTCATCACCGGTCCATAGCAATACACGGCGTGCCCATTGGCGGCGAAGTACCATTGCCCGCCCTTTCTCTTGGCGGGCTGCTGCTGGCTGGGGGTGGAGGAGAGCTGAGCTGGTGGTGCCACCTTCGGGACGGGTAGCGACAAAACTAGAGCTAGGGCTAGGGTCTTCATGATTGGGTCTCGCTTCCATCACGGCCCCCACATAAGGCCGCGTTTCACAGAACCTTCACAGAACCTTCTCTTTTTGTTGTCAGACTACTCGTGCCAACTCGACTGCCAATACAAACTCTAGATAACCTGGTTCTAAATAACCTGGGTAAAGCGCCGGACATCCTCTAAATCCGCAGCCGGCTTCCCCGGAATTTCCCTGGTGGCATGGGCCGATTTACTGGGTCGTTTCGTATCTTTGTCTAATCCCTTGGCGTCCGGCGCCTTGGCCCCGGCTGCAGCATTAGGATTAGCATTGGAATTGGAATTAGCATTAGAGCGGCTGGAATCCACGTCCCGATGATCCGCCTGCACAGCCGCCTTGTCGTGCAACCCCTTGCCGTCGTCCCGAGCCAGCTTGCCTTTCAGTGCCGCTAGTTGGGTGCTGTCCTTCAGCATCTCGCGGATCAGGCTGCGCTGCGATTCAATGGTCTGCCCCTGCTCGAAAACCAGCGTGGTCAGAATGCCGTAGGAGACGACGAACAGAATCACCAGCAGCGGCAGTACCGCCGCCGCCCGTGCCGGGTTCCGAGGAGATGCGCTTTCAGAGCTGTAAATGACAGTCAAAGGGCCCCCAAACTCGCCCATACGCTCTGGGCTTCATGAACGGATAGTGCACCCATGAAACCATATAAGGGGCGAGGCGTAAGTGAATGTTAAAAATAGAGTTAGTAACTAGAAACGGGATTGGCCCAAACCCGCGACTGCAAGCATCTGCACTTTATGAGTAACGAACCCAGCGTTACCACCGTAAGTTGCAACCGCTCGTGTGGTGACGGGGCTCCGCCCCGTCTGGGATCACCACGGAACTCTAGTTCGGCAGTTTCTGGGAAAGGTTCGCCTTCGATGTGCGCCGGACCGAAATATCGTTTGACCGCAACATTCGGATAGTCCGCGCGCCGCAACTGCCCTATGTTACCTCCATGGCCACCAATGCGATACTTTCACAAGAAGAAGAACGGGAAACGATGAAGCGAACTCCAGACCGAACCGCCCCGCCAAAGGCGCCCGAAGTTGCCGTCCAGATAAACGCCCGCCGCTGGCAAGCCGTCCTCGATCGCGACCGCGCGCTCGACGGCGCATTCGTCTTTGCCGTGTCGAGCACCGGAGTCTTCTGCCGTCCCTCGTGTCCCGCCAAGCGCCCGCGCCCACAGAACGTAACCTTCTTCGATCACGCGCTCCAGGCCGAACGGGCCGGCTATCGCGCCTGCCTGCGCTGCCGGCCCAAAGCGGTCGACGGAAATCCGCAATCCGCGCTGGTCCGCGCCCTGTGCCGCTACATCGAGCAGCATATCGAAGATCACCTGACGCTAAGCCTGCTGGCCAAAGAATTCCGCCGCAGCCCGTTCCATCTGCAGCGCACGTTCAAATCCGTGCTCGGAGTCTCGCCCAAGGCCTACATCGACGCCGTCCGCCTGCGCCAGGTAAAACAGAACCTGCAAGCCGGACACTCCGTGACCACTGCCCTCTATGCCGCCGGATACGGCTCCAGCAGCCGCCTCTACGAGCGCACGGCCACCCAGCTAGGCATGACCCCGGAGAAGTATCGCCGCGGCGCCGTGGCTGCCGTAGTCCGCTACACAATCGTTCGCGACACGATAGCCGGCTCGCCGCTGGGACGCATGCTGATCGCCGCCACCGACAAAGGCATCTGCGCCATTCAGTTCGGCGATTCCGACGAGCAACTCCAACAAGGCCTGATGCGAGAATTCCCCTTCGCCACCCGCCGCCGCGACGATGCCGCGATGGCCGAATGGCGACACACCCTCGCCCGCCTCATTCAAGGCAAGGAATCGAATCCCTCGCTTCCGTTAGACATCCGGGCGACCGCCTTTCAACGCCGAGTCTGGGAAGCTCTGCAAAAAATCCCTCGAGGAGAAACCCGTTCCTACAGCGCCGTGGCAAAAAAAATAGGCATGCCAAAAGCTACCCGAGCCGTAGCCCGAGCCTGCGCCACCAACCCCGTAGCCGTAGCCATCCCCTGCCACCGCGTGATCCGCGAAGATGGAGACCTGGGCGGCTACCGCTGGGGCATAGAGCGCAAAGAGCAATTGCTCGCGCTGGAGAAAGAGGCTGGAGCGTAGAGCGTCGTTAGTGAAATGGCAATATTCGCGTTTGCAGCCCCGCGCGGCGCGGCCTACGGCGGTCCCATGCCGACCAGAACTTGCGGCGTCACCTTGAGCAAACCGAGACCGCCGTTACCGCTGATGACGTTGAAATTCAGCGTTAACTCTACGGATTCGCCCGCACCCAACGAGCCGTTCGGCAAAGGCACGAGGAAGTCTGGTCGCCCAGTGGAACTGCAGAAAGTCGCTCCCGTGGCGTTGATAGCGGCCACCTCGCTGGTGTTTAAGGGCAGCACCAGGTGGATCGGACCCGCCACAGCTTTCATGCTGTTGTTGAGTAGGGCGAAAGTCTCCTGGTAAATCATCCCCACCTTCACCGGCGAGGATGCGGTCACGGTGAACTTGCTGGTGTTGTCGTCGGGACACCTCAACAGGCCATCCTGCGCGTAGCCCAGCGTCACGGCCCCCAGGTCGGCCGTGTTCTCGTTCCCTGCACCCAGGGCGTACTGGGTTTCGAGCGACTCAAGGAAAGGCAACAGGATCGGGTTGGTCGTGCTGAAGTTTTCGAGGCTGGACCACCCGAAAAAGCCGGTTCCATTCGGATCAAACTGGCTGAAAACCCAGTGGGGGGTGTAGGTTTTCTGAATGGCGTTACTCGCCTGCGGGTCGGTGATGGGAGGCGTGCCAACCGGGTTGGAATTCTCCGCGGAGGTGATCGCCTCCCTGGCAGTGAAGAACGCATCCATGAAAGGCAGCCCGGCGTTCGTCAGCGCACTGCCGATGATTGCGCCGCCCTGGTTCGTGGTGAACTTCCACGAACCCGTGACTCCCTGCACCGCGGGCACCGCACTCAGAGTGAACGTGTCCGCGCCGCTTGGGCTCGGTGTATAGACGAAGGTGAAGCCGTTCGCCTCGCCGTTCGCAAGATTCCCGCTGATCAGATCTAACGAGCCCAGCTCCGCCAAATTGGCTGGTATTTCCTGCTGATGCGTTGCCTGGTAGGTCTGCACCCCGAGGACGATCTGCTTCAAGTTGTTCTGGGTCGCGGCGTGGTTACCCGATATCCTGACCCTCTGCACAGCCGGCAGAAGCAAGCCGATCAGAACCCCGATAATCGCGATCACCACCAGAAGTTCGACCAAGGTAAAACCGTGAGTAGCTGACGGGCAGGATTTCCTGAAAGTAGCCTTTGTTTTCACGTTTCCTCCTCCGGCTGCGGATAGCACCCGAGCCAATGCGTCCTGCGTTCCCAACTTGCCAGAGGCACAGATTCCAATTACGGGGTAGGTCGACCAGTGCGGGATTTTACGACATCTGATGCCCCCAGAGGGCAGGCGCGCAGAACGGTACTACCGAGGCGGAGGACTGTCAAGATGAAAGAATTTGCACGATGCGAGCAGGCGTTTGCACTCATTTAGAATTGGCCCGCTCCGAGCCGATGATTCTAAATGCCAGCTCAGGTAACATACTATCCATGCCAACACCGTTCGAGAGCGCGCAGTTGAACCTTAAGCTTTTTGATCTCCGCCGCGAACCCGTACTTCGAGAAGCGCGTGACTGGTTCCTCCGCGAATTCAATCCAGAGAGCTTCGCCGAATTGATGACCATCGCGAGCGGTCAGAGAAACGCATCTTTCCGCATGGTGCTTGGCTATTGGGACATGGCAGCTTCATTCGTAACCACCGGCGCTATTGATGCCGATGCATTCCGGGCGGCAAATGGAGAGATAATCGCGACCTTCAGCAAAATCCACCCGTATCTCGCGGAATTGCGCACAACCATTAGCGAGCCTGACATCTGCAAGCACATGGAGGCCGTTGTCCTCGCCGCCCCAGACGCAGAAGCAACTCTATCGCGGCGTCGCCAAGCGCTGCGCGCAGCCGCCAAAGCGCGGGCATCGAAAGAGTTGAAGTCTGCCAGCTAGCAGCCCCCCCCCGCGAAAGCGCGCTTCAGACGGGCATTCCCGCCAGGCATTCCTCATCATCCAAACAATTCATTTGATGAATTTCCAGAACTCAGATACGCTCGCGCCACTCGCGACGCCGCTCCCCCGAAAAAGGGCTGCGACGTTCTGCACCCAGTAAAGCAACCATGCCCACGTTGACATCCCATCTCCCGACCAGGCACTTCCAGACCAGAAAGGACCATCTCCATGTCGAGAAACATGTCGAGCAACATGTCGAGCAACGCCGCGCTTAGCCGCAAAGCAATTCTCCCTCTGGCCACGCTTTTCCTAGCTGCGCTTTCACTAGCAACCGCCTCCGCTCAGACCGTCGTCACCGACACGGGGACTTTCACCGCCATACCGTCGCCCACCGACCCGGCTGCAGTCGATGTCTTCTTCGGCATCCGCTACGCCGCGCCACCCGAAGGCGCCGCCCGCTGGACGCCGCCGCAGCCACCCACTCCGCCCCCCGGCACCGTCCTAGCCGACTTCCCCGGGCCGGCCTGCCCACAAGCTGGCAGCACCGCGCCTCTGCCCCAGTCCGAGGATTGCCTCTTCCTCAACGTCTACGTGCCCGCAACCGCGACCCCGCATTCAAAGTTGCCCGTCTACCTCTGGATCCATGGCGGCGCGCTGGTCACCGGTACCGGCGCCGATTACGACCCCTCGGTCTTGGTGGCCGAGAACAACATCATCGTGGTGACCATCAACTATCGCCTCGGCGCGCTCGGCTGGCTGGTCGAGCCCGGATTGCTCGCCACTACCCCAAACTCTTTCCAGAACGTCGGCGACGCCGGCAACTACGGCCTCATGGACCAGCAATTCGCCATGCACTGGGTGCAGCGCAACATCTCCGGCTTCGGAGGCGATGCAAGAAAGGTCACCATCGGCGGCGAATCCGCCGGCGGCCTAAGCGTCTCCAGCAATCTCGTCTCGACCACCACTGCCACCGGTCTGTTTCGCGGCGCGATCATCGAGAGCGGCGCCTACATGCTGCACGATGTCCCGTCCGAGGCCGTCTATGGAGCGATCTTCGGCCCCTACTTCGATGCAGCCCTCGGCTGCGCGCCCCCGAATGACGCACCCTGTCTGCAAGCGGCGCCCGTCGCCAGCATCCTCGCCGCCCAGGACGCAGTCTTCGGAGCCAACGGCATTTCACCCGATTTCGGTACCAAGGTTCTGCCGCGCGCGCTGCAGTCGGCGCTCTCGACCGGAGAATTCATCCGCGTCCCCGTGCTCCAGGGCACCAACGCCAATGAAGGCAGGCTCTTCGAACCCCTCGACTTCCCCTTCGACAGCACCTTCCCCAACATACTCGCAGCCGGCGGCCCCGCGAATTTCGACTTGAGCAACCCAAATACTTTCTGCGGAGCCGTCTGCACCTATCCGCAGGAGATCAACCTCTTCCTCGGCGTGCTCGGCGTCCCCGCAGCCGAAAATACACCTGCCTTCGGCGCTGCCGTAGCCGCCGAGTATCCACTGGCCAACTTCCCCGATCCCTACCTGCCCGGAAATGCCCCCAGTTCCGACGAAGCCCTCGCGCAGATCTTCACCGACCTGGTCTTTGCCTGCAACGGTTCGGATTCCAACATCGATCTCTCGTTTTTCGTGCCCGTCTTCGGCTATGAATTCAACGATCCCAATGCCCCGCCCACCGTGGGTTTTGGCACGGTGGTCGTTCCGCCCAACGACGTGTACGGATACCCGACCGCTTCCGAGCACGCCGCCGAACTCCAGTTCCTCTTTAATTTCGGCACCACGCTCAGCACCGACGAGCAACAGCTAGCCGGCGAAATGAAGACCTACTGGGGGAACTTCGTAAACACCGGCGACCCGAATCTGCCGAGGCACGTCTCCTTCTGGTTGCCCTTCAACCTCTTCGGAGCAGTCCAGGACCTGACACCCGGCCCCCGGGTTCCGATCCCCTACTTCAGCTTCAGAGAGGAGCACTTCTGCCGCACTTGGCAGCCCTTCATCGCCGCCGAAACCGGCGAGTAACCCGGTCTTCAATCCTGATCGTGTGGGGACGGGCGACTCGACCGTCCAGCCGGGTGCCCCATCCTAACGTCGTGCTTTTCGACGTTAGGGTGGGATTCCACCAATGCGTGACCCTTGGGGACTTTCTTAATCGTCGAGGCAACATTTCTATTCCGCCTGCTTCGTGATATTAAGCAGCACCCCAACGCACATCAGGGTCACGAACAGCGACGATCCACCATAGGAAACAAACGGCAACGGAATCCCCTTGGTAGGCATCAGCCCCAGCACCACGCTGATGTTGATGAAAGCCTGCAGCACAATCATGCTGGTGATTCCCACCGCCAGGAAGCGGCCAAAGTTATCCTGAATGCGCAGCGACGCCCGCGTTCCGCGCCAGAGAAATATCGCAAACAGGATGATGACCGCCATCGCTCCCACCAGTCCCAACTCTTCAGCGGTGACGGCGAAAATAAAATCCGTGTGCGGTTCGGGAAGATAAAACAATTTCTGTTTCCCTTCCATCAAGCCGAGCCCGGTTACTCCGCCAGTCGCCACCGCAATCAGCGACTGAATAATATGAAATCCAAACCCCTTCGGGTCGGCATAAGGATTCAGAAACGCCAGGATGCGATCCTTCCGGTAAGCCACGTGAAAGATCAAGAAATAAAGCGGCAGTAGCGAGAAGCGCAAAAGCATATCCGAAATAACGCAAGCGGACGCCCGCGACGAACAGCACGCAAGCGGTAATGCCCGCGCAAGCAATAGCCGTTCCCAGGTCCGGCTGAAAAACAATCAGCCCGAGAAACGCCGCCGTCGGCGCGACCGCCGGGATCAGCGTATTGCGCCAGTCGTCCATGGCTTTGGTCTTGTCTTCCAGAAACCAGGCAAGAAACAGGATGAGCGCCGGCTTAGCCAGTTCCGACGGCTGCAAGGAAATCGGACCCACGTGAAACCAGCGATGGGTGCCGTGCGCGCGATCAAGAAAAAAAACCGAGATGAGCAGCAGCGTAGTAAAGCCCAGAAGCAAAAAAACCAGCGCCGGATGCTGCAGGCGTTTGTAATCCACCTTCATGGCCACGATCATCGCCACCAATCCCGCGACCGCCCAAATCAATTGCTTCAGCAGGAATTCGTAAGCCGAGCCAAACCGTTCCTTGGCCATCACCGCCGACGCGCTGAAGATCATGACCAGTCCAATAAAAACCAGGATCAGTGGTCACCGTAAACATCCAGCGATCGACGCTAACCCGCTTAGCCATAAACAATCCATTTCACCACGGAGAGACGAAGACCGGGGGCAATTTCAGCGCAGATTGCAGCGAGGGGATAACTGAGTTGGTTCCCAGTGGGATCTGTTTTGACTGAGAACTGACAACTGAGAACTGGCCTACGTGGACCGCGCCAAGCCCAACGAATGCACCGTCTCCTTGAACACGCGACCCCGATGTTCGTAGCTCTGGAACTGATCAAAACTCGCGCAAGCCGGAGCCAGAAGAACCACATCGCCCGCCGCGGCCGATTCGCTGGCGCGCCTGACAGCATTTTCGAGCGTTTCCGCATGATCGATTTCGGCAGCACCCTGAATCTGTGATTCGATCTTAGCCGCCGCCGATCCGATGGTGTAAACGCGCTTCACGCGCTGCCGCAACAGTTCATTGAGCACCGTGTAGTCGCTGCCCTTATCCTTGCCGCCGAGAATGAGCAGAATGTTCGCTGGAAAAGATTCCAGCGCCTTCACCGTGGCATCCACGTTCGTAGCCTTGGAGTCATTGTAGTAATCGACGCCCGCGACCCGCGCCACAAACTCCAGGCGATGCTCAACCGCTTTGAAAATCCGCACCGCATCACGGATCTGTTCCGGCGAGCAGCCCACCAGGCTTCCGATGGAAACTCCCGCCAGCACATTTTCCAGATTGTGCGCGCCTTTCAGCGGCACTTCCGCCAGCGGCATAACCTCGCGTTCGCCGCGGTCGTCGCGGAAATAAATATGATTTCCACGGACAAAAGCTCCCTTCTCAACCTCTTTCATCCGGCTGAACCAGAACAAGCCCGCGTGAGTACGCCCCGACAATCCAGCAGTGGTCGAATCATCCGCGTTGAGCACGGTGAAATCGTCCGCAAGTTGGTTCTCAAAAATGCGCGCTTTTGCATTGACGTAATTGGCAAAAGTCTTGTGACGATCGAGATGGTCGGGCGTGATGTTCAGAATCACCGCGATGCGCGGGCGAAATTCAACGATCGTCTCCAGCTGAAAGCTCGACACCTCAAGCACCGTCCAAGTCGCAGGCCCCGCCTGACCGACAAAACTGATCGCCGGAGTGCCGATGTTCCCGCCCACCAGCGTGGAGAACTTTCCGGCCGCAATGATTTCACCCGCCAAAGAAGTGGTTGTCGTTTTGCCGTTGGCCCCCGTAATGGCAACGATTGGACCGGAAAGAAATCGCGCCGCCAGCTCGACTTCGCCGATCACCGGCTCTCCCAGGTTGCGCGCCTGCACCAGTTGCGGCGCATCGAAAGGCACGCCCGGACTGACCACGATCAAATCCTGCCCACGAAAAGTGCGGTCGCCATGACCACCGGTTTCGACCGTGATCCCATGCTCCAGCAGCAGTAAAATTTCATCGCGAAGCTCGGCTTCAGGCTTGGAATCCGACACCGTAACCCGAGCCCCGCGCGACTTAAGAAAAAGCGCCGAGGCCACGCCGGACTTGCCCAGACCAACCACCAGCACGCGCTTGTTTTTCAGATCCATCAAAATTCAATTGGCAATTGCGCAATTCGTAATCTGCTAAACGCTCGTGTGGTGACGGGGCTCCGCCCCGTTTCTACCTCTGCAATCTGACCTTTGACCTCTGACCTTCCACTCTGCGCCACACACTCTCATCGTAGCTTGAGTGTGGTCAGCGCAAACAGCGCAAACACCAGCGACGCGATCCAAAACCGCACAATCACCTTCGACTCCGACCAACCCAAAAGTTCAAAGTGATGATGGATCGGCGCCATCTTGAAAATGCGTTTCTTGCGCAGCTTATAGGAACCAACCTGCAGGATCACCGAGAGCGCCTCGATCACAAAGATTCCTCCGATGAACGGCAGCAGCAGTTCCTGTTTGATCATGACCGCTACCGTGCCGATCGCGCCGCCCAACGCCAGCGAGCCCACATCGCCCATAAACACTTCCGCCGGATGCGCGTTGTACCAGAGAAATCCGATGGCCGAACCAACCATGGCTCCGCAAAAAATAGTGAGCTCGCCAATCTGCGGCATCTTCTGCAATTCCAGATAAGTTGCAAAAGTGGCGTGGCCACTGAGGTAGGTAAGCACCGCAAGCGCTCCCGCCGCGATCACCGTGCATCCGATGGCCAACCCGTCGAGTCCGTCGGTAAGATTCACCGCATTGCTCGATCCGACAATCACAATCACCACGAAAACAACGAACGGCAGAAAGGCCAGCGGCCAGAGTTGTGGATGAGCCGCCCACCTTTCGATCACCAGGTCAGGATGAAACTGCTTGAAGAATGGTACGAACAGCACCGTGGAATACTCTCTGCGGTGCTGCAACACGATCAGTGCGATCGCAATCAGAATGCTCGCTGCGGCCTGAAAACCCAGCTTGGCGCGCGCGGTAAGACCGAGGTTGCGGCGATGAACCACCTTAAGGTAGTCATCCGCAAAACCAATCGCACCGAACGCCAGCGTGGCAAACACCGCGATCCATACGAACGGATTGCTCAAGTCCGCCCACAGTAGTGTAGGCACCAAAACGGCGATGGCAATCAGCAAACCGCCCATGGTCGGAGTGCCCGCCTTTTTTTGATGAGCCTGCGGCCCTTCTTCGCGGATATACTGCCCAATCTGAAAATCGCGCAGCCGCCGAATCACAATCGGCCCCACGATCAGGCCGGTGAAAAGGGCAGTCAGGCTGGCGAAGGCGGTGCGGAAAGTAAGATAACGAAAAATGCGGAACGGCGGAAAATAATGGAAGAGCTTCAGGTATAAAAGCCAGTAGAGCAATCCGCCTCCGACACCAGCTGTCAGCTCTCAGCTGTCAGCTCTCAGTTAGGTAGAAGCTATCTCATAAAGCGCTTTGAAAGGGCACGGCTTCAGCCGTGCCGACTGGAACCAAGAACAGAACCGGCTTTAGCCGCTGAGGGCCGCACAGCCTGCTCGGAATGCCGTCGGCTTCAAGGCTTTCACAATTTCGCCTTCCACGTCTCCAGCGCTTTTTCCAGCTTCACGCCGCGCGACGCCTTGAGCAGCACGACATCGCCATCGCCAGCCTCGCGCGCCAGCCACTCGCCCGCTTCTTCCGGCGTCGCGACGAATTCCGCCGTCATCCCCGCTTCGCGAGCCGCTTCCACCATCGGCTTCGCCAGGCCGCGCACGCCAAGCAGCAAGTCGAGTTTCCCCGCCGCCACATATCGCCCACACTCGCGATGCAGTTCCTCGCCGGTGGCGCCCAGTTCCAGCATCTCTCCGGCAACAACAATCCGGCGCCGCGCGCCCATGGCAGCCAGAGTATCCACGGCAGCCATAAGCGCCCTCGGACTTGAATTGTAGCAATCGTACAGCACCATGATGTTACCCACTTGGACGACCTGTCCGCGCTTGTCGGCGGGCTGCAGCGACGGCAGCGCAGCGGCGATCTCTGACGGAGTGATCCCGTGCTCGAGTGCCACGGCCGCCGCCGCGAGCACGTTGTACACGTTATGCCTGCCCAGCAACGGACTCTGCACCGCCTGCCGCACTTCGTTGCTGACCAGATCGAAGCGCGTGCCTTCATGTCCCAGAGCCTCTATGTTTTCCGCCCGCACGTCTGCCAGAACACCCGCGCTTGCCTTCAACCCGAACATCACAACCTTGCCCTTGAAGTCGCGCCCGAACTGGCTGACATATTCATCGTCGGCATTCAACACGGCCGTGCCGCCGTGCGGAAGACTTTCGATCAGTTCATATTTTGCGCGCGCAATTCCCGCGATCGAATCGAAGCTCTCCAGATGCACCGGCGCGACGTTGGTGACCACGCCTTCGTTGGGCTCCGCGATGCGAGCCAGCGCGGCGATTTCGCCGGCGTGCGACATTCCCATCTCAACCACCGCAAGATCGTACTCCGGCTCCAGCGTCAGCAGCCCGAGTGGCAGACCAAAGTGATTATTAAAATTCCCCTTCGTGCGATGCACCCGATACTTCAACGCCAGCAAATGCGCCATCGCTTCCTTGGTGGTGGTCTTGCCCATCGAGCCAGTAACGGCAATGGCCGTTTTGCCCCACATTTTTCGGACCGCCGTCGCCAGCGTCTGCAGCGCGACCAGAGTGTCGTCAACGGCAAGCAGTCCGGTGGGGAGAGTAGTGGAGTTGGAATAGCGCGCCAGTTGATCCTTCCGCACCACCGCCGCAACCGCGCCTCGGCTCAGTGCCTGCTCCACGAAATCGTGACCGTCGAGGCGTTCGCCTTTCACCGCAAAAAAAAGCTCGCCAGGCTGCACGGTGCGGGAATCGATGGAATATCCCTGGGCCATCGCGCGACCGTCGTATTGGGTGATCGGCGCATGCTCGTCCGGAGCCTGCTCCATCGGAGAAATGAATTCCGCGATCCGCGAGAGAAGAAGTTTCATGCGGTCTTTCCCGCCGCGTAATGGCTCAGTTCGCTTGTCATCCTCTTGTCATCACAAAGACACTGCCAAAGATACTGTCATCCTGAGCGGAGCCGAGCCATGCGCGAAGCGAATGGCTTGGCGGAGTCGAAGGACCCCTACACCCTCATGATCTCCTCATTCGCCGCAAGGCATTCTCCCGATACTCTCCTGTCTCGCTTCCTTAATTCAGCGGCACCACCTTACGCCTTCCCCGCTTTCGCCGCGCCCTTGCAGTCGTAGCCCAGCGCCGTCAGATTCTCGCGCGCAACTTCCACATCGTCGAACGGGAATCGCTCCATCCTTTGTGATCTGCACTTTCTCGTGCCCCTTGCCCGCCAGCAGCACGATGTCGCCGGGCGTCGCTTGTTGCAAAGCGAAAGCGATGGCCTTGCGCCGGTCAGGCTCCATCAAATATTTTGCGCCGGTTTTTTGTAATCCAACCAGCGGCATCATTCATGATCGCCAGCGGATCTTCCGAGCGCGGGTTGTCGGAAGTGAGCACGACGAAGTCGCTGCCCTTGCCCGCCGCCTCGCCCATCAGCGGACGCTTGGCGCGATCACGATCACCGCCACACCCGAAAAGCGTGATGACCTTGCCCTTCAGTCCTGCGCGGGCCACAAAATCGCGAGCCAGCGCCGTAAGGTTGCGGAGCGCATCGTCGGTGTGCGCATAATCCACCACCACCGTGAACGGCTGGCCGCAATCCACGCGCTCGAAGCGCCCGGGAACGCTGGCCAGATCGAAGATTCCTCTAGCAATCGCCTCGGCGGAGCAATCGCGCGCATACCCGGCGGCCGAAGCCGCCAGCACGTTGTACACATTCACATTGCCGATCAGCGGAGTCCACATGGCGATCTTTCCCGCAGGCGTCACCATTTGAAAGCGCGTTCCCCGCGGCGTGATGTCGACCGATTCAGCATGAAAGTCACCACACGTCAGACCGTAGGTGATCACCACGGCGCTCTTTTTCTTAGAAAGTTTCGAGAGCTGGCGGCCGTATTCGTCGTCAATATTCAGGACGGCGGCGCGCGGCGGATCCGTTCCGCAACCTTCGAACAGCACCTGCTTGGCGTGGAAATAATCCTCCATCGTGCCGTGGTAATCGAGATGGTCGCGCGTCAGATTGGTGAAGACCGCGACATCAAACGGAATTCCGAAAACGCGCTGCTGCTCGAGCGCGTGCGATGACACTTCCATCACCGCTTCGGTGACCCCCTGCCCCAAACCCTCCGACAAAAGCCGGTTCAACTCCAGCGCTTCCGGCGTGGTATGCGGCGCCGGCAGAATCTTCCCGGCTACGTGATATTCGATGGTTCCGACCAGCGCGGTCTTGCGTCCGGCCGCTTGC
The DNA here is from genome assembly GCA_963760175.1 of uncultured Acidobacteriaceae bacterium. Classification (GTDB taxonomy): domain Bacteria; phylum Acidobacteriota; class Terriglobia; order Terriglobales; family Acidobacteriaceae; genus Acidiflorens. The sequence continues at coordinate 46,404 of CAVXBU010000015.1, forward strand.
AATATGGATTCGATCAGAAACGCAGTCGTGCTTTTCCCGTTCGTGCCCGTAATTCCAGTGTTCGCAATTCGCTCCGCAGGATGCTTGTAAAAATTCGCGCTCAGCCGAGCAAGCGCGCGGCGTCCGTGCAGGACCAGCGCCCAGGCAACCGCCGGGCGGGGCGTTTCGGCTGCGGAGTCGGTGACGATGCCAACCGCTCCCGCAGCGATGGCCTGATCAATGAACCGATTGCCATCGCTGGTCTCGCCCTTCATGGCGACAAAAACAGTTCCGGGACGCACCCGGCGTGAATCGTATTCCACCCCAGCAACGGCCGGGTTTCCGCTTTGGGAGAGGACCTCGGCGCCCTGCAAGAGCTGTTGGAATGTCATTGGAGTGATTATAAATAGTTCGGATGTTGGTTCGAGTTATCTGCCGAAACGCACCGTAATGCGCGATCCAGCCGCGACGTGCGCACCCGGCTGCGGAGACTGTTCCCGCGCGGTCCCGCTGCCGACGGCGTCGAGGTCAAGACCCGCTTCCTGCGCGGCTTCAATCGCAATGCGCAGATTCTTGCCGAGGAACGACGGAACCTCGATCCCTCCCTCTTCCACGTCGAGAACCACCGTACCGCTGGCCGGCAGTTTCTGCGAAGATGACGCCTCGGACGCGGCGACAGATTGTGCTGCGCCAGATTGTGCGGCAGGCGAACTCCCTGCAATGTTCTTCGGATCCGCCACCAGGTCATCCGGTTGTTTCCCCGTCTCTCGCGCTGTAAGCGCCGCAGAAACCACCTGAGCGGAAATTGCGTCAGGCTTAACCGTCGCTGGAGTGGCGGGCGTCTCACCGGCTTCAGCCATATCCAGCGCGGCCCCCAGATGATCGGGCGAGCTTTCTTCCAGACTCGCGTCAGGGACATCGCGGCGAGCCAGCAAGACCTGGCGGTTCGGTGGAAGCTGAACGTCATGCGGAACATGCAGATACTCGAGCACCTGTTGCGTGATCCGTTGGAACACCGGTGCCGAAACTTGCCCTCCCTGGTGCAGGCCGACGGCGGAATCGAGAATCACCACCACTGCGATTTGCGGATCGTTGATCGGAGCAAAGCCCGCAAACGACGCAACATACTTCGTCTTCGAGTAGGCGCCCGTGGCTGGGTCCACCTTCTGAGCCGTCCCGGTTTTGCCCGCTGAACTGTAGCCCTCCAGAAGGGCTTTGCGCCCAGTGCCGTGGAGCACCACTCCCTGCAGCATCTGCCGCATCTGGGCTGCAGTCAGCGATGAAATCACCCGCGTCGCCTCGGCGGGCTGGAAGGCGATAGTTTGTGGGGAAGTTTGCGGAGCATTCTGCGGTGCCATCGTCCCAGCAACAATGCGCGGTGGCACGTGCACGCCGTCGTTGGCAAACGTCGAGATCAAGGAAGCAAGCTGCAACGCCGAAATGCCAATCTCCTGTCCCATCGAGATCGCGCCAATCGAAACTTTCGACCAGCGCTCCACCGGCTTCGTCAGGCCACGCGTTTCGCCCGGAAGCTCGATCCCCGTTTGCTGGCCGAATCCGAAGGCGCGGATGTACTTGTAGAAGCGATCGTCGCCCAGCCGCAGTGCGACTTTGATGGCGCCAACATCGCTCGACTCCGCCAGAATATCCGCCACCGAGAGCACGCCGTGCGGTTTGCTGTCACGGATGCGCATGCCATTGATCACGATCGATCCCATCTGGCAGTCAAACATTTCGTCGGGGCGCGTGATTTTTTCTTCCAGTCCGGCCGAGATGGTCACCATCTTGAAAGTCGAGCCCGGCTCGTACACGTCGCTCACCGCGCGGTCTTTCAAAGCGTCGTTCTTAATTTCCTTCCGAATGTTGGGATTGAACGTCGGCCGGTTGGTGAGCGCCAGAATCTCACCCGTGTGAGGATTTTCCACGATCACCGTGCCGGCGATGGCCTTCGTCTCTTCCATCCCGCGCTCAAGTTCCCGCTCGGCAATGTACTGAATGTTCTGATCGATGGTAAGCACGACGCTGTCGCCGGACTCGGATTCCTGTTCAACGCTGGCAAACCAATGCTTGCGCGCGTCGACCGAAATCATCAGCTTGCCCGGCTTTCCCTGCAGTTGCTGATTGAATTGGCGCTCCAAGCCGCTCAAGCCTTGATCGTCCGTGCCCACGTATCCCAGGATTTGCGCCGCCAATTCACGTTTCGGATAAAAGCGCTTGGGTTCCTTCTGGAAGTGAACCCCTTGCAGATTGAGCGCGCGGATGCGGTCAATCACTTCGGCGTCCGCCTTGCGCGCCACCCAGCAAAACGTCTTGTGGGCGCGGCAATCGGCCAGCACAACGCGCGGATCGTCTTTCGTGATCCGCGTGATCAAGCTGATCGTATTAGGAAGGTCGGGAGCTTCCGAGGGCACCACGAAGGCCGAGTCCACCTGGATCGACATCGCCAGCTCACGTCCCGCGCGATCGTAGATGACCCCGCGCTTCGGCGAAAGATCAAAGCTGCGCTGCTGCTGGTGCTGCGCGCGGCGCTCGAAATCGCCATAGCAGAAAATCTGGAGATAGACCAGACGCAGACAGATGGTCAGCAACCAGAGGCAGAGCAATCCAGACAAGACGTAGAGCCTGAATCGCGCGCTATTCGAAGAGGTACTCGCCGCCACTTCCAGTCCTCAGAAACTTTCGGCGGCCCCGAGGAGCCGCCGCGAAAAATGTGGGTCGTGTGGTGACGGGCCTCTGGCCCGTCCAGACAGAGCCCTTCGGCTCCGTTCGTGGCAGTCTCCGCCCCGAGACAGCCCAGTCCTACAGCTACCGCGCCGAAACCACCGCCACCGGAGTCACGCTAGCCATCACCGGCGTAGCCGTGTCGGTATCCGCATCCATGCGCAGCACCTGCCCAGGCTGCGGCGATTGCATGCCGAGCTTGCGCGCCATCACGTCAATTCGTTCCGGATCGCGCAGCGACGCCTCTTCCAGGCGCAGGGCCCGGTTCATTTCCGTAAGACCATCGCGCTGCGACCGCAGGGTCTCGATCTTGTACCCGTATTCAATCGCCCGGAAATGCTGCAGCGCGTATCCCATAACCAGCAGGAACAGGCAACACAGGGCAAATCCGAAATACTTCATTTCGCGCTCCCGGCGCGGGTCTTCGACCTTCACCAGACGCGAGTTATCGATGCTCTTGCGGAAATAAATTTCCGGGGTTCCCAGCCAGCAGGACTTGCTCCGGCCAAAAGAAGCTGCGGGTTGCATCGCCACGGCACTCATGATTTACGCCACTCCCAGTAATTTGGAATCGTAGTCTGCGTTTTTTTCAACGGAAGTGAACCACGCTTCCACAGTTAATGTTTCGACCGCCAAAGCCTCGACGGACAAAGCCTCGACCGACAAGAACCGTTCCGATTGCGCCCTCTGTTCCGCGCGCTCGACCGTTGCCATCAAATCTTCAATCAGGGTGCCGGTGAATCTCATTTTCGATTTTTCCAGTTTTTCTTATCCGGACGCGGCCTTGTTCTGTTTTTTCTTGGCCGCTCCGAAAAAAACTCCACCACAGAGTTTTTCTAAATCTAGCTTTTTCTAAATTCTTTACCCGGCACGCCTTACTATCACCGCACCGGGAGCCCGGCAGTTTCTCCGAGGCAACTCAAACCTGTACTGACTAAACTTGACTGACTCAAACTCTTTCCGCCGCGCGCATCTTCGCGCTGCGCGACCGCGGATTACGATCTATCTCTTCTGCGCTCGCCGTCACCGGCTTCTTGGTCAGCAGCCGGTACCAGCCCTGCTTCGCACCCTCGCGAAGCGCATCCTTGACGATCCTGTCTTCGAGCGAGTGAAAGCTGATCACCACCAGCCTTCCTCCCGGCTTCAGCACGCCGGGCGCCGCTTCCAGAAGCACCTTCAGATCGTCCAGTTCATGGTTTACGAAGATTCGGAGAGCCTGAAAGGTTCGGGTCGCCGGATGAATCCGCTCATGTTTCATTGACCGGGCCGCGGCCGCTACCACCTCGACAAGTTGCGTCGTCGTGCGTATCGGCCGCGACCGGACAATGGCTCTGGCGATTCTCCGCGACCTCCTTTCCTCACCGAATTCGTAAATCACATCGGCTAGCTCGCGCTCGTCGATGTGGTTTACCACTTGTTCGGCGGTCTCGCCGGACATCGGGTTCATCCGCATGTCCAGCGGTCCTTCCGCCTGAAAACTAAAGCCCCGCGCCGCGTCCGAGAGCTGCAAACTGCTCACTCCCAGGTCCGCCAGCAAACCGTCCAAAGAAGCCGGAGCAACGCGCAACCCAACTTCCGCAAACGACCCATGAATCAGTGTGACGGTAGCGCCGGCGTCCCGCCGGCCACCCGCCGCCAATCCCTCGCCAGCGCCTTCACTGAGAACTGACAACTGAGAACTGAGAACTGCCCCAGCCCTCTCCAGCGCCGCCGCATCCTTATCGAAGCCAATCAAATGTCCCGGTGCGCCGAGGCGTCTTGCGATTTCCAAACTGTGCCCGCCCAGGCCCACCGTGGCATCCAGATAGGTTCCGCCACGCTTTACGGCTAGAAAATCGATCGCTTCTTTTAAAAGAACCGGGACATGGCCACCCGCCCCATGCCCACCCCGCTCGGGGGTGTTGTTTAAATCCGAATCCGCGTCCACTGTTCGCCCGATGGCTAGATGCCCAAATCGTCGAGGATCTTGATGTCTTCATCCGTGAAGGGCTCTTTAATCTCCTTGTCGAGCGCTTCCAGGTTCCTGACTTCCAGGTAGGTCAGATTGCCGAGCACTGCCACTTCGCCGCGAATCTGCGCCGACTCACGCAGGATCTGCGGCACCAGCAGGCGCCCCTGCCCGTCCATCTCCACGACCTGCCCGTAATAATTCGTGCGGGTTAGAAACTTTTTCTTCGTCGGATTGAAAGTCGAGAGCGCCGCCAGCTTCTGTTCGATCCGCTCCCATTCCTCGAAGGGATATACTTGAGCAATATTTCCGTCCTGACTTGTGATGTAGAATTTCTGCGCATATTTCTCGTCGATCACGCGCTTGAATTCCGCGGGGATCTTTAACCGTCCCTTTTCGTCGACGCGCGTTGGATGATTTCCGCGAAACATGTGCCTTGCTCGTTGGGGTACGTTTACTTATGGCTGCTACCACTAGCACGAGGGAGATGGAAGCGGCCGCAATAGCAGTGGACTCGGGTTCGTTGGGCCTTTTTTTGTCGGTGTCAGTCTCAGAAACCACTGGCGCCTCGAAACTTAGGGTTTATGCCCACAACCTCTAGTGCCTACTCCACTTTCGACCACTTTTGTCCACATCCTACGCCTAAATCGTTTGTTGTCAATAGGAAACTTCAAGGTTGAAGTCCCATTTGGGGACTCATCGTCCGGAGCGCGAAATCTAGGGGTTAACCAGCCAGATGACCACTAGGGGTTGGGTTTACGCTCAAGGTGCCTTCGCCATTCATTCGCTACGATTTCTCTTGCATTTCAGACGGTGATGTTATTTTCCCTGTGGAAATTCCAGTATCGCCAACGAAAAATGATGCAGATGGCCACGCATCGGATTCCGGTTGAAGCGAACTATCGAATCAGGCGCTCTCGAGGGAAAGCGCGCGAGCGGCAAGATGCGCTACCGACCTTTCGGTTGTCCTATACGGCGTGCGCGCAATATTATTCCGGTATAATCCTGTGCGGCCAGACCCACGGTTGATTCCAGATGGTCTCATGGTTTCAAGAAGATGGATTTCAGAAAGGAGAACAAAATGGCAGCAAAAGGAAAAGTCCTGGTACTAGTCTCGAGCGGTCACGCCTTGCCCTTAAAAGATGGCAAGTTTTATACCAAAGCTGGCTACTACCTCAACGAACTGACGGTTCCGGTTCGCGCCCTGATGAAGGAGGGCTACGAAATCACCTTCGCCAACCCCAAAGGCAACACGCCGCAAATGGATGTCAATTCAGCGATACCCCAGTTCTTCGGTGGGGACGAGGCTAAGCTTCAGGACTATCTGAAATTCCGCGACAGCCTGACTGGGCTCAAAAATCCAACCCGTATCTCGGATGTCATCAAATCAGGCCTGGATCAATATGACGCTGTTTTCGTCCCCGGCGGCCATGGCCCGATGATGGATCTTCTCGATGATCCCGACGCTGGCATCGTGATGAGACACTTTCATAAAACATCCAAGCCTACGGCAGTGCTCTGCCATGGCCCGATTTCACTACTCTCGGCTCTTCCGAATTCGACCGAGGTGGTCGCCGCGCTGGCGGCGGGCGATACCGCTGGAGCGCGGGCAAAGGCTCAAGGTTGGATCTATTCTGGATATAAGATGACTATCTTTTCGACTGCGGAAGAGCAGCAGCGGGAGCCGCTTGAGATTGGCGGTAAGGTTCTCTTCTATCCGGACTTCGCCTTGCGTACTGCGGGCGGTGATGTAAGTGTGCTCGCTCCCTGGACGAGCTACGTCCTTCAAGATCGCGAGTTGATCTCAGGTCAGAACCCGTTCTCTGATGAAGCGCTTTTGAAACTTCTTCTACCGGCACTCGACAGCGGAAGAGCAACAGCGGGAGCCGCTTGAGATTGGTGGTAAGGTTCTCTTCTACCCCCGACTTCGCCTTGCGTACGGCGGGCGCTGACGTTAAGTGTGCTCGCTCCATGGAAGAGCTACGTCCTTCAAGATCGCGAGTTGATCTCAAGTCAGAACCCGTTCTCTGATGAAGCGCTTCTGGAACTTCTTCTACCGGCACTCAACGGGAAGAAGAAATGAGAGGGATGATCCTACCTGCCCCTTCTCGGTTTTCAAGCATCACTTCTTATCGAACTGGAGAAACTCGACGGGGGCTCCATTCTCGACAATAAAAGCGACGGTCACGCCCGCCGACGGCGAGTTGGGCGCAATCAGTATCTCTTTCCCGGCGATTTCAGCGGAGAGATCGTCCACTTCGAAGGCGACATGCGGAACCGTACGCACCAGGTCAGGGACCCGCGCTTCAGGTTCGAACCGCATCCACTCGATTCCGTAGGCGCTCGTTTCATATCCAGACACGAACGTCGCATGGTGCGCGATCAGGCGTTCACCTTCTCGCCGCTCGGTAGTGGGAATTCCGATGTGATGGTACCGCCTCGTGGAAGCAACTGGTGACTTTTTCACGTGAATAAGTTTAGCCCATGACGGCATCTGTTTCCGTCGGTTGTTCAAAACAGGCGTGTACACTCAAAACCACCCATGACTCACCATCTAAAGCGTGCAGGTGTTGAGAATGCACACCAGCTCCATCATCGGGCCGTCGAGCTTGAGCGGCATCTGAGGCTTCCACGCAGGATCAGAAAGGCGCGAGCAAGGCTCCCAAGGGTCGGTGTACTGCCAATCTGTGAAGAACCAGCTACCATGCTCCCAGACCGCACGGACCCCCACTATGGTTTCGTCGCGCCCAGGAACTTCCCCGCATCCGTAGATGTCATATCCAAAGAGTCCCGATTCCGTCCGAACGGGTGTGAACTTCTGAAGGTGCCGCATTTCGTAGGTATTCTGCATCGCAGAAATGAATCTGTCCTTCTCCACCTGCACTTTACCGTTAAAAGGGCTGTTCTTGTTTGCGTCAGACACGAGGCCGTAGAGCGTACCCCACTGCTGATTGCGGAAGCTGTTTGTGTAAGCACTCAACCGCTTCGCGAGTAAATGACGTTCATTCGCAGGCACCGAATCGAAGGGAGTTTTTACGCCTTGCGAATGGACGATAGTCACGGCGAGAGACAGGAACAAAACAAGTGCGCCGAGAGCTGAATTTTTTGAGGGATAACGTGGGACGCCGATTTTCATAATGCGGTGACCCGATCCGCGAACCGTCAACGTTAGCATAGCTGGCGAAACCAGGCGATTAACTCCCATCGAGAATTTGGCTGACCGGGGTCAATGGGTGTACCCGCGATTTATCAATAGCAAACGACGAGCGCGCCTCCGATGCCGGAGACGCGCTACGTCGTCGTCGAGGACTGGGTTGTCGGCGCTCGCCCAAGGCTCAGAAGGCGGAGTCCCAGGCAACGTTGAAGCTGCCATGGGACGGCGACACCGCCGGGCAGGAGGGCTCGGTCGTCAGCAGCACCTGGGGGCCGAATCCCCTCTGCCCGATGCAGTCGAGCAAGTAGGAGTCGGTGTCGTCGACCATCAACACGTCGTACACGGTCCCGTCCTGGAAGCCTTCGATGCTCGTGGTCTTCCCGCCGGACGTCAGCTCACCGTTGAAGAAGCCCGTCTGGAAGAAGTCCCCGAGCGGCACAATCTGGAAGCCGAAGGGCAAATCGTAAGCTGGGCGTTCCATGATCCACTCGGCGCTCGAATCGACGCAGGTGGATGGAGCGCAGGACGCCGGCACCGAGAAGCTCTCCTGCGGTCTGGTCCAGTCGCTGAGCGATAGCGTGTAATTGCCAGCCGGTGAGGCGGTCACCGAGGCGCTGATGTGGTCGCCGGGCTGCGGGCAGTCGTAGTTGTTGTTGATGCAGGCCTCCGTGCCCTCCTCGACCGTGCCGTTCGGGAACATCTCGTACCAAACGTAGTAGTACGCGACCCCCTCGAAGCACTGCGTGGCACTGCCAAGCTGCTCCACCGTCCCGTTGCTCCAGCCGTCGATGCCAATCCACTGCGCAATGATGACGTCCGAGTATCGATAGTTGCCGCCGGGGCACTGCACGTACGGGATCACCCACTCGCTGCTAACCGACGAGACCCTGGTCGAGGCGGCCTCGGCGTCGGCGAAGCCCGACCAGTTATACGACCCCGCCAACGTGGCGCCTCCGCTGGCGGCCAGCGGCGCCAGGGCTGTGCTGCGCAACGCCGGCCGGTGCGAGGACATGTACTTGAGGAACGCCGCCCGCGCCCTCGCGACGGTTGATGGGTTGTGCTGTGCGGAGACCTGTGGGGAGTCCGGCGCGCCGGCGCGGACCTGGGCCGGCGCTAGCACGCCGAGCACCGCGATTACGAGCATAACCGCACCGACACCTGCGAGGCGCCTCTTCCCTATAGAGGGGCTGGGCGATTCGAAGACGTGCGGGTTCGAGGACGTGTGCGGGGCGCGAGACAGCGAAATCCTGATGTTGCGAAACGGTTTCATACTTTAATCTCCTGGGATACGATTGGACGCGAAGGGGGGAAACTCCGCATGGGACGCGGGAATTGTACCTCTACCCAGCAGATTTACAAAGGCTAAAATTGGCAGAAAATGAACGGATCGCACACCCTGACGGAGAGGAAACGCTTCCCAGCGGCCAGTTCTCAACCACCGTAAACAGGCGGTTACACCCGTTGAGAATCTGGCGGCTGGGGTCAATCAGCGTAAGAAGCACCCCCTAAGGGTTGCCGGACCTGGAAGCCGAGAGGGTGTCGGCCGGGGGCGAGTCTTGGCGATGACCCACTTTGGTGAACCGGTGTAAAAAGAATTCCTCTACCACGCCCGCCAGGGAACTTTCGCCCATTCGGACCAGGCTGTTATCAAGGATCTCCAGCCCCCGGTTTTGCGAGGGGTAATAGGTGGACACAAGCGCCGCGCCGGAGACAACTCCAGCCATGTTTGAGTAGTTGACTTGCCAGCGTCCGTTATCGCCCTTACACATGACCGCGTTACTGATCGCGTAAAGCAGGCGCTTCTTCTTACTCCCCGTCCCCCGAAAAAAATAACGAGGATCCTGCTTCAGCAGGGATGGAAAAACGGCGCCGGAAAAAAATGTGGACGCAACCACATCCCCATAGACCGCGCCCAAACGCTTGCCATAACCTTGCGCCCCCTGTCCGAACCCTGAGTATTCATCGCCCGCCTGCTGCAGCCCGGCTAGAAAAGCAGCTCCGCCAATCGTAAACGCGTCCGTCGATGATTTCCACGCCAGCTGAAACTTCAATTTCGTAGTCAGAGGGGCCGCGTCTGGGCGGTAGCTCACATAGAAATTGGGAATGAAGCCGAACACACGCTGGTGTTCCTCTTCTTTAACCTCTTCGGTCGCGACTTCCACCGAGTCCACGGTCACCTTTACTTCTGTCACCACCGTGGCTACCGAGAGCACGATCGGGGGCGCAAGAAAAGTCTGCCCTGGCGTGAGATCCCCTGAGTACACTTCGTTTCCGAACCCCTTCGAACTCACTGAAAGTTGGAAGTGGCCCGCAGGAACGTTCGAGAAAGAGAACTGCCCATTGTCGCCGGTATTGACCTCTCGATAATCGGATTTATCCTCCGGAGTGAGCCGGATCACCTTGCCCACGCTCACCGCTCCCGACTCGTCGAGGACTGTACCGATAACGCTACCCGATTTGGCCGCCTGGCTGCCCTGATCCTGCGTCTTCTGCTCCGGCCCATCCGAAGTGGACGGAGAAGGGCTCACGGCGGATGTCCCTCCGGCCAAGGGACCACGCTCGATAGGCCCACCAGTCTGCGCATTCGCCACCGCACAGCAGATAAGCAGAACCAAGGCAAAGCCAAGACCCAGAAATGCGTTCTCCTTCGAGAACCTTCGGGCCCCCTCCAGGATTGCTTCACGACCGTTCAAAACAAACGCTCCCCCCGCTTCCAATGAGGACGAGGAGCGGGTGGATCCTTCCGGAACTAGGAGGTATACATCTCTACGTTTGAAATTAGATGCCCGACCGCGGAAGAGGTTTCGTGGAAAATCCGGGTTCTCGACAGATGGGACTTCTGCCGGGTGCCCCATCCTAACGTCGCGCCTTTTGCGACGTTAGGGTGGGATTCCACAGAAGCGTCATGCGTGGGATCCGTGGCACTTGCCTTTGGGTGGCGCACCGGTTCACCGCTGCGATCAATGGATCGTCATCGACCTCGGCTTTAGCCGCTGGGCCGCCCATCGAAAGCCCAGAGCAAGCCGCATCCAGCCTGGGACTCCTCCGCCTTGACGCGCGAGAGTACACTTGTGCAAATTCAAGCCAGCACAATAGGGGGGCACAATGAAGCAGAACACGACTCGTATTTGGCTGGGAGGCATCGCCGGCGGCGTCGTATGGATTGCATGGGGCTTCTTCGTTGGCCTGCGCCAGGCTCCGTACTACGAGGCCATGCAGAAACAAGGACTATTCCTGAAGGAACCGCGCTATTCGCTCTTCACGCCGCTTTGGATTGTGCTGATCTTCGTGATGTCGATTCTGATCGCGCATCTCTATGCCTGGGCTCGCGCGACCGCCGGCCCGGGCCTGAAGACAGCTCTCAAAATCGGCATGATCGTCGGATTCTGCGCGGGTGTCCCAGGTAACTTTGGACAAGCAACCTGGTCGCCGATTCCCACCACGTTGCCGCTCGGATGGATGCTCGACATGTGGGGAGGCGCGATCCTAGCCGCAGTAGTCGCCGGATTCTTGTACAAAGAGTGAAGCCAACGTTCGGTCGTAATCCTGACCAAATAAAAAATTGTCATCCTGAGCGAAGCGAAGGACCTATGTATTTTGCCGGCAGCGCCGGAACGCATAGGTCCTTCGCCAACCGCCGCAAATCTTGTCAAGCCCCCCTTTCGCCGCTTTTCCCGCTAACTCAATGAACCGCCAGGGAAAATAAATCCCCAGAACTTGTCGGTACCCCCCGGTACGAATTGATATAATAGAAACAGTAGAAGAAAAAAGGGTGCGGATCCCATCCCCGCACCCTTTTTCTATTGCCGCCACTAAAGTCCTGAAACCTAACACCTGACCAAACCCAAGGAGCAAAAAGTGTCCACCTATCCCACAACCATCCGACGCTGCCAGCACATCAAGGTCAACGGAATCCAATGCGCATCGCCCGCCCTGCGCAACGAAAGGCACTGTTACTTCCACGACCAATGCCGCGTAATGTGCCGCCAAATCAACATGAAGCTTACCGAGCACGGCATCATCACCCTCCCCACCCTCGAGGACGCAAACTCCATCCAGCTCGGCCTCGCCGAAGTCATGCGCCTGCTCGTCACCCAGCAGATCGATCACCGCACCGCCTCTCTGCTCCTGCGCGCCCTTCGCACCGCCGCCGCCAACGTCAAGTTCACTTCCCTGGAGCCCCAGCCCACCGAAATCGTAATCGACCCCAAGTGCGTGGAGAATCGTCCGCTAGGCGCCACCGCCTGGTCCACAGTCGAAGGCCGCGAGTACGACCTCCTCGAGAAAGACGACCCGGAGAATAACCCGCACAAGCATGAGGACGACGCAGCGAAGAACGCCGCAAAAGACGATGCCCGGAAATTTGAAGCCGACTTGATGCGGTTAATCGAAGGCGTGGCCCGCGATCCAAATTTCCTCGACAGACCTGCCCGCGAATTAGCGGCTGTTTCACAAACCCAGAGCGGCCCACCTTTTTCTGGGAACCGGGAACTGAGAGACCAACAACAGACGGCCGAGAACCGCCCCTAACTCCTTATTCCACAATATTTTCCATGCAACCCCTTTAAACTCAAAGATTTGGAAGGAATTTTTCCCTAACCCCATGATTCTAGAGAATCGCAAAAGTAAAATTTTTCAGCCAAATTGCCACCCTAATTCTCGAAATTGTCATCCGGAGCGAAACGAAGGACCTATGCATTTTGCCGGAAGCGGATGACACCTTGGTTAACTGAAGACTGACAACTGAGAACTGCCCTCTAAGCCGCCTTAGCACTTTCCACCACCACAGCTGTTCCATAGGCCAAAACTTCCGTGACCCCCTGCATCACTTCGGTCGCGTCGTAGCGCGCGCCGACGACGGCGTTGCCTCCCATTTCGGCCGCGTGTTGCAACATCAAGTCGAACGCTTCCGCGCGCGTCCGCTCGCATAGATTGGTAAGCAAGGTGATGTTGCCGCCGACCAGCGTCTGCAGTCCGGCTCCAATGGTTCCGAAGATCGACCGCGACCGCACCGTGATTCCGCGCACCACGCCGAGCGTGCGCACAACTCGAAAGCCATCCAGTTCGAACTGCGTGGTCACCATGTTATGCGGGACCATCCGGCCTGCGGTTGCAGGATAATTGCTCATTGCTCCTCCAGAGAAACTCGCCGCTATTCTAATTCAGCGTCGATCGTACTTTCGACGGTGGAGCGACGGGCGCCCCGCCCGTCCATCCGGCACTCTATATATAATAATTTTTCTCTCTGGAGGCTTCATGGTCTCGCGCCGTCGTTTCCTGCAAACCGGCTCAATCGCTGCCGGCATCGCAGCTTTGCCCGCGTTGTCCCAATCAGCCGATCAAGCAGCCAATAATAATGATGATGCCAAATCCCTTCCGCCAGCCATCGCCGCTCTCCACACGCTGAGCGCAGAAGCCAAGCCCATCACAGTCGACGAGCGCTCCGCGCGCCAGGAAAAGGCTCGCCAATTGATGCGCGACAACAACCTCGCCGCCATCCTGCTGGCCTCCGGCACATCTCTCGCCTACTTCACCGGCATCCGCTGGGAGGGTGGAGAACGCCTCTTTGCCATGGTGTTACCCGCCAAGGGCGAAGCGTTCTATGTGTCCCCGGCATTCGAGGAAGGCCGCGCGCGCGAGCAGATCGCGCAATCGCCCGAGGGCAGCAAGCCCGACCTCCGCGTCTGGCAGGAGGACGAGAGCCCCTACACCCGCGTAGCGCAGGGACTCAACGACCGTGGCATCGCAACCGGCGCCATCGGCGTCGAAGAGACGATGAAGTTTCTTTTCAGCGACAACGTGCGAAAAGCCGTGCCCAGCGCCACGTTCACCAGCGCGACTCCAGTCACCGCCGGATGCCGCATGATCAAGAGCGCACACGAAATCGAGTTGATGCGACTGGCGGCGAAGGTCACGCTTGCCGCCTACGAAGCCACCTATCGTTCAATGACAGTCGGCATGACGCAGCACGATGTCGAGGAGATGCTGGAGACCGCGCACCGCAAACTGGGATTCGAAGGCGGCGCTGATGTGCAGGTGGGCGAGTTTTCCTCTTTCCCGCACGGGTCGGTTCAGCCGCAAATCATTCGCGAAGGCACGATCGTGATGATCGACGGAGGCTGCTCAGTGGAGGGTTATCAGTCCGACATCACGCGCACGTTTGTACTCGGCAAAGCCCCCGAGAAAACGAAAGACAAGATGAACCACGTCTTCGACATCGTGCATCGAGCCCAGAGCGCCGCGCTGGCCGCCGCAAAGCCCGGAGTGGAAGCCGGTTCCGTCGACGCCGCCGCGCGCCAGGTCATCACCGACGCCGGCTACGGCCCGGATTACAAATACTTCACCCATCGCCTGGGACACGGCATGGGCATGGACGGCCACGAGTGGCCGTATCTGGTACGCGGCAACCCCACAAGACTTCAGCCGGAGATGACTTTCAGCGACGAACCAGGCATTTACATCCACGGAGAATTCGGCATCCGTCTGGAGGACGACATGCACATCATGGAAGCCGGGGCAGAATTGTTCACTCCGCAAAGCCCGTCACTGGAAAACCCATTTGCGAAAGTGTAGAGCGGGCGCCCCCGCCCGCTGCCCTTGGCAGCGGATCGGAACTTGGGTTCGCTATTTCGTCGGGACGGCGTAATGCGAAGCCAGCACCCGCCAGTTGCTCCCAGCCTTCACCCAGACATCGGTCAGCCGGTCGTGATACTCGTAAGGCTTGCCGTTGGATTTCCCACGCTCATGATACGCTCCGGTTACCACCGCGATATTGCCGCCGCCGCGCACCCGCACATGGAGGTCCGACAATTCGGCGACTTCCACGTGAACTGTGGGGTCGGCGCTGTGCGTGATGTAGCCAGCTTTGCTGTAGGTGTTGCCATCCTCTACAGTGATCACGAAATCTTCGGCGAGGAGCGTAGAAAGAATATCAATATCTCGTACCTTGTACGCTTCGGTCCACTTTTCTTCCAGCTTGCGCACCTGCGCGGACGGGTCGGCCGGTTGCTGCGCAGCCAGGCGAATTGTCAGACAACCGAGCAGGGCAGAGACCAAGCCTCGACGCTAAGCGGATCCTCATGACGTTCTATGTCATAGCAAACCGCGTCAGCCCTGACAAGTTCCTAACGTAACCGCTCATGCCGGGGGTTCGTATCAGGGCATCGCTTCAGCGATGCCACCAAGTCCGCGAGATCAAGGTGCCCCTTTAGGGGCCGGGCATCGACACGCTGACTGAGTCGGACATCTGCAAGCAATCGAGCCAGCGACGAACGACCAACGACTAACGACGAACGACCAACGACGACCCTCACTCCACCACCCACGCCCGCATCCGCCGCAGCAGCGAAGCCGGCGCTTCCGCTTCCAGCACCACCAGACCATCCTGATACTGGCGGGAATAAATACGCGCGCCGGCCTCTAACTGGGACAGCATCTTGCCCTCTTTCTGCGGGATGCGCAGGCGAACCCGGCTGGGGCGGTCTTCTTCGAGCACGGCATCGACATGCTCGAGCAGCGTGCTTAAGCCAATTCCCTTCGCCGCTGAGACGTGGATGGTCTGCTCCTTATCGCGCAGATCACTGTCGCGCAGTGACTCGCGCTGCTTCGGTGGCAGCAGATCGATCTTGTTCATCACTCGCAGCCGAGGCTTTTTGTCGGCTTCCAGTTCCTTGAGGACGCTTTCGACTTGCGCGTCCTGCTCGGCGGAAACCGGGCTGCTCGCATCCGAGACCTGCATGATGAGCGTGGCGCGTTGTACCTCTTCGAGCGTGGCCCGGAACGCCGACACGAGCGTGTGCGGAAGATGCCGGATGAAACCCACCGTATCGGAGAACAGAATTTTTCTTTTCGAGGGCAGCTCGGCGCCGCGAATCGTCGGATCGAGCGTGGCAAACATGCGCGCCGACGCCACCACGTTCGACTTGGTGAGGGCATTGAACAGCGTGGACTTGCCCGCATTCGTATACCCCACCAGCGCCACCGTAGCCACCGGAACCGATTCGCGCCGCTGCCGCTGCTGCGCCCGTATGCGGCGCACATTTTCGATCTGCTGCTTGACGTGCCGGACGCGGCGGAAGATCTTTCGCCGGTCGGTCTCCAGTTGCGTTTCGCCCGGTCCGCGAGTGCCGATGCCGCCGCCGAGCTGCGACATTTCCACGCCCCGCCCCGCCAGCCGCGGAAGCATGTACTCAAGCTGCGCCAGTTCCACCTGCAACTGGCCTTCACGAGTGCGCGCGTGCCGCGCGAAAATATCGAGAATCAATTGCGTGCGATCGATGACCCGCGTGTTGACCACGCGCTCAATGTTGCGCTGTTGCGAAGGCGAGAGATCGTGATCGAACAGAATCACATCCGCGGAAACCGAGGCGCCGCGCCCGCAATTTCCTCCAGCTTGCCCTTGCCGATCAGCGTGGCGGGATCGGGACGGTCTTTGCGTTGGGTGAATTCGCCGGCGATCTCGGCGCCCGCGCTCCTGGCCAGCGTCCGCAGTTCGTCGAGCGATTCTTCAGAGCTGAAGTCCGGGGAATCCGTCGGTAGGGACGAAGACGAGGACGAGGCGGCTACGCTCGTGGCGTGATCTCGAGCCGCCTGCGCACCGGCAGTGATGGCGGCAGAATTGGTCTTGCCCGCATGGCCCGCCCGGCCTCGAGTGCGAAACTCCACCCCCACCAGGAACGCCCGTTCCTGCTGTTCGGATGGATTCAGCACCGCCTTAGTCTCATTCCGCGAATCCAATTCGCGAACTAGCGCGGCTGCTCAGTCTGGAGTCATCTCGGCGCAAGCAAACTCACTTCATCCCTCAGTACCGGAAGCGGCGCTTGGAATCGCCGCCTCCCCGTGGGACGCCACCGCCGCCGGCTTCGCATCCGCATGGCCGTACGCGCCGCGAGCGATGACCACCGTCGAAATCGCATGCTTGAAGATGAGCTGCTCCTGGTTACTGGTTTCCAGCACCACCGAGTACTTGTCGAACGATCGGATGCGGCCGGTCAGCTTTAC
Organism: uncultured Acidobacteriaceae bacterium; assembly: GCA_963760175.1. Classification (GTDB taxonomy): domain Bacteria; phylum Acidobacteriota; class Terriglobia; order Terriglobales; family Acidobacteriaceae; genus Acidiflorens. Next base: position 63,206 of record CAVXBU010000015.1, read on the forward strand.
TCCGCTGACCAGATAGATGGTAATGTTGTGCCGTTCCTTTCGTGCCGTGTTGAGGAAGGAATCCTGAATGTTCTGTTGTGCCGGCTTGGGTTCCATTTGCCGATCTCCTTTTTTCTGTTTCGATGCTGCGCCATGAGCTTTAGGGAGGGCAATTGGCTGCAGCTCTCCTGTCGGCTCCTACAATACGGCCTTGTCCCGCGCTTTTCAACTTCCCGGGCAACAATATTCTAGGGAGCCCGCCCCGGCGCCAGGCGCGCCCAACGGTCGGTTTCCGTCCCAGCAGTTTTCGCCCGACCCGAAGTCGCCGGGGTTTCATTTCCGTCGCCAGCCATCTACAATCGTCAGTTCCCGAACAGACGAACAGGAGCCCTGACCTTGACCGACATCAACCTCCCCTCCGACTTCAACACTAACCTCCTGATGCTGTTTCGTTGGCTGCATTTTGTTGGCGGCATAACCTGGCTTGGCCTGCTGTATTTTTTCAATCTCGTTAACGTGCCGTTCATGAAAGGACTCGATCCCGTCACCAAGGGCAAAGTCCTGCCCAGCCTGATGTCGCGCACCCTGTGGTGGTTTCGCTGGGCGTCGGTCCTCACCGTGCTGGCGGGCCTGGCATATTGGGGAAACATCGTAGCCGCTGACGCCAAGAACGGCGGCGCATCCTCCGGCGGTCCGATGGGAACTTTCTTCGCGATCTGGACCATCGTCTGGGCGCTAATGTACGCCTGCACGATCCCCGGTAAAGGCGCGCTCGACAAAGGCCCGGTGCTAGCCGTGATCTACACCGTCATTGTGATTGTGGCTTCGTGCCTATTCCTGCGCTTCAACAATCATGGCTGGGAGAGCAATCGACTGCTCGCCATCGGCATCGGCGGTGGGATGGGTTGGGTGATGATGCTCAATGTCTGGGGAGTAATCTGGCGCGCACAGAAGAAAATCATCAAATGGACCACCGACAACGCAGCCAATGGCACCGCGATTCCCGACAAAGCAAAGTATCTGGCGCGGCAAAGTTTTCTTATCTCACGCGCAAACTTCATCCTGTCGTTCCCCATGCTGTTCCTGATGGGCGCGGCAAGTCACTATCCCATGTTTGGTAAGTAGTGTTCGGTAATAGCGCTTGGAAAGTAGCTCCCCGTAGAGACGGGGCTTGCCCCGTCTTGCATCATCCCTGAACCAGGCTCGAGCACGAACAGGTAGGGTACGGCTTCAGCCTTGCCGGGACACAGCATCTGGAGATATCCACTGCTATTGGTTCGCATGCGCGAATTCCTGGACACAATCGTCGATTGGTCGGGCGCCCGAGAAGCCTGGCGTCCCATGTCGCGCTGGGCCATCCTGGCATGGCTAGTCTTCTACGTTCTCTTCCTGATCTACGCCTTCCGCATGCACGGCGGCTACCTGTTCATCGACTCCGCTAACCTGGTCGTCCACGAAGGCGGCCACCTGCTCTTCGGGTGGTTCGGCCGAACGCTCGGCCTCTGGGGAGGAACCATCCTGCAATGGCTAGTCCCACTGTTGCTGGCCGCCTATTTCTTCCACGAACGCCAGCCCGCAGCCTTCGTGTTCTGCCTGTTCTTCTTCTTTGAGAACTGGCTCTACACCGCCACCTACATGGCCGACGCCCGCGCCATGGCCTTGCCCCTGGTGACCGCCGGAGACTCCGATTACATCGAACACGACTGGAACACGATTTTCTCAAGTCTAGGAGTCCTGCAGTACGACACGACCATCGGCGCAATCGTCCGGACGCTGGGCTGGTGCGGAATGCTAGCCAGCATAGGCTGGCTAGCAGCGCGTCTAAAAACAACAAAGCCGTAAATGGAGCGACGGGCGCCCTCGCCCGTCCACAACAACCTCAAAGTTCAGCATCAAGGCGCATACCGAGTAAAGACAAGGTCCGTCGCTGTGGCCTTCTCATGGCAGGGAAAGCAGCTTTTCATAAACGCCGCGTCGCCAGCTTTGCCGTCCGCGAAGTGACCGAATCCCCAGCCCCCGGTTGCCGCGTACTTTTTTGAGTCCTTGACCATAAACTGAATATTCGTAGGCGCTCCGGGAACGAAAGATTGGGCCTCGCCAAAGACCATGTTGTTTTCGTCCGACGCGACGTTGCGGTAATGCAAAGCAGCAATGATCGAGCCGTCCGGATACGGAAGCTTGCCGTCCCGGAAAGCCTTGAACGCCACATCGTTGCCCAGGACGGCGCCTAAACTATTGAGCTTGCCCGCCTCATGCGCCGAGGAGATCCACCGCCAGTCGCGGTACCCCTGAGGAATTTCGGTAACAAACGGGGCGGATTCTCCATCCGCGTGCCCCGGTGCAGGGGCAATCAGGGCGACAAGGCCGGCCATTGTTGCACCTGCAACCAGGAAGAATGTGCAGTGTTTCATAAGGGTTCCTCCATTTAACGCAACAACGATACAGGAAAACCTGTATCGGCGGCATCAGTCTCTGGGGTGGTTCTCGCAGCTACGTCCTTTTCCGCTCGCCGCGTCTGAGAACAACAAAGCTGTAGTGGAGCGACGGGCGCCCTCGCCCGTCCACCGCAATCTCAGCCCTGAGTCGCTCGTTCCTGCCGGGTCCCGTAGGAGCGCCATTCACAGAAATTCGTACCGTCAGGTAATGAGTGTAACCGGGATTTGTCAGCGACTATGAGCGACTAACCACACTAGAGGGTTGCATCAACTGTCTCTTGATGCGCAACGATAGGTATGCGAAAACCGCAGATACGCAGAGGAGCAGAACTGATTTCGCCAACCAGTGTGCAGGTCGGGCATCTTCGCGGTACCCCAGAGCCGACAATGTATATACAGGGCCAACGCCTAAGGGCAAAGCTAAGAGGATCCGCAGCAGCCCCCTCAACCAGCTAAATCGGCATGCAAGGACTCTGTCTTGCACCAGTTCAGCGGCAAGGCCGAGGCACGTGGGAACGAACAAACTGGAAAGACCCACAAACACAAGAATTAACAATATTCCCAGCCCCGGCGAATCTTCATCGGGCCGGAACGGTCCACTCCAAACACGGACAAGACACAAAGAGCCTGCCAACGATATCAACAATGCGAACATGGCCGTTGCAACGTAAAGACCGACCGTTTTGATCCAGAAGAACACAACGCCAGTATAGCAATGCAGATTTGTGATGCATCGCACGTTGATGAAACAGGCGATTGCACTCAGAACCCCGTCAATGAGCTTTCGCTGCCAGCGTCCAAGGCTTGCCGTCAAAATGCGCAGGCAGGGCCAAGCCAAACAGCTTCAGAATCGTAGGCGCCACATCCACAATCGCCGGCTTCTCCGCGATGAACTTGTGGCTGGAAAACAGAACTCCAGGCACGAGCCGCGGATCAATGCAGTGGTCGCCACTCCACGCTTTGATATTGTCTTCGAAAACCTGTCCCGTAACTTTGCCCATCACCGAATCCCACGACGCGCGATAGCCAGCGCCATAGCCGACAATCAGGTCCGGAGAATTCTCCGTGTAAGGCCCGCGATAAACATTGTCTGCAATAAACACGCCCGTGATCCCGACCGTGCCAGAAGCCGGATCGACCAGCCCATTCAGCTTCTGTTGCAGTTCGTCTTTCAACGCCTCAACCTCGGCCGCGTCCACAATTCCCTGCTTCTCGCGCCCTCTGATATTCAGATAAAGTCCGTTGAGCCCCATGGTGTAAGCGCGAGTGCGCGACCAATCCACGTCCTCGAACCAGTCGCCACTCTCGGTCTTGCCATCCTTCAGCGCCAGATATCCGTTCTGATGCAGCCACGCGTTCAGATTCATGCAGCGAGCAAACGACTTGAACCCATGATCGGAGATCACCATCAGCAGCGTGTCGTCATCAATTTTCTCCATCACGCGCCCGATCAGCCGATCCATGCGCTCATACAACTCCTGAATCACCGGCGGGTGCTGACTGTGCGGCACATCGCGCGCCGCCGGATGATCTTCTTCCAGATAGCGCCAGAACATGTGCTGCACGCGGTCGGTCGTATCGAAAACGCAAGTGCACAGTCCCTGCTGCGTTTTGTCCAGCGCATCAAAGAGCATCCGCTCGCGATCTTCATGATTACCGTAAGCCTGCGCCAGGAATGCATCGTCATCGAGCACGTGCTCGTTGAGCGCCCACGTGTCTTCGGCCAAGCCGAGCGTCGCATACGGACCGAAGAGCTTGGCCAAGATAAATGGAATACGTCACCGGGTGCGAGATCGGCAAGTCAGGATGCCCCGGATCGATATTCACCGGCGTAACATACACTTCAACCTCCGGCGAAAGTTCCTTCAGATAGAACCGGCAGATGCCGTGCGCCGTGAAACCCAGCCCAGCCTTGAATTCCGCCGGAATCCACTCCGAGTACTCTCCAACCTTCAGAGCAAATTTTTCCGACCCCACCACAAACCGCGCCGATTTCAATCCCGGCTCCGGCCGAATTTCGAAATTCACCCGCAGTTCGGCGCCAGCCTTCTCCGCCAACGGGCTGTCCGGTCCGGGAATGTACGACCGGCAAACGCCGTTCTTGCGCTCGATAGGAACGCGCACTCCGCCTTCGCGAAACTTGTCGCTCGAATGCGCGGGTCGTGCACAGGCAAAAAGTGCCCTGGCTGCCCTTCAGGTCGGGCACGCACATCCCGGAAAGCAGCACGCCCTGAAATTTCTCCGGAGGAAACGTAACCGGAACGCGAATCACGGAACTGAAAATTCCCGCATTGCCCAGCCAGTGCCAGAAAGGCGTGCCCTTGCGCATGCCCTTGATTTCGGTTTTGCCGAAGGGAATGGAATATTTGCCGATCTTCAGATGCCGCTTCGGCCCTTTGATTTCAGCCGACGAAAGAAACGGAAGGTAATTACTCGTATCGCGCGCCAGAAAGTCGTAAATGTTGTGTTTGCCCGGATTCACCCCCGTCATAAACGTCGACCATGCCACCGGAGAAATCGGCGGAAACGTAGTGCGCAGTTTGCTGAAGGTTCCTTTGTCCCGCAACTTCGCCAGATTCGGCAGCCGCCCTTCGCTCATAAAGCGCTCGGCAAGCTCCGGATCCATCCCGTCAAACCCCAAAATCACCGCGCGTTCAAACGTCGCCTTTCCGTAAGCGTTTCGCCGCCGAATAAAACGAAACAACTGCCGGAACGGCCAAGTCATCAGCGCGTAGAACGAATAGAGAAACGCTACAAAGATAGCCCAGAACGAAGACAGCACCGCAAATCCCGCGCCCGGCCCAGCATAGGCGTGAGCCAAAGCAGGCAAAAAAATGATGGCGATCAGCAACACTCGTGTGGCGCGGGCATTCTTGCCCGCGAAACGCATGCGCTCACGACGGGCTGGCGCCCCATCACGCTCGTCCCGCAACTTGATAGACGATGCACGCAGGCGGACAAGAGTGTCCACCCCACACAATCTCTTCATATCTGGATCCCCAGAATTTCCTTGAAAATAAATCCTGCCACCATCGAAAAGATGAAGAACAACCAGATCCAGTTCATACCGTACCCCGCGATCTCGATAGTGCGATCCGGGTAATTTATCGAAATAGACTCGATCGGACTATTCTCCGGCAGCGCCGGCTCTGCCGACGAAAACATGCGCTCCCAAAATCGTCCACGCAAGCGGACCGCCGAAATTCGCGCCAGCTCGCTCCCTACACAAACCGACTTCGTCGCGCTCTGTCCGGCAGCGGCTATTTTCACTTCATATTTTCCCTCTTTTGAGGCAGCGAGTCGCCAAACCATCTCATTCTCATTGAGATTTGCCGCCGGAATGTGCACCGCAGGCGCAGTCATCGTGATCTCGGGCGGCAGGTCAAGCGTGACGTCATTCAGTCCGCGTCGCCTGCCGTTGAGCTGAACCGTCAAAAGGAACGGCGCATTCACAGGAATCGGCGTCTGCCCCAGATAACGATCGATCTGCACCATCAGCAGAATAATCGGAATGATGACATACAGCAGCGGCTTGAATGCAAGTTTAAGGTAGCGTCCAGTGCCGCGCAGAATCTTGCCGTACGAGCCCATCACCACCGGAATCTGATCCCGATAAAGTCGCACCGCCAGCAGGTGCGCCTTCAGCTGATCTTTGGCAACGCCGATTGCCTTCTGATCGGACGTGTAGCCGAACAAGACCACCATCAGCAACCCGACCACCAGCGACACGACCACCACAATCGCCAGCGGACTGGTCAGCAGAAAAAACTAAACGCGGCGATTGCCACGTCATGACCGGCAATCGCCATCGGTTTGGAGAGAACAGTCAAGCTACTCGATGTACCCTAATCCGCGCAGCCGTTTCTGCACATCTTCCTTCGACGTGTTGCTCTCGTCCGGAGGCAGGATTTTCCTGGTTTCCTTTTCCAGCATGTGGATCACGAATTCGTCAATCGATTCGTATCCGGCGGCATCCGAACACTGCTTGACTTTCTCCAGCAGTTCGCCTTCGATCTTCACTTTGTGTGAACCAAACATGATTTCCACCGTTTCTGTAGCGCCGCCGTCCCGGCGGCTGTCCGGCGGGCATCTCGCCCGCTGTTCCGGCTCCAGAGCCCAGTCAGCGCCTACCGCGCCTGAAACACCGACTGCCCCATCATATCCTTCGTTTTCGCAATCCCGAATTCAGACAGAATCGTGGGAGCGATATCGGTCAGCGCCGGAGCCTGCGCTTCAATCTTGCGGTTGCTGAGCAACACTCCCGGCACTTTCGTGAAGTCCATGCAATGATCGCCGCTCCAGGCGTTCGTGTTGTCCTCAAGCACGTCCGCCGGAAACGCGCCCAGAATCGTTTTCCATCCGGCGCGATATCCGCGATTGTAGCCAACCAATGCATCCGGACCCGCGCGCGCATACGGTCCCTGGTAGGCTTCGCTCGCCAGATCGATTCGCGTAATCACCTGAGAACCATCCTTCGGATCGCGAATCTCCAAAAGCTTTTGCCGGATTTCCCGCAGCAGCGCGTCCGCCTGAGCGCCGGGCTCGACCACGCCCTCGCGCTCGCGTCCACGCAAGTTCAGGTAAAGTCCGTTCAACCCCAACCCGTAAGCGCGTGTCCGGCTCCAGTCCACGTCGGCGAAGGGCTCGCTCGAATCCCCGCTGCCGCCTTCTTTCCGAGTGATGTAGCCATTATTCAATAACCACGTATTCAGATTGAAAGACCGCCGATAGGGAGCAAAACCATGGTCCGAAAGCACCAGCAGCGTCGTATTCTCATCGACCTTCGGCATCACTTCGCCGAGCACCTGGTCAATCTGCTCGTAAAACTCCTCGATTGACGACCCGTACTGGGCAGCGAGTGCGGCGTCGTACGCAGGACTCTGCGGATCGGTCAGCCGCCACATCATGTGCGCGTTCAGATCGAGGCTCGAAAAATAGAAGAAGAAAAGTCCGTCGTGAAATTCGGGAAACTCCACATCAAACGCCCGCCGATGTTCAGCAAGCACGGTGTGCGCCTGTTCCAGATATTCTTTATCGTCGAGCACGCCAGCGATGAGCGCCTTCGTGTCTTCGGCAATGCCTTGCGTGTGGAATTCGCCGATCTGCTTGGCCAAATCGCTCGAGTAACTCGATGGCGTCGAAATCGGCAGGGCGGGATTTTCCGGATCAATATTGATGGGCGACACGTAAAGCTGAAAACGCGGATGCGCCTGCTTGAGATAAAAGCGGCAGATTCCCTTCACATTGCCGATCCAATTGCCAAACACGGGCATGAGCTGGAATTCCACCGGAATCCATCCACTCCATTCGCCTTCTTTCAGAACAAACTGCTGGTCCTGCAAGCTGATGCGCGCCACCGCTTCCAGCGGATCCACGTCAACCGTGAAAGGCTCTGTAGCCGGAGGCGAGTTCTTGCGAAACGTGTTGTCCGGTCCGATCAGATTGGTCGCGACCCGATTGTTCTTCACGTCGACCTGCACCACTTCCCCGCCCTCGACGGCTCCAACCGCTGCGGTCGGGTCATCGGTATAAAAAGTGAACGTGCCATAGGTGCCGCGCAGATCGGGCGTGCCCATGCCGGAAAGCGTTTTTCCTTTCGCGGCGATCGGAGGGAAATTTGCCGGGATGCGGTAAACATAATTGGGCACACTCTGTTCATCCAGAATCTCCCAGAAAGCCTTGCCGTGCCGCAACTGTTCCGCCGAACCGCTGCCCAGCGGAATCACCCAACTGCCGAGATGCAAAGCTGTGCTTCGGCGCCTTCAACCCGCGAGGTGGAAAAATACAGCTGAAAAGTTTTCGGATCGCGGTGGATGAAATCAAAGATTCCATGCCCGCCGGCATTCATTCCCGTGATCAGGTTCGACCACGCCACCGGACTCTGCGGCGGGATGCTGGTCGTCAAACGCCGGAACGATCCCTGCTCTTCCAGTCGCGCAAAGTTCGGCATCTTGCCATCAGCCATGAACTTCGTGAGCAGGTCCGGATCGAGTCCGTCGACGCCGAGGATGATCAGCTTCCTCGGGACGCAGCCGCTCCGCCGCGCGCGTGCTGGCACGAGAGAAGCAGGCTCAGACCCGCGGCGCAGAAAGCCAGCAGGCACACCAGCCGAAGACGTTTTCTGAAGAGCGCGGTCACTTAACGCAGTTGTGATCTGCAAAATTGATCCCTGGCTAAGATAGTGTTACAGCATGGTCGCGGAGGCGGCATCGAGCCTTACTGGCTGAACCTTGCTGGCTAATCACAAGAGCTGGAGATCCCGAGGCAGCATGGCTTTTATCAATAGCCGATTGTAGCCTTTACACTTACACTCATGATCCGAAAAGTCATCGCCGGCGTGAGCCTGATCTTTCTTACCTTTTCTTTCGCCGCAGCCGCATCCAAACCCAACCTGGTGTTGATCACACTCGACTCCACTCGCGCCGACCGCATGGGCTTTCTCGGCGCCAAGGGTGCGCTTACGCCCAACCTCGACCGCCTCGCCAAAGAAAAAGAGAGCATCGTCTTCGAGCATGCCTATGCCCAAGCGCCCGCTAGCGTGGTTTCCCACGCGGCCATTCTCTCCGGAGCCTACCCGCAGAGCACCGGCATGAGCGCAATTGGCGGTACGCTGCCCGGCGTCGCTGCCTTACCTCCCGGAGTTGTTGAAGGCGCAAGGCTATCGCACCGCCGCGTTTGTTGGCTCCATTGATCTGGACCCGTTGAACGGGCTGGCACAAGGCTTCGATCGCGGCTTCCAGACTTACGACGCCGGCTTTCGGCCAGCGATCCCCGGCGACGCGCGTCCTCCCGTAACCGAGCGCCGCGGAGACCAAGTGGTCGCGCGCGCCCTCGCCTGGCTGGACCACAACGCGCTAGGACAAAGCCAAGGACAAAGCCAAAGCCAATTTTTTCTCTGGGTTCACATCGCCGATGTTCATATCGATGTTCATATCAGCGATGCGCGCGCCCCCGGCGCTTCCTACAATTCCAGCGATCGCCGCGGCCGATGCCGCCGTCGGAAAACTAATCAGCGCCTTGCAGCAGCGAAAAGTCTACGGAGAAACCGCCGTGGTCGTCGTCGCCGACCTACGGTGAGAGCCTGGGCGCCCACGGCGAAGACGCACACGGCATTTTTCTCTACGACGAGACCATTCATGTTCCCCTGCTGATCAAACTTCCGCAAAGCCAGTCTCCGGCAGGCCAGCCGGTGTGCCAGAAACACGCCCGCTGCCTACCGCGGTTCCGCCCGAGTGGCTGCCAAAGTCAGGCTCGTGGACATCGCTCCGACCCTGCTTGAAATCGCCGCGATCCCAGTTCCCTCGCAAATGCCGGGACAGTCGCTGATGCGCATCGCAAAATCCGGCGGCGGCGTTGGCAATAATGGTGTTGGTAATAACAATAACGATCAGCCCGTGTATTCCCGCGCCGATCTGCCCCAGCGCGGATTCGGCTGGAGCCCGCTCGAATCCTGGCGCGCCGGCAAGTATCTCTACATTCGCGCCCCCAAGCCCGAACTCTACGACTTGGCCGCCGACCCCGGCGCCGCCCACAACCTGGCCCAGACTTCGAAGGCCACGCTCGACACCATGGCCGCGCAGCTCGAGAATTTCGACCGCCATTTCAGCGGCGAGACCGGCAAGTCTTCCGCCGAGTTGAGTTCTTCCGAGATGCAGAAACTGGCGTCGCTTGGATACGTCGGACTGCAAAAGTCGTCGGGCCCTGCCGCCGCGGTCGCTGGAACCGATCCCAAGGACAAAATAGCGACCGCCAACAAAGTGCATCGCAGCCGCCTCGGCTCCGACCAGCCGAAGCCAAGTCGGCATAGCCAGCAGATCGCCCGCGTCATCGCCACGCTCGAGCCCATCGTCTCCGCCGACCCCAACCTCTATCTGGCGCAGTACACGCTCGGCGTGGCGCTGGCCCGAAAAGCGCAATACGCCGAGGCGGTCAAGCATCTGCACAAAGTCGATTGAACTCCAGCCCGACTCCGCCTGGGCGCACTACGAAATCGGCGCATGCCTGCTCCTATTAAACACCGGGGACTTCGCAACCGCCATCGTCCACCTCGAAATCGCCACCCGGCTCCTGCCGGAATTCTCGCCCGCTCATGCCGCGCTGGCCGAGGCATACGAGCATACCGGACGCACCGAAGATGCTAAAAGAGAACGGAGTAAAGGAACTCAGAAATAGCCAGCCCGCAGAAATGCAGCTCCCAGGTTCCGCTCAAATAGCCGACCGGGGGTGGGCTGCGGCCACGTCGCAAAAACCCGGGCCTAGGATTTGCGCAAAATTAAAGGGCGTCCCGATGCTTCGGGACACCCTCGAATAAGCGATAAGCCAACCGCGGGCGGGTTTAGAAGTAGAACTTCGCACCCAGTTGCACCACGCGACCCTCTCCTTGGGTGCTGAGCGCCCTTACGCCAAAGATTTGGCCGAAGGTGCCGGCATCCAGGAACGAAGCATCGTTGGAGGGAGTGCCCGAGCACGAACCGAAGTTCGCCGGTGGGCAGAAATTGGCGTGGTTGAAGGTGTTGAAGGTCTCCAGCCGGAGTTGGAAATAACGCGCCTCATCGATGTGAATATTCTTCTCGATCGCCATGTCCGTGTAATTGAGTCCCGGGCCATAGAACGGATTACGGGACGCATTCCCAATGCCGGCGCCAGTATACCCAGGGATGACGCTGCCACACGCCGGGCCCAGGACATTGCCAGGGCAGCCGTTTGAAAAGGCTGACGAGCCATTGGTGAACCAGAAAGGCGCCCCAATGCTAGCTACCGTGCTGCGGGGATTGAGCAATTGCACTTTGCCGATTACGTTCGGCCGATCCGGACACGCATAGAAGGCGAATCCACTGACGTCGCAGGTCAACGAGTGCTCCCAGAGGTCAAAAACCGGGACCGGGAACCCGTGTTGCAGCGTGTAAATCCCGGAGACGTTCCAGTCGTCGGTCAGCCGCTTCCATTTGTGAGTCAGCCTGAAGATGGGAAGCGTATAGGTATAGCTCGCGACGAAACGCTGCGGCGCGTCGCTCGCCGCAGGGGCATACATCGAGTCCCGGCCCGCTTTGCCCCAGGGACTAGGTCCGGGAAAGTTAAATGCACCATTCTCAAAACTTGAGGTCTGGTCGAAGTAACGCGACCAGGTATAGGCAGCCAGAACCTGCAAACCATTGCTGAAATGCCGGTTGTATTCCAGCTGAACCGAGTTGTAGTTCGAATTCCATCCCGTAGCTTGAATGCCGGGTTGGCCATAAACTCCAAGGTTATACGGCGTCGCTCCTGGGACCGGGGGTCCGTTAACGTAGGGCAAGCCCGCCCCCCCCGTTATCGTGGCTTGTGGGCACGGTGCAAACGCCAAGCCAAGACCGGTGGAACAACCGGCGGCTGCGGCGGCCGCATTCGTTCCAGGATATTGGCCCGCCTGATTAGCGTCCAGAGCGCCTTCTTCGTGGCGGCCAATGCTTCCTACATAGGCAACTGAAACGATGGTGGCTCTGTCAAGCTGCCGTTGGACCGTGAGGTTAAAGTTGGTGGATCGCGGCGATGTGAATTTCGGGTCGTACGCATTCCAGTTAAAACCAATAGGAAAGAACGTCCCGGGATTGAAACTGGCGCCCTTGGCCGGCGCAACATACGGGAAGGGCTGTGCCACCCCGGTCTGCTGTTGAATTGGATTGACGATGGTACCCGGACTCCCGGCAACGTAGCCATTCATGGGCGATTCAAATACCGGCGAGCCCGCAAGCGTTCCTCCAGTCGTGGAAAGGGCGAACGGAGGGTTCGCCAGGCCTTGGAGAATCAACTCTTCTTCGGAGCGGTTGTAGTACATTCCGATCGCCACCGCGGATGCTCCAGTTGCGACTACCCCCCGGGCTCCATGCGAAACCCAGACGCGGAGCCAGGTTGTCATAATGGATAGAGGTGCCGCCGTACTTATTGATGCCTGCGTCGCCGGGATAGACAAAGCCGGGCGGCATCTCAGGATACACAGTTGACTGCTGGCCGGGACGCCAGGCAACGTTAACTTCGCCGCCGTAATACAGGTTATACCACGGCGTCTCGATGTCCCATCCCGTGCCCAGCGTCAGCGTGAGATTCGGCCTTATTTGCCATAGGTCTTGAACGTAAGAGTAGTATTCCCGCCCACGTCCATCGATGATCGACCCGCTGCCCTGAGCGTAGTTGTCGGGCAATCCGAGCAGAAAGTCGGCCCCCGAAACACCCGTGGAATATGGGCCCCCGCCGTTGAAATTGTACGTGCCATATAGGTTATTGTAGAAGGGGTTGTTGATTTCCAGGCGCTCCATGGTGAAGCCAGCCTTAAAGGTATGGTGTCCCCAAACCTTGCTGAAGTTGTCCTGAAATTCATAGGTATTCTGGTAGCGCGGCTGCGGTCCATCGGAGCTGAACCCTAGGTCGAACAACCCCGCAACGTTCATGACCGGCAGGGAGTTATATTTAGAGGTCTGAGGGGCAATGCCGGTGAATCCATAGGCTACTGGGTCCACCGTACTCGCGGGCAGCACGGCCTGATAGTTGAAACGAACATAGCCAAAGCGGGCTTCATTCAAAGTAGTCGGTGAGAATGTGTGCGTCCAGTCTACCGTGTATTGCTGCGTCTTCTCCTGGTTCGTCTCGGGGAAGCCGGGTAGCGTAGCTCCCACAAACGGTATATCAGACGAGAACGGTTCCGACTCGTACATGCTGTAGAACCAGAGCGAGTCGTTCTGTCGCAACTTATAGTCGATCCGGTAGAGATATTGGTTGTCCGTAAGCTGCTCTTTTGCGTTGTACGTATAATTGCACGCTTGCGCGTCGGCGGGGCCCGCGGGCGGGGGGGCGCGTTATTACAGGTGGCAGCATTTTGGGACGCTGGGACGAACTGAGTCACCAGCTTCACCGCCAGCGGATCAAAATCCTGCGGTCGGGATTTGGTTGGTGGAGAACAGAGCAGCTATACAAGCGTTCCGGGCACGCACGGAGTACCTCCGCTAACCGGACAGGGAGACGCACTGTCGCCGTACATAGCGGTGGGACTGACATTGCCAGTGCCACCGATGGGGCTGAGCGAGTTTGAGACGCTAAAATCGCCGCCGGCTTGGGCAGAGGAGTAGACCGGGGTTGTGCCGTAACCAGTCTGAGGAACTCTTTCCTTCTCGCCCTGATAGGAGAAAAAGAAAAAGGCTTTATCCTTGACGATCGGGCCTCCTATCGTTGCGCCATATTGGTTCCGGTGAAAGGGAGTGGCGGGTATACCCGCAAGTCCTTCGAAATAGTTCCGGCCATCGAGGAAAGTGTCGCGATAGAATTCGAACCCATTCCCATGGAATTGGTTCGTGCCGTTCTTGATGACTGCATTGATAATGGCGCCCGAGTTGCGCCCGTACTCCGGGTTAATGGTGCTCGTCACCATGTTGAACTCGCCGATCGCGTCCGGACTCGGAGTGAGCAGGTTGGAATTCAGCGCTGCGTCGTTGGCGTCGACGCCATTAATCAGGAAGGCGTTCTGCTGTGATTCCGAGCCGTTTGTCGAGTAATTTGTGCCGAAGCGATCGGACGACGACACCACGCCGGGCTCCAGTTGCTGCAGCTGGGTCCAGTTGCGGCCATTCAACGGCATATCCACGATTTGCTCGCCGCTTATCACCGTCCCCTGCTGCATGCTCGTGGTTTCAACTTGAACGGGATTGGCTTCTACGATGATCTGTTCGGAAACCGCGCCTACGGCTAGCTTCACCTTCAGGTCGTACACTTGGTTGAGATCCAGGTGAATGCCTGACGCCTGGTACGCCTTGAAGCCAGTCAGCTCGGCCTTGATTCTGTAGTCGCCGATGGGAAGTTGCTGGAAGGAAAAAGTGCCGTCAGGTTTGGAGGTCTCGGTGAAGCTGATTCCCGTGGCTGCATTGGTTGCGGTCAGCTTGACGCCGGATACTACCGCCCCGGTCGAGTCCTGCACCGTACCGCGAAGGCTGCCGTAGACGTCGGCACTCGCGGGAATCGTGCAGACCAGTGTGAAGACAACGACAAGAAGGATACTGAGAATCTGGAAGGACTTCATGGCGCAACAACCTCCGTGGTCAAGCTTCCTTGTTTTTTCCAAAAACCTAACCCCACTTTATCTCGGGCACCGAGAACTGCGAATTGTACAAACTATTTTTCCTGCTCGCAAGAACAAACATCAATTGACAGTGCAAGTCACACTCCACAACAAAATAGTTCGTTTCGACGATTGTTTTCAATGGCTTGTGTCAAGTCGGCTAGGCGCTAAGCTATCAAAATCCGTATGGAACGAATGAGCTAGCTATGATTTATGGTATACACCCGAACTGAGATCGGCCCTGTCTTGCCGGTCAGTGACCAGGTTTACGGCAGTGCAAGATACTTCACCCAGAATGCCGCAATCGGTGAACGCCGGTCCGCAATGATTATGATTATGAGTATGAGTATGAGTGTGTCGCCTAACCACGAGGAAATGGACAGAGGTCTGGACCTGTTCAACCGAGCCCACTTTTTCGACGCTCACGAAGTGCTCGAAGACGTCTGGCGCTCGATACCTCGCGATCGGCCGCGCGATCGGCCGGGAGATGAACCTCGCGACCGGCCCTCGGCTGGGCATCTCCGGCTGCACGTCCAGGGCATGGTTCAGTTGGCGGTCGCTTTCCATCACCAGTCCAAAGGCAACCAAGTGGGCGCGCGTTCGGTTCTGGAGCGTGCTCTGCGTAATCTCAACGGTGCGGACAGCTCGTTTCCCGAACTTGATCTCGACCGGTTGCGCGCGGAGCTAGCGCTCTGGCAGCGGTTTCTGGATGATGCCGCGGACGCGCGGGCAAAGGGCGCTGGCACAAAGACAAAGACAAGAAAAGACAAGAACAAATTGGGCGGACGCGTAGTCACCGAGGGCTCGCGTCGCCCCACCACCCCGGCCCTGCCAAAAATTATGCGGCGGCGCTAGATAAAATTGCGCACTCGATTGCCCACTGAAGATCGGGCCTGTGCGCTGACTGCGCCTGCTAGAATCTGGTTGTGGTGAAGTCCAGTCTCTCATCCCCACGCACGACGGCAGCAAACCGCTCAGCGGAGCCTGTCGCTGCTCTCTCGCTGTTCCTCTGTTGGACTTGCGCCGCCAGTACGATCGCATCCGTGAAGAAGTGCTGGCCGCCATCGCGCGCGTGTGCGATTCGCAGAGCTTCATTCTTGGTCCGGAGGTCGAAGCGCTCGAACGTGAGATTGCCGCTCTGACCGGAGCGCAGTACGCCGTCGGCTGCGCGTCGGGAACGGAGGCCCTCTGGCTTGCGCTGGTCGCTGCGGGCGTAAAGCCCGGAGATTCGGTCATGACCACGGCGTTCAGCTTCTTTGCCTCAGCCAGCGCAATTGTGCGGGCAGGCGCAACGCCGGTATTCGTGGACGTCGATCCGGGCACGCTGAATATCGATACGACGCTGGTTGCCCGTCAACTCCGCGCCAGGCGACCCAAAAATCTTCGCGCCATTCTTCCCGTGCATCTTTACGGCCAGTGCGCCGACATGGATGCGCTCGACCGCATAGTTGCGGAATATGCGCATGCGGACGAATTGAAAATCGCAATCGTCGAGGATGCCGCCCAGGCGATCGGCGCCGAATGGGGCGGACGCGGTGCGGGCGCGCTCGGCGTATCCGCCGCTTTCAGTTTTTATCCCACCAAGAACCTGAGCGCCTACGGAGACGCGGGCATCGTCACCACCACGAGCCACGAGATGGCCGAGCACATGCGGCAGCTCCGCAATCATGGCAGTCCCCGGCGCTACTATCACAACGAATTTGGCTGGAATGGACGCTTGGACGCCATTCAGGCAGCAGTGCTGCGCGTGAAACTGCCCCACATCGCGGAGTGGAACCAGAGCCGCCGGCAGCACGCTGCCACCTATGACCGGCTGTTCGTCGACTCCGGGCTAACTTCCGGCCCTGCTTCGAAGCAGGCCTCCGATCATATTTCGAACCAGAAAACTGCACCGGTGCGCCTGTTGGCGCGGACTCCGCAAGCCAAACATGTGTTTCATCAATATGTGATTCGCGCCCAGCGCCGCGACGACCTGCGAAAATTCCTTACTGACCGAAAGATCGGGTCGGAAATCTACTACCCGCTGCCGCTGCACTTGCAGCCCGTCTTTTCCTACCTCGGACTGAAGGCGGGAGACATGCCGGTCTCCGAACAGGCCGCGCAGGAAATTGTCGCGTTGCCGATGTTCCCGGAGTTGACCGAAACCGAGATCGGCTGGGTAGTCGAGAGCATTGCCGAGTTCTACTCGTAGTTCTACTCGTAAAGGGCGCCTCACCGCCGAGACGCCGTAGTTCGCCGGGAAAACTTAAACAATATTGTCATCCTGAGCGAACCGGGCCCCCAGCGCGCCCGCTTTTGGCGCGATGGGGTGGAGAAGCGAAGGACCTCCTTCATCTCGGCGGTAGCACAATTATTCCTTCCGTCGCGCTTCTCGCTTCGTCGCACCCCGCGCTGGCTCTTCTCCCGGAGCGTACACGCGACGCACGATCGGCGTGTTGAGCTTGTACTTGCGCGCGGTGACGTTGCCCTGGGCGTCTTCCGCCTGAATCGTGAACACGGGTAACAGGCCGTCCTTGTCGAAGGTTTCCTGCCCAACCGTCACCGGCAGGATGCCTTCCACGCGTTCGTGATAGGCCGTCTCATAGCGATGGTGTTTCACATTCCAGGTGAAGACGCGAATCTGATTGAAGTCAAACAGTAGTCCATCTTTGGGTTCGGTAAGGACGGTCAAGTACTGCGCGACTTTCTTGTCTCCATCCTGCACCCGGTCCAGCACGAAGTATGCGACGATGCGCTGGCCTTCCGCGTATTGCGCGACGTCGAGTGGAACGTCGAGATCCACCATGCGGGCGAGCACCCAGCCAACACGGTTGTTGGAGTCGCGCACCAGCCACCAATCCTCTATTACCGGAACCGGAATTGCCGGCTGTTTTCTATCCTGCGGATTGGTGCCCGTGGCCGAGCGCGACCCCGGCGCAACCGCAGCCTGCTTCTCCGCCGTGCCCCGCTTTAATACCGACAACTTCTCGCCCGAAGAAATCTGATAGAGATGTTCGGTTTCGCGTCCCGGTTCGACGTGCAGATTCGTATCGTTGCGCGTCGTGCCCTGCGCCTGCACCGGATCGTTCTGGTTGTCCGCGGTCAGTTTCTGGATCTGATCGTAAACGTCCTGACCGACGAGGTAGCGCTGCTCCACCCATCCCGTCGCGCCGGTTGTGGTGCGCACTTTGGAGAAGTGGCGGTCATGGTCGAGAACTTCCACTCGTTCTCCGTTCTTCACCGTCCCGGTTTTTTGATACGCCGCGATCACGTGGTCGCGCAGGTCGACCTTGACGCCGGAAACGTAGGCGATCTCCAGCACGCGCCCGCGTCCGCGGCACGCGAACAGTAGGAGGAGAGAGAGAAGCGGAATCGACAACAAGAAGGAGCGATGAAGGATGCGTTTCACGGGGTCGCTACCCAATATAGCGCGTCGGCCGCATCTGCCGGTGCTGATTTGGTCACTCCGACCTGTCGTCTGGCTGGCTGTTTACACAAAGGTGGAATCCGAGGTCTCGAAAAGCCCGAGACCTGGGGTACCCGCGCTGCCTAACCGCCAGTTCCAGACACATTCAGCGTGGCAGTGTTTGAGGTTACCGTGCCGCCCGTGGAACTCGGATAGGTCATCACCAGGAAGTATTGCGAAGAGCCTCCAGTTGAGCCCACCGAGCACACCATATTTGGATTGTTGTTGCTATCCACGGAGACTATGCACGAGAGAAAACCATCGGACGGCGTGATGTTCAAGGTACCACCATTGCCGGTCGTAACGTAATTCGGCGGGCCAGGAGTCGCCGCAAAGCTGAAGGCTTGGCCGGGGGTCTGCCCCACAGTGATGGTGCCGCTGGTGGGACTGATCACGATTGAGGAAACGTTGCCGATCACGGTGGCGGAAGCGGTGGACGTCAGGGCCTGCGCCTCCGCGGTTATAGTGGTTGTACCTGTTGCTACCCCGGTGATGGTCGCACTGCCGGTGCCGACAATCGTGACCACGCCTGTGGGGAGGGCCGACCAGCTTACGCCGCTGTTGACTACATTACGCGAACCGTCGCTGTAGGTGCCATACACACTCAGCGTTGTTTGACCGCCAATCGAAACCTGCGGGGTGGACGGACTAACGGCAATCGACTGGAGCGTGGGATTCACAAAAAAACCCCGGCAGCTGACCCCCAGGGCCACTGCAACCAGAACCGTGAAAGCCAGCGTCAACGCCAGTTTGCGCCCAGTAAACATAAGTGACAGCCTCGGATAACGTGATTTTAACAGAATATCCGGCCCCTGCTCGACCCCCATTAGTGCATGGCCGGAGTCCTGCCTTCACCCAACCTGCTCACCGCCTGCTCGGATCACTCTCGAATATAAGGAACGGGGCGAGGTTTTAAACTTGCGCGATCTTTTCTGAGAGGGTGCGGGTGAGCAGGCTACGAGCAAGTACAAAGGTCCTTCGCTTCGCTCAGGATGACAGACCCGGGGGAGATTAACAAACGGCATCGTTCTACTTTGGCCGCTTCTTGCCCGCGTTCGAGATTCGCTGGTCGATCGGCTTGCGCCCGGCGAAACCCTCGTTCGTCCCGTGCCAGTGTGTAATCGTATGCTCGCCCAGTTTCCAGCACAGCAGGAGGATCTCCCCCTCCACCTTGCAGGGGAAATCGAGCAGTCCGATGTCGATATCTTTCACCTGCACGCCGGTCGCATCAATTTCGGCGAGGGCATCTTTGATGCGGCGAATCGCCCTTTCGCGCTCCGCCTTGCGCCGCGCCAGATGGACCACATTCAGCAGCATGCCGCCATTGAGAAAAACCCGGTGCGCCGTCTCCTGCAACTCGGCGTCCACGTCTTCAATCAGCTTCTTGCCATTGATTGCCTGCTTGAGCAGCGATTCCAGAATCGGCAACAGCATCTGCGCTTCATCGAGGGTAAAAGTGCGGTCGGCCATCTATCTATATTCTACTGGACGCGTGCAGGAAAGACAGCAGCCGCGAGCTTCGAGCTGCGAGCCACGAGCAATCGGGCGCCCAAGGTTGTTTTTCTCCGTGTTATTTTTCAGGGGACGGAATATGGAAACATCGCCTCCACGTCGTTCCCAATCCACCCCCCGAAATATATACGTTTTCGGCCTGACCTCGTTTCTTAACGACACGGCCAGCGAAATGGCGTACTGGGTGCTGCCCGCCTTTCTCACATCGCTCGGCGCTGGACCGGCGCAACTGGGGATCATCGAAGGCATCGCCGAGAGTGTGGCCTCTTTCGCCAAGCTTTTTTCCGGCTACATGACCGACAAGATTTCGCGCCGCAAGCCCATCGTGGTCGGCGGATACTTCGTCGCTAACGCGGTAAAGCCGCTGCTGGCGCTGGTTTCTTCGTGGTGGCAGATTCTGGGAATTCGTTTTTGCGATCGTTTTGCCAAAGGCGTTCGGGGCACCGCCCGCGACGTGATGGTGGCCGACTCGGTCGACCGGTCAGCCCTCGGCTCCGCTTACGGCCTGATTCAAGCCATGGATTCCGCCGGCGCCATCGCCGGCCCGCTGCTGGCGCTGGCGGTTATCGGACACTTCGGCATGCGCGGCGTATTCGCGTCGGCTGCGATCCCGGGAGCTCTATGCGTGCTCGTCGCCTGGCTCGGGATTCGCGAGGTTCGCCGCGTTGCCGGTGTGGGGACGGGCGCCCTCGCCCGTCCAGGCCGAGCGAAGCTCGGCGGTTACGTGCCAAAATTGCCGGCCGGCTTCTACTACGTGCTCGCCGTGGTCACCCTGTTTTCGCTGGGAAATTCCAGCGACATGTTCCTCGTCCTGCGCGCCGGAAATGTCGGCATTCCAGCGTCTCGCGCGCCGCTGCTCGGACTGGTCTTCAACATCACCTTCACGTTGCTTTCCTGGCCTGCCGGTAAGTTCAGCGACCGCTTCTCGCGTTCGGCGATCGCCGCCGCTGGATATTTCGTTTTCGCCATCGTCTATTTTGTCTTCGCACTCGCGCCTTCCCAGCTCGCGATATGGCTGACCATGGCCTTCTACGGACTCTTTTATGCGCTGACCAATCCGGTGCTCAAGGCATTGGTCGTCGAAAGCGTGGCTGGAGATGTTCGGGGCCGAGCTCTGGGAATTTATTCGTTTCTCGCGAGCATCACCACGCTGCTCTCGAGTGTCATCACGGGAGCGCTTTGGAAGGCGTACGGCCCGGCGATGCCGTTCTATTTTTCGGCAGCGATCGCTACCGTCTCAGCATTCGCGCTGCTCGCCCACCGTTCACCCGCGCGAGGCTGACGTGTAGAGACGGGGCTCGCCCCGTCTCGGCAGCGCCGATGGCCTCGGTTTGGTGGCCCTGTTTGACACGCAGCGCGCCGCATTCCTACAAGTGTTCGGGCTCACCTTCGGACGTTCGGCGCAACCAGAAATACGCGACCAGCAGAAACGCCAAGCCCGCCACACTATCGAGCACCGCATCCCGCCAGGTTCCTGTCCGCGATGGAATGTAGCTCTGGTGCCATTCATCCATCGACGCTACGAAAGCCGTCCCCAGCCATGACAGCAACGATGTGCGCCACAGTAACGCCCGACCATAACCGAACGTGGCCCGCCACCCTCGCAGCAGCAGCAGGCCGAGCATGCCGTATCCGACGACGTGTCCCGTCTTACGCAGATAGTGATGGAAGACGAAGAACTTTTGGTAATCGATGTGGCCGAAAACATACGTCAGTATCGTGTACAGCACACTGCTTGTATTCCGTGACGAGAAGAAATCAGTGGACTCAAACGCGATGAGGCCGATCCAGACCGCGGCCGGCCACCAGGCGCGCACTAGATTGGGACGCACCGGACTGGGACGCATCAGATTGGAACGAGGCGCCGTCAAATTGGTAGTCAATTCGGCCTCGTCCCTCATTCCGCCGCGTAGTTCGGAGCTTCGCGCGTGATCATCACGTCGTGCACATGGCTTTCGCGCAGGCCGGCCGCGCTGATGCGCACGAATCGCGCCTTCTGCTGCAGTTCAGCCACCGTCTGGCATCCGCAATAACCCATGCCCGACTTCAGTCCGCCCACCATCTGGTGCACGATCATCGCCACCGATCCACGATAGGGCACGCGCCCTTCAATTCCCTCCGGCACCAGCTTACCCAGCCGGTTTGACTCTTCTCCCATGGCCGGAATCTCGGTCGACGCATCTCCATCGGAGTTCTGGAAATAGCGCTCGCTCGAACCCTGCGCCATCGCTCCCAGCGATCCCATGCCGCGATACGATTTGAAGGTCCGGCCCTGATACAGAATCAATTCACCCGGGCTCTCATCGGTTCCCGCAAACATCGATCCGATCATCACCGCGGAAGCGCCCGCCGCCAAGGCCTTGACGATATCGCCGGAATACTTGATGCCGCCATCGGCAATCACCGGAACACCGGAATCGCGCGTGGCCCGCGCCGCCTCCGCAATCGCCGTGATCTGCGGCACGCCCACGCCGGTTACGATGCGCGTGGTGCAGATCGAGCCCGGACCAATGCCGACTTTAATCCCGTCGACTCCCGCCCGCACCAATTCGCAGGCGCCGTCGAAAGTCGCTACATTGCCGGCAATCAGTTCTACCTCCGGCAACATCGCTTTCACCTTCTTGACCGCTTCAATCACCAGCGTGGAATGCCCATGCGCGCTGTCAATCGCCAGCACGTCGACTTTCGCGCGCGCCAGTTCCTGCGCGCGCTCCAGAAAATCACCCGTCGCTCCGATCGCCGCACTCACCCGCAGCCGCCCCTGATTGTCTTTGGCGGCGCCGGGATATTTCAGTTTCTTCTGGATGTCCTTAACCGTGATCAAGCCCTTCAGGTTGTACTTGTCATCGACCACCAGAAGTTTCTCTACCCGGTGTTCGTGCAATATCTCTTCGGCTTGCTCCAGCGTCGTCCCCACCGGCACCGTGATCAGGTTCTTCTGGGTCATCACCTTGCTGATGGGAATATCGAAGCGCGTCTCGAAACGCAGATCGCGATTGGTGAGAATGCCGACCAGCTTTCCATCCTTCAGGGTGATCGGTACCCCTGAAATCTTGTATTGCTTCATGACTTCGAGAGCATCGGAAACCTTGGCATCCGGCGACATGGTGACCGGATCGACGATCATGCCGCTCTCCGAACGCTTTACCTTGTCGACTTCATTGGCCTGCTGATCGATGGTCAGGTTGCGATGAATGATGCCGAGGCCTCCCTGCTGCGCCAGCGCAATCGCCATGTGCGACTCGGTCACCGTATCCATGGCGGCGCTGATGATCGGAATGTTCAGCCGAATATTGCGCGAGAGTTGGGTCTGCGTGTTGGTCTGCGCGGGCACGACTTCGGAGCGCGCCGGCAGCAGCAGCACGTCGTCGAATGTGAGGGCTTCGGGAACGGGAAAATGGATCATAGGATTTTCGTATTAAACATCTATTGTAGGGAGCGGTTATCCATCCGGCAAATGCAGTCGGACTTGAGAGCCAACTCTGGTTTGCCAAAGGGTCTGAAACAGGGTACATTTTCGCTAATTGCGTGAGTTCCGCCGTTCTGTGGAGGCTCTATGTTGCGTAACCTTCCCTTTCGAATCGCACTCGCTTCAGCCCTGGTCCTGAATCTGGCGGCCGGCCCGACAATCTTGAGCGCTCAGCAGGCATCCAACGAAGTTCCCAGCTTCACGATTCGGACCAACACGCGGCTGATCATGGTTGACGTGGTCGTCAAGGACAAGAAGGGCCAGCCCATCACCGGCTTGCAGCCTGCGGACTTCACGGTTGAGGAAAATGGAAAGCAGCAAAAGATCGCGACTTTCACGCCGCCGGGCGCGAATCAAGTCAGTCCGCAGACTCCACCTCCGGGCATCCTCTCCAATCATCCCGAGTTTCTGAAGCCAGCCGGGGTTCCGACCGTTCTGCTGTTGGACGCGGCAAACTCTGGATTTTCGGATCAGTCCTACGGCCGATCTCAAATGCTCAAATATGCCCTGGAACAGAACCATGCAGGCAAGCCGATGGCGGTCATGGCGCTGGCGGACCGTTTGTGGATGCTGCAGAATTTTACGAACGATCCGAAGATTCTGACGACGGCGATCAACAACCTGCGTCCGCAGTCGCCGATTCTTCAAACTGGGGCGACAACGCCCACGTTGGTCGCCGACAGTGGGCTCAGCAACGCTTCCTTGCTGGCCATCTCCGTGGCGCAGGCGCAGCTTGCCGGCTTCGAGAGCGAGGTGGCGGAGTACAACCATGACCGCCGCACGATGATCACGCTGCAGGCGATGCAGGATCTCTCGCGGATGCTTTCCGGATTCTCCGGACGTAAGACCGTGGTTTGGCTTACGGCCTCTTTCCCGTTCAATCTCATTCCAGAGGACCAAAACGTCACTAACGCGGAGCTGATGGCCGATCTCCCCTCTGCCAGGCAGAACTCTTTAGACAAATCCAGGGTCAATGGCCGTTACGAGGAGCGCGTGGCGAAGTACGCAGATGCGATCAAGCGCGCCGAGGCAGACCTGGCGAGCGCTGGCATAGCCATTTATCCAGTCGATATGCGCGGCATCATGACGAGCGGGATTGATGTCAACAACACGTTTGCCTTGCAGGATCTGGCGGCGGAAACCGGCGGGAAAGCCTATTCCAATCAGAATGAAATCAAGGACGGCATCGAGTTGGCAGTCGCGGATGAAGATTGTTCTTACTCGCTCGGCTATTACACAGAGAACAAGAAGTGGGACGGAAAGTTCCGTACGCTCAAGGTCAAACTCGACCGTGGAGACGTGGAGGTCCGCTATCGCAGGGGATATTTCGCGGTGGATCCGACGCCGGATAAAAACTGGAAGCCGGATCAGGAAGTAGTGAACGCGTTCCAGTTGAGTGGTCCAGCAACGCAGGTGTCATTCATGGCACAGGTGAAGCCCACGGACCCAGGCAAGGCGCGAATCGTATTCCTGGTGGACGCGCACACCTTAAGCACAGAAGACACGAGCGGCGGCGCGAAGATGAATGTGACCTTCTATGCGGGCGTCTACAACTCGAGTGGCAAGAATCTGGGAGGGGCGCGCAGCATCAAGGTGGAGCACACCTTCGACGCAGCCACCTTGCAGCAAGTCATGGCTAAAGGACTGATGGTGCCCCTCGACATTGACGCGCCCGCAGACGGCAAGCAAGTTCGCCTGGTCGTGCTTGATAACAAGACCGGCTTGATTGGGTCCGTGAGCGGGCCGCTGACACAGTAGTTTCAGAACTTGGACGAATGAAGAAGGGCGTCCATCCCGGACGCCCTTTGTGCTTCCTAAAAGTGCTCTCACGGCAGATTGGAGACCCGCGGCAACCTACTCTTTCTTGTCGCTACCTTCAGTCTTACCCTCAGCCTCATTCGCAGCCATGTCGTGCTGCGCCTGCGCTTCGGCATCCGCGTGCTCCATCGCCTTGCGGTTTTCCTCGGCACGTTTGGCGCGGATTTCGGCTCGCTTCTGGCGTTTCTCATCGATCACCTGCTCGCTGCCCAGCAGTTCGATGAACGCCTTTTCGGCGCCGTCGCCCTTTCGCCAAGCGGTGCGAACGATGCGCAGATATCCGCCCTTGCGGTCGCCGAAGCGCGGAGCCACGGTATCGAACAGCTTGTGGACGGCTTCGTCCGTCATCAAATAGGCCGCCGCCTGCCGCCGCGCCGCCAGATCGCCCTTCTTGCCCAGGGTAATCATCTTCTCAACCGACGGACGGACCGCCTTCGCCTTGATCACGGTCGTCTCAATGCGTTCTTCCATGATGATCGACGTAACCATGTTGCGCAGCATGGCGCGACGGTGCGAAGTGGTTCGTCCGAGCTTGTATCCTGCAACTTTGTGACGCATGGATTACCCCTGAATTAGTTCTCAGTTCCCAGTTCCCAGTAAACCCGATGTCAGCTCCCAAGGTTTTCACTGAGAACTGAGAACCGGGAACTGAGAACTGCTCTACAGATCGTTATCGCCGTACGCCGAAGCCGGCAGCACCAGGTTCGAAGTCGGTCCGGGCACGGCGTTACCGTGCTCATCGATCTTCATGCCCAGGCTCAGACCCATCGAGGAAAGTATCTCCTTGATCTCGTTCAGCGACTTCCGGCCAAAGTTTTTCGTCTTCAGCATCTCGGCTTCGGTCTTCTGCACCAGTTCACCGATGGACTGAATGTTGGCGTTCTTCAAGCAGTTGTAGCTGCGCACCGACAGTTCGAGTTCCTCAACCGAACGGTTCAGGTTCTCGTTCTTGATCTCCGGCCTGCGCTCTTCGCTCGCCGACGCCGTCTCGATCTCTTCTTCGAAGTTGATGAAGATATTCATGTGATCCTTCACCAGTTTCGCGGAGAGCCCCAGCGCATCGCCGGGAGTGATCGAACCGTTCGTCCAGACTTCCACCGTCAGCTTGTCGTAATCGGTGATCTGTCCCAAACGCGCGGCTTCCACGGTGTAGTTGCACTTGCGCACCGGCGTGTGCACGGAATCGATGGGAATGAATCCGATGCCCAGATCATCTTCGAAGTTCTTGTCCGCGGAAACGTAACCGCGGCCGCGCTTCAGGCGCATTTCCATGTCGAGCTTGCCGCCTTCGCTGACCGTTGCGATGTAAATCTCTTTGTCGAGCACTTCCACATCGCCGTCGGCTTCGATCATGCCGCTGGTAACGACTCCGGGCTGATCGGCGCGCAGGTAAATCGCCTTCGGACCGTCTCCCGCCAGTTTGAATGGAACCTGCTTCAGGTTGAGGATGATGTCGGTCGCGTCCTCTACTACGCCCGGGATTGACTGGAACTCATGCAGCACGCCTTCGATCTTCACCGCGGTAACGGCCGCGCCTTCGATCGAACTCAGCATCACCCGCCGCAGCGCATTGCCGATGGTGGTGCCAAATCCGCGCTCAAACGGCTGCGCCCAGAACATCCCGTATTTGTCAGTCAGCGAACTGGTATCGCTCGCCAAACGTTTCGGTTTTTGAAAACCTCTCCAAAGCATTAGGTGTTTCTCCTCTCGGCCATGTGGCTCAATCCCAGCTCGCTGAGCGGCCAACTCAGGTCAAAGCCGGAAAAGGCTGATCTGGCACGAATAGTGGCCAAAAAGTCGTTGGTTGTTAGTCGATGGTCGTTCGCGGGTCGGTGGTTTTGCCAACGACCATCGACCAACGACTATCGACTTACTTACTGTACAACTCCACAATCAGCTGCTCATTCACCGGCAACTGGATATCTTCGCGCTTCGGCAGCGCAATCACGCGCCCCTTATAGTTCTCGCGATCGATTTCCAACCACACCGGCGCGGGCTGATGACTGGCAAAATCCTTTGCCGTTTCGAGAATCGGGATTTTGCGGCTGCCCTCGCGAATCTGAATCTCTTCGCCCACCGTGACTTCGTACGAAGGAATATTCACCTTCTTACCGTTCACCTGCACGTGTCCGTGACGCACCAACTGGCGCGCCTGGCGCCGGGAGATGCCGAAGCCCAACCGGTAGACGACGTTGTCCAGCCGCCGCTCCAGTTGCTCGAGCAACTTGGCGCCGGTTACACCCTTGAAGCGAACGGCCTTCTCGAAATAATTCCGGAACTGGCCTTCCTGGGTGAAGTAGATGCGTTTAGCTTTCTGTTTTTCGCGCAACTGCAGACCATAACCTACTACCTTGGTCTTTTTGTCCTTCCCGTGTTGTCCGGGAGCGAAGTTGCGTTTCTCAATAGGGCATTTGTCGCTGAAGCACTTGGTGCCTTTGAGGAAGAGCTTGATGCCTTCCCGGCGACAAAGACGACACACTGCATCGGTATAACGTGCCAAGTTGTTCTCCTTTGTTAGATGACCGGTTTACAGGTTTGGCTTCACCCTTCGTCCCGGACCAAAATCAAATCTCAGTTCCTGTAGGACGAGGCTTGCCTCGTCTCGCGTGCTCATCGGACGCCGCAGTTCCAGCACC
Source organism: uncultured Acidobacteriaceae bacterium (assembly GCA_963760175.1). Lineage (GTDB taxonomy): Bacteria > Acidobacteriota > Terriglobia > Terriglobales > Acidobacteriaceae > Acidiflorens. Next base: position 90,579 of record CAVXBU010000015.1, read on the forward strand.
GACAAGACGTGGCAGCCCCGTCTCTACACTCTCCGTCGCTTCGGCGGCCGACACCCATTATGCGGAATCGGCGTCGTGTCCTTAATCGATCGCACTTCGATTCCCGCCGAGGCCAGCGCGCGGACGGCCGACTCGCGCCCCGAACCCGGACCGCTTACCCGCACATCCACACTGCGTACCCCGTGATCGCGCGCCATGCTGGCCGCGTTTGACGCAGCCTGCTGCGCCGCGAAGGGAGTCCCTTTACGAGACCCGCGAAAACCCAGCGAGCCCGAACTCTTCCACGCCAGCACATTGCCGGTCATGTCAGAGATAGTCACGATGGTGTTATTGAAAGAAGCCTGCACGTGTACCAGTCCGTGGGGAACGTGCTTGCGCTCTTTCTTCTTGAACGTCTTCTTCTTGGTTTTTTTCTCGGGCGCCGCGGCGCCGCCTGCTGCTACCGGTTTTGCCATTTTTTGGAGTTCTCAGTTCTCAGTCGTCAGTTCTCAGTAAACCCGTTCTCCGCTCCAACTGAGAACTGATAACTGACAACTGACAACCGGTTTACGCTTTAGCCGTCTTCTTCTTCTGCGCGACCGTGCCTTTGCGCGGACCTTTGCGGGTACGAGCATTGGTGTGCGTGCGCTGCCCGCGAACCGGCAGGTTCCGGCGATGACGAAATCCGCGATAGGACCCGATTTCGATGAGCCGCTTGATGTTCATCGAAACGTCTTTGCGCAGATCGCCTTCCACCGAACCTTCCGCCTCGATCACCTGGCGAATGCGGTTGACCTCGTCTTCCGCAAGGTCGGAAACTTTTTTCATCGGATCGACGTTCGCCGCGTCCAGAATGCGCGCCGCGCGCGAGTTGCCGATGCCGTAGATGTAAGTGAGCGCGATATTCGACCGCTTATTCCGCGGAAGATCGACGCCTGCAATACGAGCCATGATCCCTCTCTTAAACCAGTTCTCAAAGTCTTAGGGTGCCCCGTCCAAGCTTTGCTTGGGCGGGCCCGCAGTTAGCCTTGACGCTGCTTATGTTTCGAATTCTCGCAAATCACCCGCACGACTCCCTTGCGGTGAATGACCTTGCACTTGTCGCAAATTTTCTTAACCGATGCTCTTACCTTCATAACTCCTCGTGTAGTGACGGGCGCTCTGCCGGCTGTCCAGCTCAGCGCAGCTCAGCACACTATTTATAGCGATACACAATCCGCCCGCGATTCAAATCGTACGGAGAAAGTTCGACCGCGACTTTGTCTCCCGGCAGAATCCGTATAAAGTTCTTCCGCATCTTGCCGGAAACATGCGCCAGTACCTGGTGTTTGTTTTCCAGCTCCACCTTGAACATGGCATTGGGCAGCGGTTCGAGCACCGTTGCCATCACCTCAATCGCGTCTTCTTTACTCATCGACTCCTTAAGAAAGCCTTTGGCTGTTAGCTCTTGGCCTTTAGCTAAAAGCCAACAGCTAAAAGCTAATCGCTTCTACTGGGTCAATATCATCGGCCCTTGCCGCGTTACCGCCACACAATGCTCAAAGTGAGCGCTGTAACTACCGTCTACCGTTACCGCCGTCCACTTGTCGCTCAAAACTTTCATCTCCGGACGCCCCGAATTCACCATCGGCTCAATCGCCAGCACCATGCCTTCGGTCAACTCCGGACCCTGCCCCTTTTTGCCAAAGTTCGGAATCTGCGGCGCTTCATGCAGCTTCGTCCCAATGCCGTGCCCAACAAAGTCGCGCACCACGCTGAATCCGTTCGCTTCCACGTGCTTCTGGATCGCCGACCCAACGTGTCCCACCGTGTTGCCGATCTTTACCTGCTCGATCCCTTTGTACAGCGAAGCCTCGGTCACCTCGAGCAGCTTCTTCAATTCCGCGGTCAACTCCGGGCCCACCGGAACCGTGATAGCAGCGTCCCCGTAATACCCGTCACACACCACCCCGCAGTCGATCGAAACGATGTCTCCCGTTTTCAGCGTTCGCTTCTCCGACGGGATGCCGTGCACGATCTCTTCATTGATCGAAGTGCACAGCACGCATGGATAGCCGAAATATCCTTTGAACGCCGGCGTAGCCCCAAGTTCCGCAATCAATTTCTCGGCGGCTTTCTCCAGATCCATCGTGGTAACGCCCGCCGCCACCACCGTTTTCAGATGATCCAGAATCTGGCGGACCATCTTCCCGCTCCGCCTCATCTTTTCGATCTCTTCCGGCGACTTGCGGATGATCCGGTCTTCTCCAGAACTCATAATTAATTCGGATCCTGGCTCCGATGCCTCGCCGCTAGCATCCGCCCTGGCGATGACTGTCAATCACGCCGAAAATCTGCGCCGTAACATCTTCCATCGGCCGATCCGCATTGATCGCGACCAGCCGCCGCTGCACGCGGTAGTAATCCGCCACCGGCTTGGTCTGCCGCTCATAGGTAGCGAATCGCTCGGTAATCACTTCCTCGCGATCGTCGTTCCGGATCACCAGCTTGGATTCGTCCACATCACACAACTCGTCAACGAGAGGTGGCTGAAAGTGGATGTTATAGAGCCGTCCACAGGTGGGACACGAACGCCGCCCGGCAAGCCGCAGCAATAACTGAGTATAGTCCACCAGCAACTGGATCACAACCGGCGCACACTGCTCTGAGTTTCCCGATCGCTTGTCAGATCTCTTTCCAGATTTATTGTCAAAGAACTCTTTTTCCAGGAAAGCATCCAGCCATCCTGCCTGGGCAGCCGTCCGGGGAAAGCCATCCAGCACAAATCCACGTTCACAATCGGCCTCCCGCAGCCGCGCCGCCACGATGCCGTACATCAACTCGTCCGGCACCAGCTCGCCGCGCGCCATGATCGCCTTGGCTTCGATGCCGAGCTCAGTGCCGCGCGCCACGTTATCCCGCAAGAGATCGCCCGTCGATATCTGCGGAACGCCGTAACGCTCGACAATCTGTTTGGCCTGCGTGCCCTTCCCGGCTCCCGGAGGCCCAAGAAGAATCACAGGTCCAATATTTCGCGCGGTGTCATTGGCCGTCGAAACAGCCGACTCTTTGGCCATCGAAATGGCCCCTTTTACTCGTATTTCCCGTCGCGGAAATATCGCACTCCTCCGCGCTCACAAAACTCAGTTCTCAGTTCCCAGTTCTCAGAAAACTCCAAGGTCTCGCTGCACTTACTGATAACTGACAACTGAGAACTGATAACTCTCTTACCAGGTCCGGCGTCCGCGAATCCGTCCGCTCTTCGGCGTGAAACCATCGTAATGCCGCATGATCAACTGCGCCTCGATTTGCGTGACCGTATCCATCGCCACGCCGACCACGATCAGCAGCGAGGTTCCGCCAAAATAAAAATTCACTCCCAGGCCGTTGGTTACCCAGGTGGGAAGGTTCTCAAAAACTCGCCCGATCAGCGGCAGGTGGTTCAGCTTGATGCCGGCAATCATCCACTCCGGAATCAGCGAAATCAAAATCAGGTAGAGCGCGCCGACCAGCGTGATCCGGGTGAGAACGTCGTTGATGAAGTCCGAAGTCCGCTTCCCCGGCCGGATACCGGGAATAAATCCTCCCCACTTCCGCATGTTGTCCGCAACCTCGTTCGGATTGAAAACGATCGAGATATAGAAGTAGGCAAAGAAAATAATCCCCAGGCAATAGAGCAAGGTGTACAGCGGCTCGCCCCAGCGCATCGCGTCGAGCATCGGACCGATCACCTTATTATTGTGGAAGGCCGCGCCCAGCATCTGCGGCAAGGCCAGAATCGAAGACGCGAAAATCACCGGCATCACGCCGCCCGCATTCACCCGCAGCGGCAAGTGAGTGGATTGCCCGCCCATCACCTTGCGCCCGACCACACGCTTGGCATACTGCACCGGAATCCGCCGCTCGCTGCGCTCGACAAACACGATGAACGCCACCACCGCGATCATCAGCACCAGCAGCATCAGGATGGCCGGCGCCGTGAATACTCCCCAAGCCGAAGTGCTGGCCTTCTGGTAGAGATCGGCGATGCCGCGAGGCAACCCGACGACGATACCGGCAAAAATCAAGAGCGACATGCCGTTTCCTATGCCGCGCTCGGTAATCTGCTCACCCAGCCACATGATGAACGCGCTGCCCGTGGTCAGCGTGAGCATGGTCATCAGGATGAAACCCGGCCCCGGAATATTGACGAAATCGCCCGCTTTCTCCAGGCTGATGGCAATGCCGAACGACTGCACCGCGCTCAAAACCACGGTGAGATAACGCGTCCACTGCGTGATCTTCTTGCGGCCCATCTCGCCTTCTTTTTGCAGCTTGGCGAGCGGCTCATACACCACCGTCAGCAACTGCAAAATGATCGACGCGGTAATGTAGGGCATGATGCCCAGCGCGAAAATCGTGAGCCGCCGCAGATTGCCGCCGCTGAACAGGTCGACAAACCCCAGCACCGAACCTCTATTTTGCTCGAAGAACGCCGCCAGCCGGTCAGCGTTAATTCCCGGCGTCGGGATGTGGCCGCCGATGCGATACACCGCCAGCAGGCCCAGCGTAAACAGCACGCGCTTGCGCAGGTCGGGAACCCGGAAGATGTTCGCCAGCTTACCGAAGATTGCAACTTCCGCCATTACTGCAAGACCTCAAACTTGCCGCCAGCCTTGGTGATCTTTTCCTGCGCCGATTTCGAAAACTTGTGCGCATGCACGGTGATCGCCGTCTTCAGCTCCCCGTTGCCCAGGATCTTGACCGGTTGCTGGCCGCCCACCATGCCCGCCTTCTTCAGTACTTCGGGTGTGATTTCAGTCTCGCCGAGCGTTGCCAGCCGATCCAGATTCACGACGTCGTATTCCTCGCGGAAAATGTTGGTGAAGCCGCGCTTCGGCACGCGCCGATGCAGCGGCATCTGACCGCCTTCAAACCCGCGGATCAGCCGCGCACCCGAACGGGACCATTGCCCCTTATGGCCGCGTGTCGAAGTCTTGCCCATGCCGGACCCCATGCCGCGTCCGACTCGCTTCTTCTTTTCCGTTGATTTTTTGGGAGCACGTATTGTTGATAAATTCATAATGAAATCCTGGGCGTCAGGTCTTAGGTGTCAGGTCGCAGGAAAACCCAAATCCAAAACGCCTTTCCTGAGACCTGAAACCTAACACCTGAGACCTTAGCTTACGATCTCCACCAGATGCGGGATCTTCTTAACCATGCCGCGAATCGCAGCCGTGTCCGGCCGCACAATCACCTGGTTCAGCCGGGTGAATCCCAGCCCCTTCACCACTTTTCTATGCTTGTCCGGAGTGCAGATCATCGACCGCACCCACTTCAACTGGATCTTGCCGTTCGCCACCGATTTCGCCGTCTTAGTTGTCATTTCAATCCTTAAGGTTTCAAGGTTTCAGAGTTTCAAGGTAAAAGCACGCGTCGTCGAATCTTACTTTGAAACCTTGAAACGTTGAAACTTTGAAACCTGCTTTCCTACAGCTCCTCCACCGTCTTGCCGCGCAGCTCCGCTACGTGCTCGCGATTCTTGAGCTTCTTCAGCGCGTCGAACGTAGCCTTGATCACGTTATGCGGATTGTTCGTGCCAATCGATTTGGTCAGCACATTCTGCATGCCCGCCGAGGTCATCACCGCGCGCACCGCTCCGCCCGCAATCACGCCCGTGCCTTCCGGAGCCGGCTTCAGCAGCACCATGCCCGAGCCAAAGCGTCCCAGCACCGTGTGCGGTACCGAAGTCTGCGTCAGGTTGATCCGCATCAGGTTCTTCTTCGCCGACTCAATCCCTTTGCGGATGGCCTGCGGAACTTCCTTCGCTTTGCCCGATCCAAAACCAACCACCGCCGCCGAAGGATCGCCGACGACTACCAGCGCCGCAAACGACATGTTCTTGCCGCCCTTAACCACTTTCGTCACCCGGTTAATCGAGACCACCTGGTCCTTTAACTGGAACGATCCCGCATCGAGTTTCTTAGTAACTCTTGGCATTCTGAAATCTCATTTCGCAACTCTCTAGTCGTCAGTCGTTCAGGTCACTGGTTTTCAGCTCTAACTGAGAACCGAGCAACTGACGAACCGAGAACTGTTGCTAAAATTGCAATCCCGCTTCGCGTGCCGCATCGGCCACCGCTTTGATCCGGCCGTGGTAAATGTAGCCGCCACGATCGAAGACCACCTTGGTGACGCCCTTCTGTTTGGCCAGTTCGGCGATCTTTTTCCCCACCGTCTTGGCCGACGCCACGTTGCCGCCCGTCACCCGCGCACCCTTCCGGTCGTCCGCCGTCGAAGCCGCCGCCAGCGTGACGCCCTTCAGGTCATCGATCAACTGCACATAGATATGGTTCAGCGACCGGTACACATTCAGCCGCGGACGCTCCGGCGTACCCATCACCTTCTTGCGGATACGATCGTGCACCCGCTGCCGCGTCTGATTTTTTGAAGTCGATTCTCAGCATCTTGCAAACCCTCAGTCATCAGCCGTCTGGTCGTTAGTCGTTAGCTGAACTCCGGTTGCCAACTGACCATCGACCAACTGACTACCGACGGTTATTTTGCTCCCGTCTTGCCAACCTTCTTCTTCAACCGCTCGCCGGCGTAGCGCACGCCCTTGTTCTTATACGGATCGGGCGGACGCAGCGACCGCATTTCCGCCGCCACCTGGCCGACTTTCTGCCGGTCGATCCCGTTCAGCGTCAGCTTGGTCAGCTTCGCATCCACCGCGCAATCGACGCCCGTCGGCAGCGGATATTCAATCGGGTGCGAGTAGCCCAGACTGAACACCACCGTCCCTTTGCCTTTCATTTCCGCGCGATAGCCGATGCCGACGATTTCCAGGTCCCTCGTCCAGCCCTTGGTCACGCCCTCAACCGCGTTATTGACCAGCGCGCGCGCCAGTCCATGCACCGCCGAATGAGCATCGTCCGGACGGATCGCCACCAGGTTGCCGTCCTTCTGCTCCATCGTGATGCCGGACGGAAGAGATGTATCCAGCTTGCCTTTCGGCCCCTGGACCATCACCGTGTTGCCTTCGATCTTTACCGTCACGCCCTTCGGGATCGCGATCGGCTTTTTTCCAATTCGTGACATAGCTTTTAGCTCTCAGTTGTCAGTTGTCAGTTATCAGTCGTCAGTAAAATCGTTGTTGCAGTTACTGAAAACTGATAACTGACAACTGATAACGCTTCTCTACCAAATCTCGCAAAGCAATTCGCCGCCCAGGCCCTGGCGTCGCGCCTGCCGTCCCGTCATCACGCCTTTCGGCGTGGTCAGGATATTGATTCCCATACCGCCCAGCACGCGCGGAATCTCGGTGCGGCGCACATAGACGCGGCAGCCCGGACGCGATACGCGCGCCAGGTTGGTGATCACCGCCTCGTTGTTGTTGCCGTACTTCAAATACACGCGCAGGACCTTGTGGCCCTCTTCTTCCGCCGGCTTGAAGTTCGCGATATAGCCCTCTTCTTTTAGGATGCGGGCAATCTCCGTCTTCAGCTTGGAAGCTGGTATGTCCACTTTCTGGTGCCGTGCGCGGATCGCGTTGCGGATGCGCGCCAGCATGTCTGCGACCGGATCGGTCAACCTCATCGTTTGCTTCTCCTAAAAGCCGCTCGTTCGCTCCGTCGATTCAGCGGAGAACCTGTCAGCAGCTTGACTTCTGTCATTCGTTGTCAGTCGTCAGTTATCAGTCGCTCAGTAAGTGCGCCCTAGATCGCTGAACCGACTGACAACTGATAACTGACGACTGACAACCGCTCTTCTACCACGACGACTTCGAAACTCCGGGGATCTCGCCCCGCAGCGCCAATTGCCGGAAACACAACGGCACAGGCCAAACTTCCGCAGAAATGCCCGCGGACGCCCGCAAATCTTGCAGCGGTTGTGCTTGCGCGTCGAGAACTTCGGCTTCTTCACATTCCGCGGCTTGGTCTTGCTATCCGTGCCGTCCTTCACTCGTTTTGCTGTAGTGGCCAAATTCGCTCCTAACTTCGTGCTCGTGCTGGTAACGGGGCTTCGCCCCGTCTCAGTCGGGTCAAGACCCAACTCACTTCAATTACTTACGCCCTAAACGGCATTCCCAGATGCTTCAACAGCGACCGCGCCTGATCGTCCGACCGCGCCGTCGTCACAATGGTCACGTTCATGCCCTTCAGCTTGTCAACCTTCGCGTAATCGATCTCCGGAAAAATCAGCTGATCGTGCAGGCCCAGCGTGTAATTGCCGCGCCCGTCAAACGATTTTGTCGAGACGCCCTTAAAGTCGCGAACCCGCGGCAGCACGATGCTGATCAGCCGGTCGAAAAATTCGTACATGCGGTCGCCGCGCAGCGTAACCATCGCCCCAATCGGCATGCCCTCGCGCACCTTGAACGCCGCGATCGACTTCTTCGCCCGCGTGACCACCGGCTTCTGTCCCGTAATCTGCCCCAGTTCATTCACCGCCGGGTCGATCAGCTTCGCGTTCTGAGTAGCTTCGCCCACGCCCATGTTCACGACGATCTTGTTCAGTCGCGGCACAGCCATCGGGTTCTTGAGTTCCAGTTCCTTCATCAGCGCCACGGCAACTTCTTTCTCAAATCGTGTCCGCAGCCGCGGACGCTCTTTCGCCGCGTGCCGTGGAGCCTCCGGCCCAGCCTTCGCCTCGACCGGCGCCTTCTCGCTCTTCGCCGGCTTCGGTTTCTTCTGCTGCTGCTCGCCTTTTTTCTGCTCGTCTGCCATTGCCTATGCTGCCTTCTCTCTCACGGTTTCGGATTGTCGGCTTTTAGCTCAACGTATACCGGTTCGTAAGTCTCAAATTTTTCGTCACTGCCGCTCGCGCCAAGTGCACCAACTGAAAACTGATAACTGATAACTGACAACTACTTATCCAGCGTCGTCCCGCACTTCTTGCAAACTCTCACCTTGCGCTCGCCCCGCACTTCATGCCCGATGCGCACGGGACCGCAAGTCGCACACACCAGGGCCACGTTTGACAGCCGAATCGCCCGCTCCTGCTCGGCGATTCCGCCCTTGATGTTGCGCTGTGGATTCGGCCGCACGTGTTTCTTCACGGTCATCACGTGCTCCACCAGCACTTTGCCTTCGTCGGGAAACACGCGCAACACGCGCCCTTCTTTTCCCGTATCCCGCCCGGTCATCACCTTCACGGTGTCATTCCGGCGGATATCAACTCGCTTATGTTCGGTAGTAGTTGCTGTTGCCATACCAACCCCAGGTTTCAAAGTTTCAAGGTTTCATCGTTTCAAAGTCGCTTCGCCCGGGTCTCACACTCTCAAGGCACCTTGAAACCTTGAAACTTTGAAACCCTGAAACCTGGCCCCTACAACACTTCCGGCGCCAGCGACACAATCTTCAAAAACTTCTTCTCGCGCAGTTCGCGCGCCACCGGACCAAACACGCGCGTCCCCACCGGTTCGCCCGTCTCATTGATCAGTACGGCGGCATTCTGATCGAATCGGATGTAAGTCCCATCCCGCCGCCGATGCTCTTTCCGCGTCCGTACAATCACCGCCTTCACCACTTTGCCCTTCTGCACCTGACCGTCGGGCGCAGCTTCTTTCACGCTTGCCGTGATCACGTCGCCGAGGCCCGCGCGCAGACCGGTCGAGCCGCCCAGCGGCAGGATCATCTGCAGCTTGCGCGCGCCGGAGTTATCGGCGACCTCAAGCATCGATCTCATCATTACGGCCATGTCTGTCTCCCTCTCCGCTGCTTAATTCTTAGCGGGCACGCCAATACCGGCATCAATGTCAACTTCCGGCACCAGCGCCGTCTTCCGCACAATTTCCTTCAGCGTCCAGCGCTTCAGTTTCGACAACGGACGCGACTCTTCAATCCGCACCGTGTCGCCCGGATGCGCTTCGTTCTTCTCGTCGTGCGCGTAGAACTTCTTCCGGATCGAGATCACCCGCTTGTACATGGGATGCGCTTTCTTCCGCGTGACTTCAACCACAATGGTTTTCTGCATCTTGTTCGAGACCACGGTGCCAATCAGTACCTTGCGGCCCGAATGTTTTTCGGTCTGGCCCTTTTCGGTTTGGCCTGCGATTTCCGCCATTATTTTTTCTCCGTCTTGGTCTGCGTCTTCTGCCCGGCCAGTTCCTGCTCGCGCAGCACCGTCTGGACGCGCGCAATATCCCGGCGCAGCCCGCGAATCTTTTTCAGGCTCTCCGTCTGTCCCATATTCATCTGGAACTTCAGCTTAAAGAGCTGGTCCGCCCAGTCCCGCTCCTGGTGCTTGAGCTCGACGTCGGTTAAGTTGCGAATCTTTTCTGCTTTCATAAAATCAGCTCTCAGTTCTCAGGAAAAGCTCTCTTACTCACGAACTTCGCTTTTCACCTCTGCAATCTGACCTCTGACCTCTGCAATCTCCTACAGCACTTCTCGTTTCACAAACGTCGTCCGCAACGGAAGCTTGTGCGACGCCAGCCGCATAGCCTCTTTCGCGTCCGTGATGGTCACGCCTTCCATCTCAAACAGAATCTTTCCCGGCCGCACCACCGCGACCCAGTGGTCTGGAGCCCCTTTGCCTTTGCCCATACGGGTTTCGGCCGGCTTCTTGGTCACCGGCTTATCCGGAAACAGCCGGATCCAGATCTTGCCTCCGCGCTTCACAAAACGCGTCATCGCCACCCGGCTCGCTTCAATCTGCCGGTCGGTGATCCAGCCCGGCTCCAGCACTTTCAGCCCGTATTGACCGAACGACAGCTCGCTTCCGCGCCAGGCCTTGCCCGTCATGCGCCCGCGCTGCTGCTTGCGGTACTTAACTTTCTTCGGCATCAACATAAAATCGTTATCCTGACAAACCGTCTCGTGTGGTGACAGGGCTCTGCCCCGTCCCGGCCAATCTAATCAAAATCTTCTAAAACGCTCCCGTCGTGCTTACTTCCCGCGCCGGCGTCGCTTCCCGTTTCTTCGCCGGCAAAATCTCGCCTTTATAAACCCAGACACTTCACGCCAATCACGCCATAGGTGGTGCGCGCCTCGGTGAAGCCGTAGTCGATATCGGCGCGCAGCGTGTGCAGCGGCAATCGCCCCTGCAGATACCACTCCGACCGCGCGATTTCATTGCCATTCAGCCGTCCGCTCACGCGAACTTTAATTCCCTTGCACCCGAAGCGCAGCGCCGAATCCACCGACTTGCGCATCGCCCGCCGGAAACCCACGCGCTTTTCCAGTTGCAGCGCAATCGACTCCGAGACCAGCTGCGCATCCAGTTCCGGCTTGTGCACTTCCTGGATATCGACATGCACTTCGCGCGAGCTTCCCTCGGATTTCAATCGCTTCTGCAAGTCCTGCTTCAGCTTGTCGATTTCCGCGCCCTTGCGCCCAATAATGATTCCCGGCCGCGCCGTCTTAATAATGATCCGGAGCTTATTGCCCGGACGCTCGATCTCGACCGAACTCACGCCCGCCGACTTGAGCTTTTCCTTCAGCTCGGTCTTGAGCTTGTAGTCTTCGAGCAGCAGCTTGTCGTAGTCCTTCTCGACAAACCAGCGCGATTTCCACGGCTTGGTATAGCCGAGCCGGAATCCGTAAGGATGAACTTTCTGTCCCATGTGTGCTCCTAAACTCTTTTTCGAGTCTTAAGGTCGCATTGTCGCTGGTCGTTAGCAAACCAAATTCTTCTTTGAACGACTAACGACTAAGACTTGCGACCAACGCCTACTTCTTCGCCGTCGTCTTCTTGCCAACCGCCTTCTTCTTCGCCGGCGCTTTCGCCTTAGCCTTCGGCTTCACAGAAGGAGCAGCTTTCGCTGCCTTCTCGCCCGCCGCTGGCGTCGTCGCCGTTCCTACCGCCACGCCATTCCGGTTTTTCTCCGCCAGCACAATTTCAAGATGCGCGATGCGCCGCACATAGTGATACGCGCGTCCCATCGGCGCCGGACGAATCCGCTTCATCCTCGGACCATCGTTCGCCACCGCGTGCTTCACATACAAATTATCGAGATCGACATCCAGGCCCTTTTCGGTGCTCAGGAAGTTCGCGTTGTCGATCGCCGACTGCAACAGCTTCCCGACCGTCGCCGCGACGCGCTTCTTGGTGAAGGCCAGCGTGTTCCTGGCCGCTTCCACGCGCTGTCCTTTGATCAGGTTCAGCACCAGCCGCGCCTTTTGCGGCGAAACCCGCATGTATCTTGCTTCCGCTCGAAATTCCATAATCTCTTTGCCCTCAGCTCGCAGCCCGAAGCTCACCGCTCGAAGCTCGAAGCTGTTCTTACGCCTTCGGCGCCGACGGCGCTGATGGTGTTATCGCTCCCGGTCCGCCGGGCACGCCCGCTGGCTTGGCCGCAACTTCGGTCGCCGCTTTCATCGAGTGCCCCTTGAACTGCCGGGTAAAGCTGAATTCACCCAGCTTGTGTCCCACCATGTTCTCGGTCACATATACCGGAATAAATTTCCTTCCGTTATGCACCGCAATCGTGTGTCCCACCATCTCCGGGACAATCGTCGAGCGCCGCGACCACGTCCGCAGCACCTTCTTCTCGTTACGCGCATTCATGCCTTCGACTTTCGTCGCCAGATGCGCATCCACGAACGGTCCTTTTTTTGTTGAACGTGCCATAAAGTCAGCTCTCAGTTCTCAGTTCTCAGTTCTCAGTAAATCCGAACCGAGCTTCCGATTTTCCTTGCCACCTCAAACCAACTCCCAGCTTCGCCGTCGCCGCCTTAACTGACAACTGACGACTGATAACTGAAAGCTTCTAACCCTTCTGCCTGCGGTCTTTCACGATAAACGTATTGGTCCGCTTATTGTTCCGCGTCTTGTAGCCCCGCGTCGGCTGTCCCCACGGCGTCACCGGATGCCGTCCGCCGGAGGTCTTGCCTTCGCCGCCGCCATGCGGATGGTCCACCGGATTCATCGAAACGCCGCGGTTATGCGGACGCTTCCCCACCCAGCGTGTGCGTCCCGCCTTGCCCCAGGTGACATTCTCGTGGTCGGTGTTGCCCACCTGCCCGATCGTCGCTAAACAATCAAGCAGCACCTTGCGGGTTTCGCCCGAAGGCAGCTTCACCAGCCCATAGTCGCCTTCTTTCGCGATCAACTGCGCCGAACCACCCGCCGAGCGCACCATCTGCGCGCCTTTACCAGGACGCAGTTCGATATTGTGAATCGTCGTGCCGGGCGGAATATTCCGCAGCGGCAACGCGTTCCCGACCAGTATGTCGGCCTCGGGCCCGCTCAAAATCTTTTGCCCGACTTTCAATCCATCGGGCTGCACAATGTAACGCTTCTCGCCATCGGCATAGCTCAGCAGGGCAATCCGCGCCGAGCGCCCGGGATCGTATTCGATGGTCTCAACCGTCGCCGGAATCCCCTGCTTGTCGCGCTTGAAGTCAATCGTCCGCAGCTTGCGCTTGTTGCCGCCGCCGCGAAACCGCATGGTCGTGTCGCCGGAATTGCGCCGTCCGCCCGAACGTATCTTGCCCTCAACCAGCGGCTTGTGCGGCGTGGACGAAGTGATATCGTCGGTCGTAACCGAGGTGCGATAGCGCAACGTCTGGGTTGTCGGTCTGTAAGTTTTAATGGCCATAAAGCTCTCAGCTCTTTATTTCCGTCGTTAGTCCTTGGTCGTTAGTCGCTCGCGATTCGATTTTGCCAACGACAAGCGACTAACGACCAACGACCGTTCTACAAATTCTGCGCGTACTCCGGCATCTTCTCGCCGCTCTTCAAGCGCACGTACGCTTTCTTCCAATCCGGACGGTAGCCGGTGAACTTGCCCCGCCGCCGTTCTTTTCCCGGATAATTCGCGGTGCGCACCGAAGCCACTTTCACCTTGAAGATCGCCTGCACCGCTTCCTTGATCTCGGTCTTCGTCGCCTTCGGCGCCACTTGAAACACCAGCGTGTTCTGGGTCTCCTTAATGCCGAGCCCCTTTTCCGTGATCACCGGTTTCTGAATAATCTGATACGCGGATTTCATCAGGCGACCTCCGCCTTCGTTTTACGCACTCGCCGCGCCGGTTTCTTCTTTTTCTTCCGCCGGCTCCGCTTCATGGGAACGCCGCGTGGCCGACTTCTTCAGCGAGTCCTGCAGCTTCTCAAGCGCCGGTTGCGCAAACACCACGTGGGTGTAGCGCATGATGTGGTAGGGATGCACTTCGTTCGCCCGCACCAGTTCCAGGCCGTCGATGTTGCGCGAACTCAACTGCAGGTTCTTGTTCTCCGCCGTCGAAATATCGACCAGCAGCGTCGTGCCCTCGATTTTCAGCTTGTCGAGCGCCTCGCGAAACAGCTTCGTCTTCGGCTCTTTCACGTCGAAGGCCTTGACCACCATCAGCTTGCCATCGGCAAACTTCGAAGCCAGCGCCGAACGCAGCGCGCCCAGCAGCTTCTTCTTCGGAAAGGCGTAATCATAGGATCGCGGCTGCGGCCCATGCACCGTGCCGCCGTGCCGCCACAGCGGAGAACGGATCGAGCCGATACGCGCCCGCCCCGTGCCCTTCTGCTTCCACAGCTTCTTGCCCGAACCGGAAACCCGCCAGCGGTTCTTGGTGGCATGCGTTCCCGCACGCGCCGAGGCGCGATAGTGCGTGATCGCCTCCCAGAGCAAGTCTTCGTTGACCGCGCCGAAAACTTCCTCGGCCAGTTCCATCGACCCAGCCTTGGCTCCGCTCAAATTGTAAATATCAATAGTTGCCATATTCTTTCTCGTGTCGTGTGGCGCGGGCGCCCTCGCCCGCGGCCGTTGGTCTTGCTTTTGCTCTTTGCCTTTGCCCTGGCTAGAGCCGATCTCAGTTAAGCCTTCTTCGCAGCCCTCTTCGCCGCCTTCAACGGATCAACCGTCGCCGCGCCCGCAAATCCGCGGCGCTCTCGTGGCGGCTTCTTCGCCTTGTTGATCTGAATGTAGCCGCCGTTCGAACCCGGAACGCTGCCCTCAACCACCAGAAGATTCTCGTCTTTATCAACGCCCAGGATCCGCAGGTTGCGCGTCGTGATCCGGACATCGCCCATGTGCCCCGACATCCGCATGCCCTTAAACACGCGCGACGGAAACGCCGACGAACCAATCGAACCCGTAATCTGAAACATCGAACCGTGCGACTTCGGACCACCCGCAAAATGATGCCGCTTGACCACACCCTGAAAACCGCGGCCCTTGCTCACTCCGATGACGTCCACAAAGCGCTCGCCCTCGAAAATGTCGACCAGAATGCGGTCGCCCGGTTTCAGCACGCCCTCGGTGGTCTCGCCCGGAGCGTCGACTTCCACTCCGACTTCGCGCACAAATCGCACCGGCGGGAGATTGTGCTTGGCAAAATGTCCGCGCATCGCCTTGGTCAGCTTCTTTTCCTTCACAAACTCGACCAGGCCAATCTGCGCCGACTCGTACCCATCTTTGGTCTGCGTCTTGTGCTGCGTGATCACGCACGGTCCCGCCTGCAACACGGTCGCCGGCCGCACATCGCCCTTCGAATCGAAGAGCTGCGTCATGCCGACCTTCTTGCCCAGAATTCCCGTAACTCTAGCCATTTTCTTCTCCATTCCCAGCATGGCTCGTCGAAATTTCAACGGCGGCTATAGGCTGGGCGTCGTTGTTCAGTCGTGATCGCGAACGACCAACGACAAACGACCAACGACTATTTGTGTTCTTTCCCGAACGCCTTAATCTCCACATCCACGCCCGCCGGCAGATCGAGCTTCATCAGCGCGTCGACCGTCTGCTGCGTCGGCTCCAGAATATCGAGCAGCCGCTTGTGGGTGCGGATCTCAAACGCTTCCCGCGATTTCTTATCCACGTGCGGCGACCGCAGCACGCAGTACTTGTTCTTCATCGTGGGCAGCGGAATCGGCCCCGCAATCTGCGCGCCGGTGCGTTTCGCCGTCTCCACGATCTCGCCCGTCGACTGATCCAGAATGCGGTAGTCGTAGGCTTTCAACCGTATGCGAATTCTTTCTTTTCCAGTCACTGTTTCACTCTCTTTGCCCCTCCCGGCTAAACTTCGTCCCGGAAGGAAAGATCTGGCGGCAAGTAGCAAGCCGCGAATTAAGTTGCCCGTGTGGTGACGGGGCTCCGCCCCGTTCCGGCGGGGCAGAGCCCCGCCGCCACACACACTACGTAATAATCTCCGCGATCGTCCCCGCTCCCACCGTGTGGCCGCCTTCGCGGATCGCGAACCGCAATCCCTTTTCCATCGCCACCGGCGTGATCAGCTCGATCACCAGGCTCACGTTGTCTCCCGGCATCACCATCTCCGTCCCCGCCGGCAACTCCGCGATCCCGGTCACGTCCGTCGTCCGCAAATAAAACTGCGGACGATATCCCTTGAAAAATGGCGTGTGCCGCCCGCCTTCTTCTTTCGTCAGGATGTAGACTTCAGCCTTGAACTTCGTGTGCGGCGTAATCGATCCCGGCTTCGCCAGCACCATCCCGCGCTCCACGTCTTCTTTCGCGATGCCGCGCAGCAGCAGGCCAGCGTTGTCGCCCGCCATGCCTTCGTCCAGCTGCTTCTTGAACATCTCGACGCCCGTCACCACCGTCTTGCGCGTCTCGCGGAAACCGACAATCTCCGATTCCTCGCCCACTTTCACCTTGCCGCGCTCGATCCGGCCCGTCACCACCGTGCCGCGTCCCTGAATCGAAAAAATATCTTCGATCGGCATCAGGAACGGCTTATCCAACTCCCGCGCCGGCTGCGGCACGCTCTTGTCCACCGCCTCCATCAACGCGTCAATCTGCTTTTCCCACTTCTCTTCGCCATTCAACGCTCCCAGCGCCGAGAGCCGCACCACCGGCACATCGTCGCCCGGAAACTGATAGCTCTTCAACAGCTCGCGCACTTCCAGTTCCACCAGATCCAGCAGTTCGGGATCATCCACCGCATCGCACTTGTTCAAAGCAACAACAATGTAAGGCACGCCCACTTGCCGCGCCAGCAGCACGTGCTCGCGCGTCTGCGGCATCGGACCATCCGTCGCTGCCACCACCAGAATCGCGCCATCCATCTGCGCCGCGCCCGTGATCATGTTCTTGATGTAATCCGCGTGACCGGGGCAATCGACGTGCGCGTAGTGCCGGTTCGGCGTCTCATACTCCACGTGCGCCGTGGCAATGGTGATGCCGCGCGCCTTTTCTTCCGGAGCGTTATCGATCGAATCAAACGACCGGAACACAATCTTCGGATTGTGCTTCTGCAACACCTTGGTGATCGCCGCCGTCAACGTCGTCTTGCCATGGTCAATGTGACCAATCGTCCCTACGTTGCAGTGCGGCTTTGTCCGTTCAAATTTTTCTTTCGCCATGTTGCCTCGTCCTCGTCTTTTTGTAGCGCCGCCGTCCCGGCGGCTGTCGCGCGGGCGTCCCGCCCGCGCCACTCTTAATCTTCAGTACAACCCGTCGCCGGCGAGACGCCGGCGTTACCTCGACGCCGTCTTCCCCTGCGTCTTGGCGATAATCTCATCCGCCACATGACGCGGGGCTTCCTCATACCGCGCAAAATGCATCGAGTATTCGGCGCGCCCTTGTGTCGACGACCGCATGTGCGTCGCGTAGCCAAACATCTCCGCCAGCGGAACGATCGCCTTGATCACCTGCGAGCCGGCGCGATGCTCCATGCCTTCGATGCGTCCGCGCCGCGAACTCAGGTCGCCCATAATCGTTCCCGCGTAATCTTCCGGCGTCACCACTTCGACCGCCATCACCGGCTCCAGAATCACCGGGCTCGCCTTGCGCGCCGCTTCTTTGAACGCCATCGAGCCCGCAATCTTGAACGCCATTTCGTTCGAATCGACATCGTGATAGCTGCCGTCGTAAAGCGTCGCCTTGATATCGACCATCGGATAGCCGGCCAGAACGCCGCCTTCCATCGCTTCCTGCATGCCCTGGTCGATCGGCTTGATGAATTCCTTCGGCACCGTGCCGCCCACGATTTCGTTGATGAATTCGTAGCCCTTGCCCGGCTCGTTCGGATCGAGATAAATCTTCGCGTGTCCATACTGGCCGCGGCCGCCCGTCTGGCGAATGTACTTGCCTTCCGCTTCCGCGTGCTTGCGAATGGTCTCGCGATACGCCACCTGCGGCTTGCCCACGTTGGCTTCAACTTTATACTCGCGCATCATGCGGTCGACAATGATTTCCAGATGCAACTCGCCCATGCCGCTGATGATGGTCTGCCCGCTGTCCGGATCGGTATGAACCTTAAAGGTCGGATCTTCCTGCGCCAGTCGCGCCAGCGCCATGCCCATCTTTTCCTGATCGGCCTTGGTCTTCGGTTCGACCGCAACCGAAATCACCGGCACCGCAAACACAATCGACTCCAGCGTGATCGGATGCTTCTCTTCGCAGATCGTGTCGCCCGTGCTGACGTTTCTCAAACCCACCACCGCGCAGATGTCGCCCGCCAGAATTTCCTGGATGTCTTCGCGCTTGTTGGCATGCATCTTGAGCAGGCGCCCAATGCGCTCATGCTTCTGCGTACGCGAGTTCATCACCGACTCGCCCGACTTCAACTGTCCCGAGTACACGCGGATAAACGTCAACTGCCCGACAAACGGGTCGGCCATGATCTTGAAGGCCAGCGCCGAAAAAGGCTCTTTGTCGTCAGCTTTGCGCGTGATCTCTTTACCGTTGTCGGGATCGAGCCCGCGCGTTTCTTTGGTGTCGAGCGGCGAAGGCAGGTAATCGACCACCGCGTCGAGCAACGGCTGCACACCTTTATTCTTGAACGCCGTTCCCACCACGACCGGAAACAGCTTCAGCCCGATGGTCGATTTGCGCAGCGACGCCTTGAGTTCGTCCGCCGAAATCGCTTCGCCTTCCAGAAACTTGTGCAGAATTTCGTCATCATTTTCGGCGACGGTTTCAACCAGCTGGGTATGGAACGCCTCCGCCTTTTTCTGCAGGTCCGCGGGAATCTCGCCGACCTGGTACTCCGCGCCGATGGTCTCGTCGGGCCAGATGATGGACTTCATGGCAACCAGATCGACCACGCCGCGAAATTTATCTTCTTGTCCGATGGGAATTTGAATGGCGACGGGCTTGGCGTTGAGGCGCTTGCGGAGGGTATCGACGGCATGCTCGAAATCAGCGCCCATCTTGTCGATCTTGTTAATGAAACAAATTCGCGGGACGCCGTATTTATCGGCCTGCCGCCAAACTTTTTCCGACTGCGGCTGGACGCCATGCACCGCGTCAAACACCGCGACCGCTCCGTCGAGCACGCGCAGCGAGCGTTCCACCTCGGCCGTGAAGTCCACGTGGCCGGGCGTATCAATAATATTGATGCGAATGTCGCGCCAGGTACAGGTCGTCGCAGCGGACGTAATCGTGATGCCGCGCTCCTGTTCCTGCTCCATCCAGTCCATGATGGCCGTGCCTTCATGCACCTCGCCGATACGGTGCGTCTTTCCCGTATAAAACAGGATGCGCTCCGTCGTCGTGGTCTTCCCGGCATCGATGTGAGCCATGATGCCGATGTTCCTGCAACGCTCTAATGGGACTGTTCTGGGCACTGTATTTCTCTACTCTTTCTGGGGCTCTACTTAAAATTTGTCACTACTCGTCGTGGTGACGGGGCTCTGCCCCGTGTCCTTGACTACCATCTGTAATGCGCGAACGCCTTGTTCGCTTCCGCCATGCGATGCACATCTTCTTTCTTCTTGATGGCGGCGCCTTTGCCGTTCGAGGCATCGAGCAACTCGTTGGTCAACTTCTCGATCATTCCCTTTTCGCCGCGGCCCCGCGCATAGCTCACAATCCAGCGGATGGCCAGCGACGTCCTGCGGTCGGGACCGACTTCGATCGGCACCTGATAGTTCGCGCCGCCCACGCGCCGCGTCTTCACTTCGAGCAGAGGCTTCGCGTTCTCCACCGCCTTGGTAAACAGCTTCAGGGCTTCGTCGCCGCCTTTTTCCTGCAGCTTGGCGAGCGACTTATAAAAAATGCCCTCGGCAGTCGACTTCTTTCCCTGCCACATCATCGAGTTGATGAACTTCGTCACCAGAGTCCGATCCATACACCGGATCGGCCTCGACTGTCCGCTTCGGAGTGTGTCCTTTTCTAGGCATGCTTATCAGCTCTCAGCTTGATCTAAAAATTTTCCCGCTCGAAATCTTCCTAACGACCAACTGACGACCGACCAACGACTGCTTAAGCTTTCTTCGCCCGCTTCGTACCGTACTTCGAACGCCCCTGGTTGCGCCCCGCGACGCCGGTGGCGTCGAGCGTTCCGCGCACCACGTGATAACGCACGCCCGGCAGATCCTTCACACGGCCGCCGCGGATCAGCACAATCGAGTGCTCCTGCAGGTTGTGGCCAACGCCGGGGATGTACGTCGTCACTTCGATTCCGTTGGTCAGGCGAACGCGCGCCACTTTGCGCAGCGCCGAGTTCGGCTTCTTCGGCGTCTGGGTATAGACGCGCGTGCACACCCCGCGTTTCTGCGGACACGATTGCAGAGCCGGACTCGCCGTCTTATATTTGGTCCGCTCGCGTCCGAATTTCACCAGCTGATTAAAAGTAGGCACTCTCGCCACCCCTCAAAGTCGTTGGTCGATAGTCGATAGTCGTTAGTCGTTGGCAAAATCTGCTCGCAAACGACTAACGACCAGCGACTAACGACGCTCTGCCCCGAAGACAGGGGATCCCCCCGCCTCAGGTCTGGCACAGGCCTGTCGCGCCCAGCCATACTCTCCCGCGCAGCATTACTGCCGGTGAGAATTCGTTCAGTTTCCTGCTCAGAACTAAATCGCCGACGACGGTGACGCCACGCCTTACCCCTCAGATTACTCCAGGTTCGGAGGCGTTCCGTTTCGTCTGCTCTCTCCCGCATAGCCTCGCGTGTTCCCCGGGCTTCTACTTCGAAGCTTTTATACGAAGCTTCTAATCCACCCCGGGCGCAAAGGTTTTCGCAGGACGTTTCAGCGAGGGCGTTTCCGGCCTCACTTCCAACCGGAAACGTATTTCTTCAAAGCTCAGCCAAAAATTTTCCCGGAGCCTGCCGCGCAGCACCAGGTTGCGTATCCGACAGGACTGCCGTACACAGGCAAGCCAGACTTAACTCGCGGAACTGTTTGATAATAACAACTACATTGCACATCGTCAACCACTCCCACGCGCATCGAAGAAAAGAGAGAGAAAAGCCAGGTTTCAAAGTTTCAAGGTTGCAAAGTTTCAAGGTGTGAAGGCAGCTTCGAGCGCCATCGCCAGCGCTTGTCCCTGAAACTTTGAAACCCTGAAACCTTGAAACCTTAGCCTTTACCTTCTACACTGACAGTTTTCCGCCTGACAATTTTATGCTCGCGCCTGGCAAACGGACGCGAGGAGGGTTCATGCATCGTTGCGGTTCCGCTTTTCTTCTTACATTGGCCATCACCCTCGTCGTCGCCTTCACCGGCTGCCTCGGCAAGAGCACCAGCAATCCGGGCAACGAGGGCGTAACCAGCGTTACGCTAAGTCCCACCGGCACAATTTCCATCGAGGTTGGCAGCACTCAGGTCTTTACCGCCGCCGGCAAGGACGCCAACGGTCGCACCGTCCTACGCCGTTAACATTCAATATGTGGTCGCCAGTGGCAGCCCGAACGCCGCCGCTCCACTTTCCATCGCCAGCAACGGCAATGCCTGCGCCGGCACCTGGGACTCCACCGCCACCATGTGCAGTCCCGGCACTTCCCGGAATCGCCCTGGTATCCGCCGTCATCAACGGAATCAGCAGCGCGCCAACTACCATCTACGTCCACCAGCACATCGATAGCCTCCAGATCAGCCCCCTCGAACCCCAGGGCCCGCCGCAGTACGACTGCTTCTCGCAGGGCCAAACCTGGAACTATGCAGCGACCGCTTACAGCACGATTGGCGGCATTAGCACGGACATCACCAGTACCGTCGGCCCCATGAGTTGGTCGTCAAAAAACATCGGCGTAGTCTCCACGACTCCCATCGTGTCAAATCAGCCCAACGTGCTCAACCAGGTTCAGGTCACTGCCAAGAGCCCCGGCGTCACCGACCTTTTTGCCCTCGTCTCCGGGGTCACCAGCAGCCCCTATCCCTTCACTACCTGCTTGATCCAAGCCATCTGGCTCCAAATCGGCGGCCAGAGCGGGGCGGGAAACTCGATCACCGTGAACAACGGCGGCACCGTGCCCATCACCGCCATCGCAGTGGATCAGTTGTGCGGTATCGCCAATAGCACCCCCTTAGACAGCCCGCCCCTCACCTGGAGCACGACTGATCCCGAGGTGATCGCCTTCGCCACCACCACCTCCACCGCGGTAAGCAATAGCGCTACCGCCCGCAACAATTCCGGCGGCGCCGCAATCTTCGCTTCCTGCACTCCTCCAACCTGCAATATCGGAGTTCTACCCAGTCTCCCGATCTATGCCAGCAACTATCCCGCCGACACCGCTACGAAATGCCAGCCCCCGAACCTGACCCAGGGCTTTGGCACCATCTCCGTTCACGTAGTTCCCAGCCCTACCGCCAAGCCGTTCACCTACACCGCCTGGGCTGCCACCACCGGTTGCGCCAACGCCCCGGCTGCACCAGCGCGATGTTCGCGGTGTCGCCTGGAAATACCCCCATCGGTTCCATCGTGAGCTTGCCGCGCACTCCTAATTCCATGATGTTCAACCATCTGTCGACGGCCCGCGCCTACTCTCGGCAGCAATCAGGGCCTGATGTACGTGGACGTCGGCGGCACCCAGCCGTCCGCATCGCTGGTCTCCAGCTCCTCGACCTGCAATATTTCCTTGTGCGGCAAAGTACTCACCATTTCGAACGATGGCAAACTGGTGGTCGTCTCTGACACCATTTCCACCCCCAGCCAGGTCTACATCTACAACGGCGGCAGCACCACCACCGCCCCCATTGACATCATCATCCCCGGCGAAACCGCCACTGCCGCCGCCTTCTCTCCCGATCAGCTGAAGCTCTTCATACTCACCAATGCCGGCAACATGTATGTCTATTCCACCGTCGATGCATTCACCTCGGTTCCGATCGCAACCACGGTAACCAACGTCAAGTTCTCGGCGGATGGCAGCTTCGCCTATATCGCGGGAACGCCGGCGCCCGGGAACACGATCGCCGGCTATGCCACCTGCAACACACAAACTACCCAGGCCGATCCCCTGATCTCTCCAGACTTCGACTTTGTAACCACTCCCGGCATCCCAAGTCAGATCTTCCCTTCGCCGGACGCTCAGCACGTGCTCGCTCTCGACCCTCCTTATATTGACGTCTTCACAACCGTGGACAATCAGATCCCCCTGCCGGATAACCAGTTCGTCTGCAATGGTCCGCCGCCGCTCGTGAGCATTGTTCCCACTGTGAATTTTCCCCAGGCCGCGCAGTCCTTCAACCTTGGCCAGGGCAATTTCACTCCGGTCTACACCCAGCTGGTCAACGACGGCGTCGACCTGGTAGTTGTCGCCCAAAACATTCCCGCCGTGCTCCTCTTCAATGTGAGCGGTGGAACCACCACCTCCATCCCGCTCGCCAACGGCGCCTACCCGCTCTCCGCCGCCGCCACCACCGACGGAACCCTGGTCTTCGTCGCCGCTTGCGACGAGTACCCGAATAACGATCCGACTCAACCCTGCGCGATTGGCTCCGTGCACATCGTCAGCACCAGCGGTCAAGGCGACTACCAGCAGGTCCCTTACGTCAACGCCGGCGACGCCAACAACCGCAACATGTGCACCAACGGAGGCAACCCCGTGCCGCAGTGTCTCCCCAACCTGATAGCTCTCCGTCCGCTGTGATCTGTTTTGGATTTCGGCTCAGAGTGATCGAAGAGTGACACTGGCGAAGCCAATACACAAGAAAGCCGAGTAGCCGAGCTTCAACTGAGAACTGAGAACCAACTGAGAACTGGTTCCTACGTCCCCACATCCTTCCCCACGCTATCCAGCACTCCATTGATAAACTGCACCGACTCCGGCGAAGAAAATTTCCGCGCAATTTCCAGCGCTTCGTTAATCACAATCGCATGCGGCGTCGCCGGATACCCCAGAAATTCCGCCACCGCTCCCCGCAGCACATTGCGATCGACCGTGGCCATGCGGTCCATGCGCCAGTGTTGCGTGTGCTTCCCGATCAGCCCGTCGATCTCCGCCATGCCGGTCGCTGGCCACGCGAAACAGATCGTCGGCAAACCCACGCACTTCTTCTTCGACGTTCGACCGCTCCGCCCAGAACATCTTCCGGACCAGCTCCGGCGTCTGCTTCGCCATATCCGCCTGAAACAGCATCTGCAGAACCAGTTCGCGGGATTTGCGTCGAGTGCCCATGGGGAGTTATCAGTTATCAGGTCATCAGTTGTCAGTGAGGCCGTGTAGCGCCGAAGCTGAAGACAGTCTACAGGACAGGTACATTGTTGATGGATTGCAAATCAGGAACGGGATTTGCGTTTCTGGGATCTGGACTTTTGCGTTTCCTGCCAACTGAGACCTGAGACCCCGAACCGGTTTTACTGACAACTGATAACTGACGACTGACAACTCGCTTCAGATTCGCCATCTCCACCGCCGCCAGCGCCGCCTCCAATCCCTTGTTCCCCATCTTCAATCCGGCGCGATCAATCGCCTGCTCCAAAGTCTCGCAAGTCAGCACGCCAAACGCATGAGGCACGCCCGTCTCTTGCGCCGACTGCCCAATCCCCCGCGTAACTTCGTTGACGATAACGTCGTAATGCGCCGTATCCCCGCGCAGCAAACAGCCGATGCAAATAATCGCGTCATACTTTTTCGTCTCCGCCAGCGCACGAGCGGCGATGGGAATTTCGAACGCCCCGGGAACGCGAACCAGCGCGATATCTTTCTTCTTGGCGCCCGAGCGCAACAGCCCGTCGTAAGCGCTCTGAAAAAGCCGCTCGGTAATAAAGGCATTGAAGCGCGAGACGACGATCGCAAACCGCTTGCCAGCAGCATTGAAACCACCTTCGATAGCAGCGAATCGCAGGCTGAGGAGGACGCTCGATTTTGATTTTCCCCTTCGTAGCTTTTCTCCGTGCCTCTGTGTCTCCGTGGTGAAGCCGTTGACTTACTTTCCCTTAAACGAAGCCGCCCGTTTCTCCAGAAACGCCGCCGTTCCCTCCGCCTTATCCGAAGTAGCGCAGCAAACCCCAAACAAAGCAGCCTCCAGAAACAGCCCTTCCGCCAAAGTCATCTCCATCCCCTTGTTGACCGCCTCCATAGCGTACTGCACCGCCAGCGGAGCGTTCGCGATGATCTTACCCGCAATCGCCTCCGCCCGAGGAATCAGCTCCGCCGCCGAAGTCACTTCATTCACCAACCCGATCCGATGCGCTTCCTGCGCCGTGATCGTCTCCCCGGCCAGCACCATTTGCATAGCGAGCCCTTTGCCCACCAGCCGCGGCAGCCGCTGCGTCCCGCCATATCCCGGAATAATTCCCAGCTTCACCTCCGGCTGCCCCAGCTTCGCGTTGTCGCTAGCAAGACGCAGAGTGCAAGCCATAGCCAGTTCGCATCCGCCCCCCAGCGCAAATCCATTGATGCAGGCAATCACCGGCTTCCCCAGGTTTTCGATCAGGTCGAGCACCGCCTGCCCGCGATGCGCATATTCCTTGCCGGAGACCGCGTCCTGCTTCGCTAGTTCCCCAATATCGGCCCCCGCCACAAAAGCCTTCTCGCCCGCCCCAGTCAGAATGGCCACACGAATCAACGCGTCGGACTTAATGTCGGTGAACGCCGCCCGCAGCTCTTCCATCGTGGCCATATTGAGCGCGTTCAGCACTTTTGGCCGGTTGACCGTGACATAAGCGATAGCGTTTTTCTTTTCGAGGAGTATGTTTTCGTAGGCCATATATATCGTTGTCATCCTGAGAGGAGTGGCAGCTTCGCGAAGCGAAGCCGCCACGTAGTCGAAGGACCCCTATTCCCTCTACGCACTCAGCCGGGTGCCCCATCCTAACGCGTTCTGTGCGCAGGCCTGCTCTGGCGACGTGAAGGGGTGGGATTCCACGAACGCGTCCCGCATGGGATTCTAGCGTCCATCCCCTAAATCCGCCACTTAAGCCCCGATTTGCGGAAATCCTGTCAAGCCCCCATTTTGATGGTTTTCCCCGTATCCCACTGAATCAACTGAGCAAATAAAGTTGGAAAACGTGTCGGTATGGGTACCTGTGAGTTGATATAATAGAACTAGAGACCAAAAAATAAGAAAGGGTGCCGGAATCCTCCCGCACCCTTTTTCATTTCCCCCCAAGCAGTAAAGCTAAGTCATTATTTATGAATATTTTAGAACAATGTCCTTTGTTTTGAATATTTTGCAAAAAAGGGGGGAGGGGGTACCAAAATTCTGCCCCAGCCCGTCGAAGACTCCGCAAAATGGCACCTAACTCATTATTCCAGAATATTTTACGAATAAGCCATTTAAACCCAAAGATTTAGAAGGATTTTTTGCCTAACTCTAAGATTCCAAAGGACGACACATTAATTTTTTTTTGCGATGGAGTATCGGATTCTAGCGTCCATCCCTCAACCTCCGCAATCTGACCTCTAACCTCTGCCCAGAACTTCCCCGCCACCGGCTTCTCCGGATTTGAGTAATCATAAAACCCGCGCCCCGACTTCCGCCCATACCACCCCGCCATCACCAGCCGCTTCAGCAGTGGAGGCGAAGCAAACCGCCGCTCCTTGAACTCGTCATACATCACATGCGTAATGTAGTAAGTAGTATCGAGCCCGACAAAATCCAGCAAAGTAAACGGACCCATCGGATACCCGCACCCCAGCTTCATAGCGTTATCGATATCCTCAATCGACCCCACGCCCTCTTCATAAGCCCGGATCGCATCCAGCAAATAAGGCACCAGCAGCCGGTTGACGATGAATCCCGTCTTATCCGAAGTCCGCACCGGAACCTTCCCCAGCTTTTTCGCGAACTCGTAAGCCGCGTCGTACACGTCAGGAGAAGTAGCAATCGTCTTCACCACTTCCACCAGCTTCATCAAAGGAACAGGATTAAAAAAATGCAGCCCGATAAATCTCTCCGGCCGCTTCACCGCCGTCAAAAGCTCAGTCACCGAGATAGAAGAAGTATTCGAAGCAAAGATCGCGTCCTTCTTGACGATGGAATCAATCGACGCATACATCTTCTTCTTTTCCTCAACGTTCTCGATGATGGCCTCAATAACAATGTCGCAATCGGCGAGATCCGCCTTGTTAGTAGTCCCCTTAAGCCGAGCCCGAATCTCGTCCTTCTGCCGCGGAGTAATCCCACCCTTCTCCACCGGCCGCTCGGCAAACTTAGCCAGCGACTTCTCAATCCCGGCAAAACCTTTGTCCAGATACTTCTGCTCGACCTCAAGCACAGTAACGTCAAACCCAGCAGTAGCGCAGACCTGCGCAATGCCAGAACCCATCAACCCACAACCGAGAACGCCAACTTTTTTGATTTCCATATGAGTGTTTTCTCTTCGGGAAGGGCACGACTTTAGTCGTGCCGTAATCGCAGCAAAATTATAGCGGCTTCAGCCGCTGAGGGAGTGTCACGGTTTCTTAAACAGGCCCGCCCTGACTCGCTGCCACGGGATGACATCGGAAGGGCTTTGCTCATGCCGTATTTCGGCAACGTTTTCAATTGAGTCTACTGAAAGCTCTCCACCACCATAGCAATCCCCTGCCCCCCGCCAATGCAAGCCGTAGCCAGCCCGTACTTCTTCTTCCGCCGCCGCAACTCATAGAGCAGCGTAATCACCAGCCGAGTCCCGGTCGCTCCCAGCGGATGCCCCAGCGCAATCGCTCCGCCGTTGACGTTGACTTTCTCGCGATCAAGTCCCAATTCTTTCTCCACCGCCAGATACTGCGCCGCGAACGCCTCATTCACTTCAATCAAGTCGATGTAATCCAAAGTCAGCCCCGCGCGCTGCAACGCAATCTTCGTCGCCGGAACCGGACCGCTCCCCATAATCTTCGGATCGACGCCCGCAATTCCCCAATTCACAATCCGTCCCAGCGGACTCAAGCTTCTCCTCTGCGCCTGATCCAGCGACATCACCACCACCGCCGCCGCGCCGTCGACGATTCCGCTGGCATTGCCCGCCGTGACCGTCCCATTTTTCCCAAACGCCGCGCGCAGCTTGGCCAGCCCATCCAGCGTAGTCTGCGGACGCCGATGATCATCCTCGGTCAGCATCTCTCCCGTCGCCTCGCCCTTCGAATTCCGCAGCGGAACCGGAGTCAGCTCTTCCTGCACGCGCCCCGCCTTGTAAGCCTCATCGGCCTTCTGCTGCGAGCGCAGCGCGAACTCATCCTGCGCCCGCCGCGTGATTCCCTGCTGCTCGCCATACAGCTCCGCCGTATTCGCCATGTACAGTCCGCAATAAGAATCGAGCAGCGCCACCATCAGCGAATCTTCCAGCTTCCCGCCCGGAGCCAGCGTAAACCCATCGCGCCCGCGAATCGAAAACGGCGCCTGCGACATCGATTCCATCCCGCCCGCCAGCACCACTTTCGCTTCCTCCGTCTGGATCATCTGCGCCGCGCTGACAATCGCCTGCATCCCCGACCCGCACAGCCGATTCACCGTCAACGCCGGAGCCTCAATCGGCAAGCCCGCCCGCAGCGCCGCGTGCCGCGCTCCATACAGCGCATCGCCCGAAGTCTGCTGCGCGTTTCCAAACACGGCATGATCGAAGTGTTCCGCGTCGACCCCTGCCCGCTCGATCGCAGCCTTCGCCGCCACCGCGCCCAGTTCCTGCGCCGTGTAGTCTTTGATTTTTCCGCAATAGCGTCCAAAGGGCGTGCGCGCCCCACTGACAATGGCAATGTCTCCAGGTTTCAACATGAGTCCTGCTTATGAAGAAGGATGGCTGGCCAGAAGCCAACTTGTGAGTTTAACAGGGGCAAAGTTTCAGAGTTTCAAGGTTTAAGGTTTTAACGCTTAAAGGTTTTCTCGGCGCACTCCGCGTCTCGGCGGTGAAAAAGGTTCACGCCACCGCCGCCGATGCCGCGAACTGCGGCGCCTGACTCACAATCTTTCCCGCTCCCTGCGCCACCGCCAACTCGAGCGCGTGATCGGCGCGGTTGGCCACTTCGGTCACAATGTCCACCGGATCGAAATGCTGACGCATCACCGCCTGCGCCAGTCCGGCGCTGAACTCAACTGCCTTGTTCTTGCCCGGGAAGCGCACTTCCGCGAGCAGACGCTTTAATTTCTCCACCGCCAGCAGCGCTTCCTTTTCGCCCGTGTCTCCCAGCATCAGCGCAACCGTTGTCGCTTCATAGCGAAACGCCAGATCGTTGGTCCGGATGTTCGCCGAAAATAACTGCCCGATCTGCTCCATCACCGCCGTCACCGACTGCTCGCCATATTCCTTGATCAGCGCGCTGCGCCTGCCAAACTGCATCAGCAGCACCGTTACCGCCGTCCCCTGCTGTAACCCGCGCCGGGTTTCCGCCTGCAGAAGATCCAGATACGACGCGCGCTTCAGCAGCCCCGATTTTTCGTCGGTCACCGAGAGATTTTTCACCAGCCGCCGCAGCCCGGCGTTGTTGAGCGCGATCAACACCTGGTCGCTCAACGTCCGGATCACCAGTATCTCCGCCGCCTGCCAGACTCGGCCCGTGTTCTGGGTCAGGATCAGCACCCCGATCTGGTCGTCGCCCTCGGTCAAGGGCAAAGCCAGCAGCGATTCGATCTGCAGCTCTTCGACTGCTTTGCGGATGCCCATCAGCTCCGGAGCGTTTCCCGCAGCGCCGAAAGTCACCGCGCCTCGCGCCACCACCAGATCCTGCAGCGCCTCCACCACGCTGACCAGCGCCGCCGAACTCGCCGGAATCAGCCCTTCCATGTGATATTCCTGCACGCTCGAGGGCGGCAGACCCGGCTTGCGCAAGGCCACCAGGCAACGCGACGTCTTCCAGTTCGCGCCAATCTCGTTCGCCGCCGTTTTTAAAACTCCTTCTGCATTCCCCTGGTGATAAAGCTTGCGCGTGATTTCCGCCACGCGAGCCAGACTGCTGACGTCGGCCACGTCGCTCGCCGCCGCTGCAGCCGCAGCCGTCGCCGCTGGCGTCGGAGCCTGATCGCCGCTCGCCGCTGGTGCTGTCGGAGCGGCCGCCGCCGACTTCGCGTACTGCGGTTCGATACCTGCCGCAATGTACAACTTCTGCAAGTCCTGGTTGCGCTCTTCTTCACGCGGAAACAATTCCTGAATGCGCTGCAAACGCTCGATCGCTTTCGAGCGCATCCCGTACTGCACCAGGATCTCGGCTTGCAGCATCAGATCCTGCAGCGCGGCTGCTCCCAGCGTCGGTTCTGGAGCCTTGACGGCAGCCTGCTCTTCTTTCTTCACCGTCGTAAACCGCGACGCGATTACGTTGAAACGCTGATCGTCGATCTTTCCCCGCAGCGCCTCCAGCCGTTTTTGATGTCCTGGCTCGTACGGATCCACTTCCGCCGCCCGGTCCAGACACTCCCCCGCCTTCTGGTAATCGTGCTTCGTGCAATACAGATCAAACAGCTTCACCAGAGCCTGCGCGTAGTCGGTTTCGCGGTTCGACGCGTTGAACAGCTCCGCCAGAAATTCCAGCATTTCCGCCGACGGACGGTGCGATGCCAGCAATTCCTGCATGGTCGAGATGAAGGATCGTCGTTCCCCACGCCGCCGCTGGAAAGCTTCCAGCTTTCGCGCCAGCGCCACCGCCTCCGCATCCAACTCGGAGTCGATCATCTTTCCGATCAGGCTCACCACCTGGTGCATGCGCGCCGGATTCTGCTCGAACATCTGCCAGATCAACGGTTCGCTATCCAGGCAACGGCCCACCGACAACAACGCCTGGGCATACAGATCGCGCAGCTCCAGCGCGGCGTCTCCGGCGTGCACCAGCGGCTCAAAAATAAAAATCGCTGCTCCCGCCTCGCCGCGCGCCAGCAGGCTCTTGCCATAGGCTATCGCGGTCTTTGAATCCGCCGGATTCTCCGTATAGGCACGCTCGAACCACTGACCGGCGTTTCCGCCCGCCGCTTCCGCCAGTTCCGCCACCTGCAAGAACGACTGCGACGCCATCACGTGCTCGCCCAGATCCGCCGACAATTCCGCCACTCGCAAATGGTTGGTCTGCGAAGGATCCAGACTCACTATCCGCCGCAAGACCAGCAACCCTTCTTCTTTCTTTCCCTGCTTCAGCAAGTCTTCCAGCGCATTTTCATACGTCCCGGTCGCCAGCTTCTTGTTTGAATGCTCCAGCAGTTGGCCAAATCGCACTTTCTGTTCCCAGGTCGGGTTGGTATAGCGCGCCAGCTTCTTGTAGGTCAGGCTGGCTCGCGTCGCATCCGTGGCCGCCACCTGCCGCTCAAACAACTCTCCCAGCAGCCGCACCGCCTGCGGCCCTTTATTTAAAGAGAGCGAGAGCTCGGCTGCCATCTGCCGTACATTGTCGTTTTCTGGATCGCCTTCCAGGATCAGCAGGTATTCCGCCAGGGCGTCGGCCGTCTTCCCCTTCTGCAACAGCTTTTCCGCCTTTTCTACGCGGCGGGCTACTTCGGCACGATTAGGAGTTTCCGGCATGGGCGGTCTTCGGACAGAGAAGTTCCACCTTGATTTTAGGATTCGCACCCCACCCCAGCAACGCGCTTCCCCCGCGCGGCGATTACGAAGGTCATGAGCCGCTCCCACCCCGGTCTTTTTCCCGCTATTTGGCCACTGCCTCTGGTATACGAGTACGAGCCCTAATGCCCGCTCCATCCTCGAACCCGGATTCCGGCGAACTAAACCCCGGCGAACCAGACTCCGTTCATGTAGCTACGGCTAACCCCGAGTCCGGCCTCCGCCATCAAATGACCGCCGGACAGATGACCATGGTCGCCGTCGGCGGCTCCATCGGCACCGGACTCCTTCTCGGCACCGCCGCCGCCATCGAACTCGCCGGTCCCGCCGTCATCCTCAGTTTTGTGCTCGCCGCCTTCATCAGTTGGACCGTCGCGCTCGCCTTGGGCGAACTCGCCAGCACTCATCCCGCCGCCGGCTCCTTCGGCGTCTATGCAGACCTCTACCTCAACCACTGGGCTGGATTCATTTCCCGCGCCGGCTACTGGCTCGCCATCGCCGTTTCCATCGGAGCCGAGATGGTCGCCTCCGCCACCTACATGCAGCTCTGGTTTCCACGCGTACCCGCCATCCTCTGGGTCTTCGCTTTTTCCGCGTTCCTGCTCGCCGTCAACTTGCTCAGCGTCCACAGCTACGGACGCTTCGAATTCTGGTTCGCCATGATCAAGGTTGCGGTCATCGCCGCCTTCATCGTGCTCGGCGCCGTTCTGCTTCTCACCGGACGAGCCGCGCCCCAATACACCGCCCACGGCGGATTCTTCCCCCTCGGCGCAGCCGCCCCGCTTCTCGCCATCACCTTCGCGATTTACACCTTCGGCGGCGTGGAGTTCGTAGCCGTGACCTCCGGCGAGTCCACTTCCGCTACGGCCGTCGCCCGCGCCGCGCGCATAAGCTTTCTTACCCTGGCCCTGGTTTATCTCGGAGCCATCATCATTCTGGTCGGCATCATGCCCTGGAACCGCGCCGGAGTCACCGAAAGTCCCTTCGTCACGGTCTTCCGCTCCGTCAGCCTCCCCGGAGCCGCTCACTTCATGAATTTCGTGGTCCTGACCGCCGCTCTCTCCGGCGCCAACGCCACCCTCTACGTGTCGTCCCGGATGCTTTTTTCGCTAGCCCGCACCGGATGGGCTCCCAGCGCGCTTGGCCGCCTCAGCACAAAAGGCACTCCAACTCTGGCCCTGCTCGCCTCTTCCTACGGAATTGTCGTTGCCCTAGTCCTCGAACGCTGGGCCCCAGCCAAAGCCTTCGAGTACATTCTCCGCGGCGCCTTCTTCGGCATGATGCTCTCCTGGATCATTTCGCTGGCCGCCCACATCAACTTTCGCCGCCAACTCACCCCCGCACAGTCCG
This sequence comes from uncultured Acidobacteriaceae bacterium, assembly GCA_963760175.1. Taxonomy (GTDB): domain Bacteria; phylum Acidobacteriota; class Terriglobia; order Terriglobales; family Acidobacteriaceae; genus Acidiflorens. Next base: position 123,391 of record CAVXBU010000015.1, read on the forward strand.
CCAAAATTCCCGCCCGCTCGCCTCTGGGCAAATGGGGATCCATCATCGGCCTGGTGGTGGTCCTCGCATCCACCGCCAAAACCTGGTGGGATTCCCGCATCAACCTGATGGTCGGCCTAATCTTCCTGATCGCCCTAACCCTCCTTTACTTCCTGATTCGTCCCCACAAGTTACAGACTGACGGGCAGATATAGCCGGTGGAGAGCCGGGCGCCCTCGCCCGGCCACCTGACATCTCGCCACGTCCCAAAATGGGAAAGCATCGCCCCGACCCTTCCGATCCAGGGGTCCAATTTCTATTGATAATTCTCCGATTTTTGATATGCTCAACTCGTTTCGGGACCCATCTGAACGGCGGGACGAACCCGGACTTCCCTACCTGTGCGACTCCCAGTCGCGACTAGTTCCTGGCCGATCTGTTCCCCCGAAACGAAGGAGCATTTGTGACTTCCGCTCGAAAATTCAGCGTAATTTCAGGCAGTGAACGTCAGCCCGTCCGTGGTGCGCGCCTGATCCACAATTCGCATCCGGACCAAACCATTGAGGTCTCCGTACGACTGCGTCCGAAATCAGAAGTCAAGCACCGAGAGTTAAGGAGTGCCCTCGAAAAACCCGGCTTCAAGCAGATGTCGCGCACCGAGTACGAGAATGCCCACGGCGCCGATCCTGCCGATCTCAACCAGATCAAGAAATTTGCCCAGGAGTACGGCCTGAAAGTCCACGAAACCGGTACCGAACTCGCGCGCCGGACCGTAATGCTGTCAGGCACGGTAAGCAATCTGCAGAAAGCCTTCAACGTTGAACTCAAAGAGTACAGTCATCCAAAGGGCAATTTCCGCGGCCGTGTCGGCGCCATCAGCGTGCCCTCCGAGTATGCGGACATCATTACCGGAGTGTTCGGCCTGGACAACCGGCCGCAGGCAGAACCTCATTTCCGACTCTTGCCGCAGCCCGACAAGCGCAAACATAAAACCCCTGCCTCCACCTCGTCGTATGATCCAAACCAAGTCGCCCAGCTCTACGACTACCCGTCAGAAAACGGAAGCGGCCAGTGTATCGGGCTCATTGAGTTAGGCGGCGGCTTTCAACTCGACGACCTGAGCAACTATTTCGGCTCGCTCAACATCACTCCGCCCCAGGTCATCTCCGTCTCCGTCGATGGAGGCACCAACAGCCCAACCACTCCAGACAGCGCCGACGGCGAAGTGATGCTCGATATCGAAGTGGCGGGCTCGATTGCTCCGGCCGCAAAAATCGTCGTCTATTTTGCCCCGAACACCGATCAGGGGTTTCTGGACGCGATCACCACCGCCGTGCATGACAACACCAATCAACCCTCGGCCATTTCCATAAGCTGGGGCTCGGCCGAGTCCGGTTGGACAACTCAGGCCATGACCAACATGGACGATGCCTTTCAGGCGGCAGCGGCCATGGGCGTCACCGTCTGCGTTGCCGCCGGCGACAATGGTTCTTCTGACGGAGTCAACGACGGCAACAACCACGTTGATTTTCCGGCGTCCGATCCGTTCGTGCTCGGCTGCGGCGGCACCACGCTGCAAGCTGCGAACGAACAAATTGTCAACGAAACCGTCTGGAACGACCTCCCAAATGGAGGAGCGACTGGCGGCGGGGTGAGCGATGTTTTCCCGCTTCCAACCTGGCAGGAGGACTTCGGAGTGCCGGCGCCATCAGTTCAAGGCGGCGGCCGAGGCGTACCCGACGTCTCCGGCGATGCCGATCCCAACACCGGCTATAACATTCTTGTCGATGGCGAGAATGCGGTCATCGGCGGCACCAGCGCGGTAGCTCCTCTATACGCCGGACTGGTGGCGCGCATCAATCAACAACTGGGGAAATCGATCGGTTTCCTCAACCCGCTCATCTATGCGCAAGCCGTCGAATCCGCCGGATTCCACGACATAACCGAAGGCAACAACGGCGCCTTCAGCGCAGGCCCGGGATGGGATCCATGCACCGGGCTGGGCAGCCCCGACGGAGTTCCGTTAGAGGCCGCGCTTACCGGAACCCCTGCCCGAGCGGCTGGCATACACGCAGCCGGATCCGTAAAGTCCCGCAAATCCAAAGACAAGGAATCCGCAGCCTGAACCACAACCGGGGGCGAGCCACGCTCGCCCCCAACTCCGCGCTAATTCTGTCTCGACAGGACCTCTGGTTCTCGCATACTCGCCATGTCATGTTCAAGATCGCCGCGTAACTTTTTGCTGATTCGCGAATCTTGATATAGGCTCCTTTATCGTCCGCAGGGCAACGCAATCATGAGCTCACGAAGTGATCGCCGCAAGTTTAGAACCATCAGCCGGCGCGAAGTGCTGAAACTCACACCGGTGTTGGCGCTGGGTGCTTTTGCCATCCCGCAACTGCAGAAACCGCTGCTCAAGGCCGGCCTTGGCTTCAGCGATTGGGCTTCGGCAAGGCTCTTCCGGTCGGGCCATTTGGCGCCCACATTCTCTGACTCCGACGTCACTCCCTTTAACAGGTTCCCGATCAACGGCTACGACGTGGATGATCCCCAAGTTGATTTCGACAAGTGGACGCTAACGGTGAGTGGCGAGGTGCAGAAACCGGGTGATTACACTCTTGCCCAGATTCAGGCTTTACCCAAGTTCACACAAAATACACAGCATGTTTGCGTGGAGGGATGGGACGTGATTGGCCGGTTCGGTGGTGTGCGTCTCTCCGACTTTCTCAAGATGATCGGTGCCGACCCGACCGCGCGCTTCTTGACCGTCGAATGCGCCGATGACTATTACGAGTCGCTGGACATGGCCACTGCCATGCATCCGCAGTCTCTGCTCTGTTACGAAATGTACGGTCAGCCGCTGACTCGCGAACACGGCGCTCCGCTGCGTCTGAGCATCCCCACCAAGATTGGCTACAAGCAGGCAAAGTATCTCACCGACCTCAAAGTGAGCCATGTGCTGCAGAAAGTCGGCTACTGGGAAGATCAAGGCTACTCCGAATTCTATGGCCTGTAGCTCCGAGGAGATGACATGGCAACCCGCGCGCTCGAAATCGAAGACGTGAAGACGGGAGAAGTAACAGAAGCGGTGTACGAACACCCTTTTGTTGTGCGCCTCTGCCATTGGGTGAACGCGGTTTCGCTGTTCGTGATGGCAGGCAGCGGGCTGCAGATCTTTCGTGCTTTTCCGAGCTTTGGAGCAAAGATCCCGCAAAAAGATCTCCTCAACTGGCCGAAAGCCTTCGCGCTCGGTGGATGGCTGGGAGGCGCCCTGCAATGGCACCTTACCTTCATGTGGATTTATATCGCGACCGGCGTGTTTTACATCGGTTACCAGATCTTCAGCGGAAACTACAAGCAGGTGCTCTTTGTGCGACGCGACCTCCCGGGCGTGTGGCCAATGGTGCGCCACTACTTCTTTTTCGGCCCCAAGCCGCCCGCCAGGGAGGCCTATAACCCACTACAGAAGCACGCGTACACTTCCGTGATTGCGTTGGGTGTGCTGTCAGTGCTGACCGGTTTAGCGGTCTGGAAACCGGTGCAGCTTTCGTGGCTGGCATGGCTCATGGGCGGATTCCATCTGGCACGGCTGTGGCATTTCCTGATCATGTGGGCAATGCTGGCGTTCGTGTTCGGACACCTGGTGATGGTAGTGCTCCATGGTTGGAATAACTTCGTCTCCATGTTCACGGGATGGAAACAGGATCCAGATTACCCGTCGGAGTAGCGATTGTTTGCGGCGGCGGGGAGTTCACGGTTGCGGTGAGGAGCGATGCCGGTAGAGGTGATGTCGCTGGGAGATCCAGCCGGACAATTCAACGAGGAAATGCTGATCCGGCGTATCCGGGACGGCGAACATGATCTTTTCTACGAACTCATTCGACCTTACGAACGGCGCGTGTACTCCGCGGCATTAGCCATTCTGCGCAACGAGGCCGATGCCGAAGACGCAGCGCAAGAGGCGATGCTGAAAGCGTTTAAGCACATTCGGCAATTCCGTGCGGAAGCGCGCTTCAGCACGTGGTTGATTCAGATTACGGTCAATGAGGCGCGTATGCGTAAAAGGAAAGAACACGCCCACATGATTGAGCCGATCGTTGACCATCAGGACGAAGAAGGCAACTATACGCCCCGCGACTTCGCGGATTGGCGTGAGATCCCTTCGGAAACCCTGGAGCGGGAAGAGGTCCGGCAGATGCTCGCCGAGGCACTGGCTTTATTGAGCGAGAAGTACCGGGAAGTCTTTGTCCTGCGCGACATGCAGCACTCGAGCATCGAAGAAACAGCCAAGAGCCTTGGGATCTCAACCGCGTCGGTCAAGACCCGATTACTAAGGGCGCGACTGATGCTCCGCGATCTGTTAGCGCCGGGGCTCGGCGGCAGCTGGAGCAGCAAGTTGTCTTTTGCAAAGGGGGCCAAGCCATGGTAGTCAACTGCGAACACGTCTGGCGCGAGATCTCGAACTACCTTGAAGATGACATCGAACCGGATCTGCGCGCTGCCATGGAAGAACACTTTCGTGGCTGCAAGCATTGCACCGCCGTGCTCGACGGTACCCGCAACGTCGTTCAGCTCTATGGAGACGAAAGGATGTTCGAGGTACCGCTGGGATACAGCCAGCGTCTGCAGCGGAGGTTGGAAGAGAATATGCCTCGCAGCCGGCGAGGCTTTCTCGGATGGATGGTCGTTGCCGCAGCGGCCGTCCTCGTCGCCGGTGGCTTCGAGGTGGCCAGGTCCTCCGTCTTCAGCCAGCCCGAGCTCCGTTCGGAGCACGCTCAACCTGGATCCGGTGTTCCTCCCGACTTGCTGGTCGTGGTTTCAACGGATGGAAAGATATTTCACGCGCCTGGTTGCACGTTTATTCACGACAAAGCACACATTCAGACAATCGCGGCACGGGAAGCGATGCGAGCAGGGTATGCGCCTTGCATCCGCTGCATGAAGCAGTATTTAAATGCCGGCTGAATTCGACCGTGGCTCCAGTTGAAACACAATTGCGCTTCCCACCCTTTGGAACATCTGCGTGAGCTATTACAAATCCAGATTGCCTGCTGGTTTCAGCGGAGTGGTGTTTCGAGGGGGTATCTCAGGGTAGCCGGTCGTCGGCCTGTCGCTACCCTGAGTTCGAAACTTGAGGAATTCAGGGATAGCTACTGTTTCATGGTGTCGTCGTGCTTCATGCTGTCGTCGTGCTTCATGCCGTCGTCTTTCTTCATGTCGTCCTTTTTCGTCTTGTCCTTCTTGGTTTTCGTCGCCTTCTTATCCTTCTTGGTGTCATCTTGCTTCATCTGATCTTGTTTCATGTTGTCGTGCTTCATGTCGTCCTGCTTCATGTTGTCCTGCTTCGTGGTGTCACCAGACTGTGCAAAAGCCGCTAGGGACACCGCCAGGAAACACATGGCCATCAGCTTGCTAATCATCTTCCTCTTCATGAATTTCTCCTATTTTTTATTGGATTCGCGCCCGATACACTCCAGCCGCGCATATGGGATGCGCTGCTCGCGCCAAAGTTACAGTGTTCCCCATTTACAATGAACTGCATGGCCGACGAGTCTCTACGGCATGGTGGCTGCCGTTCAGCTCAAAGAGGACCGGCAGGTCTCCCCGGTTCTCCGACGTCGGCGTGCGATCCGGCCAGGTTGATATTGAGTTTCGATCCTCGGTTCCTTGAACGCAGGTCTGACAAATAAAAACCTCCTGCGCAGCGCGTGTCTGTTCAAAATTGCTCACACTGGCAGAAAACTGCTTCGGCCCGCGGATGTTCCTCTTGCACTAACGGGGAAAGGTGTACCATCGCCCGAGGGCGGGAGTCCCTGAGAACACCTTATGGCCCATACATCGCCTAGCCCTTCGACCCGCTCGACGGAGCTGCAGGCTTTGACTGGACACAAGTTTTTTCTGCTTTTCCTCTTTTTGTTGGGGTCGCTCGTCTTCTATCCGTACGTGGAAGATGGTGGATTCGGTTATTTCGCGTTTCGCATAATCGGGAGCGCTGGAATTCTGATCGCTGTGTACGCGATCCGCTTGCGGAGAACACTTTTGCTGGTTGCGCTCCTGCTAGCCATTCCCGCTGTGTTCGAACACATGCGATTTCGTCAGCCGGACCCGGGCTTTCTTTCCATTCTCAACATCGTCCTCAGCTTTGTGTTTGATGTATTTATCGTGGTGGTTATCTTCCGCCGTGTCTTTACCAGCGACCAACCCAATTCGGAAACAGTTTTCGGGGCGCTTTGCATTTATCTGCTGGTGGGGTTTGCCTTCGCCAGCATCTACGGAATGATGGCCGCCCTTCGGCCCAAAGCGTTCTATCTCGATCCTCTGACCAACCCCCACGCTATCCCCGACAGGTTCGATTTCATTTATTACAGTTTCGCGACCATGACATCCCTTGGTGCAGCGGGCATTGTCCCCGTCTCGGCGCCGGTCCGCTCACTTTCCGTGATCGAAGCCATTCTCGGCGTACTTTATCTTGCGGTATTGATCACAAGGCTAATGGATGCGTATCAGCACCCATCCGCTTCCGGGCATTCTTGACGCCTGTCGCACCGCAGCCTGCGAGGACCGCCAGTTCTCCCCCGTTTCTCCCCACTTCTCCAATGATCGGCGCGATCCGGGCAGGTTGATTGACAAGATTTGCCACCCGAGCGCAGACTTACGGGCAAATTCATAGGGCGAATTCATGGCACGAGCAGAGCGACGGTTGCAGGACAGGTGCGCATCAGGGTGCAGGCCTGTGGCGTCTGCCACAGTGACGAACTGACGAAGGACTGACTGCCGGGACAATGATTGTCGGAGCCATGACTGTCGGGACAATGACTGTCGGAATAAATGCGCAGCAAAGCAATCGCCATCAGGTCGGCGTCGCTCTTCTCCATCGGCCTTGCTAGCGGCCGTCTCAAAGTTAAGAAAGGATGACGACACCCATGTCACAACCAGTCTTTTATCGCACTGTGAAGGTTGACGGACTCTCGATCTTTTATCGGGAGGCCGGCTCGAAAGACGCCCCAACCATTCTCCTGCTCCACGGACTTCCTTCTTCGTCCCGAATGTTCGAGCCGCTCTTCGCCCGGCTTTCCGATCGCTATCACCTGGTCGCTCCCGATTACCCTGGCTTCGGACACAGCGATTGGCCCGACCCGAAAAAATTCGCATATACATTCGATCACATCGCCGAAATGATGAATCATTTCACCGAAGCGCTCGGGCTCTCGCGCTACACGCTTTACATGCAGGATTACGGCGGTCCCGTAGGGTTTCGCATGGTTTTGTCGCATCCGGAGCGCGCGGAAGCTCTGATTGTTCAAGATGCAGTCGCGCACAACGAAGGCCTGGGGGCGAATTGGAAGACGCGGCGGGCGTTTTGGGCTGATCGCGGTCCTAACGAGAGTGCGTTGCGCACGAATCTGATTTCACTGGCTGCAACGCGTACACGCCATGTCGGAACCGACCCCAACGTGGAACGCTACGATCCTGATCTGTGGACGGACGAGTTCGCGTTTCTCAGTCAGCCCGGCCAGGCGGACATTCAGAGCGATTTGTTCTACGACTATCGGACCAATGTCGACGCCTACCCGAAATGGCAAGCATGGATGCGCGAGAAGCAGCCGCGCCTGCTGGTGATCTGGGGCAAGTACGAGGCATCGTTTGACTCCTCGGAGCCGGAATCCTACCGGCGAGATGTGCCCAATGCCGAAGTCCACATTGTCGATGGTGGTCATTTCGCCCTGGACACGGCCGCAGATGAGATCGCCGCATTGGTCCGGGACTTTGTCGGTGCGTCACGTGGAGGGTTGCAGGCGCGCCGCGCCGGCTGACGCTGCCAGGAAGGGGTGGCCCATCCTGACGTCATGCTTTTCGACGTTACGGTGGGATTCCACCGCATCCGAAAGGATAAGCTTTCCCCGAAGCTCACGCAATGCACCCATCGACGGGTGGCTCGTCCTATCGCGGAGACTTCGGTTAGCACGACTCTCAATTACTACAACACGCAAATTCACAATTCCGACTACTCATTGAGAATTGGCCGGTCGGGGTCAATGAGTGTAATCGCGACATTACGACAACAATCAGAAATTAATCCCGCCAATTGTTCGCTCAAGATCAAAGGTGGCCAATTCGGGAGAAAGAGAGTTCTGGCGGAGGACGGTCAATCGGATTTGTAGGACTTGGGCGGTAGCAGGAATTGAATGCCAAAATAACCGATGAAATTCGATTGATTGCGGCTGGCCGGTTCGAGGCTACGTCCCCCCATTAGAAGAAGGATCACCGGGCGATGGATTTTGTAACGGGCACCCAATTCTAAAGTCGGCTGGTTGCTGGACGGATGAAACGCACCTTGGGAATAAAACTCTACGTCCATTTCCAGTTTTGAAGTGAAGTCATGTCCTATCACGAGCCCGCCCAGCCAACCGTGCGGGCCTTTATGGACAAACTGATAACCGACCTCCCAATTCATATCGACGGGACCAAATCTCTTGGAAAATTCCATGGGTAACAGGAAGGACTCGGTCGCGGGAGTGATTCCGCGACGAACGGCGTTGTTGGGATTGTTGAGAAAGAGCTGCGGGAAGATCGAGATGGCGAACCTCGATTCACCAGCATCGTAGAAACGCCACTTGACGCCAGGATTCGATTGACCCAGGCCAAACTTAGTTGCGGATTGGGGATGCTTGACTCTCAACCAAGCATTTTCGTAAGTGAGCTGAATACGATCACCAACGCCGAAATTGATGTCCACATCCGGAGTGTGCGAGACGGACTCATTGCTATATAGAAACGGCATGTAGCCGAGATTGATTTCCCAGTTGAGGTTGCCGGGGGTGCCCGGATCGTTCGTGTAAAATGGCGGCCCTCCCTGAGCGAACGCAGCGGCGGCAAATAAGGGCACAACTATGCCCACTAGATTTCGCAACATTGCCGAAAGGGTCATTGACGGAAAGCAGCCGGTGCGGATCGGATCAAGCCTGACTCCAACTCGCTTCAACCTTCGAGAAGACAAAAGAAGAATATATATCACAACGGCCTTTTGGCGCTGGGCTGCATCTTCAATGATCGCCTTGCTTGAGGACTTCGCGTGCGAATTGCGGTAAAGTCGTAGTGAGAATGCGAACCGGCATACGAATTTCTTTTGTCTTTTTACCCGCCATCCTCGCGTTTGCTGCGGCGGCGGGCGCGGCGAATTACAGAGTCGTCAAAACCTGGAAGCTGGGTGGCGATGGCGGATGGGACTACCTGACCGCAGACAGCGAGGGGCATCGCTTGTTCATTGCCCGAGCTACACGGGTGATGGTAGTTGATACCGAGTCGGGGAGGCAGGTGGGCGAAATTCCCGAAACCACAGGTGTGCATGGGGTCGCGCTGGATTACGCGATCGGACGCGGATTTACGAGCAATGGCCGCGAAGACACTGTAAGCGTATTTGATCTGAAGTCGCTGGCGGTCGAGAAAAAGATCAAGGTTGGCAGCGGTCCCGACGCGATCCTGTATGATCCATTTTCGAAGCGTGTGTTTACTTTCAACTCAAAGAGCCATGACACGACGGCGGTCGACGCCTCCGAAGGCGTGGTGGTGGGCAAGATCGAGCTAGGCGGAAAACCGGAATTTGCCGCGACGGACGAAAAGGGCAAGGTATTTGTCAATATTGAAGACACATCAGAGCTGCTGGTGTTCGATTCGCAGAAACTCGTGGTGAAGTCGCGTTGGAAGCTAGCGGACTGCGAAGAGCCGACGGGGCTGTCGATTGACCAGAAAAATCGGCGGCTGTTTGTTGGGTGCGGAAACAAGAAGATGGCTATAGTGGACGCGGACACCGGGAAAGTGGTCTCAAGTCCCACGATCGGCGAGGGATGCGATGCGACTAGGTTCGATGCCGATCTGGGCCTGGCATTCGCGTCTGCCGGAGACGGCACCATCACGGTAATTAAGGAAGATGGTGGCGACAAGTTTAGCGTGGTGCAAACAGTGTCAACCCAGAAGGCAGCACGCACCATGGCTCTCGACGCAAAGACCCATCAGCTTTTTACCGTAACGGCGAACGTGGGACCTCGTCCCGAGAGAAAAGTCGAGCCGGATTCGTTCGTGGTCCTGGTGGTGGAAGCGGCGCAGTAGGTCCTGGATGATCGGCGCGCCGCGGCTGCGGGTTTCATCTTGCGTCTTCGACGGGGGCATATACGTCACAGCGCATTCGACAATGATTGAAAAATCATACTGGTGAGTTCTGTGCGTAGCCGAGCACGAGGGCGCCCGTAAACATCGCGGTGCGGACGGCCAACTGGGGGCAAACCGGAACTCAACTGTTGTAACCAGATGGGATGAGAAGGCCGGTCTCCGACGGGATGCTGTACGCTCCCAAGTTATCGACGTGCTCGAAGCACAAGAGATAAAGGAGACCGGCAATGAAGAAGGTTAGCACCGCAGCAGGGAAGCAGAGCAGGAATATTTCGCAGCAGAAACTGACGATTGGTTTGGATCTGGGCGATCGTTGGAGCTGGTATTGCGTGTTGGACGAAGTGGGCGAAGTGTTGCAGGAGCAGAAGGTGGGCACGACTCCGAAGGCGATGAAGGAAGTGTTCGGGGCCATGCCGCGCAGCCGGATCGCATTGGAAACCGGGATGCATTCGCCGTGGGTCAGCCGGTTGTTGAGCGAGTTGGGACACGAAGTGATCGTGGCGCATGCGCGCAACGTGCGTTTGATCGGGGAGAGTCGGAAGAAAGACGATCGCCTGGATGCGCAGACGCTGGCGCGGCTGGCGAGGATCGATCCGCAGTTGTTGAGTCCGGTGAAGCATCGCAGCGCGAAAGCGCAGGCGGATCTGACGGTGATCCGGGCGCGGGCCGGATTGGTGCGGGCGCGGACGGCGCTGGTGAACACGGCGCGGGGACTGGCCAAGAGCTACGGAGAGCGGTTGCGCGGGTGCAACGTGCGCAACATGAATCCGGAGAAAGCGGAAGGGCTGAGTCCGGAACTGCAAACGAGCACTGGAGCCGTTGCTGGCGGGAATCGAGTCGCTGAGTGAACGCATCGGCGAGTGCAACGAGCGGATCGAGCAACTGGCGCAGGAAAGCTATCCGCAGGTGGCGCGGCTGAAGCAGGTGAAGGGAGTGGGCACGCTGATCGCGCTGACTTTCTTGCTGACGCTGGAAGACGCGCATCGTTTTCGCAAGAGCCGGGACGTGGGCTGCTATCTGGGACTGCAGCCAGGACGGAGGAACTCGGGGCAGAGCGAGCCGCAGATGCACATCAGCAAGGAAGGCGATCCGTATCTGCGCACGCTGCTGGTGCAGGGAGCGCACCACATTCTGGGTCCGTTTGGAGCGGACAGTGATCTGCGGCGCTGGGGTCTGCGACTGGCCGAGCGTGGCGGGAGGAACGGGAAGAAGCGAGCGGTGATTGCGACGGCGAGAAAGTTGGCGGTGCTGCTGCATCGCTTGTGGGTGAGCGGAGAAGGCCTACGAGCCATTGCGCAACTACCAGCGAGAGCGATGCCGGCGGCGGCATAAAGCCAAAAAGCCCTTCTTCGAAAGGAAGAGCAAAAGCAGAAGCAAAAGCCCAAAGCCGAGTTCCGGTGACTGCGTGAATCGCCTGGCCCACTTCTATCTTGAGGATGGAAGGGAGGTCGATAATCAGGTGGCAGCACCGGCTGAAACGAGAACACCCAACTTGCACCGAGCGAACAAAATCGCTCCATCAAGAGTGCGGATGGAAGGGTGGCGACAGTGGCGACTCGGCGGGAGAGAAAAACCTTGTCCAACGAAAAAACAAAAGAACCCACTTGACTCCGACCGGCCTTCTCATGGAAGGCGATTACACTCATTGAGAATTCCAGGGGCCTGGGTGCGAGCATCCCCGCTCCGCAATCCAACCCTCCGATCTTTTTCATCACAAACCGACCGTATGCGCCATCACATACAACCACCGCGCCGCGCGCGACAATCATGATCGGTGTGCCCGCCTCCCAGGAGGCGCTGAAAAACTGACCCATTGCCGTCGCTCTTTGAAAACAATATTTGGGCGCAACCGCGGCCACCCACCCGCTCCGAAAAACTACGGAATTTCAAGGCAATTGAGCGGAGAGTCAAGCTAAGTCTTTATTTATGAAATATTTGAAGTTAAGTGCTTATTTGTCAATATTTTAGCGAAAATTGGGGGGGGGGGGGGGGGGGGGTAAAAACCCAAATGACATCCGCCGAGTGAGCACTTCTCAAAAAAGCAAATTCCGTGCCTGTCGCCCGCGCGGAATTTCTCACACTCGTCAACAGATCACAAATCGATGATCACTTACTGCTGATTGCTGACCGCAGCACCATTACAATGTCCTTCATGCCCGACGATCTTCTGCGCTACCGCCCCGAGTTTCCCATCCTCGAGCGCACCAACTACCTGATCTCGAACTCCCTCGGAGCCATGCCGCGCGCCGTTTACGACGCGCTCCGCGCCTACGCCGATATCTGGGCAAACCGCGGCGTTCGCGCCTGGGAAGAACGCTGGTGGATGCTCGCCCTCGAAGTGGGCAACGAACTCGGCGCCCTCATGAACGCGCCCCAAAATTCCGTCTCGCTCCACCAGAACGTCACTACCTGCCAGGCCGTGGTCGCCTCCTGTTTCGATTTCTCCGGACCGCGCAACAAAGTCGTTTACAGCGACATGAACTTTCCCTCGGTCATGTATTTCTGGGAAGCGCAGCGCCAATACGGCGCACGGGTTCACATGGTCAAGACTGACGACGGCATCACCGTTCCCACCGAGCGCCTGCTCGACGCCATCGACGAGCACACGCTGATCGTGCCCATCTCTCACGTGATTTTTCGCAGCTCCTACATCAACGACGCCAAGGCCATCATCGACAAAGCCCACAAAGTCGGAGCCCACGTCGTCCTCGACACCTTCCAGTCTCTGGGCACCGTTCCCGTAGACATCCAGTCGCTCAACGCCGACTTCGCCTGCGGAGGCGTTCTCAAGTGGCTGTGCGGCGGTCCCGGCGTCGCGTATCTCTACGTCCGCCCCGATCTCGGCAAGAAGCTGGAGCCGAAACTCACCGGATGGTTCGCGCACGAAAATTCTTTCGAATTCGCCACCGGTCCCATCCGCTACGCCGATCCTCCCTTCCGATTCATGAACGGAACCACGCACATCCCCGCCATCGAAGCGGCGCGTCCCGGCCTGAAAATTATTCAGGAAGTTGGCGTCGAGAAAATCCGCGAGAAATCCAAGCGTCAAACCGCCCGCCTGATCGAGTTCGCCGACCGGCAAGCATGGCGAGTCAACACTCCTCGTGATCCCGAGCAACGCGGAGGCACCGTCTCCATCGACATGCCCGATTCGCAACCGGTGAGCCGCGAACTTCTGGCCCGCGACATCCTCGTGGACTGGCGTCCCAAAGCCGGCGTCCGTTTCTCGCCGCATTTCTACAACACCGACGCCGAAATCGATGCCGCGATGGCAGCCGTGGTAGAAATTCTGAAAACCCGCGCCGTAACCGCGTAGCCGCTGTAGAGACGCGGCTCGCCGCGTCTTGCGTGCAGTTGCAATCGCGTTGGTAACCATTACCTCCGTAAGCCTGTAGCGCCTCTTTCTCCGTGTCCTTTGCGCGGTCTCTTCTTATCCTCATAGCAGATCATTCCGAGGCCAGCCAGGACCGCATTGTGACCATTTGTCTTTCCCTCTTTATACCGATCAACCACCTCACGATTCTTTCGGCGATCGAGATTGCCGGTGGATTATATTTTTTCGTTCTCGGATTCCAACTGCTGGCTCGCAGGCGTTTGCTGCTCACCACGCCCAGCTCCAAAGTTCGAAGCGCCGCATTGGGACTGGTCGAGGTCAGCGGCATGGCTGCTGGTCCTCACACCATGCCTGCGCCGATCACCGGCCAGCCTTGCTTTCTCTACCACACCACCGCGTGGCAACAACGCGCCGGCAAGAAACAGGAATGGCAGAAAATTGCGGACGAAACTCTGCACCTGCCCTTCTTCATCGACGACGGCACCGGTCAGGTGCTCATCGAGCCGCTTGGAGCGGATCTGGACTTGCGCCGCGACTTTCGTGAAGAATATGTCTCTTCCTTTTTTTCGTCGAATTTAGATGGACGTTCCGCCTCGCGTCAGCGTTTTTCTTTCCCGCCACGGCATCGTTCCGGCTCGCCGCTTGCGCATCGAGGAGCGCTTGATCAAGCCCGAAGACGCCCTGTTCATCGCCGGAACTCTCACCGAAAATCCGGGCGTTCAAGTGCGTCCGTTTTCGCCGCGCGAGGTGCGAACGGACGTGCGAACGGAATCCCGAATGGATGCACCAATGGGTGACGGGCGCACCGACAGGTTTTCGGAGCGGCCAGCCCCAGAGGTCATCAGACTTCAGAGTGGCAGCAGATCCTTCCACCACTCCGGAAATGAGCCAGCAGGCGAAAATCGCGGCCGCGCTCACCCGCGCCGGCATCACCAAGCCAGAGGCGTGGTCTGCCGCCGGAGTCCAGTACCAGAGCCTGGCCGTCGAAGAAAACGCGGCTCCCGCTGACGACTACGATGGGGCTCGCCGGGCCAGAAGACCGCCTGCGCGAGGACCTGCCCAAGTCGTCCGGCTTCAATCTCACTCCGCCCGTCGTGTTGATGAAGGGCGCGAATGATCCCACGTTTGTGATTTCCTTCCGCAGTCAGAAGGAATTCGTCAATGGGCTGGCGTGGAAATCCGCCGCCATGGTCTGGGGAGGCGCCGCCATCACGCTGCTCGGCCTCTACATGCTGCTGGCACAGATGGAGTTGCTGTAGGCGATTACTCGCCGGACTTTGTGAAAGGCAATGGCGTTCGCAAAGCCAGTAGCTAACTGCTCAATGCCAAGCGAGAACCGCTAATTTAGAATGTCTCTTGTGAGCGAACCCGTCCGGATCGGAATTCTCGGTGACTTCAATCCCGAATTCCGTTCCCATCACGCGACCAACGATTCGCTCCAGCACGCGGCGAAGAAGCTCCAACTCAAAGTGGAATCGGCCTGGCTTCCCACGCCATCGTTGCTCGAAGCGGACGCCGAGCCGACCCTCGATTCCTTCGACGGTCTGTGGGCTTCGGCGGGCAGCCCCTTCAAGAGCTTCGATGGCATGCTCAAAGGCATCGAGTTCGCGCGCGTCCATGATCGCCCCTTTATCGGCACCTGCGCGGGATTCCAGTACGCGCTCATCGAGTGCGCCCGCAACGTGCTCGGCATCGCCGACGCCACCACCGCCGAAGAAGACCCGAACGCCAAGAACATCGTCATCTATCCCGTAGCCTGCGCCGTTCCCAACCGCGACAAGAACGCGCCCAAGCTGTCCGGAAAGGTCAGCAAGATCCGCCTCCGCCCCGGATCCTATCTCGCGGCGTTTTATGGAAAGGAAATGATCGAAGAAGAATTCTTCTGCAACTACGAAATGAATCCCGAGTTCGAATGGATGGCCATGGAAGCGGGCTTTCCGGTTGTAGCCCGCGGCTCCAAGGAAGAATGCCGCGCCATCGAATCTCCCGCGCACTTGTTTTACGTCGCGACCTTATTCCAACCGCAACTTTCGTCGCGCGAAGGACATCCGCATCCGCTGATCATGGCGTTCCTGCAGCACGTCGCTGACTTCAAGCGCAAACGGCTGGACGACTCCATCCTGACGTGACGATGCCTGCGCCACGCGCGAACGTCCCCTTGACCGCACACTCCCGCCTGTCGTAGCCTCGCGTGCTAAATCCAAGCCTTTGTCCGTTGCGCCCTAAGGAGGCTGCACATGGTTCCTCTCACTGCTCTTTGGCTTCCGATTCTGTTGTCGGCGGTCTTCGTCTTCGTGGCCAGTTCCATCATGCACATGCTGTTGCCCTATCATCGCAACGACTTCGGCCAGCTTCCCGACGAGGACAAGATCCTCGCCGTGCTGCGCGCCTCCGCTCTCAAGCGGGGTCTCTACGTATTCCCCTACTGCACCCACAAAGACATGAACTCGCCCGCCTTGGTCGAAAAACAAAAGCAGGGACCGGTCGGCTTCATGACCATCGCCCCCAGCGGCCCGCCCGTGATGCCGAAGTTCCTCATCCAGTGGTTCGTCTATTGCCTCCTGATTGGATTCTTCGTCGCTTATCTCACCGGGCACACAGTTGCGCCCGGCGCAAGTTATCTGGAGGTTTTTCGCGTCGTGGGAACCGCCGCCTTCCTCGCCTACGGCCTGGGACACCTGAGTAACGGCATCTGGAAATGCGAGACATGGTCGGTGACCATCAAGGAAGTTATCGACGGACTCGTCTTCGGTCTGCTGACCGCCGGCACCTTCGGCTGGCTTTGGCCGCGCTAGGAAATCACAGGCTCACTGGCCGATGCCGGAGCCGAGCAGACTATAGAGCAGGACGGCGAGCACGATCAGGGTGAAGGCGACGTACAGGCGATCGCGTTCGATGGCGAATCCCACAATGGAGAACGCTACGCGGGCGATGGGCGTGGCGATAAGGAGGAGCAATCCGAGTTGGATTAATCCCCGGCCTCGGCCATGGATGACGCTATGCACGACTCCAGGGATGGTGCGGAATTCGGACGGCTCGCCCTGAAAAACGCGATAATCGGCGGGTTCATGGGCGTGGCGCGAGAGGTAGACACACGCTCCCGCGAGCACGACAGCCGCCGAGATTAGGACTCCGGTGCGAAGCAGGTTGCCGAGGATAACCTCCAAGCGGCGATCTCTCCACGGTTGGGGTTGGAACGGATGCGTTTCGCGCCTGGGCGCTGGAGCGGCGGACATCAGATTTTCCCCCACAATCCCTGGTAGAGCATTTGCAAGCCTAGAACGAGAATCACCACGCTGAAAATGAGGCGGAGCGATTTGGTTTCCGCTTTGACCAGGATGCGACTGCCGAGTAAAGAGCCGGCCAGCACTCCTAACATGACCGGCATCGCGAGGCCCGGAGCGATGTATCCGCGGCTGAGGTAGATGCCGGCGCTGGCGGCGGCGGTCACCCCAATCATGAAGTTGCTGGTGGTGGTGGAAACTTTGAACGGAATCCGCATCGCCTGATCCATGGCCAGCACTTTGACGGCTCCCGAGCCGATGCCGAGCAATCCGGAGAGCGCGCCGGCGCCGAACATCAGGCTGAAGCCAGCGGGCACACGCTGGACGTTATAACTGCGCGGGCCTTCGAGGTCGGGGAAGCTGCCATTCAACCGCAAACGCGTGGCCAGCGGATCGGGTGGCAGGTTGCGCTGCGCCTCGGTGCGCGGCTTGCGGGAAAGAAACGCCGAGTAGAGCAGCATAGCTCCGAAGATGATCGCCAAGGCGCTGGTCGGGATGCGGGTAGCGAGAAACGCTCCGAGCAATGCGCCGAACGTAGTCGCGATCTCCAAGAACATACCGATGCGAATGTTGGAGAATCCTTCTTTCACATACGCGGCCGCGGCGCCGGAGGAGGTCGCGATCACCGAGACCAGCGACGCTCCGATGGCGTAGCGGATATCCACGTGGAAGAAGATGGTGAGCAGGGGCACGAGAACAACTCCACCACCCAGGCCGGTGAGCGATCCGACAAGTCCCGCCGCGAAGGAAACGATCGCGACGGCGCCGGTAAATTCCAGGATGTTCATTTCGAAGTTCTCATAGGTTAACATTTTGTGACTTCACTTTTTCTTAAGTTGATCGGAGGCAGTCTTTGGTGGGGAACGGAATTGATATGAAGACGGCGAAGGGGTTCTTTTTGGCGACGATCGCCGTGCTGGTGTTCGTGGCGATGATGGCGCACTCGACTTTGGCCGGGTCGCGTCAGCAACAGACGCCGGATTCGGCGACGGCCACAACTAAGGCGGAGGCGAGCAGCGGTTGCCTCTTACGCAGAATCGTACACGCTCGAAGTGGACGGGTCGAAGCAGTGGAAGGATACGGGCATCGACCTGCGTGGCGACGAGAAGGTGCAGATCACGGCGGAGGGAACGATTACTTACACCAAGGGAAATCAATTTGGCCCGGAAGGAATCCCGCGAAGCATTAAGGATGTAATTCATCAATATGCGGTGCCGAACGGGGCCCACGGTGAGTTGATCGGGCGACTGGGATCGGGCGATGCGGCGGAGGCGTTTGAAGTGGGAACAAGCACTACGTATACGGCTCCAGTGGCAGGAAGGCTGTTTCTCTGGATCAACCAGAGCACGAAAGATGCGGAGGGAGCAACTGGAACTTTCCAGGTGAAGATACAAGTGCTGCATGGGGGGTTGAGCACGCCCGCTGCGATGGAGGTGGGCGGTCCGCCGGAAACACCACTACCGGAGATTACGCCGAGGCTACTGGACTCGATTCCGCGGCGGGTTACGGATCAGAACCACGGCCCGGGGGATATGGTGAATATCCTGATCGTCGGAACAGAAGACGAAATGGTGAAAGCGTTCACCACCGCGCAGTGGGTGAAGGTGGATAAATCGGTGGAGAGCAACCCCGGTTCCAAACTTCGCCGGGGTGAAATGGCCGGTTGGCGCGGGCTAGCGGGGAGTGGGGGCAATTGTTTGCACAATTGTGGAGGGCGTATGGAATGGCTGCGCGGCCCATCGGACGGCACTTTGGTAACCCTACTGTTTATGACCTTTTCACAGTTCGCCCTTTAGAATATTTGTAGATAAATAAATTGTGGGGTGTAGGCAGTGGATAGCGTTACCAGAACTCGCGAACGTCAAAAACTGATGGTGGACATGCTGGAAAGAAAGATACGGCTGCGCGCGCAACAGCTCTACGACGAGCGCGGACGGGTCGAAGGTCGAGATTTAGAAGACTGGGTCAGAGCCGAAAAGGAAATTCTGAAATCGAATATTCTTGCGCCGCTGTGGAATAAACGCCAGGAACTGGAACTGGTGGAAGTATAGAGTCGAGAGTGAACGCAAAAAGTAAGAATGTCTCGCTTTACTGCTGCGCGTTGCCAGGCTGCAACGCAAATCCTATAAACTCAAAGCGGTAAACTCAAACCATTAAACTCAAAACCATGGCCGAGGCCGCGCCACAACGTAACTCCAGCCGCACCGCGCTTGGCGTCGCCGCGCTTCGAGCCGTGCACCAACTTCTGGATGGTGAGCCCAAAATTCTCCACGACCCGGTCGCCATCCGCCTGCTGGACGCGGACGTGCTCCAGCAAATTCAATCGAACCCTGTGCGCGCTCACGAACCGCTGACCAGGGGATTACGCTCCCACGTGGTTCTACGCAGCCGCTTTGCGGAGGAGCGCATGGCCCAGGCCGTACAAAGGGGCGTGCGTCAGTGCGTGATCCTGGGCGCGGGTTTCGATACGTTTGCATTTCGCCAGCCCGAGTGGGCTCGCAACCTGCGTATTTACGAAGTCGATCATCGAGCCACGCAGGAGGAAAAGCGTCAGAGATTGCAATCGGCCGGTATTTCCATGCCTGCGAATCTGGAATTCGTGGCCATCGATTTCGAATCCGTTTCGTTGCGCGAAGGGCTGCAAACCAGCACCCTTAACTTTTCTGAGCCCACTTTCTTTTCTTGCCTTGGCGTGCTGGTTTACCTGAGCCGCGAAGCCGCGGACGCCATCTTCCAACTGGTTGCTACGTTTCCCGCGAGCAGCGAAATTGTTTTTACTTTCACCACGCCCGATGCCGAGGATCGCACTGCCCTGGCCAACATGGCGAACGCCCTGGGGGAACCCTGGCAGACGCACTTCGAACCTCAGACGCTCGTGCGTGATCTTCGTGCCCTGGGGTTTTCGGCCATCTCGTTCCTGAGTCCGGAAGCAGCGGAGCGAACGTATTTTCAAAGCCGCCACGACGGACTACACGCGCCTCGTCGAGGTGGCATTGGCGCCGCCGTCGTCGCTGCTCACACCGGCAGTCACGAAGCTGGAAATCCGCAGCAGGAGTAGCGCGGACGAAAGGCTGAGGACTGGACCCGCGATACTGAAGAGCGCCCTGCCTACCGTTCCCGGCGCGCCCCCAAAATACGCGTCCAGCACGAATGCCATGACGCAGGTCGCGCCCACTGGAATGAGCCACGATTTTGGAAGACGCCTCAGATTCGGTATGGCGGTGGGCAATAACCACAGAAAGATGTACCAGAGATTTCGATCGCGCAGCGAAGAAGCAAAGTCGCCGAGGTAGTCGTGGCGGCGATGAAGAGCAAGTCCAAACTGCAGCGGACTCACAAATTCCCCGGAGATCGACCATTGCAGAACGATGATCGTGGCGAGACTTAGCGCGAGGCTGACTAGGATCCAGGCAGAGTGCGGCAGAAAGTCCGGCAGAAAATGATTTCGCGTGCGATCAGCACTTCGATCGCTCCGGGTTGAGAACCACCAGGCGCCTGTAAACACGATGCTGAACGGGACGAACGATTCTTTGGTCAGCGCTCCCAGCACGGCGATCACCGGCAAAGCCCACAGTTCGCATTCCGACAGACTCCACAGCAGCGCCAACAGAAAGAAGCCTTCGCCGGCATCCACTAACCCGACCAGGCGAAGATTCGGGACGGCGAAGTTGACCAGGTAGAGCAAAGCGCCAACCAGTCCTGCCGCGGAACTGCCTAGCCGACGGCTCCCCAGGACGACGATCAGGACGGCGGTTCCGGCAACGAACAGAGAGTCGACAACTAGAAGCCCGAACATCACCGGATCCCAGGTTCCAAATCGTCCTTGCGCGAGCCGGTAGAACGGCTTGGCGAGCCACGGAACCAGCACCCGGAAGCGAACGTGCCCGGCGTCGGGGCTGGACGCGCCGGTTACCAGCGATGCGTAAGTCTTGACGTCGGAAAGCCCCGGCGTCTGGCGCGGATCGAAGCGGTTGAGGACCGGATAGCCCAGACCGCACGTGATCAGGAAGAAAATGCAAAAGAGCAATGCGACTCTCGCACTCGCGATTTTCGTCCGGTCGTCAGGCACGCTTGTCATTTCTCTCTGTCTCGGCGAAGGGTAGCGTCCGGAGTTCGGCATTGCAACTCAAATTCTCCGGGCGCGTTCAGCCTCATCGGTGACTCTGGCAGATTTGGTTTTGCTGAACGAATCTGTTAGCTTTCAACGTCGGCATCTGACGGAACTTTTTGCGGAAATCTTTGTGGAGGATAAACGTGCGACCTAAGAAATTGTGGCTGGGCCTGTTTCTTTCTGCGATGTTTGTTGTTTCGATGCAAGCGCAACAATTGTCGCCGTCGGACGAAGCGACGCGCCGGCTGGCGCTGGATATTTTCAAACAGCTGATCGAAATCAATACCACGGACTCGGTAGGCAGCGTGACGGCGGCTGCGGAAGCCATGGCGCAGCGCTTTCGGGATGCCGGATTTCCCGAGAGCGACATTCATGTGATGGGCCCCAATGACCGGAAGAAGAACGTGGTCGTGCGGCTGCATGGATCGGGCGAGCACAAGCCGGTTCTGCTGATCGGCCACCTCGATGTGGTGGAAGCGCGGCGCGAGGACTGGACGACGGATCCGTTTCAGTTTATCGAGAAGGACGGATACTACTACGGCCGCGGGAGCAGCGATATGAAGGATGGCGATGCGATCATGTCGGCCACGCTGATCCGCATGAAGAAAGAGGGATACGTTCCCAACCGCGACATTATTCTTGCCATGACGGCGGATGAGGAAGGCGGCACATCGAATGGGGTGGATTGGCTGATCAAAAATCATCGCGAACTGATCGATGCCGAGTTCGTGCTCAACCACGACGGCGGCGGCGTGCTGGCGGATCACGGCAAGCCGCTGATGATGGAAGTGGACGCCACCGAAAAACTGTATGGCGATTTCGCGCTGACGGCGACCAATCCCGGCGGCCACAGTTCGCTGCCCCGGCCGGAGAACGCCATCTACGAATTGGCGGATGCGCTGACGCGGATCGCGCACCACCAGTTTCCCTTCGAGCTCAACAACATCACGCGTGCCTATTACGAGCGGCAGGTGAAGATGTCAACACCGACGCGCGCCGCTGATCTTGAAGCGATGCTGAAGACTCCTCCAGACATGGACGCCGTGGCGCGGCTGTCAAAGGATCCGATGGACAACTCCACCATGCACACAACCTGCGTAGCAACGCGGTTGAGCGGAGGCCACGCCAACAACGCGCTGCCGCAGATGGCGCAGGCCAACATCAATTGCCGCATCGAGCCTGGACATTCGCTGGAGGAGATTCGGTTGACGCTGGAAAAAGTAGTGGCCGATCCCAAAATTAAGGTGCAGTTTCGCGAGAACAACAATGCTCTTCTGGATCACGGGTCCGACCGTCACAGTTACGTGCCGCCGCCTCCGCGGAAAGAAGTTTTCGATCCGCTGGAGAAAGTCGTGGCCCAGATGTGGCCTGGAATCCCTGTGCTTCCGAACATGAGCACGGGCGCGTCGGACGGCGTCTACACGAATGCAGCGGGCATGCCGACGTACGGCGTGTCGGGTGAACAATATGACCGGGACGACGTCCGCGCGCATGGGAAAGATGAGCGCATCGGGGTCGAGGCGTTCGCGCGGGGCGTGGATTTTTATTACGTGTTTCTGAAGGGAGTTACCACGGACTAGAACAGGCCCTTTCATAAGCCCCAAATCCGATTTGCGCCGACCACCAAACCGAGCGTCAGGCAGGCGATCAGCACCTCGCCGAGCGCTCCTACGATGAAGGGGCGCAGTCCCTGTTTGGACATCTCGCGAAAGTTCGTGCGTAACCCGACGCCTGCGAAAGTCAGCAGGAATGCCCATTTTGACAGGTTCCCGAGAGATCCGATCTGGGATTTGCTGAATGCGTGAAAGCCCACCAGCAACGACATCAGGAGAAATCCGAGAATAAACTTTGGGAATTTCTTCCACAAGAACGCAGCTTTATTGGTGACCGCTTCGGCTTGGCCTCTTCCTGCCCAGTAGATGGCGTATGCCAGCACGACGAATCCGATCATTGCATTCCGCGCGGTCTTGGCGAGTACGGCTACTTTGCCTGCGGCGTCCGAGTAGAGCGCGCCCGCGGCGGTTGCCTCGGCTGTATTGTCGACTCCCAAGCCAGCCCACAAACCGTATGAGACATCGTTCATGTGCAGACCGTGGGCGATGGCCGGAAACGTGAACAGCGCCAGCGCTCCCAGCGCTAAGACCGCGGCGATCGCGAAAGAAGAATCTTCATCGTCGGCATCGATCGCACCTTTGGCGGCAATGATCGCGGAAACTCCGCAGATGGAGGAACCGATGGCCAGCAGCGAGGTAAGCTTCGGCTTTAGCTTGAACAATCGGCCGAGAAAGGTCATCAATGCCAGCGAGAGTGTGATTTCGATCACGACGAGCGCGAGGCTGATGCCTCCAAGTTTCAGAACGTCGGCAAGAACAAAGCGCGAACCGAGAAGCACGATTCCAAGTTTCAGCCAGAACTCATAGGTGTCGATGCCAGCTTGAAAGAGTTTGGGCACTCCAACAGTGTTGGCGATGGCGAGACCGATGAGAATGGCCCAAAGCACGTACTCGATGTTGGGAAACGTCCAATGGTGCGCTTTTGCGTAGGTATTGAGAAAACGCTCCAGGAATTTTCCCGCGTATCCGATTACGGCCAGCAGAAGAACGCCTGGCACGAGTCTCAGCGCATTCTGCGGGACGCTATCGGACTTCACAGGCGATGAAGCGGTGGTGACAGTGGTCGATGCCATAATTCCCCGTCAAGAGACTTGCGTTTTTGTTCGCGCGCTTGTTGTTCGCTGCTTTGCTCGCTGCATTGTTCGCTACCAGGGCACGTTCTTAAGAATGTTGAATCTCACCAGCAGCGCCAGCGCGACGGCGACAATCAAAGCCCAACTATCGAGCGATATCGAGGTCTTCTTGTTTGGGGGAGTGTTGGTTGATGTGTCCGTCGACATTGGAATTTCTCCTCGACGACGTTGGCCTGCTGCAGCCAGCATCGCTTGCAAACGTCGCTTGCATAAGTAAACCAAATCTCTGCAAGTATGTCTATCGTATTACTTACCATGCATAGGGAGTTCTGTTTTTCGATCTCCTCATCTGTGGATGTTTATATTTGCCTTACATTCGCCAATGTTCCGGCGGGGCGTCGCCCGGGGTGGGCAACGCAAAGGTCGTTTCATTTTTGAAACTCGGACGCTTTCGTCAGGGTACCCCCACCCCCCTATTTCTCGGTATATTAGAATCAGCAGTTTAGCGCTAAAATCCTCAGCGGATGGGAGTTAGAGGTAAATTCCTCAAAGCATGAGAGTTAATGGCTACCTCTGGCGAGTTAGCCTGTTCTTAGTCCCTGGTTAGCGACCGGAGTAAGTTGTCAAGGACCTAAATCGTTCGTGGCTTTGAGCCTAATAACTATTCTAACAGCGGTGTCAATGTTTGATTAGGAGGCGGAGCTCGTCACCAGTGTGCCGGATCGATGTTTGGCGCGGGGTTGCCCGACTGGAAATGGGGTTATGGCTGGAGGTACTGCCGAAACCACTCGGTTACCAATACATTGGATTGAATTCGAGTTGCGGTCTTTCGCCAACCATGCCCTTCCTCAGGGAAGAGAACGAACTTGACCACCACGCCGCGCTTCTTGAGCACATCAACGACTTGCTGGGCTTCGTCCACTGGAACATTCGTGTCGTTGGCCCCATGCAATACCAGCATTGCCGCCTTCACGCGATCCAATTTGTGAACCGGGGAAAGCGCACGGAGCATCTCGCTCTGGGTTTTAGGATCGCCGTACTCCAATGTGGAGATGGCCGCCATCCACGGCTCAGTGTGTTGAAAAAAAGTCTCAAAATTCACGATGCCGTAGAGGTCGGCTCCGGCAGCAAACAGTTCCGGGTATTCGGTGACTCCCGCCATCGTCATATATCCACCGTACGACCCGCCCATGATGCCGAGACGTTTCGGATCAGCCAGGTTCTGCTCCACTAGATAGTCCGCGGCACTCTTTATGTCGCGGATGGCATTCACTCGCAACGCGCCGTTATCAAGATTGACGAATTTCTTCCCAAATCCCGCCGACCCCCGCACGTTGGGGGCAAATACCCCGATGCCACTTGCCAGCAATGCCTGATAGTCGGAATGAAAGCTTGGCATCTCCTGTGTTTCCGGTCCACCGTGGAAACTCAGAACGAAGGCATACGGCCTCTTCCCCACCTTAGGCAGGTACACCCATCCGGTTAGCGGTAATCCGTCTTCGGCCTTGAACTTCACTAAGGTGGGACGGACCAGTTGCGACAAGCCAACGCCCGGATGGTTGCTATCAGTCACCGGACGTAAATGATTCGTCTTCAGATCCAGAATCCACACGTTAGGCGGCGCCGCCGAGCCATAAATTGTCAGCGCCAGGGATTCGCCATCCGGCGAAAAAGTCAGATCGTCTGCATCTGCGATTTCCGCTGGCAGGGTAGGACCCGCGCTAAGCTTGCCGGACTTTGGGTCGAAGAGCGAGAGTTCCGTCTGGCCCGCAACATTCCAGACCAGGGCGACCCGACTCCCCTCGCGGTTGACTTTGGCGTTTTGCAGCTCGCCATCATCGCGGCTCGCCAGCAATTCGATTGGCCCAGGTTTGCCGTCTGCTCCGATCCGGATTAAACCGAAGGCGGCCAGATCGCGATCCTTGTCGAACTCCAGATATACCGTGCGTCCATCGGCTGAGAGGTGTCCCGAGAACTGCGCCAGCCCATCATGTGGCGTAAGCAAGATCTCTCTGTGCTCACGAAGATCAACCAGGTAAAGATCATTATTGCCGCGGTTGTAGACGCGCCGCAGCAGAGCGAACCGTCCGTCGGCGGAAATGTCGTAGTAGTCTCCTGGACCTTCATTTGTGCTGGTCAACTGGAATGTCTTGTGGAAAGGGTCAACCACGTAATCATCCATACCAGCGGTACCGCGGCGATTGGAGGCGATCATCAGGCTCTTTCCATCAGGACTCCAGCCATCCAGCCAGTTGTCTTCTTTTCCTCCGTCGGTGATCCGCTGCAGGTTTGTTCCGTCAGGGCGAATCAGGAAGGTCTGCTCGTTCAGGCCGCCTCCTGGCGCCCCCGAAAATGCCAGCCAATCGCTGGTTGGCGACCAGTAGACGGCGGTGACGGGATTCGGCAGATCGGTGACCAGACTCGGCCAACCTCCGTCGGTGCTGACCGTCCATACCTGCGGAGTCCCGGTCATATCGCAGATAACCGCCAGCTGTTTGCCGTCCGGCGAGAACGTCGGGTTCCCGCACCGGCTAATGCGCGACATGTTGGTGACCAACGCCGTAAGGGCGTCGTTGACCGCCTGGGCGCCAACGGCAGTCGAAATAGCCAAAAGGCAGGCAACGCTCCGAAGGAGATGGTTCATAGAGTCGCTCGCAGTCGAAGCATTAAGAATTGACGGCCCAGCCCAGCTTTTCGTTAGCCGCGCGAGAGTTTACTGTGAGCTTCATTCTCTGGGCACAACCTGCGACTACCCGCTTGTGCCACTCGCTCAGAACGTGTAAAGGCCGGGTTTCGCCAGTTATCGAGCCGCTATCTTCCGCGTGATGCAAGAGAAAGGGTGCTATCGGGTGCTTCCCGGCTCCGCCGACGGCCGCACCGAACGCGATATATCCTGGCGCTGCGCTTCCTGTTTGTTGAATTGCTCGGTGAGGTCCTGGAGGCGGACTTTTTCGTAGCCCACGCGTTTGGCCATGATGCGGTAGTCGAAGGCGATGCTGGAGTGTCCGCCGCGCTGTTCGTGCACTTCGAATCCCTGCGGCGTTTCGTTGCTCACGTACAGACCTTCGGAATCGCCTTTCGGGGTTAAGAACACGTGATATTCAACCCGGGCATTCACGGTTTTCGCGAAGGTGGGATCGAGTTCAATGCGCGCGGAGCCGTTGGAGAGTTGGCCGGAACCGGCATCCTCGAACCAGTTATCCGCCGATTGCATGGTATAGAGCGCAACTTTTCTCGCGCCGCCGTCCACACCGATTGCATCGGTGATGTTGCCGTTACAAACCAGATCGCCGCTGGTGTCAACTGTGCAACCGGCGCCGCTGCTGCCGAGGGCCCAGAAGACCAGCGTTCCGGTCGAGGAATTGTTCTCCGCATAGAGTGCGGGGTGATCCCCGTTGTTTTCGAAGACGCCAGCATAGCCCTTGTCAGCGGTCCCAAGTACGCCGTAGTTAGGGCCACCCGCGGTGTCGCCCCATACGCCGGCATTGCCGAAGTTTGCTCCCCGCGCGCTCGCTCCCGCGGAGGATCCGTAGACACCGACATTGAGGCTCTGACCCTGAACGCCATAACCGAAACTTGAGTTCTTTGCAGCGACCGCTGGATAAGGTCCGTTGTTAAGAAACCAACCGGCTGAGTTCTCATCGGCGGTTCCAAGTACTCCCGTGTATCCAGAACCCGCTGCGCCTCCAGTGTCGCCCCATATGCCGGCTTTGCCGGGGCCGTGGCCCGCCCCCGTTTTGCTGGTGCCATGCGAGGTCGCGTACACACCGACATTCGGGCTTGTCCCCTCCACGCCATGGCCTGTCGACCCGGAGGCCGTCCCGTACACGCCGATGGTCGGACCCGTTCCCTCCACTCCGTAGCCGCCGGGGCTGGAGGTCTGGCCGTAGACGCCTTCGGCCGCCCCACTGGTTGCAGTAGCGATACCTTTCGCCCCTTGGATGGTCCCGTGGGCGTCTACGCCAATTCCGCCGGAGCCGGTGCCACTGCCAAAAACGCCGACGTTAGCCCCGATGCCTTCAACACCATACCCAGAAGTGCTGGCGCCCGCGTCGCCCAACACGCCGACGTGGCCGCTCACTCCCTCAACGCCGTAGCCGTTCGGGCTGGAGGAGAGGCCATACACGCCGACCGGACTTCCCGTGGTGGAGCCGGCAATTCCTTCCACGCCGTAGGCGGTCGCACTGGCGCTGTTCGTGGTTCCGTAAACGCCGACTTGGTAGAGGGGAGAAACGCTGTCATTGGTGGCTCCATACACACCGAATTGGTCGCCTAAACCCTGAACCCCGGTGCCAGTCGATCCACCAACACTGCCGCCGTTGCCGGCAACGCCGATGTTGCCGCTCGTTCCCTCGACCCCGTAACCCGACGGATTGCTGCTGAAGCCGTAAACGCCGATTCCTCCGGTCACGCTTTTTGTGGTTGAACTGGAGATGCCCTGGGCGCCGATTCCGTTGGTACTGTTCGTGGTAGCGACAATGCCGCCGCCGGTGCCGCCGGCCTGAGTAACCTGCAGCGCTTCGGTATTGCTGTTCGCAGTGAAGATGCCATTACCCTTGACGCCGAGTGTAGCGCCTGGGGTGGTGGTGTTGATCCCGATCTCCGTCCCCGATTGGTAGAGCACCGATTTGCCCAGAGCGCTGCTGCTGGTCCAAAGAGGGACGTAGTCGGTCGTTCCCGTGCCGGTCACGGCGCTGGCAGGCGAAGCGGAAGCCTTGCTTTGAGTGCTGGGGGTGGCCCTTTCCCCAGTGCCGGGCGCGGGCGCTGCGAGGGTGTAGGCTGAAGCCGGTTTGCCGCCCAAAGTGTCCGCATCAACCGCTTTCAAGGCGTAGGGTACGCTCACCAGCATCACTCGTGGTTGCTCCAGTTGATTTTCCGGTTGTACTCCCAGCCACTGTGCCTGCTCGGAGGCGAACAGTTCGACGGGCATACCATCCAGCTTGGTTGCACCTAGCATCACCGTGTAATGGCCATTCTTGTCGGACTGAACATTCTGCGTCTCAATCCACAAAGGGGCGCCGCCGGTCTGCTCCGAATAGAGCGCGAAGGTCACGCCCACGACGCCGGTTAGCACGTTCCCGGTTCCGTCCTTCAAGGTTCCGCCGAACTTTACTAACCGCGGAAGCTGCGATGCCGAGCCGCCGGCGCTTACAGAGGTCTGAGCGGCCACGGAAAGAACTAATGCAAAGAAGCCAGCCAGCACGCAAGTGGAGCGGAGTTTCATGGGAGATTTCTCCTTCAGGGAATCGAATCTTGCTTCCAGATGAGGCCGTGCGCTTTAAAAGACGGGAACGAGATTTTAGTGACTGAGAAGGGCACGTGCACCCAAAAACGTGAAGCATTATGTTCTGGCGTTCCAGCCCTGTCAATGTGCAAGTCGTTGCAGTCGTAGAGCGGGATGG
This sequence comes from uncultured Acidobacteriaceae bacterium, assembly GCA_963760175.1. Lineage (GTDB taxonomy): Bacteria > Acidobacteriota > Terriglobia > Terriglobales > Acidobacteriaceae > Acidiflorens. The sequence goes on from CAVXBU010000015.1 coordinate 152,354, forward strand.
GAGTGCGGTTCAGGGGGATTATTGACGTTAAATCGCGACTACACTCATTGAGCCGGTCAGCCAAATTCTCAATGAGTGTAAACGCCTTCCATGAGAAGGCCGGTCGGAGTCAAGTGGGTTCTTTTGTTTTTTCGTTGGACACGGTTTTTCTCTCCCGTCGAGTCGCCACTGTCGCCACCCTTCCATCCGCACTCTTGATGGAGCGATTTTGTTCGCTCGGTGCAAGTTGGGTGTTCTCGTTGCAGCCGGTGCGGCCACCTGATTATCGACCTCCCGCTCCATCCTCAGGATGAAAGGTGGGCCAGGCGATTCCCGCAGTCACCGGAACTCGGTTTTGGGCTTTCGCTTTTCCTTTCAAAGAGTGCTTTTTGGTTTTAGGCCGCCGCCGGCATCGCTCTCGGCTGGCGGTTGCGCAACGGTTCGTACACTGCTCCGCTCACCCACAAGCGATGCAGCAGCACCGCCAACTTTCTCGCCGTCGCAATCACCGCTCGCTTCTTCCCATTCCTCCCGCCACGCTCCGCCAGTTTCAAACCCCAGCGCCGCAGATCACTGTCCGATCCAAACGGACCCAGAATGTGGTGCGCTCCCTGCACCAGCAGCGTGCGCAGATAAGGATCGCCTTCCTTGCTGATGTGCATCTGCGGCTCGCTTTGCCCCGAGTTCCTCCGTCCGGGCTGCAGTCCCAGATAGCAGCCCACATCCCGGCTCTTGCGAAAACGATGCGCGTCTTCCAGCGTCAACAAGAAAGTCAGCCCGATCAGCGTGCCCACGCCCTTCACCTGCTTCAGTCGCGCCACCTGCGGATAGCTTTCCTGCGCCAACCGCTCGATCCGCTCGTTGCACTCGCGAATGCGTTCACTCAGCGACTCGATTCCCGCCAGCAATGGCTCCAGCGCTCTTTGCAGCTCCGGGCTCAGCCCTTCCGCTTTCTCTGGATTCATGTTGCGCACGTTGCAACCGCGCAACCGCTCTCCGTAACTCTTAGCCAGTCCGCGCGCCGTGTTCACCAGCGCCGTCCGCGCCCGTACCAACCCAGCTCGCGCCCGGATCACCGTCAGATCCGCCTGCGCTTTCGCGCTGCGGTGCTTCACCGGACTCAGCAACTGCGGATCGATCCTCGCCAGCCGCGCCAGCATCTGCGCATCCAGCCGATCGTCTTTCTTTCGACTCTCCCCGATCAACCGCACATTGCGCGCGTGCGCCACGATCACTTCGTGTCCTAACTCGCTCAACAACCGGCTCACCCACGGCGAGTGCATCCCGGTTTCCAATGCGATCCGGCTGCGCGGCACGGTCCCGAATGCTTCCTTCATCGCCTTCGGAGTCGTGCCCACCTTCTGCTCCTGCAGCACTTCGCCCACTTCGTCTAGCAGGCAGTACCAACTCCACCGATCCCCAAGATCCAAACCAATCGTCAGCTTCTGCTCTGAGATTTTTCTGCTCTGCTCCCCTACTCTGGTGCTAATCTTCTTCATTGCCGGTCTCCTTTATCTCTTGTGCCTTCGAGCACGTCGATAACTTGGGAGCCTACAGCATCCCGTCGGAGACCGGCCTTCTCATCCCATCTGGTTGCGACAATTGACAATTGACAAAGGGGACGAGAGCGTAAATTGTTGAGTCGCCAGGAATCCGCGTCGATTCGGAGAGGGAAATAAACTATGAGGTCATCGCGATGGATCGTCATGAGGTTGGTCTTGTTGATTGTAAGCGCAGGCGCAGCGCTTGGGCAGACGAGCAAAAACGCGGAAGATGGCATCTTGGCTGCGGATCAGGCTTGGGAAAAAGTCTACTCGGCAAAAGACCTCGATAAGTCTGTCGCTTTCTGCGACGAACAAGGCTCTATGCTGGCACCCAACGCCCCCATCGTGACGGGAAAGGCTGCAATCGCAAAGGCTATTGCAAGTGATTTTGCCCTCGGCGACCTTGCATGGCACCCGAACAAGGCCGGTGTCGCCCGTTCGGGTGAACTCGGCTACACAAGCGGCACCTACGAAATGAGACTCAAGGGTGCAGCAGGAAAAACTGTCCTCGACAAAGGGAAGTATCTAACCGTATGGAAAAAAGAAGCCGATGGTTCGTGGAAGGTGTTGTTCGATATGTTCAACTCCGACCTGCCTCCATCATGAGAGACCCTGCAAGCCATTTCTGTGATTCAGTAGGCATATCGAAAGTTGTCTCACTCCTCATAGTTCCGACTCATGATCTCACCAATTTCGTCGTGAGCGCTATGCCTCCGCTGGTTGTTGAACATTGCAATTACACCAATTGACCCGCGGTCAATGAGTGTTAACGCCTGTTAACAACAATCTTCGGAGTCGGCGATATAATTGACGGCCATCCAGAGGTCGCCAGGGCTGGCGTTGAACTGTTGGCTCAAGACTCAAACCAAGAAATCCCAACCTAGTCAAAACGAGGCCACTATGACCCAAATCAGTACTACACATCAGGGCAGCAAGCAGGCAGACGACAAGGATAGAATTCGTCCGTTTCAGAAAGTAAATGTTCCAGAGGCGGAACTCACCGAATTGCGCAGGCGCATCAAATGACGGTCGTCGTAGTTAACGGCCCAGCCGTCCAGGAGGAAATCATGAAACTCGCAGGCAAGAAGGCTCTCATCACCGGCGGAAACAGCGGCATCGGCCTGGCCACTGCCCGCCTTTTCGTTGCAGAAGGCGCGGAAGTCGCAATTACGGGTCGCGATCAACAGACACTGGATGAAGCGGTCGCCGAGCTGGGATCGAAGGCGCACGGCTATCGCGCCGACGTTACGGTGGCGGAGGACCGCAAGAAGCTTTTCGCTGAACTCGCCAAAGACTTTAGCAAACTTGACATCGTCTTCGCCAATGCAGGCATTTCTGGCAGTACGCCGACTGGCACGACCGACGAAGCCATCTTCGAGAAGGTAGTCCACACCAACCTCAACGGTGCTTTCTTTACCGTCAATTCAGCCGCTCCTCTCATGAATGACAACGGCAGCATCATCTTCAACGGATCGGTGCAAAGTTATCTCGGTCAACCAGGCTTGGCTGCCTACGCTGCCACGAAAGGCGGACTCGTCTCGATGGCGCGATCCATCGCCGCAGACCTTGCACCGCGCAAAATTCGCGTGAACGTGGTGGCCCCTGGAGCGACGAAAACTCCCATCTGGAAGCGCGGGCCACGCGCCAATGCCACGGCAGAGGAATCCGCAAAAGTTTCCGACTTCTTCTCTTCCACGGTTCCACTTGCCCGTTGGGGCGAGCCGGAAGATCTGGCCAAGGCTGTGCTTTTTCTTGCCTCGGACGATTCGTCGTACATCAACGCGGTCGAGCTGGTGGTGGATGGCGGCCTGACGGGTGCTCCCTTCGGAGCTGCCGTTCTTCGCGGCTGACGCGGAAGGCAGCCCATCGTAGGCCGGCTCGGGACAAGGGAGGCAGACATGAAACCGTGGAAAGTAGTTTCGCTAATTCTGTTTGTTCTTGCGATTGCGGCCGCGGTGTACGGGCTAATTCTCGTGCAACACGGCTTCAGCGCACTCGCGACACCATCAGCGATTGAAGAGCTCGCGGCCACAACGGCACGCAAATTGGCCTTGCCATCCGCGTATCGCCAACTTCGCAATCCCATCACGCCTTCAACGGAGAGCATTCGGGGAGGCATGGAACATTTCGCCTATCATTGCTCCCCGTGCCATTCGAATGACGGAGGGGGCCAGACGGTATACGGCAGGGGTCTCTATCCGAAACCGCCCGACATGCGCGCAGCCGGGACGCAGCACAAAAGCGATGGCGAACTCTACTACACAATTGAAAATGGAGTTCGTTTGAGCGGCATGCCCGCCTTCCACGGGACGCACACTGTCCCGCAAACCTGGCGCCTGGTTTTGTTCATCCGGCACTTGCCTCAGATCACGCCTGAGGAACTCAATGAGATGAAGGGATGGGACTCGAAGATGGAGGCGGATCCAGCGCATTTCTGAAGGGCGGGGAACCGCCCCAGAAACACAACACCACTAAAAGAAGAGCGAGTCTCCTCAATTGGTGAAACATCGCGTCTCTGACAATGTCGGCGGTGTCAAGTAGTTTTCGAGCACACTTCAGCGTGCACTCGTAGAAGAGCGCCATTTCGCTCTCGTGGAAGCTGTTGCTTTTGCTCGCCAACCAAGGCCCGCTGGTAATCAATATTCAGGTCTGGAACTCGGTCCGACCCATGCATCTCTTCGATCTCGAACTGCGATCATGATTACTACTTCGAACTCCTCCGTGAGGAGGAGCGGGACGCCCAATCAATTACTCGGTGTTCGACTGCACACCATCGCGATGTCCAGGCTGTCCCGCGTGCGAACCGAATTGTTTCCACTGCTCGTAATCCCATCCCTTGCGCCACATCCAATACATACGAACCGCCAGCTTGCGAGCCATCGCGACTTTGGCAATCTTCCGTCCTCGTCGCATCGCCAGGTGAAAGTACTGACTGCGCCACTCCGGCACGCTGCGCACCGTCACCTGCGCCGCTTCCACCAGCAGGAAGCGAAGCATCGAACTGCCCTGCTTGGTGATATGCCCCAGCCGTCGCCGATTGCCGCTCGACTCTTCCAGCGGCACCAATCCCAGATAGCTCGCCACCTGCTTGCCGCAGTGAAAGCGCTCGGTCCGGCCGATGATCAGCACGAAGGCCAGCGCGGTTAAAGCACCGACTCCGGGATGCGTCCTCAGTCGCAGCGCCTCCGGGCATTTTTCGACTTCCTGCTCGATCGCCTGACTCAGTTCCACGATGGTCGGGTTCAGTCGATCCAGCAACTCCAGCAGATCACGCCGTCGCCGGCTGGCCCACGGTGCCAACCGGAACGATTCCAGTTGCTGCCGTCCGTGTTCCCGCCACAACCGCTTCTTGCAGCGCAGTCCTTCGTTGAGGGCCACGGCTTGCAGTTGATTCATGATCCGGGTTCGCGCCTGCACCATGCGGTGACGATGCCACAGCAGTTACCGCACATCCCGGTTCTCCCAGCTCGGTACCCAGATCTGCGGGAAGCGGTCTTCCAGCAGCAAACGTAGGATCAGCTGCGCGTCCTGGCGATCCGTCTTCTGCTTACGCACTCGCTTCGTGCGGATCTCGGCCGCGTCTCCAATCCACAACTCAAACTGCAACTCGGCCACCAGTCGTTCGAACCAGCGGGCGTGCCCGCTGGCTTCCAATCCCAACCCGCACTTTCTGGCCCGCCAGCGCACGGTAGAACGCTTCCGCTTCCTCGCCATGCCCTAGCCGCTTTTCCTGAAACTCTCCCGTGTCCGTATCCACCGAAGCGATTTGCTGAAACTCGGGGTGGAAATCTACTCCTATAATGATCATTGTTCGGCTCCTTTCTCCCGAGCCTGTTGGTTGGCTTTAGCACCACCAACTTTACTCGGGCGTAGGAGCCGACATTGTCATGGAATCAATTACACTCATTGACCCCGGGACGGGCGTTCTGATTGAAATCGCCTGGTCGCGTCAACTAGGAAATGCCGAATGCCCATGTCGGATAGACTGGCTGAGTATGCGCCGAACCATCTACGTGCTGCATTCCGCTCTCGACCCAAGCTCAGTGCCTGAAGTCCTACGTCTTTCAATCGATGAAGAACACAGGACCCTATTTTCGATGTCGGGCTACCAAGGCGATCGTCCAGTGTTGGGCAAGGTCGATGGGAACACATCCATTTTACAAAAGCGGAGGTATAGCAGGAACGACTTCGCTGGACGGTTTTATGCACGATTTGAGCCAGAAGTGGGAGGAACGCGAATAGAAGGTCATTTCGATTCGCCGTCTTGGGCAAAATGGTTCATGAGAATCTGGCTTGCCGGAGTAATCCTCCTAGGATCACCGGTCTTCGTGATGACGGTGATTGACATCGCAAGAGGCACGCATCAGATGGGCGAGGGCAGGTGGGTCGGACTTATAGTTCCGCCTGCTATGGTTCTTTTTGGCATTTTCCTGCCGAAGTTTGGTCGCCTGCTCGGCAAACGAGACGAACAGTACATCTTAGACCATGTACGGAACACACTCGCTGCGCGTTCAGAGGTGACGCCAGCGTAGCTGTTGTAACATCCCGATTACACTCGTTGACCTCGGGACGGCGGGTTTTGCTGTGGCTGATGCGTTCTTAGTTGAGTTGAGAGTAGTTGACTGCGGTGGTCGACGGCCGCGTTTGAGGATCGGTATTAGTTCTCTTTTGCTTGTTCAGAGCTTTCTCCTTTAATTTTCTCTTTTCCGCCACCATCTTCTGCACCATTGCCGGGTGGAGTCCCCATTGAGTTTGCTTCTCTTTGGGCTGTCCGTAAAGCTCCGGATGTTGATAGAAGCCGCGTTCCTTGTCGCCTTTGACTTGCTCGACAACCATGGGGTGGGCTTTGGCGTATGCGTCCTGGCGGACGGCTGTGATCTGCCAGGAGACTTGCACGTTCGTGGCATTCGTATGGATAGTGAACTGGTTGTTCTCGATTCGTTTTGAGACGATGGCCTGGGCGAAACGTTCGTCAACGACCGTCAGTTGATAGCGGAAGTCGGTGTTTTCGGCTTGAAACCAGGCGGGCAAGGTGACGGTGGCGAGGCCGAATTCGTCGGTGGTGACGTTGCCGGAGTAGATGTTCATCATCTCCGACGATTCAACGGAAGCGTGGACGAGGTATTTATTGGCGGGGTCGAGGGGATGGTCGATCTTGAATTCCTCAGTGTTGTCGGAAAGAGTGCCGTCGACGAAGACGTCGCCCTCGAAATCAGCCGCCAGGCCCACGGTTCCGCTTTCGGTCTCGCCGGTCCACACGAGCAGACCTTCTCCGGTTGTTCCGGTGCCCCCGTCGTCGACATCGCCACCGAAGAGCCATGCGCCGATTCCGCCCGTGTCGGTACCGTCGCTGGGCCCGCCTCCCGCGCGGAGGCCGTTTAGCCCCTGAACCATACCGAAATCCGGCTCGGTACCACCAAACGCCCAGACACCCTCCTCGGAGGTTCCGATGACCTCCAGTTGGGCTTGGGCTTCATTGGTGCCGATCGATACCGTTCCACTCAGCCCGAAGATGGTCATGTTAGTTTGCAGACCGCCGTTTTGCGTTCCGCTTCCTCCACCGTAGATGTTGGAGAGGAAGTTGATGTCAGTGGAGTGGACTCCATCGTCGACCGCCTCGATTCGCGCGCCGGGATTGTAGGTTCCCGAGGTCGAGATCGCCGTGGTGTTGAAGTCGATGGCGGCGGCGCCATCGGCGAAGGTTGAGGTGTTGTCGCCGCCCGGGTTTGTGAGGGTGAGAATTGGTCCGATGGCGCCAGCACTCGATACGGCGAGTTCCATCGTGGAGATGGGCGTTGCGGTGCCGATGCCAACGTTGACGTGGGTTGCGCCCGGGCTGCCAGCTGTGGTCTGTCCCAGCACCAGCGAATTGCTTTGACCAACCTTCGCGTTCGCGCCGACGGCCGTGGTGTTGCTGAGCCCACCGCCGGTGGGCCCGGCCGAGAACCCGACGCCGGTATTGGAGCCGCCGGTTGTGACGCCGGCGAGCGCATCCGCTCCGGCCGCGGTGTTATGGCTGCCTGAGCTCTGGGCGGCTAAGGCGCCGAAGCCGGTGGCGGCGTTTGCAGTCCCGCTGGTGGTGAAGTTTCCCGCGCCGCCAACGAACACATTCTGGTTGCCTTTGGAAAATCCTTGCAGAAAGGGGATTCCGCCGATATTGATCACGCCGCTATTGGCGCTAGATGTGGCTGCCAGTGAGAGATCACCGCTGCTCAGGGACTGGGAACCTGTAAAGGTGTTGGCCGATGACAACTGCGGAACCTTTGTTGTGTCGAGGTTGAGCGTGACCTTGCCGGCGGTTCCGCCGCCGGTGAGCGTCGGTGCCGGCGGTGACTCCGGTGATGGTTCCGGTACCGGTTGGGGCGACGCAGGTCCAGGTGGTGCCGCTGTATTGCAGGATCTGACTCGTCGCGCACGGCTTCAGCCCGATCGTATACGTACTGCCCAGAGTCATGGCTCCGGGAGTGGTCAGTCCGCCGGCCGTGTTGTTGTTCAGAGTAATCGTCGAGTCGGCCAGCATCGCGTTGGTGATGCCCGCGGCCGGCACTTTCAGGCTCAACGTTCCTGTCGTTCCTCCGCCGGACAATCCGCTGCCCGAGGCGGTGGTGATCCCGGTGAGCGTGCCCTCGCCCGTGCCCGGGGAACGTCTGCCCCGCGGCGAAGGTGAAGATGCCCTTGCTGCTCAGCTCAAGTCCGGTCTCGGTGGGTACGGCCGTGCCCAGGCCGTAGAGCAGATTCAGCGTGCCCGACGGGCTGGCGGTGTCGTTCGCGGCTGGCTCGGCCCTCCACTGGAAGTTCTGATTGACCGCTGCGCTGCTCGTGCTGCTGAACGAGGAAGCCACAAACTCCAGGATTCGCGAGTCGGCTCCCGCCGTCTTGGTAGCCGCTGCCGTCGATGGCAGATTCAGTTTGCCGACCACATTCACTGACGTGGTTCCTGTCTGCGTCAGAATCGAGTTCTGAATATTCGTCGCCGTGGTGTACATGGGAATCGTGCTCGCCGTTCCGCCTGTCGTGGTCACATCCGACGAGGTAGCCGGCGAGACAGAGGAAGACGAGGAGGACGGTGGCGACGAGGTGGCTCCCTCACTCACGCTGGTGCCAACGGTCGGCGGCGCCGCCAGCACAAAAGCCGAGGGCGGGAGTCCGCCGATGGTTTCCGCGTCTCCGGCTTTTAGTGCATACGGAGCGCTAACCAACAGCACGCGCGGCTGCTCAGGTTGTCCTGAAACTTGCACCCCGACCCATCGGGCTTGTTCGGAGGTGAACAACTCCGCCGGCAGCCCATCGGGCTTGGTTGATCCCAGTAAAGCTGTGTAGTGGCCGGTGTTGTCGGCGGTGACATTCTGCGTCTCCAGCCAGAGGGTAGCGCCACCGCTTTGCTCGGAGTAAAGGGCAAAGGTGATGCCGACCACACCCGTCAGCGGATTGCCATTGAGATCCTTCACCGTACCGCCGAAGCGGACCAGACGAGGCAGGGCGGAGGCAGTTTGAGAGGAGGTCTGGGCAACGACGAGTGGAGTCAGTGCAACAACCAGCGACAGCCATACAGTTATCACGCAAGCGATGCGGGGCTTCATGGAATCTCTCCTTCGAGGAAATCAAACCTTAGGTTTCGGAGGGGCCCGACATACTTAGGTAAAAAGCTGACCAGGGAAAATAGGTTCTGGGCAGCGGGGCAACGGGCGTGGGCGCCCAAACTTGCGGAGGATTATGTTCGACAGTTGTTGTCCTGTCAATACGCAAGAAATTGCGGTCGTAGACGGGGTGGGCGGGTCTGAAGGGATGGTTGGTGAAACATCGCGTCTCTGACAATGTCGGCGGTGTCAAGTAGTTTTCGAGCACACTTCAGCGTGCACTCGTAGAAGAGCGCCATTTCGCTCTCGTGGAAGCTGTTGCTTTTGCTCGCCAACCAAGGCCCGCTGGTAATCAATATTCAGGTCTGGAACTCGGTCCGACCCATGCATCTCTTCGATCTCGAACTGCGATCATGATTACTACTTCGAACTCCTCCGTGAGGAGGAGCGGGACGCCCAATCAATTACTCGGTGTTCGACTGCACACCATCGCGATGTCCAGGCTGTCCCGCGTGCGAACCGAATTGTTTCCACTGCTCGTAATCCCATCCCTTGCGCCACATCCAATACATACGAACCGCCAGCTTGCGAGCCATCGCGACTTTGGCAATCTTCCGTCCTCGTCGCATCGCCAGGTGAAAGTACTGACTGCGCCACTCCGGCACGCTGCGCACCGTCACCTGCGCCGCTTCCACCAGCAGGAAGCGAAGCATCGAACTGCCCTGCTTGGTGATATGCCCCAGCCGTCGCCGATTGCCGCTCGACTCTTCCAGCGGCACCAATCCCAGATAGCTCGCCACCTGCTTGCCGCAGTGAAAGCGCTCGGTCCGGCCGATGATCAGCACGAAGGCCAGCGCGGTTAAAGCACCGACTCCGGGATGCGTCCTCAGTCGCAGCGCCTCCGGGCATTTTTCGACTTCCTGCTCGATCGCCTGACTCAGTTCCACGATGGTCGGGTTCAGTCGATCCAGCAACTCCAGCAGATCACGCCGTCGCCGGCTGGCCCACGGTGCCAACCGGAACGATTCCAGTTGCTGCCGTCCGTGTTCCCGCCACAACCGCTTCTTGCAGCGCAGTCCTTCGTTGAGGGCCACGGCTTGCAGTTGATTCATGATCCGGGTTCGCGCCTGCACCATGCGGTGACGATGCCACAGCAGTTGCCGCACATCCCGGTTCTCCCAGTTCGGTACCCAGATCTGCGGGAAGCGGTCTTCCAGCAGCAAACGTAGGATCAGCTGCGCGTCCTGGCGATCCGTCTTCTGCTTACGCACTCGCTTCGTGCGGATCTCGGCCGCGTCTCCAATCCACAACTCAAACTGCAACTCGGCCACCAGTCGTTCGAACCAGCGGGCGTGCCCGCTGGCTTCCAATCCCAACCCGCACTTTCTGGCCCGCCAGCGCACGGTAGAACGCTTCCGCTTCCTCGCCATGCCCTAGCCGCTTTTCCTGAAACTCTCCCGTGTCCGTATCCACCGAAGCGATTTGCTGAAACTCGGGGTGGAAATCTACTCCTATAATGATCATTGTTCGGCTCCTTTCTCCCGAGCCTGTTGGTTGGCTTTAGCACCACCAACTTTACTCGGGCGTAGGAGCCGACATTGTCATGGAATCAATTACATTCATTGACCCCGATTCACACCTTCCTGTGCTAAATTGTGCTACCGATACGGATATGTCAGATTTCTAGGCTATCGGAAAGACAGTGACTAACTGTTTCTAAAAGGGCTGATTGGTTCGATTCCGACCCGCGCCTCCAGCTTTTGGTCAGTTTCTGGAAGACACAAAACGGAGAATTGCGAATGAAGAGAAGATTTCTCGTGGCCGCGGCGTTCGTTCTTGTGGCGATGCTGTCGCAGACGTTCGTTGCCGGCACGACCAAGATCTACGATGCGTGGACACGCGACCTGCTTGCCTGGCGCGCCCAGCGGGCCACCAGCCTCCAGGCTCCCGAAGGCTGGTTGTCATTGATCGCCCTGGGATGGTTGAAAGAAGGCGACAACAGTTTCGGGTCCGCTGCAGATAGCAACGTTCAGGTCGCAGGTAAGGCGCCCGCTCACATCGCGATCGTACGCCTGGATAAAGGGGCGCTGCGCTTGCTACCCCCGGCCGAGGGTTTCCCAAAAGACCTTGTGCTCGATGGCCAACCCGCGAAAGAGCAACCCCTGTTTGCCGACGATGCCGACAAACCCTCGAAGCTCGCGATCGGCACGCTCACCATCATCGTGATCCGTAGAGACGATCGATTCGCTTTGCGGGTCAAGGATCTGCAAGCGCCCACCCGCGTCGGTTTCCACGGATTGCGCTGGTATGATCCGAATGCCGCCTACCGCGTGCACGCGCGCTGGATCCCGTATAACCCGCCGAAGGTGCTCGACATCCCAACCGTGCTTGGCACCACGACCCACATGCCCGCGCCCGGCGCCGCCGAATTTACTCTCGATGGACAAGTTCTCCGACTCGAGCCCGTGCTCGAAGATCCGAAATCGACCGAACTTTTCTTTATTATGCGCGACGCCACCAGCAAAACCACGACCTACGGAGCGGGACGCTTTCTGTACAGCGATCTTCCCGACCATGGTGTCAGCCAGCCCGGCGAAGTCTGGCTCGATTTCAATCGGCTGGAGAACCCGCCCTGCGCATTCACGGCCTACGCGACGTGTCCGTTGCCTCCGCCGCAGAATCGTCTCAGCGTTGCGATACCGGCTGGCGAGCAGCGTTACCACGATTGATTGAGCGCAAATTGATCGGGTGCAAATCGTAGATAATACTTAATTGCCTTATTAATAATTTTGCTCCGGGAGTCCAGCATGAGATGGGTGTTGATTCTGCTCGCCGTCGTCGGTATCGCCGCTTCCTCGCTCGCCTTGCGCGAGCATTACCGCACCGACGCTTCGCCCTGCAGCATCAATGAGCGTTGGGACTGCGGCATCGTAAATCACAGTCCGTACGCCATGCTCTTCGGAGTTCCCGTGGCCGTGATTGGCATCGCCGGATATCTGCTGCTCGGTGTACTCGCCTTCAGGAAAGCATACCCGTGGATGCTGCCACTGGTGACGGTGGCTTTCGCCTTTGCGGTCCATCTGGCGGACGTCGAATCCATGGTGCTGGGCGTCTGGTGTATCTACTGCGTCATATCGCTGGGCTTGATTACTCTGATGACCCTGCTGGTGATCGGCAAAGTAATCACGGATTCGATGCGGCGGGCGTAATAGTCCCTATTCGTTTGCGCCCAGTTTCCACGCAATCTGCCGCAGCATTCCCAACAGTACCGCGGTGTCATCGGCGTTCAACTCCAGCCGCCGGACCAGCCGCCGCAACTTTTCTTCGGCCGCCACCGCCCGCGGCTTTACGTATCCGCTGGTGTGCAGAACCTCAAGCAGAATCTGCGTCAGCCGCTCCACTTCTCGCGACGCGGCAGATTTCTTTTCTCTTTTCCCGGACGCAGTTTCTGCCACCGCCATCTTCCGTCCTCGCACCAATTCGTACAGGCAGACAGCCACCGCCTGCCCCAGATTCATCGAACCGTGCTCTTCCCGCGTCGGAATCCGCATCAGCCAATGGCAGTGGCTCAGCTCGTCGTTCGACAATCCGTATCTTTCCGAGCCGAAAAGCAATGCCACCGGTCCCGTCTTCAGTTGGCGCTTGATCACCCGCGCGCCCTGCTCCAGCCGCTGCAAACCATGCTGCAACTCTCGCGCCCGGCCGCGGTTGTCCCCACCACCAGACTGCAATCGGCTACGGCCTCGGCCACGCCTTCGTATTGTTCGGCTTTTTCCAGCAGTCCCGCCGCGCCCACCGCCGACCGCGCCTCCCGAAACGCCACCTCGTAAGGATTCACCACCCGCAATCGCCGGACTCCAAAATTACTCATGGCCCGCGCCACCGCCCCAATATTCAGCGGATTCCGCGTGGCCACCAGCACCACGCGGAGATTATCGAGGAAGCCAGTCGTTGACGATTGAGCCATTGAATCATTAAATCATTGAATCAATGGCTAAATGCCTCAATGTCTAAATGGCTCAATGATTCAATGCCTTAATACGTTACCTGCGACTTCCGGCCATTGTGGAACATCAAATAAACAGTGCTAGGATAGAAGTTCCGCCCAATGGCGACGAACCGGTCTACCGTGGCGGGAAACTAGCAGCTAATTGGGAACCCTGGAGGATGAATGGCAAGCACCACCACCGTCGAAGTCACCGACGCTAATTTCGATTCCGATGTATTGAAGTCTGATAAGCCCGTGCTGATCGATTTCTGGGCCGCATGGTGCGGCCCCTGCCGCGCGATCGCTCCGATCGTCGAACAACTCGCAGGCGAGTATCAGGGCAAAGTCACATTCGGCAAAATGGATGTCGACCGCAACGCCGCCACGCCTATGCGCTACAAAGTCACCGGCATCCCGACCCTGCTCGTCTTCAAAAACGGACAGGTCGTGGAACAACTGGTCGGCTACCGCTCAAAAGACGACATTCAGAAAGCCCTGGATCGACACCTAAGCTAACAGAGAAGTTTGTGTGGGGACGGGCGACCTCGCCCGTCCAACCCATGCACAGGCCAATCTCTCAGTACTTCCGCAGCACGCCAATCACGCGCCCTTGGATCTCCACCGATGCCGCCGGCACCATGATCGGCTTCATCGCCGCGTTTGAAGGCTGCAGACGCACATTGTCTCCCTCGCGGAAGAAGCGCTTCAGCGTCGCGTCCGACGACTCGAGCAGCGCTACCACAATATCTCCGTTGTGCGCCGTTTTCGTTTTCTCGACCAGCACGTAGTCGCCGTCGAGAATCGCTTCGTCCTGCATCGACTCGCCGCGCACTTCGAGCACAAACACTTCCTTCGACCGGACAAAATCCGCCAGCGAAATGGTCTCGTTGTTCTCCACCGCCTCGATCGGACGCCCAGCCGCAATCCGACCCACCAGCGGCAGCACCACCGCCGTGTTCACCGCCATCGATTGCTTGAGCTTTCCTTTTGGCGGCAGCAGGTCGATCGACCGGCTGCGGTTATAGTCCCGCGTGAGCAGCCCTTTTTTCTCCAGATTGGTGACGTGCTTGTGCACCGTGGCCAGGGAACTCAACCCCATGCCTTCCTTGATTTCTTCAAACGAAGGAGAGTACTGCTTCTCCGCCACAAAGCGCGAAATGAAGTCGTAGAGCTCACGTTGACGCCGAGTGATCGCCATGCCCGGAGCATAGGCGAATGTAAAGCGAATGTCAAGAACTGGGAGCAATCCACAGTTGGCTAGCTTGAATCTGCTTTGAAAGGGCGCGGCTTCAGAGCCCAGCCCTGAGCGTAGCCGAAGGGTGCCGTAACCGCTAAACAATCGGGTCAATGGGTGTAATCGCGATTTTTCGTCGGCTGCCAAGTCGCGAAGGTGTACTATGGTGCCGTTTTTCGTGTTCAAACAGGAAATTCCGAGTCAGACCACGAGGAGGGCGTCACATGAAAAAGACGGCGCATCTGGCCCTTTTCTCGCTCATCGGCATCTCAATCCTCTTTTCAGAAACTACTAAGTTTGAGGACGTCAAAATTCGTCGGCACAAGAGCGCGGAAAAGCGAGAGCTGGTTGATAAGATCGGCGTTCTCAGCTTCGACGATGACGCCCGTAAACTGGCGTTTCGGAGTGACGCGGGCGATAACTTCGTCGTTCCATATTCCGACGTCTCAAAAGTGGTCTTCGATTCGGATGCCCATATGAACGCGGGTGCAGCGTCCGTGGCGGTTGCCGCACTGAGTCCGCTCGGAGGCGCGTTGGTTGCGCGCATTCATGTGCATGATCGCTGGCTTTACCTGGAATACAGACAAGGGGATCATTCGGAGAAGGTGCTATTAGTCCTGCCGCGAGCCATCTACGATAAAGCAACTGCCAAAACGCAAAGCCTGTTTGGTGAACGCGTGACGATTGCGAATTTTTTTGAAAACGGGGAGCCGATCATCAACAAGGACGGTGACATTGACAAAAGCCGTGTCCCCGATTTGAAGTCCAAGCATTCGATGAAGCTTGACAGGACGACTCATCCATTGCCTGAGGTGAAACAAGACCAGGCAACCATTGTCGTTGTCTGTCCCCCTCTAGCCGCGCGCAACACTGGGTGGGGAAACCAGTTCAAGCTGCATGCTAATGGCAAGGTCATCGCGGTAAACAAGATGGGCAGCTACAGCATCGCCTATGTCGATCCCGGAAAATATTCCCTCATTTCGCAGGCTGAAAACGCAAACGGATTCGACATGGATCTCGAAGGCGGCAAGACGTATTACTTCATCCAGGAAACTTTTGAGGGAATTGTGAAAGGCGAGACGATGCTCTCCCGCAATAGCCCCGACGTCGTGATGTACCTCGTGGATGGTGCCTATTTTTCCGACTGGAAACGATTGAATTAGGGCTTTGACTTCGCGTTCCCATCACGCATTTCTTTGCTCAAAAGGGTCTTCCCGCATTACACCAAACTGACGAAACCAGATGGGATGAG
>CAVXBU010000016.1:0-88213 GCA_963760175.1 uncultured Acidobacteriaceae bacterium
ATGACATTCTGTCCGGGCATCTCATTGCTTCTCGTTTGTGCCAACTTCTACAGGAGAATAGGTTCGATGAACGGAACGAATAGTTCGGCAAAGCATTACGACAGGGTGGTGACAGGCTCCGGCGCTGCCGGACATCACGACGCCATACAAGCCGCCAAACTCGGCAAAAAGATTGCGGTTTCCATCCCTCAAATTTTCGCTGTTTTGTGAAGAATAGAGTTTTTCAACAGCGCAGGCGAGGATTCCGGTTGAATGACGGGCAATCCGGAGGCTATTCCCGACCAGAAGTCTTCTTCTGGAAGTTTCACTAGATTAAGTAACGACAAACGCCCAGATGGTCAGAAGACATCGGAGTGGTTAACGCTGTTGCCACGGCTTAAAGGAGGCCGTCGCGATGGCACGCACTCTCAAATCGAAGCGGAAGCGGGCTCCTAAAACAATCTTGAAGCTTCCGGATCTTGAGCAATCCAAATCGGCTGTGGTCAACAGCCTCACGTCGCCCAGTTCTCAGCGCTCCTACGACCATGCGATTCGCGAGTTCATTGACTGGTATTGCTCGGAGCCACGGCTGGCTTTCAACAAAACCGTCGTCACCCGATATCGAATTTCGCTGGAGCAGCGGCAATACGCTCCGTCAACAATCAACCTGCGATTGGCAGCGGTACGTCGGCTCGCCTACGAAGCTTCAGATTGTGGCCTCCTGAGTCCTGATCTGGCTGCCGGCATTCGTAGAGTAAAGGGCGCGCGCCGGCTCGGGGTTCGAATCGGCAACTGGCTGACGGTCGAAGAGGGCAGGCGCCTCGTCGGCACATTTGGCGCATCGACTCCAAAGGAGCGGAGGAACCGGGCCATGATCGCTGTCCTGATCGGTTGCGGCTTGAGAAGGGCGGAGGCTGCTGCCTTAAAGCTCGAAGATTTTCAACTCCGGGATGGACGCTGGGTCATTGCCGATTTGAATGGTAAGGGCGGTCACATCCGCACGGTACCGGTGCCGGACTGGGTGAAGAAAGTAATCGACGAATGGACTGTTCCCGCTGGACTCACTTCAGGCCCACTGTTCCGAGCCATCAACAAGGCGGGCCGGACGTGGGGAAATGGATTCACGCCAAAGGTGATTTGGTCGATCGTTAGAGAGGGAGCTGCGAGCTGTGGCCTAGCAGGGCTAGCTCCGCACGATCTCCGCAGAACGTGTGCTCGTCTGTGCCACCAGGCAGGAGGTGAACTCGAACAGATCCAGTTTCTTCTTGGGCACATTTCCATTGAGACCACGGAGCGCTACCTTGGCTGCAAGCAGCACTTCCAAAATGCGGTGAACGATGCCATCGGACTTGAACCTGGCGGTTCATGAGCTTGAGGTCATCCCTACCGCACGGCCGACTTTTGGTTACCTGTCGGATCTCGGTGAGCGCGTTGGCGATCATGCACTCACCGAGATCCGCCGACTTCAGATTGCCAAGACGAAACAGCGCGACGGGTCAGGGCCTGGGGCTCGCGGCCGTCTCGGAGGCCCGCGCTAGTGCTTGCGTGTCGACATACTCCCGGACGTTCGTCAATTTGCCATTTTGAACCGTAATGTCGAAAACCCAGTGGTCCTCGAACGTCCTATTTGTGGCTTTGATTCTCCCAGTAGCGAAGCCGACGACCAGAACCCGGTCTCCCTCCGCTATGAACTCGGGGGGCTCTGGGAACGAAGTTTCCACCGTTTCGTTAGCCTTCTGAAGTAAGTTATTCAATCCGGCGTGCCCGCGGTGCGTGCCGGCCAGCGGCCAGTCCTCGCCCGGAATGATCCACTCAATATCTTCGGCAGACAACGCCAGCAGATCTTGCTTGTCGCGGCGGCCGAGTGCCGCAAGAAAATTCTTCACAATCTGGACATTCTTTTCGGTGCTCATTGAAATCTCTCCTTTTCCTCTACATCAAGTGCGTTCGATCTAATCCGACGTTTCGGAACCATCCTTCTTCGGGCCAAATCACACGGTCGAAGATCGATTACTGCTGCTTCTTGAACAAATCCTGGAAGATGAGCTGACCCCAAGTGCGGCCGCGTGCGTGCACCAGCGCGCCACCCTCGTTGAGCTTTCCCAGCTTGACGGGTGCGAACCCGAGTTGTTTGGCCAAATCCGCCACGGGAGAGATCGCGTCCTCGTCATCGCTCGACAAAAAGACGACCCGATGGCCCCCTTCGACGACCGGGTCGGTAGCCAAAATGGCTGCACCCAGGTGATTGAAACCTTTCACGAGCTTAGCGCCGGTGAACGACTTCGCGACGTAGGCGGAGGACAGGAGGCCGCCCAGCTCTTCAGGGGGAACTCCAAACGAGTTCGTCGCGTCGATGACCGTCTTGCCTTTCCAGCTCGGCAGGGCCTTCGCAACCTCGCGATGTTCCCCGAACGGGAGCGCCAAGATGATGGTGTCGGCCTCAAGTGCATCCTGCAGCGACTTGGCGACGACCGTGGGTCCAATCGCCCGAGCCTGCGGCGCCAAAGCCTCAGGCGGCCGGCGACTCGCGACAGTCACGTTGATGTTTTTACGGGCGAACGCGTGGGCGAGGGCCTGACCTATCTTTCCGAATCCTACGATTGCGTAGCTCATAGTTCTCCTCCGATCGATGTTGATATTGATCCAACCGATCGGATCAGGGTGAGCGCCGCTGGCAATCCTGCACTCACCGAGATCCGCCGACTTCAGATGGCCGAGAAGCCGCCGTCGACATTCAACTCCACCCCATTCACGAAGCTCGAATCGTCGGAAGCAAGAAACAGCGCGACCGTCGCGATTTCCTCAGGTTGACCCATTGTTCCCCGCGGGATCAGGGATTCGAACATCTCCTTCGCTTCCTTGGTGAGAACTTGTTCCTGCATCGGTGTGGCGATCGGCCCCGGGCCCAGCACGTTCACCCGGATATTCCTGCCCTTCAGTTCGTTGAGCCACGTGCGTGCAAAGGAGCGCAATGCCGCCTTACTCGCCGCATACACGCCGAAACCGGGAAAACCCTTCACCGAAGCAACGGATCCGGTCATGATGATCGATCCGCCATCGTTGAACAGCGGCAATGCCTTCTGAACCGTAAACAGCGTTCCGCGCGTATTCAGGCCGAAGGCCGCATCGAAAGTGCTGCTCGGTAATCTCGCCCAGTGGTAAGGCCTCGCCCCTGCCAGCGCTCGCGAACAGGATGTCGATCTTGCCCTTTTCCCGCTTGACCGTATCGAATAGACGGTCGAGGTCGTCGAGATTGGCCGCGTCACCCTGGACGCCGGTTACGTTTCGGCCGATGAGCTTGACGGCCTCGTCGAGCTGCTTCTGCTTCCGGCCGCGTGATGAAAACGTAGGCACCTTCTTCCACAAAGAGCTTGGCGCTTGCCAGCGCCATGCCGCTTGATCCACCTGTGATGACTGCAACTTTACCTTCAAGCTTTCCCATAATTGCTCCCTTCGGAATGTGTTAGCATCCAGTACAGTAGAGTAGATTTCTTTGACGGTGGACGAGAACTGCCCGAGAGTCCTAATATTTTGTCTATTCGTCCAGAATAGGAGGTTAACGTTGGACCCAATTACAGATATCTTCAAAACGATGCACGTGACCGCTTTCGGTCTGCACAGGCTGGAAGCGACAGCCCCTTGGGGCTTAAAACAGGAGAACGAGGCCGAAGTACAAGTCACGCCTTCCACAAAAAGATGTCGCCCACAGATTTGGCGCACTTCGCCATGCTTTCGCGCGGCAACTGCTGGCTGAGTGTGGAAGGGATTGCGGAGTCGATTCCCCTCACCGGTGGTGATTGCTTTTTACTGGCTAAGGGGACTTCGATTGTTTTGCGCGACAGCCCGCGAACACGTCCGAGGTGGAGCTTCCGCGAGATTGGGGCCAAGGCCAACGGCAATGTCGCTCTTTGTGGCGGCGGTGGCGCACCGACGACCATCGTCTGTGGATCCTTGAGTTTCGATCGCGCCAGCCTGAGGCCGATCACTCAGTTATTGCCGAACTTCATTTTGATGAAGGCCGATCAGGCACGCACGCTTGCTCTTCACACCACAGTGCAGGCGCTCGCGTCAGAGATGGAAGAACAGGCGCCGGGATCTGAAGTCGTCGCGAGTCGACTGGCCGAGGTTCTGTTTATCCAGGTACTCCGGGCGCATATCGCGTCGGGACCGGAACGCAACAAAGGATGGCTTCGTGCAATTTTCGATCCTCAAATAGGCGCGGCTCTGAGTGCCATTCACGACAGAGTGAATACACCCTGGACGGTCGAATCCCTGGCCGAAGCGGCGGGCATGTCTCGCTCCGCATTCGCAGCACGTTTCAAAGAGCTACTCGGACAAACGCCGCTGGAATACGTAACCGAGTGGCGGATGCAGAAGGCGATACAGCTACTTGAACGGCGTGACAAAAAGCTCCCAGAAGTAGCTCGATTGGTCGGTTACCAGTCCGACGCCGCATTCAGTAAGGCGTTCAAGCGAGTTGTCAGGGCTAATCCTGGTGAATACCTCAGACGTGGTTTGAAGGACCCAAAATCGACCGAAGCAGACCACGATCAGTCCCAATAAACGCGCTTGTGTTGAAAAATCCGATCGGAACCGGCATCCGGCAGGCGATTGTTTCAATTGACGTAACTTCGCGATTACACTCACAACTTTGTCCCAGTGCAGGGTTCTGAGTGTAATCGCCTGATTGCGTCAGTCGTCGTCCAACTTTGATGGGAGTCCAGAATCGGGACGAAGCTGCTTTCGTTCGGGCCGTCACTGTTTCTTGATCTCTCCACAAACCGACTCCTTCCAGTGATCGGGGTCGAACAGACCGAGTTGGATACTCGCATCCCAGCCGTCGTTTATCGCCCATTGTTCAGCTAGCTTTCCGTCCACGACGCGAAAAATCACCATCTCCTGCAGTCGGAGGGAACGGTGCTTGTTGGGAATCGCGGGCGAAATGTGGGGCACCGCCTCGAAATCTCGGGCCTGCGTTCCGCCGGAGATGAGCCGCGCTGCAACGTAATCTCCTTCGGCAACGATCGACACTGCACTCTCCTTCCAGTCCAGAAAGTCCGCTTGCGTGTATCTCAGTCCTTCGGCGAGAGCATCCATGCCCTTGTGGTCGCCCAACCAGTCGTGGACCAGGAAGTCGCTGGTATAAATTTCACGCGCCACCTTCATGGCAACGTCAACGTTCTTTTCGCTGAAGACCTTGTCTTCCATGATGCGGACCAGTTCCTTGTTGCGCTCCAGGCGCTGGTGTTCTCGAAATAAAGCCAGCTTGTAACCAACCGCCAATCCCACGCCGACACCACACAAGAGCAGAACAAGGGAGCGAAGGGCCAACGATTTCATATCGCTTCTCCAACTGCCAAAATCCGAGCGCTGAAATCCTAGGGCCGTGGACAAGGACAAGTCAATGAATGCGAGGAGGTTCGAGGAAGTTTCCTGTGTCAATTGGCGTAACATCGCGTTTACACTCACGACCCCCGCGCGGCCTGGGTGTTCTGAGTCTAATCGCCTGTTCTCGCCAGTTTGCCTTCCGAATAGCCCGTTGATCGAGCACGACTGCAGCGAAGCACACGCGCGTCGCCCTGTCTGTTTTGACAGTTATCGCCGTTTCATAGCTGAGCGTACTCTCTATGCGAAAACGGGGGTACGGCGTATATGAAGCTGCGTCTGAATCATTTCAATTTCATTCCGTGTCTGTTCGGCGTCCTGATCGCACTTTTGGCGGGAAATGTTCAGGCACAGAAGACATCAGCCCCTGCCGCATTCTCCTTTGATGTGTACGGCGACTCGCGGTCGATGATGTACCTCCCACACAAAGCCGACCAGGAGGCGGACGCCCGTAAGCTCATGGTTGACATGTTCGAACTCGCCGTTCCGCCGGAGCTCGCGGCTGGGGTGGTCGAGAAATACGTCAAGCTGACTTATGACCCATCCTCCAAGGAACTGGTGCAGATGGTTATGCCGTACATGACCGACAGCGAAGTGACTACTCTAAAGTTCGACCGAGGCTGGGTCACTGAGGCTTCGGTTGAAGACGTAAAGCTCCTTCCCGGTGTGAACTTCACCATGTATCGCGCGGCAGGCGGAGAGTGGGTTGCGCGTGAAGTGGTGAAGGACGTCCAGACGAAACAAGCCGACTTCATTCTCAGCACTGGGGACCTCGTGTGGTGGGGCAAGCAGGGTGACAAGCCATCCGACAGCCCGTACTGGAGGCTGGTAAACGAGGACGTGCTCAAGCAACTGCCGGGTCCGGACAGACGCTTGAAGGAAGCGGGCCTGGATGGGCGCGTGTTTCCCGCAGTCGGAAACCACGAAGTGTGGGGCGACACCGACGTAGAAGGGCTGCTGACTCTATTCCCCTATCTGAAGAAGATGGGGGTTTCCGACAAGAAATTCATCTACGCATTCGATTACCAGGGCGTTCGCTTCATCTTCTTGTGGACAGGTGGATACGACGAAAAGGAGCCTTCGGCGTGGAACGCCACCCAGCCTGTCTATGAAGAGCAAATGAAGCAACTCCGGGCATGGTTGGACGAGGCCAAGGCGAAGAGTATCAAGAAGGTCTTCATCTCTTTCCACGCCCCTGCCTTTGCCAGCTGCGGTCTAGGCCCCATCCCGGAAGCACAGAATCCTCACAAAACCATTGCCGCATACGCCAAAGACCTGGACATCGTGGTTTTCAATGGGCACGTGCACACGACCGAACTCTACCAGGTCGACGGCGTGAAATACCTGCTGTTGGGCGGCGGCGGTGCGGAACAGGACCCGATCCTTCCCGGCAGGACGCACAACAAGCTCCCCGAAGGCTACCCCAAGGATCTGTACTGGAACGGCGAAGACCCCAAAGAGGACTATAGCTACCTGCATGTCGACGTCATACCGGGACAGCCAACGAAGCTCACACTCAATCGCTTCCGGCCGTGGTCGGCTCAGCCTTTCGAAGCGCTGGAATTGTTCAAATGAAGGTCCATGGCGGTATATCTCTCCGCACTGACCTGCCTTTGCCCGCTTTTGTCCTGCACCCGCTCACGGCTGTGGGCATCGCAGTCATGCATGTTTACCTTGCCGCTGGGC
Organism: uncultured Acidobacteriaceae bacterium; assembly: GCA_963760175.1. Classification (GTDB taxonomy): domain Bacteria; phylum Acidobacteriota; class Terriglobia; order Terriglobales; family Acidobacteriaceae; genus Acidiflorens. Next base: position 7,051 of record CAVXBU010000016.1, read on the forward strand.
ATCTCTTGAAGCTGATCGGCGGCGAGGTAACGTGGACAAACGTCTGGAAGGGCTTTGGCGCGCTTGCCGGTGCCTATGTGTTCGCGGCCCTTGCATCACGCGGGCGCGCGAAGCGAAGACGCCAGGATCAACGAATGCCTGAAGATGAACCAACCCAATTATCGACTAGACCAATCCCAAGTTAATCCCGTCTTGCTGATTACACCCGAGCAGAGGCAGTGGGCGCCAACGTTCCCTCAGTTCGTTGATTGGCGTAGCATCGCCATTACACTCATTTGCAAGCATTCGCTAGCAACCGACGAGACCAAAACCTGTCAAGCCCCCCCTTTTGACGATTTTCCCGGTAACGCGATGATTAGATTAGGAAAATAAAATCGGAAGAGTTGTCGGGGTAGGGGGATTGAAACTGATATAATGGAACTATAGATGAGAAAAGGGTGCGGATCATTCCGCGCCCTTTTTCGTTGGTCATCCAAGGAAGAGATAAGTCCTGATCCTTGAATATTTTAGAAGCTAATCCCGTTTGTTTTGAATATTTTGCAAAAAATAGGGGGGTGGGGGTAGGTCTTGCCGGCAAACGCAACTGCCAACCTGCGTCTCTAAGTCCTAATTCCGCAATATTTTGCATGTAAGTCATTTAAACTCAAAGATTTGGCAGGATTTTTCGCCTAACTCCATGATTCCAAGGGATCGAAATTTAAAAAAATTTCTCCAGCACGCCTCTACCGCCCCGGATCCAGATCTCTCATCACCACACGAAGCACTTGTCCCGCGAGTCGCGCATCCCGCTCGGAAACCGTCGCCTCCGAGCCGCCGTCACCCCCGGCATCGCTGTGATCCCGATATGTCCGCGCGACCGCTGGCAACCGTGCGCAACCATTGCGAATCAGTCCGGCCCTCTCGGCGACAGCGATCCGCGTGTTAAAAGACCAATCAGCAATGTTTCCCGCCGGAGCGCCCGACGCCGCCAGTGCAGCGAGCCCCTTACGTTCGAGCGCGTCGGTTACGATGGCCTCCATGATTCCGCAGGAAGTACGCAGTGCCGAGTCATAATCCTTTTGCTCAAGGGCACGCCGGCTGTCGATGTAGGCCTGCTCGACAACAGGACGAAGCTCGGGGTTATGTACGAAGTCGAACCGGTGCGGAGGCGGCACTTCCTGAAATGCGGATTGGGATGCAGATTGAGGTGCAGATAACGACGCGGGCGAGGATCCAGCAACGCTCGAGCCTTCGCCCATTCCCGAGAGCGTGGCAACCGCTTGCTCGAGGACGTCAATCAGTCGCGTGACGATCTCCGTCGGCGGCGCCCCTTCAACAGCGCGGCCGTCTGCTGAACGCATCAGGAAGGCTTCGCTGAACGACCGCGCCAGCCAATGGCCCTTGCTGCCCCCGGACAATTGGTTGATCGTAACCCCGCAGTCTTCCTGCCAGCCGCGCGTAGCCGCGATAGCCGATCCGTTGGGTTCCGCCGCCAGCGCATCGCGAACCTGCCGCCCGCGACGAATCAGGCCATCGAGGTGCGCCAGGTAGGTCTCGACCTGCGCTCGCACGCTGTCATCGATTGGCATGGTATTGGCGTCGTTCACGTCTTACGTTCCCTTGCCAGCACGTTCCTCGCAGACGTCTTGACAGTCCCGAATGAGGATGCTAAAGTCCCCTTTCGCAAGTGGTACGATCAGTGGACCAGTATATCGCAGCTTCGCGATTCACGGGTTCGGGGCCAGATGGATGGGACTGGCATAATTCGACGGAACCAAGTGGTTCTGGCAGTGCACTAACGCTTACAAAGTTGTAACGGAGCTATGCCGATGGCTGCATCTCCAGGATCCCTGATTCACCCGTCACGTATTCCCAACCGTTGGGTGCAGTTAATCGCCGGCATCGTGGCGATGATGGCCATCGCGAACCTGCAGTATGCCTGGACTCTCTTCACCAAGCCCATACAAGCCCATCTGCACGTCAGTCTCGTCGCTGTCCAGTGGACGTTCACTCTATTCGTCGCGCTGGAAACCTGGCTCGTTCCTTTCGAAGGATTCCTGGTAGATGTAATCGGACCGCGATTCATGCTGGGCCTGGGCTCCGTCATGGTCGGACTAGGATGGGTCGGCTCCGGCTGGGCTGAAACGCTAGGTGGTCTCTACTTCTGGTATGGAGTCGGCGGTGTGGGCGCCGGGATCGTCTACGGCGGCGCCATCGGGAATGCGCTGAAATGGTTTCCGGATTATCGCGGTCTATGCGTCGGTCTGACCGCCGGAGCTTTCGGCATAGGAACAGCGACCACCATCGCTCCGGTTGCCAACATGCTGGAAATTTCGGGCTACCAGCACACATTCATCGTCTGGGGAATTATCCAGGGAGTCGTGGTGCTGGCTGCTTCGCTGTTCCTGGCAAGGCCACCGGTGGGATGGACGCCTCCCAACTGGAAAGTGAAAGAAGCGAAGATCAGAGCCAAGATAAACACCTCGATCGTCGACATGACGCCCATGCAGATGTTGCGCCAGCCGTCTTTCTATGTCATTTATCTCATGATGACCATGCTGGCCTTCGGTGGACTGGTGGTGACCGCACAACTCAAGCCCATGGCCTCGTCCTATCATGTGGACAACATCGTAGTGGCCTTCGGCATGACGGCCTTGGTGTTAGCCATCGAAATCGACCGCATTCTGAACGGATTAACGCGTCCGTTCTGGGGATGGGTATCAGACCATATCGGCCGGGAGAACGCGATCTTCGGCTCCTTCATCCTGGAGGCACTCTCGGTGTACCTTCTGCTCCGCCTCATCAGCCACCCGGTCTGGTTCATTGCATTGTCAGGTCTGTGTTTCTTCGCGTGGGGTAATATTTTCTCATTGTTCCCCTCGGTCACCGGCGACCTGTACGGAAAAAAATGGGCCACCACGAACTACGGACTCGTGTACACCGCGAAGGGAGTGGCTGCCGCCTTTGCCGGACCCGGCGCGGCTTGGCTATTCGCCAAGACCGGCTCCTGGACGAAGGTCTTCTGGGCGATGATTATCTGCGATCTGGTTGCAGCGTTTATGGCTTTGCTGTGGCTGAAGCCGCTGGCAGCCCGAGTCGTCAGAGATTCGGAGAGCATGGCTCCGAATCCGCGGCTGAGACAACCGCGCCGATCAAAGCGCAAGGCGTCGCCTAGTCAGCCTTCTTCTAATCTTTAACGCTTACGTTTGACGTTGTCGTATGGTCCGGTGACTAGCGCTTAGCCGCCCGAAGTCGTTCGTCGAGAGCCTTCACCTCAAGGTTCAAGCCATCCGGCAGATGGCTGCCGAAGAGGGCGAAGTGTTCCTTGATCAGCGGCACCTCCGCCAACCAGCCCTCGATGTCGACGCTGAGCAGTTGGTCCACTTGAGCGGTTTTGATGTTGAGCCCCGTCGTGTCGAGATCGGCAACCTCGGGAACGCGTCCGATCGGCGTGTCTTTCGCATGCACCTTACCGTCGCATCTTTCGAATATCCATTTCAACACGCGGCTGTTTTCCCCATAGCCCGGCCAAAGGAACTTGTGTTTCTGGTCCTGGCGAAACCAGTTAACGTAGAAAATCTTCGGCAACTTGGAAGCACTGGAGTGCGCTCCGATCTTAAGCCAGTGCGCGAAATAGTCGCCCATGTGATAACCGCAAAACGGAAGCATGGCCATCGGATCGCGGCGCAGTCGGCCGACTTGGCCAGTGATCGCGGCGGTCGTCTCGCTGCTCACCGTTGCACCCAGAAAAGTGCCATGCTGCCAGTTGAACGCTTCAGTAACCAGCGGAACAATTCCCGCGCGCCGTCCACCGAAAAGGATTGCATCGATCGGCACGCCCTTCGGGTTCTCCCACTCGGGAGCGATGACCGGACATTGCTTCGCGGGAGTCGTAAATCGCGAGTTCGCATGCGCCGCGCTCCGGCCCGAGTCGGGAGTCCAAGGCCGCCGCAGCCAGTCCACCAGCTTGGACGGCTTCTGATCGGTCATCCCCTCCCACCACACGTCGCCGTCGAGTGTCATCGCGCAATTGGTGAAGATGGAGTTCCTGGTTACGCTGAGCATGGCGTTAGCGTTCGACTTCATGCTCGTCCCCGGCGCTACACCGAAGAAACCGTACTCCGGATTGATGGCGTAGAGTCGGCCATCCGCGCCGAATTTCATCCAGGCAATGTCATCACCGATAGTCTCTACCTTCCAACCAGGAATGGTCGGGATCAACATCGACAAGTTGGTCTTGCCGCAAGCTGAAGGAAACGCCCCGGTCATGTACTTCGCCTGGCCCGACGGGCTGATCAGCTTCAGAATCAACATGTGCTCCGCCATCCAACCTTCATCGCGCGCCTGCACCGATGCGATGCGGAGGGCGTGGCACTTCTTCGCCAGCAAGGCGTTGCCGCCGTAACCAGAGCCATACGACCAGATTTCACGGGTTTCCGGAAAATGGCAGATGTACTTGTTCTCCGCGTTGCAGCTCCAGGTCTTGTCCGGCTGATTGGCGCCGAGCGGAGCGCCGACCGAGTGCAGTCCGCGCACAAACTCGCCATCTTTGCCGAGAGCCTTGAGCGCGTGGCTTCCAACCCGCGTCATGATGTGCATGCTGACGACGACGTATGCCGAGTCGGTGATCTCGACCCCGATCCTCGCAATGGGCGAGCCGATCGGACCCAGGCTGTAGGGGACAACGTACATGGTGCGGCCCGCCATCGAGCCCGCGAACAATCCCGCCAGCTTCTGCTTCATCTTCGCCGGATCTTCCCAGTTGTTGGTGGGACCAGCCGCTTCCCTGGTTTGCGCACAGATGAAAGTCTGATCCTCAACGCGGGCCACATCGGCAGGGTCCGAGCGGACGAGCACGCTATTTGGCCGCTTCACCGCATCCAGCGGGATCGCGGTCCCACTGAGGACCAGCAGCCGCAGCATCTGGTCATATTCCTCGGGCGAACCATCGCACCAGTGAACCCGATCGGGTTTGCACATCTGTGCTACTTCTTCAACCCAATGCTCCAGCCTGGCGTGCTTATGGTTACCCGCGGCTTCCCCAACTTCTATGGTGGTCGTGGCCATGCTAAGTGTCTCCCCGTGGAACAAACCGCAGATCGCAATACCCTTCGGTGATCATGGTTTAGCCAATGATGGTTTAGCCAATCATGCTTGAGCCAATCATGGTTGAGGCATGCAGAAAGCTTCGCCTGCGGATAAACCCGGAGGTTGAGGCCTCTCCGGCAAGACCAAACGACATATTCTCTCTCACTTATGAGGATTATTCCAGCTAAGGATGTCACCTTGCAGCTTCCGGCCAACTCCGGCTTGACTTTGCTGTCGCCGGGAGTATCGTAGTGGCGTTCAGCCCAGCCCTATCTGCGTGCGCCGATTGGGGTTCGACTGAAACGGAGGCTCGATTAATTCCCAAGAGCGCAGCCCGTCGCAGGCAATTCCAGCCTGATATAGCGGTTGCTAATAATGCGGTTGCTAATAATAAGGAGGCCCAGCCATGGCCGCGAACCCGAACCCTATCCCGAAGCCAGAATTGAATCTGGAAACGGTAAGAAATCCCGAAGAAACCATCGTCCACTGCACTGGCAGAATCACATCAGGCACCTCTGGCTTGCTGCAGACAACCGTCCGCAGTCTCATTCCAGGGACAAAATGCGTCGTGCTCGACTTGACCAACGTGTCCAACATGGACAGTTCTGGCCTGGGCGCGATCGTCGGACTGTACCTGTCCGCGAAGAGGCAGCATTGCGGGCTGAAGCTCATCAAGATGAATCAGCGCCTGCAGGAGCTGTTCCGCATAACAAAATTGGGCTCGGTATTCGAGGGCCACGGAGACTTTCTCGGCTACACTCCCGATTAGCTCGCGAACGTAATTATTAACTCGCGAACAAATAAAATTGTCATCCTGACCCTGAGCTTGCCGAAGGGGAAGGACCTGCTGTTTGCCGGCCCGACATGGAGTGTGCTTTACAGCGGAGAGCCCTACTTCAGCCCGGTAACCACGAAGAGATTGCTAAGCCGTCGTGGACCCCCATAGGTATAGTACTTGCCGTCCGGCGTCATCATCACATCCGAGATGCGCTCGATTCCGGTGGCATCAGGCGGCTGCAACTTCCGCACAAACTGGCGAGTGCCCGTAAGAACATCGAAGCGATAAACATTCACCGGAATGTCGCCGTTGATAACCCAGAAGCTGTGGTTGTCGGTGGTGTGATTGATCGGGAAATCCCCCGCTGTCCATTTCGGTAACGGAATCGGTTGACCGCCCTCGATCGCGTACAAGGCCATGTTCCCGCCCGCATCCCGCCCCAGCACATACTTGCCATCGGCCGTGAAGTATCCGAAGCTGGCGACGCCGGGAGGCGTGACCGGGCGGCGCGTGTCCCCGTCCAGCGATTGCACGTATAAGCGGAAAACGTCATCAAAGACAAGGATGCGCTTTCCATCCGGCAGGAAGCGGCCAAGCGGACTGCGTAGGTTGCCCGTCTTGATGGTTCGCGATTCGCCGGCTCCGGTCGGCAACAGAAGCATCGATCCACCTTCGACGTTCGTCGTGGCCAGCACCCACTTGCCGTCATCCGAGATCGAGAAGGCGTCGTTGTCGCCCAGTCGTACCGCCGGTGAGCCGTCCGTCTTGCGAAGGTAAATCGAATACTTTGGTCCGCCGCCTTCGCCTTGCTCGTCAAGCAGCAGCCAGCGTCCATCCGGAGTAAGGTCGCGGCCGTTCGACCAGTCCAGCCACGAGAGGTCGCGCTCCTGCGGACTGCCCGGTGTGACTCCCACAATCAGACGGCGAGCTTCCTCTTGCGCAAGTAGCACGCGGCCATCGGGCGCGATGTCGTGGAGCACCAGCGTCCCCGGCACACGCAGCACCGGCCGCACCCGCCCGGAAAGGCTGACGGCATAGAGTGAGCGGCTGCTCCCGGTGTTGCTGCCGGCAAACCAGAGCTCGCTGCCAGAAGGAGTCCAGGCGAGACCCGCCAGCGACGACCAACCGCGGGAGAGCACACGCTTGTGGCCATCGAGATCCACCAGGCATACATCCCCGCGATCATCGCCCGGCGGATGTTCGAAAAATGCGATGTGCTGCTGGTCGGGAGAAATTCGCGGATAGTTCAACCACCCTGACGATACCGTCGCGAGTACGTGACCCAACGGAAATTCAAGCTGGTATTGGGCGCCGCTGCGGATGACGGCGAGCCGGGAACCGTCACGCGCCCAATCGGCATCCTCCACCCCATCAAGCATTTCCTTGGACGCCCCGCCGCTCAGCGGCAGGCGTGCCAGCATGCCGCTCCGCTGCCAGCCAAAGGTGCGGCGCCAGTGCTGGAGCAGCGCCATTTCTCCTTGCGGAGAGATCCCCAGCAGGTCAGCGTCGCCGATCTCGAGCGGACGCGAAGCCACTCCATCGATGCGCGTGGAAAATAGCTCCGGATGCGGATTGCCTTCCCATGCCGCGGAATAAATTACGTTCTGTCCGTCGGGCGCAAAACGCGCTGCCGTAACCGTGCCGCGACGAAAGGTAAGCGGCTTGAACGATGGCGAAGAAGTTGGCCTCAGCGACCAGCCGGCCCAAAACACCGCGGCCAGCGCGGCCAACGACAAAGCCGCGATTCCGGCAATGCGGCTCATCCGCGCGGCCGGCTGCCGTGCGGGCGCAATCGCCGCGACCTGGCTCGTGCTCCCCGAGAGACTCTGCAGATTGAAGGCTACATCGCGCGCCGATTGGAAGCGTTCTTCCGGGTTTTTCTCCAGGCAGTGCCGCACAATCCGTTCCAGGGCCGGCGGCACGCTGCGATTCGTTTCCGTAAGTTCCGGCGGATCTTCTTTCAGGATGGCGCTCATGGTCTCCACCGAAGTCTCGCCCCGAAAAGCGCGCCGCCCGGAAAGCATCTCGTAAAGGATGGCTCCGAAACTGAACAGGTCGGAGCGATGGTCGGCGGTCTGTCCCCTCACCTGCTCTGGAGACATATAACCGACCGTGCCCATCACCACGCCCGGTTCCGTCTGCGAGACCAGGGTCGCCGCGTCCGTCGCCGGAATTCCCTCCGTGACGCGCCAGCTTCGCCAGACCAAAGTCGAGGATCTTCACTCGGCCATCGCGGGTGATGAAAATATTCTCCGGCTTCAGATCGCGGTGAACAATCCCCTTTTCATGCGCCGCCGCCAGGCCTCGCGCAATCTGTTCCGCATAATCGGTTGCCTTGCGCGTGGGCAACGCCCCACCACGCAAACGCTCGCGGAGCGTTTCACCCTCCAGCAATTCCGCCACAATGTAGGGAGAGCGCTCATGCTCACCGAAATCATGAATCGCCATGATGTTGGGGTGGTTGAGTGCCGCGACGGCCTGTGCTTCCTGCTGGAAGCGATGCAACCGGTCAGGATCGCGAGAGAACTCGGTGGGCAGCACTTTGACAGCAACGTCGCGGTTGAGCCGCGCGTCCCGCGCACGGTAGACTTCGCCCATCCCCCCCGCGCCAGCCGGCGCGACCACTTCGTATGGTCCGAGTTTGGTGCCGGGGTCGAGAGCCATGTGCGCGCAATTATAGTCGATGGACCTTGCTGCCCAGGGCTATTTTCTGGGCTGAACGAACGCCCTCTTACGCGGTGCCGAACACCCTTCCCCGCATATTTCCCGCCGCGGAAATTCTTACCGCTTTCACCTCAGTGACGCATTCTGGGTCATGATCAGTGCAATTGGCTCGCTGGCGCAGCTGGGTGGGTTCTTCCCTAGTCTTGCCGGAACACAAGCTTGTCTGAGCCGCTATACTGAAATCGCAATAGAGGCGGAGGTTTTCTACCCCACGCTCATCGATCGCCCTCCTTGCAGATTCGACGGCGCGGGTTAATTTTGATATGGAGACACTGTCCGTGGCGTTAGAACTGGACCGCCGGTTCGGAATTCCGGGGATTGCCCGGGTTCGCGAAGGCAATGGCGCGATGCCGCGAGTGCAGATCACTTCTTCGCTCTGCGAGGCCGAGATGTACCTGCACGGTGCACAAGTGACCTCCTGGAAGCCGGCCGGCAGTGATAGCGATGAGGTGCTTTTCCTGAGCTCGAAATCGCGCTGGACGGATGGTCAGGCAATCCGAGGCGGCATCCCGATCTGTTTCCCGTGGTTTCGCGCCAAGGCCAATGATCCCCAAGCTCCGGCACATGGTTTCGTGCGCACAAAAGCCTGGCAGCTCGAGTCGATTCTCAAAGAAGATGACGCGGTTGCCGTAACCCTGTTTACGGAGAGCGATGAGCATACCCAGCGCTGGTGGCCGGGAGAGTTCCGACTCGTTCATCGGGCTACTTTCGGCTCTCAACTTAAGCTGGAGCTTATTTGCACGAACACGGGGACAACGCCCCTGCGCTTCGAAGAAGCGCTCCATACCTACAACCGAGTCGCGGATGTTCAGCATGTGCGCTTGCAAGGTCTGGACACGGTAACCTTTCTGGACAACACAGACTCGAACAAAGAGAAGGTGCAGCGGGGGGACCTGGCGATCGCCTCGCAAACCGACAGCGCTTACCGGAATACCGGGAACACGGTGGAACTGTCGGATCCCGAGATGCGACGCCGAATCCGGCTGGCGAAGGCCAATTCGCTCAACACGGTGGTGTGGAACCCGTGGCGCGAAAAAGCGTCCGAGATGCGGGATCTTGCGGATGGCGAATGGACGCAGTTTCTGTGTGTTGAAGCGAGCAACATTCTGGACGCCGCCATTCACCTCGAGCCGCGCCAGGAGCACAGAATGACTGCCATTCTCAGCGTGGAGAAACTTTAGCCCGATGGTGGTCGCACGCGAAAGTGGTTGCGACGCTGTGCGGGACGGGGAAAAGAAGAGTAGGTTGAAAGCTGTGCGTTCCCTTGGAAAAAGTTGGTCCCAGCAAGTCTCTTATTTTGTTGGCGTCCCCGACGGGATTTGAACCCGTGTTACCGCCGTGAAAGGGCGATGTCCTAGGCCAGGCTAGACGACGGGGACTTTTCCGGGTGAGATGGTTGTTTGCCGCCGCAGTTCATACTATCAGGGCGCTTTTCCTGCGTCAAAACTGGACGCCTCGACAAACACGATGACCAACTTGATTATCGAATCGCATGCGCCTGCCGTTTAGAATACATACATGGCCGATTCGCTTTATTTGAGCCTTTGGTTTCCCAGCTTCGATGAGTCCGAGATCCTGCCGCGAACCGTCAGCGTGCTCCGGCAAATTCCGTTTTCCGCGGCGCGCGAGGGAGTAACCTACGCGGCCATCCAGCCGGTCTCCTGGAGTGAGCCGACTATTCTGGAGCGCCGCTTCCGCCCTGGCGTTTCGCCGGAAGACGCAGCGGAAGTGGCTGCGGAATTTATTCACGACGACTATGCCTATATTTTCGAGGCTTATTGGGACTTGTGGACTCCTCCCGAGAGCTCGGAGAAATGGTTGCTGGAGCCGTCGCTGGTGCGTCTGACGGCCCACGGAATGGAATTTGAAGAACGCGCCGCGGAAGAAGCGGGACACATTCAAATTGATTTCGGTTTGGACACATCCTTTCTGCACGAAGAAGTCGAGTTTACTTCCGAGGCGGAGCGGAACGTCCGCAGCAATGTACACAAACTGGTCGAGTTTACCGCGAAGGTGGAAAAGAATGCGGGGGCAACAGGGCGCTTGCTGTGGTCCGAGTCGGAAGAGAACCTGGCGCAGAAACTGATCAACCGGCTGCAGAGAGTGCAGTAAAGGCTGGCGAATTTCTGTATTCCACCGTTTCCGCCCCAGCATTTCTGCGGGCAATGATCTGGCCTCGATGCCCTGCGAGAATTATTTCGTTCGTCCCGCGTCGATCTGCAGCTTGTCGCTGGCTGCGGCCTGGGCCGCGGCTAGTCGCGCCGTCAGCACGCGAAATGGCGAGCAAGACACGTAATCCATTCCCACGCGATGGCAGAACTCCACCGACGACGGTTCGCCGCCGTGCTCGCCGCAGATTCCTATCTCCAACTTCGGACGCGTCTTCCGGCCGCGTTCGATCCCGATCCGCACCAGTTCTCCTACACCTTCCTGGTCGATCGCGGCAAACGGATCCTGCTTCAGAATCCCTTCCGCCAGATACGTCGTCAGAACCTTGTTGACGTCGTCGCGTGAGAAGCCGAACGTGGTTTGGGTCAGGTCGTTCGTGCCAAACGAAAAGAACTCCGCTTCCTTGGCAATCTCGTCCGCAAGCAGGCAAGCGCGGGGCAACTCAATCATAGTGCCCACCAGGTAGTGCACGTGCCTGCCCTTCTTCTTAAACACTTCTTCGGCCACGCGCCGGACGATCGCTCCTTGGTTCGCCATCTCTTTCACCGTCGAGATCAGCGGGATCATCACCTCCGCGTGCGTCTTGATGCCTTCCTTGTCCACGGCTACGACCGCTTCAAAGATGGCGCGCGCCTGCATCTCGGTGATCTCCGGATAGGCGATCCCCAAGCGGCATCCGCGCAGCCCCAGCATGGGATTGAACTCATGCAACTCCTCCACGCGCGCCAAAAGGGCGGGAAGAATTTTCTTCAGATCGCCAACCCCTTTCGCGCCGTACTCTTTGTATTCCTTTACTAGCTCTTTTTTCTGCTTGGGGCTGGCACTGGGCAAGCTCGCAATGTTAACCATGAGTTGCTCGCGCTTGGGCAGAAACTCGTGCAGTGGTGGGTCCAGCAGCCGGATGGTCACCGGCAAACCTTCCATCGCCTTAAGCAGGCCGATGAAATCCTTGCGCTGCATGGGCAGCAACTTCTTCAGTGCGGCGCGTCGTCCTTTCTCGTTGTCGGCCAGGATCATCTTCCGCATATACGGGATGCGCTCTGGGCGCAAAGAACATGTGCTCGGTACGGCACAGCCCAATGCCCTCGGCGCCAAACTCGCGCGCCGTTTTGGCATCGCGAGGAATGTCCGCATTGGCTCGCACTCCCATCGTTCGGAACGGCTCCGCCCAACTCATGAAGTGCTTGAGTTTAGCCAGGTTCTCCGGGTCCGGCGGGAGCAAATTCCTTTTGCCTCTCAACACCCGGCCCGTCGAGCCGTCGATCGTAATCCAGTCCCCTGCCTTGAACACCTGGCCTCGCGCCCGCATCTCTTCCGCTCTTTCGTCGACCGCGATCTCGCCCGCTCCCGCAACGCAGCTCTTGCCCATCCCACGAGTGACCACCGCCGCGTGACTGGTCATGCCGCCCTGCGAAGTCAAAATGCCAACCGCAACCTCCATGCCGTGGATGTCTTCCGGAGTAGTTTCGGCGCGCACCAGGATCACCGGATTCTTTTCCGCACCGTGTCCGGCCTTTTCGACAGCCTCATCGGCGGTAAAGACGATTCGACCGACCACTGCTCCCGGAGACGCCGGTAAGCCCTTCGAGGTCAGGATGTCTTCGGGTCTTACGTCTTTCTCGTCCAGCCGCGCCACGTAGAAATCTACGACCTGGTTAGGATCGAGACGGAAAATCGCTTCCTCCTTAGTAATGAGCCCCTCGTCCACCATCTCAATCGCCACTCGCACCGCGGCCAGCCCGGTGCGCTTGCCGTTACGCGTTTGCAGCATGTAGAGCTTACGGTCCTGAATGGTGAACTCGAAATCCTGCATATCCTTGTAATGTTTTTCCAGCCGTGTGGTGATGTCGCGGAGCTGCCTATAGACATCAGGCATGATCTTTTCCAGCTCGAGGATGGGAACTGGCGTACGCACGCCCGATACCACGTCCTCGCCTTGCGCGTTCAGCAGGAATTCTCCGTAGAATTCCTTCGCACCGGTGGCTGGGTTGCGCGTGAATCCGACACCCGTGCCGCTGGTGTCGCCGAGGTTGCCGAACACCATGGCCTGCACGTTGACCGCTGTGCCCAGCATGTCATCGATATTGTTAATACGGCGGTAAGTCTTGGCGCGATCGTTCTGCCACGAACGGAACACCGCGTCGCGCGCCATCACCAGTTGCTCCTGCGGATCCTGCGGAAAGTCGCGCTTGGCGTGCTTCTTGACGGCCTTCTTGTACTCCGCGATGACCTCTTGCAGCGCTTTGGCGTCGAGTCCGGTGTCGAATTTTGTTTTTCTCTGTTTCTTCTTGGCGTCGAAAATTTCGTCAAACACAGATTTTTCGATATCGAGCACCACGTTGCCGAACATCTGAATCAGGCGGCGATAGGAGTCATAAGCAAAGCGCGGATTGTTGGCGCGCTTGGCCAGCGCTTCGACGCTCTGGTCGTTGAGGCCGAGATTGAGGATGGTGTCCATCATGCCCGGCATCGAGAACTTCGCGCCTGACCGCACGCTCACCAGCAGCGGGTTCTCACCTTTGCCGAGTTTCTGGCCCTGCAGGCTTTCGAGCTTGGCCAGCGATTCTTCCATCTGGCGGTCAACGTCTTTCGACACCGCGTTGTTGCGCATGTATTCGCGACAGGCCTCGGTCTGAATGGTGAAGCCGGGAGGCACAGGGAGACCGGCGTTTGTCATCTCGGCGAGCCCCGCGCCTTTGCCGCCGAGGACGTCTTTCATCTTGCCATTGCCATCGGCCTTGCCGCCGCCGAAGAAGTACACATATTGCGTGGTGGCCGGTTTCGTCGCCGCTGGTTTTGTGGCTGCGGATTTCGCTTCGATGATTCCGGTATCAGGGAGAGTGGTAGTTGCCATGTTCGTGCCCTCTTCGTTATTTGGTAGATCTTATTTCGTAGATTCCTTGCCTTCGGTCACGATCTCGGAGAAGTCCGCAATGGTGGAGAATTCCTTAACCACCGTCTGCAACAGTGCCAGGCGATTGGCGCGGAGGTTATTGTCGTCAACCATGACCATTACCTTGTCGAAAAATTTGTCGATCGCGGGACGCAGCTTTGCGATCTCGAGCAGCGCTCCTTCATAGTCACGCCCTGCGCGCAACTTTTCGACCCTCGCCGCCGTCTGTGGGATCGCCGCCGCCAGCTCTTTTTCGGATTCTTCCTGCAGACTGGCTGGATCGACGCGCATGGCAATAACTTTAGTCTTTTCAGAAGCCTGGCGCAAAATGTTCTTCATGCGCTTGAAGGCCATGGAGATCGATTCGAAGTCGGCCGAGCCGCGCACCTTGCTCACCGCTTCGGCACGAGCCGCCGCGTCCACCACATCGTCGGCATCGACTGCGAGCACGGCGTTGACCACGTCATACGCGTATCGAGGTTCATGCGCATCCTTCAAGTAAAACTCGAGGCGCTCGCGGAAAAAGCTGCGGATCGATTCCGCGTAACCGGCGTTCGAGAACTTCTTCTCCGCCTCGGAACCCTTATAGCGAATGCGCGCATCGGCCATGATCTCCGAGAGACGCAACGGCAGTTTATGCTCGGCGATCGTCTTGACGATGCCGTTCGCCTGGCGGCGCAGCGCGAACGGATCCTTCGATCCGCTGGGGATGAGACCGAGCGCAAACATTCCGGCGATCGAATCGGCCTTGTCGGCGATCGAGAGCACCGCTCCCTCGAGCGTCGCAGGGACGCTATCCTCCATCGATTCGGGCTTGTAATGATCGTAGATGGCCCGCGAGATCGCCAACTGAACGTCAGGCTTCATGCCCTCATCGAGGTCCTGCACACGCGCGTAGAGACCGCCGACAATTCCCTGCAATTCTGTAAATTCCTTGACCAGTTCGGTCGTCAGATCGGTCTTGGCCAGTAGCGCGGCTTTGTGGATTATGCCGGGCCGGACCGCCACGCCCCTCTGTTTCACCATCTCGGCCAGCCAGCTGGCCATGCGTTGCACGCGCATCGTCTTGTCGTAGTAGCTGCCCAGATCTTTCTGAAAGGTAACGTTGCGCAGCAAATCGACGCGCTGGCGGAGGGTTTGCTTCTGGTCCGTCTGCCAGAAAAAGCGCGCGTCGTTGAAACGCGCTCGCAAAACACGCTCGTTGCCGTGGCGGATCAATCCTTCCGAGTCGCCGTCCGTGTTGAGCACCGCCAGGAAGTGAGGCAGCAATTTCCCCTTCGCATCTTCGATGGCGAAATATTTCTGGTGGTCGCGCATCACCGTGACCAGCACCTCTTCCGGCAGATCGAGAAACTCGGGGTCGAAGCTGCCGAGGATCACCGAAGGAAATTCGGTCAGATTGACGACCGTCGCGACCAGCGGCTTGTCTTCGCGCCAGCGTGCTCCGTGGATGGTGCGCGTCGCCGCGTCGAGCGCTTTGCGAATCACCTGCTCCCGCTCGGCGCCGCCAAGAACCTTCGCGCCGCGCAGAGCTTCCACATAGACGCCCGGCTTCGAGATGGCGACAGGACCGCTGCTGATAATGCGGTGTCCGCGCGAAGTCTTGCCCGCTGCAATGCCGAACAATTCCAGCGGGACAACCTGCTCATCAAGCATCGCCACCAGCCAGCGCACCGGACGAACGAACAATTCTCCGCGCTTGCGCCAGTACATATTCTTCGGCCAGTAGAGCGTGGAGATTTCTTTCGGAAGAGTCTCGGCAAGAATCTCGGCGGCGGCGCGGCCTTTTCGCGTAACCGTAGCCGCCAGGTATTCACCTTTGGGCGTACTGACTTTTTCGAGTTTCGCGACATCCACGCCGACTTTCTTGGCGAACGCTTGCGCAGCCGGCGTCGGCTGCCCATCCTTATAAGCGATCTGCGCGGAGGGGCCGGTCACCTGCTCGGTAATGTCCGGCTGCGAGGCGGGAATGCCGCGAGCAAGAACGGCGAGGCGGCGCGGGGTGTCCAGATGTGAAATCGCTCCGGCGGGTTCGAGGCGCTCGCGCTGCAGCAGCGCACCCAACTCTTCTCGCAGCTCGCGAGAAGCGCCGTCAATCATCCTCGCCGGGATTTCTTCGCATCCGATTTCGAGTAAGAAGTCAGCCATACCTTAATCGTTTGTCAGAACTTTACGAACCCTATGTGCCAATCCCCGGAGCCAGCTTGACCTTTCGCCGCCCTTCTCCTTGGCTCCCAGCGCGGCAGCCCTTGTTCAACTTGCCGCTGCTCTGCGCTTTTTTTTCCGTCGAGTACTGTTGGTCCATCCAGGCCTTGGCGATCCCTACCGCGAGCGCTCGCACTCGAGCAATCACCCCCACGCGCTCAGTCACCGAAATCGCGCCCCGGGCATCGAGAATATTGAAGTAATGCGAGCATTTCAGGCACAGATCGTAGGCGCCCAGCAAGGGAAACCGCGCCTTTTCGCGGACGGCGCTGTCGCCATCGCCTTCACTTTTATCCTTCGCTAAGCCAGCATAGCGGTCAATCAACTTCTTGCACTCCGCTTCGCACAGTTCGAAATGCTTCCATGCACTCTGCACATCCGCCATTTCGAAGTTGTACACCGAGAACTGCTGCTCGTCGGCCAGACGCACTTCTCCATACTTCACTTCCCTGCCGGTATCCGGATCGCGCGCCCACACGATGTCGTAGATGGAATCCACATCTTGCAGGAAAGCGCAAGCCGCTCCAGACCATAGGTAAGTTCGACAGAAATTGGATCGAGGTCCACGCCGCCACACTGCTGGAAGTAAGTGAACTGCGTGACCTCGAGCCCGTCAAGCATGACCTGCCATCCGATGCCCCACGCGCCCAGCGTCGGAGCCTCCCAATTGTCTTCCTCAAACTTGACGTCGTGCTGCCGCAGATCAATCCCGATCGCTCCGAGCGATTCAAGGTAAAGCTCCTGCACATTCTCCGGCGGCGGCTTCAGGATCACCTGCAACTGCAAGTGCTTGAACAACCGGTTGGGATTCTCTCCATAGCGCCCGTCAGCCGGACGCCGCGAAGGCTGCACATAAGCGACCTTATAAGGATTCGGCCCCAGCACGCGCAGAAACGTCTCCGGTGCCATGGTCCCGGCGCCGACTTCAACGTCGTAGGGCTGCTGAATGACCGCTCCGCGCTCGGCATAAAAAGTCTGCAGCTTGAGAATGAGCTGCTGGAAGGTCAGCGAATTGGATTTGGATGATCAGCTCACCAGATTTGTCATCCCGAGCAGCGAGCGTCTGCAGCTCGCTGGCTTCTAGCAGATCGCCTCGCTTCGCTCGGGATGCCATGCAGACCAGTAGCTAAACGCCGATCTTCTCCAGCATTCCCGCCGTCACCAGCTTCTTCTCGATGTGCCGCTCCAGAATCTGCAGAAGAAACTTGCGCAGATCCGCACACACCGCTTTCGGCCAGTCAATCCCGGAAAATTCCGAAACCCGTGACCGCAGCATCTGCGCCGCAATCTTTCGCGATTCCGGCGACAGCTCCGACGACGCGATGCGCTTATCGTCGGCGCAGACCAAGCCGTCGGCAAGCGCATGGTAGAACGCCCGGCCGCCATCAAGCGCGCGTCCGCAGACCACGCACTCCGCAAACTCCGGCAGAAATCCCATCAGCCGCGTCATCCACAGCTCAAAGTAAGTGAGCGGCATCCACACTGCCTCGCCGCGCAGTTCCTGCAGAACCGCCAGACTCAACCGAAACACCGCGTCGCTCGCCTCGCGGTCAGGCATCAATTCGTCGAGCAATTCCGCGACGTGGGCCAAAGCCGCTGCCCGCGGATAACCAACTTCGCTGCCCATCGGCGACTCAATCACCTCGCAGGAATCAAGCCGCGCCAGTTCCTTCCCCTCGCGATCGTCGTAAAACGCCCGCACATAGGTGAGCGGCTCAAGCGCGCCTCCAAAGCGGCGTCTGGACTTCATGGCCGCACGCGCCACGCCTTTCACCTTGCCTTCCATGCGGGTAAAGAGCGTAACCAGCAGGTCGGACTCACGCAAAG
Source organism: uncultured Acidobacteriaceae bacterium (assembly GCA_963760175.1). Lineage (GTDB taxonomy): Bacteria > Acidobacteriota > Terriglobia > Terriglobales > Acidobacteriaceae > Acidiflorens. The sequence continues at coordinate 24,714 of CAVXBU010000016.1, forward strand.
GATACGTGCGCAGAACGATCGCTTCCGACTCCTTCAGCGCCATGGAAGGTCAACAGTTAATCAATGATTGTAACGGAGCGCGCGAGGGATGCAAAGTTGGCGGACTAGCTGCGAGCCACGAGTCGAGCATTTGCCTCTGAAAGCTTGCTCCGAATGGGGCGGACTCAGGGTTTTGTTTGCTCGAAGCTCGCAGCCCGAAGCTCACAGCCAGTTTTATCGCCCGAAATACTTCGCATTCCGCTCGGTGTATTCTTTCCACTTTTCCGGCAGATCGTCGAGCGCGAAGATGGCCGACACCGGACACACCGGCACGCAGGCGCCGCAGTCGATGCATTCCACAGGATCGATATACAGCATCTCTTCCGTCGCGTACTTGTCAGAGTCCTTCTTGGGGTGAATGCAATCTACCGGACAGGAGTCAACGCAAGCGGTGTCTTTGGTTCCGATGCAGGGCTCGGCAATTACGTAGGCCATAGAATCTCATGCTCCTTGGGCGCAGGGACAGTGATGGAACACATGATTCTAGCAAGAACGCGGCTTTCGGTACAGGCAGCGCCAATCAGCGGCGGTTCTTAGGGGCCGAAAGGCGCCTAAGCGTCTTTGAATTGGCGGCAACCCTCCGCTGGCCCCGCTTCGGTTCGCGCGAGGACGATGGCCTCATACGATTTCCCCTATCAACCGAGCACATGGCAAAGCCGTTTGCGGAATCGCGAATATTTTCATGAAAATCCTGCGCTATAACCCCGACAACGGGGTCACGCGCAATTTTATGCCGGACCTCTGGATGTTTCTGATTTCCTGGCAGCATGCGCCGTTGTTGCCCAGTATCGACAACTAGGACACGACCCCAGCGTTCAAAGGGTCATACTCGGATCCGTACTCAACGATGTATCCGGCCACCGCGCTCGCTGCCACAGTCAGCGGCGACGCCAGGTACATCTGACCGGGCCCGCTGCGTCCGGGAAAATTTCGATTCTGCGCGCTGATGACGACCTGGTCGGGACGCGTCGATACTCCCGGCCCGGCATTGATGCATGCGCCACAACTAGGCTCGATCACATGCGCGCCCGCTTTTTCGAAAATCTCGATATAGCCGCGGCGCTTCGAATACTCGCGCGTTTCCTGAGAACCGAATTGAATCCAGAAGTCGACATTCTTCGAAACTCGCCTGCCTCGTTTCAGCGCGTCGGCCAGAACCGACGCGTACATATCCATGTCTTCGTTCTTCCCCGCCGTACAGGTCCCGCCATAGGCGATTTCAATCGGCACGTGCGCGCCCAGTTCGCGGATGTACTTGCCGTTGCCCGGATCGCCCGGTGTAGCAACCATCGGCGTGATCTCAGCCGCGTCGAGTTCGATCACCTGCGCATATTCGGCCTCGTTGTCGCTGCCGAGGCCTTCGATCATCTTCGCAACTTCGGCGCGCTTCATGCCTCGGCGCTCCATCAGAAACTCGACCACCTTTTCATCCGGAGCCACGATGCCGGTAAAGCCTCCGATTTCAGCCGCCATATTCGTCATGGTGGCGCGCTCGTCCACCGACAGCGCCTCGATTGCTTCCCCCGCATACTCCATAACTTTCGCCAGCGCCTTGCCGCTGCGCACGTAATCGAGGGAAAGAATCTTCAGGATGAAATCTTTCGCCGTGACGTTCGGATGCCGCTTGCCCCGAATCACGATCTTGACCGACTCCGGCACCTTAACGCGAACGTCTTTCGTGATCCAGGAGTTGAATACATCAGTCGTCCCAATACCGAAAGCAATGCATCCGATGGCGCCGACATGAGGCGTGTGCGAATCGGACCCAACGTTCACCTGCCCCGGCAGCGCATAGGTCTCCAGCATCACCGAGTGGCAGATGCCCTCCGAGCCTTTGCGGTCGGTGAGTTCGCCGTGCAGCTTGATTCCCTGCTGCTTCGCGAAATCTTCCTGCTTCAGCTTGAGCTGCGTGGCCAAATCGAGCAGTCCCATCTTTTTCTTTTCTTCGGAGATCACTTCGTCGAGGAAAGTGAGATGGTCGCGAAAGAAGCGGATGCTGGAAGCATCGTTGACCGGAACATCCTTGCCGACATACTGCTCGTAGAAAATAGAAGCCATCGGCGTAACGTATTCATGGCTGAAGCGCAGATCGACGGAAGTGAACCCAGTATCTCCCGGCTGAACGAAACGTGTGGTGACGGGGCTCCGCCCCGTTCCAGCCGGGATCATGTGCGCCGCAAAAATCTTTTCCGCCAAAGTCATCGCGCGCGCACGAGTCTTATCGCCGGCAAAAATACTTTCCCCTGCATGCGCGCCACATTAAAAGGAAAGAGCCCGCCATACTCGATCACCTGCCTGCGTGATCTCGTCTTCCCCGGCGGTAAATTCGCTGAGCGCAATTTCTTCGCCCGCGCGAATCCGGTCGATCAAAGAAAAGTCGGTCGAGGTCAGCAGGCCGAGGTTCTGGCAATTCTGCTTGTAGATGCGCTCAATATTCTCCCCAATCGCGACCTGAATTCCGGCGCACATCTCGGCATAAGGCGATTGCTCTCGACTTGAGCCTTTGCCGCGCCGCTTGCCGCTCACCGAGCAGACGAAGCCGCCCTTCTTCACATCGCCGCGCCCAATCGGCAGCGTATCGCCACACCTCAAACCAACATAGGGAATCTCGCCCAACGTCCGATCAAAGTAGAAGCAGTAGTGCGCGGGAGTGATCTCGTCGGTAGAAATGTCGTCGCGGAGCTTGGGATTGCGGGCAGGGTTCCTGGTATCCCACGGCAGGTCCCACCCCGCCAATTGCTTCTTGATCAACTCCGGGTCTTCGGTGAGAAAGAGAATGCGCCCCTGCAGCCGCACCTTGTCAGGCCGCTTTTCGATCTTGCGATCAAGCAGAGATGAACCCACGTAAACAATTGTAACGCTTGCAAAGGCCATGTGGTGACGGGGCTCTGCCCCGTCCCGGGGTGACAAAGCCCCGCCACCACAGCGACGCCCGGCTCTCCACTACAATTTTCGATCATTCGCGTAGGTGACCGGACTGGGCAACTCCTCCAACCCCCGGCCTGCGAAGATTTTCTCAAATTCATGCAAAAGCGCGTCGTGCACCAACCCATTCGACGCCACCGTCTCGCGGCTGGCGATCTGAAATGCGCCGCCGGAAAAGTCCGTGACCTTCCCACCCGCCTCTTCGACGATCAGCACACCCGCCGCCGTATCCCACGGATTGAGATTGAATTCCCAGAAGCCGTCGAATCGCCCCGACGCCACATTGCACAGATCAAGCGCCGCCGATCCCGCCCGCCTCACCCCGTGGGTGCGCAGCGTGATCTGATGATAGAAATAAATATTCGGGTTCTTATGCCGCTTGTGGCTGGGAAAGCCGGTGGCAACAAGACACTCCCCCAATTTCGCCGTAGCCGAGACGTGGATCGCTTTCCCGTTCAGCCGCGCGCCACTGCCCAGTTCGGCGGTGAACATCTCGTCCCGCGTCGGATCATAAATCACTCCCGCGACCCGTTGTCCCCTGCGCTCCACCGCCAGCGAAACGCAAAACACCGGATAGCCGTGAGCAAAATTCGTGGTGCCATCGAGCGGATCGACATACCACTTGTACTCGCTGCCGGTTTCGATGCGCGTTCCTTCTTCACCCATCACGTCATGCGTCGGAAACTGGCTGCGAATCCGCTCCAGAATCAGCGCTTCCGACTTTCGATCGGCGACCGTGACCAGGTCCACGTCGCCCTTATATTCAATCTTCACATGCTGCCGGAAATAGTCCATCAGCAGGCGCCCGCCTCACGGGCCATAGCCTGCATCGGAGAAATCAGATCTAAAGATTGATGGGGATGTCATGCGATGTCTAGACTTTCATTTTCAGGCTTGGTTGCTGGAGCTGAAACTGAGAACTGACTCCAAGCTACTTCTTCTTGCCGTCTTCCGCGATATACACGATCTCATGCTTGAAGATGAAAAGATTCGGACCGTCGTCGCGGGTCACGCGCACCATGTTCTTGTCGTAGTACTCAATCCAGCCGCGGACCACTTCGCCGTCGGCGAGTTTCAGGCTCACGACCTTCTGCTTTTCTCCCAGCGCCTTCAGATAAGCCGCCTCTTCAAAAGTCTCGTCCGGAGGCGGAGGGACGCTTCTTGCCAAAGTTGGGATTTCCTGTCTGTAACGGCATGTTGCCATTCTACAACGGCAAACCGCAGGCTTAGGCTTTCTTGATGTAGAACGCCGCTTCCTCGGGACGATGCACCCGCGGTATCCACAGCGGCCGCCGCAGTCCTCCAGGCCCCGGAGCGGGACGAGTGAGCGCCTTCCACCGTTGATAAACCGCAAACGAAAGATTGGTATCCACGAAGATGTCGCCGTAACGATCGCCGGCGCCGGCCCGCTCCACGCGCACCATCTGGTGCCAGCAGTGCATGCCGGTGACGGGATCGGGATGCACCGGAAATGTAAGATTCTGGTGCACGCCCGCGTCGCTCCACCATACGCGCTTCGTATCGGGATCGGTCGTTTCGTAGGCCTCCACTCCCGAAGTCTGGCGCATCTTCCATTGCCCTTTGCCGACTTCTTTCAGGTCGACCCACGCGCTCGACATGCGTTCGACCTGATCCTCTTTATTGAGACGCCAGCGCCCCATATGGTGAGAACAGGCGACCACGCCCGGCGTCAGTCCCTCGGTGACCCACGCGTGCAATACGAAGAAACCGATTTCGGTATGCACTTTAAGCAGGTCGCCGGTGCGAATGCCGCCAAGCTTTTTCGCATCCGCCGGATTCACCCACAGCGGATTCTTATGCGCAATCTCGTAAAGAAATTTCGAGTTCCCCGATCGCGTGTGGATGAGATGCGGCAACCGAAAAATCGGCAGCAGCGTGTACACCTCGCCGTTCGAATCTTTCGGCCACTCCACTAGCGGCATATATCGTTTATCGAAATCCGGATCGACGTCTTCCGCCTCGGCTTTGCCATCGACGCCGCCTGCGCCGAGCGATGAATGTGGCTGCGATAGTATTCCGGCAGCGCAAATTCAGGCCACTTCCAGTCGGCCATGGTTTTCGAAAACAACTCCAGTTTCCGCGACGGAGTGTTGTAGCCGACGACGGCCGCGCCATCGACCATCACGCCCACCGCTTTGCCGTCTTTCGTGACCACGCCGTTCGCTTCGACTTTCGATCCGCGAGAGGTCGGCGGGAGCCACTGGCTTCTCGTTCTGCCTGTAAACGTCGGTGGTCACTTCATAAGCGCCGTACTTACGCATGTATTCCAGCGGCTTCAATCCCTCTTTCGCGGCAGCCTCGGGCAAGCCGGGAACTGAATTCTCAAAAATCCATCCGTAGTATTCGTCGACCGTAAGCTTCTGCCCCGGCCGATACGGCGATTCGAACCACTGCCGAATGCCCATCGAACCGTCGGGATCGATCGCCCACGAAAGGTTGATCCAGAATTCATCTTCTTCCCAGACTTCTCCCGGATTCGCCTGATACGTGTAATCAAATTTCTTGCCTTCCCGTTCCTGCAGAACGCGCAGCACGGGCTGCCGAAAGCCAATCCACTTTCCGGCATAGGATTCCTGGCTCATCAAGTCGTGACGCTCGGAACTGAAGCCCATCGGCAAAACATAATCCGCAAACCACGCCGTCTCGCTCCAGGTCGGCGTCAGCGCGGCGTGCAAGCCAACTTTTTCTTCGTCACGCAACATCTCGATCCACGAAAATCCGTCCGGATAAGTCCACACCGGATTGAATACGCGCGTGAAATAGGCTTCGATGCGCCCGCGCCCTTCCTTAAGAAAGTGCGGCAGCAGCGGCGACATTTCATGCGTGCACAGCGGCCACTCCCGCGGGTAGAGCAGTTCGTTCCAGCGTTTCTGCGGCGGCGGATTCTTATACGGGCGCGGCACAAACTTGTTCCAGGCATTCAAATTGTGTCCGCCCGGAGTTCCCACCGAACCAGTAAGCACGTGGAGCAGCATCAAGGCGCGTGCCGGTTGCCATCCACCCAGATTGCCCGACGCGCTGCCCCGCCACAGATGCGATGCGAAGCGGCTGCCGGCGGCCGCAATTTCACGCGCCGTTTTGACGATGACTTCAGCCTTCACTCCGCTTTCTTTTTCCGCGAACTCCGGCGTGAATTTCGCGTAATGCCGCTTCAATGCTTCGATCAGCGCTTCGAAACTCTGGCCCTTCGCGGAAAACCCATCGACTTCCAGTTCTTCCCAGTTCGTCCAGTTCTTCACGAACGCGGCATCAAAGCGATTCTCCTTTAGAATCACCATCGCCATCGCCAGCAGCACTGCTGCTTCGGTGCCCGGATAGCTCGGCATCCAGTAATCCGCCATGCTCGCCGTATTCGAAAGCCGCGGGTCCATGACGGCGATCTTCGCTCCCGCCATTTTTCCTTCGATAATGCGCTGCGCATGCGGATTGAAATAGTGACCCGACTCAAGATGCGCCGAGAGCAGAAGAATGAAGCGCGCGTTGGCGTGGTCGGGAGACGGCCGGTCCGCATAGTGCCACAGCAGATAACCAAGCCGCGCCGAAGACGAACACACATTCGTGTGCGAGTTGTGACCGTCGATGCCCCATGCCTGCAAAGTCCGCTCCATGATGAAGTCGTGGCCCGGCCGTCCCACGTGGTACATGACTTCTTCGCCGCGGTTTTCCTGAAACGCTTTGCGGATGCGCGCCCCGAAAGTCTCCAGCACTTCCTCCCAGGAAGTCCGCGCCCATTTCCCGCCGCCGCGAGGACCGGAGCGCTTCATCGGATAAAGGATGCGATCGGGGTCGTGAATCTGCGTGATCGTCGCTGGCCCTTTCGCACAAAGGCGTCCGCGGCTCGCCGGATGCTTCGGATTGCCTTCAAACTTCGTGACCTTTCCGGTTTCTTTATCGACGTAGGCAAGAAGTCCGCACGCCGATTCGCAATTGAAGCAAATAGTAGGAACAAGCTGGTAATGCTTTTCGACGCGGCGAGGCCAGGCTTCGGCATCGTACTCGACCCAATCGTCCCACTTCTCGGCAGGCGGGTACGACGCGAGGTGGCTGCCGTCGCGCTTGAATTCGGTCATGCCTGAATCTCCATCTGCGTCCAACCCCTTAATTATGGCGTCGTAGAGACGAGGCTTGCCCCGTCTCCGCGTCCGCCACATCCGCTGCCGGAGACGCGGCAAGCCGCGTCTCTACGGGAAATTAGCTGTTCGGCACGCTCTGGCCGGCCATCACAAAACACCATTCGAAAATCAGAAGCCCCGCCAGCGCCAGCACGCTGGCCACTCCGGCAACGCTGCGGTTCGGCGCGGCGAACAACTGAGGACCACTCAACAACAGCGCCAGCGGAAAATTCCCCCGAGTACGACGCCTCCACCCCAGAACGCTCGCGCGAACGGACCGTGCGTCATCAGTCGCGCCCCGTACCGCGCATTGTCGGTAGTATGCGGCAGCACCACCTCGCCGAGCAGAATGAGCAAGTGCAATCCCAAACTGATGATTAGTGTGGGAACCGCGACGGCGACGGCCTGCGTCGAGCCGCCGACCTCGTCCGGGAGCAGCGCCAGCACCGCAGCTCCGCAGAGCAATGCTTGAATCACCAAATGCACCGGCAGAAGCGGTGTTTGCCAAAGGTCGCGCCCTTCACACTGTCCGAAGAGAAACGCGGTATAGGCGGCCGCAAAAAATCCTACCAGCACCGTGGGCCACAACAAAATCGCGCCAGGGGCGGTCAGCCCCAACACCGCGCTCAACCAGAACACACCACACAAGCCGCTGTACGCGATCAGGATGAACGCGCCCCGCGCCAGCCACGATTTGCTTTGTGGAGTAAACACCACTCGGAGAAATCGTTCTTTGTGATCAAGATCCCAAACCAGCAGCACCGTGGTCAACGCCGTGAACAGCAGCGCGACCGTTGCCAGCGCAATATCGCGGACCCGGTTGCCCGACAATCTTCCGAGCGCCATCGCAATCGCCGGCACGGCAAGCACTCCCGAACCGATGGACTTGGTCCAACAATAGGCCGGCACTTGCCATCCCCACGGACGCGCATGCGAAACGTCATACGCTGCGAGCGCGTCCTTTTGCAGCAACGGGCTATCGGACGGATAAGCAGCGCCGCCGCCCAGCACCGCGGCATTCCGCTGCGACCACATATAAATCGATTCGTGCCGCGCCGCCGTCGGCACAATCGCGCTTTCATCGGCATCAATGTAGTAGAGCTTGGGCAGAGTTCTCTGCTCCGGCTTGCGCACGCGCACCGGTTCCCGCGCCACCAGTTGCGCCGCTTCGCTGTCTGGATCGCTCAGATCTCCGGCAATGATGGCGTGTTCCGGACACACAATCACGCATGCAGGCTCCAGTCCGACTTCGGTGCGATGCGCGCAGAAATGGCACTTGGCGGCCGTGCCATCGTCCGGATCCATGTATATCGAATCGTACGGGCAGGCTTGCATGCAGGCCTTGCATCCAATGCAGCGCTCGGAATTGAAATCGACAATCCCGTCTTTGCGCTGGTACATCGCCGTCACCGGACAGATGGTGACGCAGGGAGGATTCTCGCAGTGGTTGCAGCGCGTGACTTGAAAAACACGGCGAGTGGCGGGGAAAACGCCTTTCTCGACGTACTTGACCCAGGTCCGGTTCACGCCCACCGGCACGTGGTTCTCGGTCTTGCACGCCACCGTGCAGGCGTGACAACCGATGCACTTGCGGTTATCGATTACAAAGCCGTAGTTCATCCGCCGGAGATCGCGTCCCGAAACAACTAATCATACTTGGGTCCGCGCGAAACGGGAGTTACATTGCTGGGACTGGTCGCACTTGTTTACGAAATCGTGGTCCTGCCCTTTTTTGTGTGGTGACGGGGCTCTGCCCCGTCCGACGGATAGAGCTAGATCTGGTAGTCGATATCTTCCATGATCCGTTGCATCGATTCGGAAAGCGGTTCCCTTCCGCCCGTGCCCTCCAGTTGACGCACTCGCTCCGCCAACTTGTTCACCTCAGACGCAACCGCCGCCAGCGCCTCGGAAAGCGGATCGTTGATCTGCTTGGGATCGGTAATCACCACGCGCTTGCCTTCGCGAAAAATGATGTGTCCGGGCACGCCCACCACGGTGGAATCGTCGGGCACATCTCGCAGCACGACCGACCCGGCGCCGATCCGGCAATTGCGCCCCACCGTGATATTGCCCAGAATCTTCGCGCCTCCGCCGACCACCACGTTGTCGAGAAGCGTCGGATGCCGCTTGCCGCGCTCCTTGCCCGTTCCGCCGAGGGTCACGCCCTGGTAGAGCGTGACGTCGTCACCGACGATAGCGGTCTCGCCAATCACTACGCCCACGCCGTGATCGATGAACAAACGACGGCCGATCTGCGCTCCGGGATGGATTTCGATGCCGGTAAGCCAGCGCGCAACTTGCGACAACCAGCGCGCCAGGAGAAAGCAATTGTGATTCCACAACCAGTGATTCATGCGATAGAACCACACCGCATGCAGCCCGGAGTAGCAGAGATAAATCTCGGCGCGTGATTTCGCCGCGGGATCGTGCTCCAGCACGGTGGCGACGTCTTCGCGGATTAACGAAAACAGATGCGGCATGGGTTGAAGAAGTTCTCAGTTCCCAGTTCTCAGCAAGCGCGATTCGGTTTTCACCGAGAACTGAGGGCCGGGAACTGAGAGCTCACCCCGGAACCTGCGACGTCGGAATCTGCAACGCCTGGTTCCGGAGTCCTTCGAACAGGACACTGCTCAGGTAGCGCTCGCCGAACGACGGCAGAACCACGACGATCAGCTTACCGGCATTTTCAGGCCGGCGCGCCACCTGCAAAGCCGCGACCACCGCCGCTCCCGAAGAGATGCCGACCAGCAGACCTTCTTCGAGCGGAAGCCGCCGCGCCATGTCGATCGCGTCTTCGTTGGTCACCGTGATGACTTCATCGATGAGATCGCGGCGCAGAATGCTGGGAACAAAACCGGCGCCGATGCCCTGAATCTTGTGCGGCGCCGGCTTTCCGCCGGAAAGCACCGGCGCTATCCGCCGGCTCCACGGCGATCGCCTTGAACGACGGCTTCTTCGGCTTGATGTACTCGGACACGCCGGTGATCGTTCCGCCCGTGCCGACGCCAGAGATCAGAAAATCGACGCGCCCGTCGGTGTCATTCCAGATCTCAGGACCGGTGGTTTCCAGGTGAATCTTCGGATTCGCCGGATTGTCGAATTGCTGCAGCATGTAGCCGTTCGGAGTCGCGGCCAGCAATCTCCTCGGCCTTCAGAATCGCGCCCTTCATTCCCCGCGGACCGGGCGTAAGCACAATCTCCGCGCCCAAAGCCAGCAGCAGCACGCGCCGCTCCAGGCTCATGGTCTCGGGCATGGTGAGGATGAGCTTGTAGCCTTTCACCGCGGCGACAAAAGCAAGACCGATGCCGGTGTTGCCGCTGGTCGGCTCGATCAGCACGGTTTTGCCGGGCTGAATCCTTCCGGCGCGCTCGGCCTCGGCAATCATGCTGACGCCGATGCGGTCTTTCACGCTGGCCAGCGGATTCTGGCTCTCCAGCTTCGCCACCACTTCGGCGACCGCGCCCTCGGTGACTTTGTTCAGCCGCACCAGCGGAGTATGGCCGATCAGTTCCGTGACATCCTTGGCGATTTTCATAGATTTTTCGATTCTCGATTGTGGCGGTTCGATTCTTTCGATTCTCGGGGAGCGGGCTTCGGCCACTGGACGGCCGAGGGCGCCTGTCCCTACACTCTAGCTCGACTCGGCTTTCGTCGTCCCACCCGCGCCAGGATGCGCCGCACTTTCTTGGGCGAAATCGAGAGCCGAGACGCCACCCGCGACACTTTGCGCCCTTCGCGCTCCCAGACCTGCGCAATCACAATCTCCGCAAATTCTTCGCTGATTTGCCGGAACGTCTTCTCGCCCACCGCCCCTTGCGACCAAGCCTTCAGCGCCGGATGCACGCTTCCCTTGCGAAGAATTTTTGCACTCAAAGTCTGCAGATCTTGCCATATTTTGTTGTCGGGTTGATTCGCCCCGCAGGAAGCCCGCGCCAAATCATACGACTCGCGCGCCGCTTCCGGATTATCGAAAAACGAATTACACTGCGTCAATCCCTGCCACAGATGCGCATTCGCAAGCAGCAGATGATGCTGCGTATGCTTCGCCAGTTCGATTGCCTCTTGGCTGAACTCCAGCGCGCGGCGCGCGTGGCTTCCGGGGTCAGCGCCCTCGCCGATCTCTTCTTCCACCTTCGCATTCTCAATCATGCACTCCAGAATGCGCGCCCGGCCCATCAGAATGTAATCCTGCTTCTGCTTCGGCCACCTCGTACGCGGAGGCCGCTTCTTCCTCGGCACGCTGAAAATCTCCGCCATCCAGGTGGATGTAGGCGGCATTCATGTATACCGTGCCCACTCCGTGATGGCTCGGGCGCTGCTCGTAGATGGCTCGGGCTGCCTCCAGATGTTCAATCGCTTCACGGCGAAGCTGAGTCAATCGACTGCGATAGTCATGCTTGCGTGAGTCGCGGTCGCGGTTCTTGGCATCGCGATCGCCCGAATTGCCTGCGCGTGGCGGCTGAAGTCTTGCGGTGCCGCTGGGCATCGCGGTCGATTCTTTTCTGCAACTGAAGAGCGATCCCGCGCTTGGCAAGCGCCATGTTGGCCAGTGATCGCGCCAGGTTCGGATGCCGCGGATCGCGCTTGCCATAATGGCGAATGGCGCTCTCGAAAAACTCAGTCGCTTTATCGAAACGCCCCTCCCGCCGCGCCATGCGCCCGTAGAACGATTGAATGTTGCCCAGCGTTACATAGTCATCGGTCTCAGCTAAGGCTTTTTCCGCCGCTTGCGAGATCCGCACCGCTTCTTTCCATTTGCCCTGCTGAAACAAAAGCCAGCTCTCAAGCACTTGCATCACCGCCGCCATGCGCAGGTGGCCCAACGCCAACGCCAGGTCTCTTCCCTTGCAGGTGCAGATCAGGGCTTCATCATAGTCGCCGTTTCTCCGCAGGCAGCGACCCTTCCAGAAATAAACAATGGCCAGCAGAAACCGGTCGTCGAGTTCTTCGCCCAAGCTCAGGACGAAGTCAAAATGACCAATCGCCGCGTCCATCGCCTCTTCCGCCATGGCGGACATTCCCTCGGCCATGCGCAGGCAGATATAGTCGGCAATCGGAAGCTTCGACCGCGATCCTCGGATCTAAGTGTTCAAACCGTTTCAGAATGTCCCGCAACGGCGGGCCGCTGAACCCGATATCCGTCCATATCGCAAGATGCGCCAGCAGGCGCGCGGCATTTTCTTGGGAGGGATCGAGCCTGGCGATCAGATCCTGCCGCGATTGAAGACACGCGAATCCCGCGGTCGACCTCGCGCGCGGCAACATGCCCCTGTAACTGCGCGAGAAAGCCTGCGTCAATCGGCGCACGTTCAGTCGGGAGTTTGGCGGCAGTTTTGCGCGTGCCCATGCATTGACGTTCTAATCCAATAAATCGTAACTGGCAAGCGTCAGAAACTCCGCAAATTCCGGGCTCGTTGTCAAATCTTCGAGAAGCTCTCGCCGCCTGCCGCAACTGTTCGTCATTGTTATTGTTGCTGCCTAGCTCCGCCGCCCTCTGATGGATAATCTCTTTCACGATGTCTTCCGTCACCGGCCCGCCGTCCCTGAGATTTGCGCAGTGTCTGCACCCACTGCCACACCTGAGCACGGCTGATTTCGGCGGTCGCCGCGTCTTCCATCAAGTTGTAAATCGGAACACAGCCGGATCCCCGAAGCCACGAATGCAGGTACTGCAGTCCCACATCGATATTCCAGCGCAGACCCTTTCTCCGTGATATCGCCCTTGGGCACCTCGATCAGATCTTGCGCCTGCGACCGTCCCGCGCCGATTTCTTGTGCGAAGAAATCTGATTCGGCTCGGGCATGTACTTATCGAAAATTTCCTTGGCCACCGGAACCAGCCCCGGATGCGCCACCCAGGTCCCGTCATGACCGGCCTTCACTTCCCGAAGTTTGTCGCGCCGCACTTTCTCCAGCGCCTGTTCGTTCGCCGCCGCATCATTGCGAATCGGAATCTGCGCCGCCATCCCGCCCATCGCATGAATGCCCCGCCGATGGCAGATTTGAATCAGCAGCTCGACGTAGGAACTGAGGAAATGCGTCTCCATCGTGACCTCGGACCGATCCGGCAAAACGAATTCAGGATGCGCGCGAAACTTCTTGATGTAGCTGAAAATGTAGTCCCAGCGCCCGCAGTTCAGTCCGGAGGAATGGTCGCGCAATTCGTAAAGGATCTCGTCCATTTCGAACGCCGCCAGAATGGTTTCGATCAGCACGGTGGCGCGAATCGATCCCCGCGGAATGCCCAGTTCGTCCTGGGAAAAACAGAACACGTCATTCCACAGCCGGGCTTCCAGATGATTCTCCAGCTTCGGCAGATAGAAGTACGGACCAGTTCCTTTGCCCAGCAAGGCTCGCGGCGTTGTGAAAAAAGAACAGACCAAAATCAAATAGCGCCCCCGAGATCGGCTTCCCATCCACCAGAAAGTGCTTTTCGTCCAGATGCCAGCCGCGCGGCCGCACCAACAGCGTGGCCAGATTTGGACCCAAGCCGATACTGTTTTCCCTCCGGACTCTCGTACCGAATCGTTCCTCGAATCGCATCCCGCAGATTGTGCTGGCCCTCAATATTGTTGCTCCAGGTAGGCGTATTCGAGTCCTCGAAATCGGCCATATAAACATTGGCGCCCGAGTTCAAGCGCGTTGATGATCATCTTGCGATCGACCGGCCCGGTAATTTCCACGCGGCGATCGAGCAGATCTTTCGGAATCGGCGCCACCTTCCACTCGCGTCGGCGAATTTCAGCCGTCTCCGGCAGAAAATCGGGAAACTTGCCATGATCGATTTCCTGCTGCACTGTCTGCCGCCGCGCCAGCAGTTCCTGCCGCCGGGGCTCGAACCGAGCCGCAAGCTTCAACAGGAAAGCCCGCGCTTCCGGGGTAAGAATGCCGGTCTCGTATCGCGGTTTGAGTCGGGCTGTCAGCAGCATCGTTCTGGAAGAAGAGTCATGGTGTTCATAAGTCAACATCATAGCCATCTGCCCGGCGCAAGTCCCGCCGAACTAGGTCATTTTGTACCTAGTAGGTCCGGGCGGACAGCGTCGTTTGTCGAAAAGTGCAATCCGGGGTCTACTGCACGTGGAAGCAAAAGCAGGAGGCGAGACCAGGACGCAAAAATCTCAGGTGGGGAAAAACAGCATGACAGCTTCCAACGGGCAAAGACGGCAATGGTCAAAACGGCAACGGGCAAAGTAACTGGCAGAACCAGCCCTCGATGGCGCGGCATCACGCGTCCTTACACCCAGAACGATGTTGACCGTCTTCGAGGCTCGTTTGCAGATCGAGCACACCCTCGCGCGCCACGGCGCCGAGCGCCTGTGGAGCCTGCTGCACGACCAGACCGAGCCCTATCATCCCCGCGCTCGGCGCCATGACCGGCAATCAGGCCGTCCAGCAGGTCAAGGCTGGATTGAAAGCCATCTATGTCAGCGGCTGGCAGGTCGCCGCCGACGCCAATAATGCCGGCCAGATGTATCCCGACCAGAGCCTCTATCCCGCCGACAGCGTGCCCAACCTTGTGCGCCGCATCAATCAGGCCCTGCATGCGCGCCGACCAGATCCACCACGCCGAAGGCAAGAACGGCATCAACTGGTTCCCGCCGCTCATCGCCGACGCCGAAGCCGGATTCGGCGGCAACCTCAATGCCTTCGAGCTGATGAAGGCCATGATCGAAGCCGGCGCCGCCTGCGTTCATTTCGAGGATCAGCTCTCCTCCGCCAAGAAGTGCGGACACCTCGGCGGCAAAGTGCTGGTGCCGACCACCGAGGCCATCCAGAAGCTGGTGGCAGCACGGCTCGCCGCCGACGTGATGGGCGTCCCCACGCTGATCATGGCGCGCACCGACGCCGACAGCGCCACCTTCTGACCAGCGATATCGATCCGCGCGACCGCGAATTCCTCACCGGCGAGCGCACCGTGGAAGGCTTCTACCGCATCAAGGCGGTCTCGAAATCCGCCATCGCCCGCGGCCTCGCTTACGCGCCCTACGCGGACATTCTCTGGTGCGAGACCTCCAAGCCCGATCTCGAGGAGGCGCGCGAATTCGCCGAAGCCATTCACAAGGTCTATCCCGGCAAATTGCTGGCGTATAACTGCTCGCCTTCGTTCAACTGGAAGAAGAAGCTGGACGACGCGACCATCGCCAGCTTCCAGCACGAACTCGGCCGAGATGGGATACAAGTTCCAGTTCATCACGCTGGCCGGATTCCACGCGCTCAACCTCGCGCATGTTCGAACTGGCCCGCGGCTACAAGCAGGCTGGCATGACCGCTTACTCTCGCTTGCAGGAAAAGGAATTCCTGCGCGAGCAGCAGGTCGGCTACGAGGCGGTAAAGCACCAGCGTTTCGTCGGCACCGGATACTTCGACGCCGTACAGCAGGTCATCACCAGCGGCAGCACGTCGACCAAGGCGCTCGAAGGCTCAACCGAGGAAGCGCAGTTCACCGGCGGCGATCGAGACCTGAAACTGGAAAAGACCGATCCGTCGCTGGCCGATTCAGTGCTAATGGCTTCTTGCCGCGAGGAATCCGACGAACTGATGCCGTCGGGGGACTAATACCTTAAGGCAGGTAGGTGTTGCTTAACAGTCAGGCGTGTTGTGCTGCTTTTGAGCGTCCGCGCTTGTCTTCGCGAAGCTGCGCTGCCGTAAAGGCGCAACCACAAGTGCCGCATCTCCAGCTCGTAAACGCGCTGGTTACCAGGCTTGGCCCGTCATTACTCGCACTCGTGTGGGGTTGGTTCGCTCGCACCGCCAGAACCAACTCGCCACCGCATTCCGAACATTCACGCTTTTGCATAGCTGTCCATGGAGTCGCGCTGAGGAGCCGCGCCGAACTTCGGCCACCCCATTGTTCTTGGGGATTGTCGCGCTTTCTAGCTAGGCGCTAACCCGTACAGATACTAACTCCGGAGTGCAATGGGAATTTTGCATGGACTTGACCGCGTCTTCCGCTGTAAATCTCCCCATTACCAGGGCTAGTTTGCGATTGGTTGTGGTCAGGATGGGAAGCCGATCGACACGCAGCACATATTGAGGGGCGTGAGCGCCGCGGTTCAGTTTCACAACAAACTTGATATTTTTCATTGTCCCTTCCAGGTTCTTTGATCTGTCTTATCGCTGCCAGCACGAATCTTGATCGCTTGGGTTTGGTGTCAGAAAGATCCCCAGCGGACCGCTAATATCGTGACTCAGACTCCTCAGAGCAAAGACGAGACAATGTTCAGACAGGCTAACTTAATTCAGAGGACCTGAAAGAGTAAGGAAAGGTGCTTCCTAAAGGTCAATGTTAGGCCTCTGCCCAGCCATTGTCAAGCAATCACCGCAGCGAGGCTGCAACTGTGAGCAATCTTGCACAGTATCTCAGGTCCCGCTTGTGTCATGGTTACATTGCCAAATATCCGAAATGAGGAAAGAAAATCCGTCGCAGTCGCATCGAGCGTTTCTGTCGCTTGCCTCAAATCGAACTCATTCGTGTATGAGAAAGAAAGACCGAAGGTGGATGGATGGAACGCGTTTTTCGTCAGTTACGCGACCGTTTTCGTAGACAGATGGCCGCGATCACTGCATCCGCCTCCAAGCTGTTTGCGTCAGTTACACCCCCGGTTCGCGGCTACGCATCGCAAAGAATGTGCCCGTTTTGCGGCCTAATCACATCGCGATCGAAGCCGTCTTGCCTGGAATGCGGAAAATCGCTCGCACCGGCGACGACAAGGTAGAGGTAGACGATTAGGTAAAGCTAATAAGTTTCCGGGGCGCTCGCTTCGGCGACGATTAAATGAGCGAAGGAGATCAATATGCTTTGGACGATTTTCGTTGTGCTTCTGATTCTTTGGCTTCTTGGTTTTAGCCTTCACATAGCCGGCGGTCTGATTCATTTGCTGCTAGTGGTTGCCGTCGTGGTGCTGATCATCAACCTGGTGAGCGGTCGCCGTGTGGCCTAGGGTCATCGCTCGGCCATTACTCAGGAACCCAAATTTACCGTTGGCCACTCGCAACCGCGGGTCAGTTTCGCGCCCGCGCACCAGCGATGCTCAGCGCGATCCCACCCCCGATCAGCACGACACTGATGAGTGGCGAAACCTTCTCACTGTGACTGGCCTGAACGCCGAAGTTCGTACCTCCGACCTTAATACCCTCAGTCTCGGTGTGAGGGATAGGCACGATCAGGGAGGCGATGCCGAGCACCAACAGTAGTAGTCCTGCAATCAGCAACACCTTCATATCAAGTCCTCAATTCAAGTCTTACTATCGATCGGAAGTTGCGTCGCGAAAGCAACTAGTCGTGCAAAACCACACCAAGCAGCGAGCTGTGTACTTGCAACCCGCCCTCCGGGCCGCCAGAGTAATTCACAAAGCCCAGTTTGCGAAAGCGGTTCATAAAAAAGCTCACTCGCGACCGAGTGGTCCCGACCATTTCCGCCAGACTCTCCTGGCTGATTCTTGGGATCACCGCCTCGGGCACGCCTTCCTTGCCAAAATGAGCGAAAGAAGAAGAACTCGAGCCAGCCGCTTTTCGCTGGAGTTAAACAACTGGTCGACCAGATCCTCTTCGTAGCGCACGTTTCGCGCCAGCAAATAGGCCACGAATAGGTCGGAAAATGCCGACTCCCGGTGCAGCGCATCCATCATCGCCTTCTTGTCGATCCGCTGAATCTCGCAATCCGTCATCGCCGCGGCTGATCCCATCCGCAGAGCCTGACCTGCCAGTGCACCTTCGCCAAAGAAGTATCCGGCGCCCAGCATGCCCAGGGTCGCTTCTCTGCCGGTTGTGGAGACGACGGTGAGCTTTACTCTGCCTTTTTGGATATAAAAGATCGCATCCGCCGTGTCCCCCTGCGCGAAGATCCCTTGTTTCTTGGCGAAAGTCAGGTTCCTCCGGCCCTCGCCAATGGTTGCAAGGAACGTGCTGGGATTAAACTCGCGGCTCTTGTTCGCCAAGCCAGGGGAAGCCATTGGCTCCAATTCTAGCCCAAAGACCGCTTTTCCCCACAAATTGTGCCATTTCCCCGGCTGAACCCCTTTTTAGGCCGAGGCCTGAAAATTAGCCGTTCTGCACGAACATCTCGCATGTGAGCTATCTTGCTCAGACGCGAAAGTCCACACCTGTCATTCTAGGAATGCGATCCCGGTAAACCCGGGCACAGCAAGCTTGCTCCTAGTAAGTCTGCTTATGGAGGCAACACTCATGAAACTACTTGCACTTATGACCACCGCAGCTCTGGCTTTGACCCTCGTAGCCGCCGCTCCGCTGTACGCTCAGGAGCAACACGAGCAAGAGGAGCAGAAAGCCAAACCCGAAGAAAAACAAGCGCAACCGGAGAAGTCCACCAAGCAAGAGGAAAAACCCGCCGCGCAGCCAGAGAAGAATGCTAAGCAGGAAGAAAAAAGCGCGCCGCAACCGCAGCAAAAGGCACAGCCGGCACAGCGCACCGCCGGTAACGGCGGCGCCCGCATTCCGGCGGACCGTTACAAGGCCAGCTTTGGACAGCAACACACCTTCCGTGTCAGCCAAACCGATTACCGAAATCACCGCTTCGAATACGGTGGCTATGCCTTCGGATTCATTGACCCGTGGCCCAGCAACTGGCTGTACACGCAAAACGTCTATGTGGTCGAGATTAACGGCATGTATTACCTGTGCAACGCATCGTTCCCGGGCGTTAACCTCGCACTCAGCTTCACACTCTAGCCAGTTCGTCCGGGTCGCCCGAGGGCGCAACCGGGTTAACTGCTGACGTCAATTGCTATCGGCGCGAGCCCACAGGATGGGCTCGTGCCCCTCTTTGCTCTGATCTATCATTCCTGTCCGTCACCGAAAGCGAATTCCGGCGGATCAGGTCGCGGCGAAGCATCGCCAACAGAAAACTGCGCATCCTATGAGTGACATGGAAAAGCAGCCGTCAATCTTCGACGAGCAATACCGAGTAGTCGCGATCGAAGGCGACCGTCTGTTGATCCGGGGAATCCTCAGCGGCGATGTGCTGACCATTGTCAATCCCGAGCCCGAAACTCCTCTTACCCACGAAGATTATCCGCCCGGAAAATTGATCGCTCTGACCGACCCGTCCGTTGCGCCGCTGAATGATCTGAACTGATACGTCTTGAATTGACTAGTAGAAGAGGTTGGCAGCCCGGCAGGGATTCGAACCCCGATACGCAGCTCCAGAGGCTGCAGTCCTACCGTTGAACGACCGGGCTGTACCAGAATTCTAAATCATTTCGCGGTGACCGCAAAACCACAGGCTCTGTCGCGTTAAAATCTCTAGCAGCTGTAGAGACGGGGCTTGCCCCGTCTCCGGAGCGAGGCGCAGCAAGCCGCACCTCTACAGGGAGTCGCCATGACCAGCAGCAGCACTTTCCCAGGAACTTTCACCGGAAGTATCGCCCGAATTGAGACCGATTACGAAGAAATGGCGCGCCGTCCACTTGAGGCCGACCAGTGCGCTCTCATCGTCGTCGATATGCAGGAGAAATTGCTGCCGCCGATCTGGGAAAAAGAACGCCTGTTGCGAAATGTGCAACTGCTGATTCGCCTAGCTGGAATCCTGAAGATCCCGGCGCTGGTCACCACACAATACGCCAAGGGCCTGGGCAAAACCGTGCCCGAAATCGCGTCGATGCTGCCCGACACTCCGCCCATCGACAAGCTGATGTTCTCCTGCTTCGGCAGCGACGTGTTTTGCTCCTTGCTGAAGCGCCTGCCGGGTCAGCGGACGACCGTCCTGTTGTGCGGCATGGAAACCCACATCTGCGTCATGCAGACTGCGCTGGGCGCGCTGCGGGAGGGCTACCTGGTGCACGTGGCTTGCGACGCCGTCAGCTCCAGAACAGAATTAAACTGGCGCATCGGACTGGATCGCATGCGCAGTGCCGGAGCCATTCTTTCCTCGACCGAAATGATGATCTACGAACTGCTGCGCTCGTCGGGCGCGCCCGCATTCAAAGAACTATTACCCTATCTGAAGGGATGAGATTCAAACGTAGCGACAGCCGCCCTCGGCTGTCCCTGCGAGCGCAGCTCGCAGGGGTTTGTTTCCCACCCCTGCAATCAGGAATCGTCCCGCCGGACCGCCGAGCCAGCTGTCCCTACGCTTCGCTTTCCTTCTGTTTCACCCGCACCACCGTAATCTTCGAAAACCCCTCCTCAAACGTCGGAGGCTTCAACTTGCCCGCCATCTTGCGCATGACATCTTCCGGGACTGCGCGGCCACGGCGCTGATGGCGTTCCATGCAAACCTCCAGCGGCACGTCGAAGAACACGCCCTGCACATCGTAGCCGTAATCCTTGGCCAGCTTGATCCAGCTCGCGCGGTCGTGAGGCGTAAGGTTCGTCGCATCCACGTAGTTCATGGGACGGCGCGCAATCAGCCTCGCCTTCAGCATCGATCGCAGGTTAGAAAACACGAGATCCTGAAAACGCTGCTCCTGCGCGTCATCGAAAAGCAGTTCGCGCAGCAGATCGCTGGAAAGTGGATGAATGTTGTGCCGCTTGAACCACGAACTCTTACCCGATCCCGGCAACCCGATCGCCAGGACGACCGTTCCCTTGCTGGCGCGGGCCGGAGCCGGCACAGCTTGAACTGGCGACGCCTGACTCGCCGGCGCTTGCCCGGGCGCAGCTTGAACCGGTGAAGATGCTTCTGCCGCGGCCGATTCTGCTCCGAAAGGTTCCACCGCGCTGCGGGTAGCGGGCGCAGCAGCAACTCGTCCCGGACGAGATCTGCCGCGGCCTCCGCGGCTGCGGCGACGGCGCGACGGCTGTCGTCTCGGTTCAGCTTCCGCGGAAGCTGCCGCTGGTTCCACCGCCGGCTCCGGCGTCGCTGCCGGCTCTGGACGCGGTCTCGACGGGCGCCGCGCTTCGACCACTGGCTCCTCGACTGGAGCCTCGGCTGAAATTCGGGCTGGAACTTTCGGCGGGCGCCGCCGGTTCATTATCGTAGAACCTCGGCTGCAACGGCTCTGGCGCCTTGGTTGTTTCCTTCGGGGACCCATCTCCCGGCTTCTTGCGGCGCTTCAAGCGCTCGCTCATCCATTTGCGCATATATCGCACTTGTAGCACACCCGCGCACACCGGAGCAATCCGCACACCGTGGCGGCCACGATACCCGGGTGAGGCATTGAGGCATTAAGTCATTGAGGTATTGAGCCATTGAGTCATTGAAGGTCAAAGGCCTTTGGTTTTCAATGATTCAATGTCTCAGATTCATGTCTCAATACCTCAATGATTCAATACAATGAGTCCATGAATCCGACTCATCCCGAAACTCTCCCAGTTGCCGCCGGACAACTCCCTGCCGTGCCCCTGACACTTGAAGGCTACGCCACGCTTCACCAGATGATGCGTTTCCGCTGGACCGCGTGGCGCTCCACGCCCGACAACGTCCGTCGCGAAATCACGGACGAAGCCGCGCAACTGTTGGCCGGGATGGAAAGCAAGGCCAATGGCCAGTCCGCTCTCTTCTCGTTGCTCGGACACAAAGGCGACCTGATGCTGGTCCACTTCCGCGAGACCTTCGACCAGCTCAATCAGGCCGAGCTCGACGTGGCCCGGCTCCGGCTCAATGATTTTCTGGAACCTGCGACTTCGTATTTGTCGGTGATTGAGCTGGGGCTCTATGAGTCGTCATTGAAGACCTACAAGGCCCTCGCCGATCGCGGCGTGGAGCCGCATTCGGAGGAATGGAAAAAGTCGATCCAGGACACCATCGCGCGCCAGAAAGAAGCGATGCAGCCGCGCCTGTTCCCGGCCATGCCGCCCAACCGCTACATCTGTTTTTATCCCATGGATCGCCGCCGCGGCGAAGACAAGAACTGGTACATGCTTCCCATGGAAGAACGCCAGCGCCAGATGAACGATCACGGCATGGTCGGACGCCGCTATGCCGGAGAAGTGAAGCAGATCATCACCGGCTCCATCGGCTTCGATGACTGGGAGTGGGGCGTCGATCTCTTCGCCGACGATCCCCTTGTGTTTAAAAGGCTTATCTACGAGATGCGCTTCGATTACGTCAGCGCCGTCTACGCGCTCTTCGGAAGTTTCTATATAGGATTGCGCTGTCCGGCAAACCGTCTGCACGAATTGCTGGAAGGCAACTTGCCAGCGCGCGCTTAGGCGCCCTGCTTGTACGTACAATGTTTCACGTGAAACACTTTGTAGTGATGGTAATGTATGTATATTTACATACGTATATATTTATATGCATCAGAATTATACGTATCATTTTGTATGTATGATCTTTTACACGGTGAGAAGTGGCTGAGAATATTGGTCTGCAAGTCTTTGATAAGCTCGGGGCCGGTTGTGGTTAAAGAGGCAAGGCGCCTACTTATGACACGGTAATTAATTCACGTTTTGCTGCGAAGATTCGCTTGAAACCGAAACTCATGCCGCTTCATATCCACGCGCATGCCACGGAACGTCACGCCCTCCATGAGCAGCCGGAATTTCTGCTCAGCGCCATTTTCTCCGCCCAGCTTGATTGCTCCGCCGGACCCGACGACACGGTGCCAGGGCAATCCAGGAACCTCGCGCAGAATCCGCACCACCTGACGCGCGGCTCCGGGCCAGCCCGCAGCCTTGGCTAAAGCGCCGTAACTCGACACCGTTCCTGCCGGTAAGGCGCGAATGCAGCGCACTACGCGGCCACGCTTGTCATCCGGCGGCTTGGATTTCGCAGACCTGCGTTTAACAGATCTGGGTTTAACAGATCCGGATTTAACAGATCTGGATTTTCCGGATTTGGATTGAGATTGCCGATTCACGATCGATATCTACCGGGTGGTGGTGATCCCAGACGGGGCAAGCCCCGTCTCTACATGACCCCGGACGGGGCCGAGCCCCGTCACCACGAGCATGCCCTTTCAATGCAAATTCGAATTGACCACTACGATCCACGGACAATATTTACCCCGCGCTTATGTTAACCTAGGTTCACCAATACAAAATTTTACACGGGTCGGTAAAACCTGGGTTTACGATATTTGCATCCCATGTTTTGCTCGCCACCAAAACTGCCTTTTGGAGAGAGAATATGTCTCGGTTGTTGAAAACCCTGCCCCTTGCGTTGGCCATTGCGGCCGTTGTGGCCCTGGGCGTCTTCGCCGCCAGCTGCAATTCAAATAGCAATGCGCTGGTTCGTGTGGTCAATGCTATCCCCGACAACGGAACCGGGGGCACGATTGCCCTGGATGTCTATGTCAACGGGACCAAGTACTTTACCGACGTAGCGCTCGGCCAAGCCTACCCGACTCCGCAGGCTGGTGGTAGCGCGCAATACACCTCTGTACCGGCGGGCAGCGTCACCTTCCAGGCATATGACACCGGCTCTTCCCCCACCACCGCCAACGCCATCTGGGGAGCGAGCCGGCCGTACTGCTACTTTGAGTGGCGGCACGCAATATACGGTGCTTTTGGGTGGATATGTCCTGAATTCCGGCATCTACGTTGTACCCGACAACAACACAGTGCCGACGACGGGCGACTTGACCATCCGCGCCATCAACGGGTCAGCCACCTACCAATCCGGGGTTGATGTGCTTTTCTATCAGACGGGCGAAGGGAACCCGGGCCCCCCGGGACAGATTACTGATCTCCAGCTTGGGCAGGGTCAGTACGTACGGAACATTACCTGGGAACCCAGCTACACGATGGAGGTTTATAACAGCGGCCAGGACCCAATCATTTCTGGCTATACCCTGCCTCAAGGTGGCTCGGGCAGCAACGGCCCGATCACTACCGTGGTGCTTGTGGATAACGGCGGCGGTACTAATGGGATTTCGCAGATCCCGCTGGTGCTGAACGATCTCTATTAATCACGCGACCAGTTGCCATGTTCAGGAAAAGGAACCGGGCCTCAACCGAGGCCCGGCGAATCGTCTTCACGAGCTGTTGACAAACCTTCCTGCTCACCACCAAACTGCCTTGGGAGATTAATACTTTAACGATGTCTCGCACGTTGAAAGCCCTGCCCCTTATGTTGGCCGTTGCAGCCTTAGGCGTCATTGCCGCCAGCTGTGGCTCATCAAATCAAGCGCAGGTGCGCTTGATCAATGCCATCCCCGACAGCGGGCCCACGGACATCTGGTTCAACGGAACCAGGGTAGTTTCCTCAATGCAATTCGGCCAGGTTTTCCCAATTCCCGCCGCCGATGCAACCTACTTTTCGATAGCCTCGGGCAGCGACCTTGTCCAGGGGTTTCAGCCCGGCGACTCAATCAACCCCATCTCCCCAATTGGCACCGTTCTGCTGAACGGTACGATCCAATACACGATGCTCGCGGTTGGACTCGAAGCCGACGCCAGTCCTCCCCTGGTTCTAATCGACGACAATATCGCGCCGACATCGAATAACCTGGAATACCGCATCATCAACGCGTCGCCCAGTTCCCCGTCGACCGGAGTGGATGTTTATATCGTTCCCCCGGGCACCAACATCACCACTTACACACCTCAGATTTCCGCCCTTGGCAACGGACAGGGAAGCGCCTACCAGAGCGTTCGCTCCATCGCCGGCGGTTATGCTGTGATTGTCACGCAAAGCGCGAAGAAGACAGCGCTCCTCACCCAGCTCTCCTCTGCCCCAGCCGGATCGATCACCACCATGGTGCTCATCGACAACCCCAGCCCAAGCGGTACGCTGAATGGAATGTCGCAGACTCCACTGGTATTGAGTGATCTGAATTAATCGCGGCTAAGCGGCATCCTTGTTAAAGGACTGGGCGGCCGCTTCCTCGTTGTCGAACACTTCAAAAATAGTAAGGAGTTTGGTGATCTGGAGAAGATCGCCTACGCGCTGGCTCAGGCGCGCCAGCTTCACCGCGCCCCCGGCGTTGCGGGCGCTCGTGTAAAGCGAAACCAGGGTTCCCAGCCCGCCGCTATCGATGTAATTCACTTCGTACAGATTCAGCACCACTTTCGGAGTCTGGGCCAGGGCTTTCTTGACGGTTTCGCGCAGGCTGGCCGATTCTTCGCCAAACATAAGCCGCCCGCTGCAATCCACCACCATCACGCCCTCCATCGATCGTGTGCTCATTCTCAGTTGCATGTCCGATTTCTCCAATATTCGCGCATATTCGTGCTAAGACTCGACCCATGAGCGTAACCCGCCCGCGCGAAGCCGTGCAAGCGCGAGTGAGACGGGGCTCGAGCTGTCGGCCATCCGCGGCAGCAGCCGCGGCCAGCCGGTTTGCTCGAAGCTCGCAGCTCGGCCAGACCGAGCTCGCGTGAGCTGTATAATCAAGGATTCCGATGAGCTATCAGGTCCTGGCGCGCAAATACCGGCCACAAAAATTCTCCGACGTTATCGGCCAGGAACACGTCACCCGCACCCTGCAAAATGCAATCGCGCAAGAGCGCATCGCCCACGGCTACATCTTCAGCGGACATCGCGGCATCGGCAAGACCACGGTCGCACGCATCCTCGCCATGGCGCTGAACTGCCGCTCGACCTCCAATTCCAACAACAAGCCGGTCCTCGAGCCCTGCGGCGTTTGCGATTCCTGCACCGAGATTCGCAACGGCAATTCCGTCGACGTGATCGAAATCGACGCCGCCACCAATCGCGGCATCGACGAGATCCGCGAATTGCGTGAGGCCGCTCGCTACCGTCCGGCGCGTGACCGCTTCAAAATCTACATTCTCGACGAGGCGCACCAGATCACCGACGCCGCCTTCAATGCGCTGCTCAAAACGCTGGAAGAACCGCCCAGCCACGTCATTTTCATGATGGCCACGACCCAGCCCGAGGATATTCCGCAGACCATCCGCTCGCGCTGCCAGCATTTCAGTTATCGGGCGATGAAGTTCGATGACATCATGGGGCAACTGCGCGAGATCGTGGCAAAAGAGAAGATTCCCGCCGATGAAGACGCGCTGGCCCTGCTCGCCGAAGCCGGCGACGGCTCGATGCGCGATGCGCTCTCCATCCTCGACCAGGCCATCGCCTCGACTTCCGGCCACCTGACCCTCGATTCGGTGCGCAGCCTGATCGGCTCCGCTCCGGCAGGGGCGCTCGAAACCGTGATGCAGGCGGTCGCGGAAGGCTCGACGGAAACAAGCTCGACAGAAAAAAGTTCGAGCGAGACAATCCTGGTGCTGGTTGACGAACTGATCAGTGAGGGCCACAGTCCCACGCACTTTGCGCGGCAGTTGGTGCGCTTCCTGCGCAATGTTACGGTGGCGAAGATCGCGGGCAAGGATTCGGCGCTCCTGCAGATTTCCTCCGATGAGCGCGCCCGCGCAGGCCGCATCGCCGATCTGTTCAGCGAAGAAGACCTGGCGCGGCATTTGCAAATCATGCTGCGCACCCACGCAGAACTCGGATACCGCCAGGAACAGCGCTTCCACCTGGAACTCGGGCTTCTGAAAATGGCGCATGCGCAGCGTCTGCTGCCCATCGAGCAGTTGCTGAGCGACGCCGCGCCCGCTTCCGGACCAACCCGCACCGCGCCCCGGCCCGTTCTCGCTCCGCCCGCGGAAACGACGCGCGCCGCGCCTTCTGCACCCGCACGATCGAGTTCAGTGTCTCCGTTCGCAGCCGACTCTGCGCGCAAAGGAAATCCCAAGGCGGAAGCGTCCGGCGAGATCGCCGCATTTGCGGGCGACGGCGCCCGCACCACACCAATCAAGGCGACCACGAATGCCAATGTCGTCATCATGGGATCGGCCGCTCCGGCAGTCGAAGAGTTGGCGCCCGCCCCTGATCCGCAGCCAGCCGCCCGTACCCAGGCGAGAACCGAGGCGGGCGTCGAACGCCGATTCTCTACGCGACGCCGTTCTGAACGCCCTGGGCAATCAGCAAATGCTGGTGTCCCTCCTGGAAAATTCGGAGTGGAGGCTGGAAGGAAATTCGCTGATCGCAAAAATCGCGGCTTCAGCCGCGATGATCGAAATGTCGTTCACCGCCGAAGCGCGTCGCATTGCCAGTGCGGCAGCCAGCGGTTTGGCGGGGAAGCCGATCAAGATACAAATCGAGTCTGGTGGAGCGCCGCAGGCGGCGACGTTCTCACCACGCTCGTCCCCATCGAATGGAAGCGCCCGCAGCCGCGCCGAACAAGATCCCATCGTGCAACGCATGCAAGAAAAGTTCGGAGCGGAAATCCGCACCGTGATCGATTATCGCGAGAAAGGGTGAGCCATTGGTAATTTGCGATCGGTAATTTGTAATTGAAAAACCAAATGCTTCGGCATTGTTCGGCTCTTCGATTACAAATTACCAATCACCAAATGACAGATTTCCTCTATGGCTGGATTCAATTTGCAGGAACTAATGTCGCAGGCCAAGCAGCAGTACGAGACGCTGCAGAAAAAAATGGAGCAGACCGTCGTCGAGGCCTCGGCTGGCGGCGGAACCGTCACCGTAAAAATGGATGGCCGTAAGCAGGTGCTCGGCATCGTGATCGATCCCGAGGCGGTAAAGGCCGGCGATGTCGAGATGCTCCAGGATCTGGTGATGGCCGCGCTCAACGAAGCCGGACGCAAAGTAGATCAGGCAATGCAATCCAGCGTAGGCGGAATGCTCGGCGGACTGGGCCTAAATTTGTAATTTGCGATTTGTGATTTGTAATTTAAAGGCAAAGCCTTCCTTTAATCACCAATTACAAATCACCAATTACAAATCCCATGTCCAAATTTGCCGAACCGATGTCCCGGCTCATCGACGAACTCAAGAAGCTGCCCGGAATCGGCAGCAAGAGCGCCCAGCGCCTCGCCTTCCATATTCTGCGTTCGAGCGCAGACGACGCCGAGGCTCTCGCCGCCGCCGTTCATGACGTTAAGGCAAAGTTGCGTTTGTGCTCGATCTGTAACAACATCACCGACGTAGATCCCTGCGTCTACTGCAGCAGTCCTACCCGCAATCAAAAGCTTGTCTGCGTGGTCGAAGAACCGACCAACATCGCCGCCGTCGAGAAGACGCGGCATTTTAACGGCGTCTACCACGTGCTCCACGGCTCGATCTCGCCATTGCACGGCGTCGGCCCTGAACAGTTGCGCATCGCCAACCTGATCACCCGGGTCAGCCGCGGCGAAATCGAAGAAGTCATCCTCGCCACCAATCCCACGGTCGAGGGCGAAGCCACCGCCACCTATCTTGCCCAGCAACTGAAGCGGCAGGGACAAGGTCAAGCTCAGGGACTGCGCGTGACCCGCATCGCCATGGGAATTCCCGTAGGCAGCGACATCGAATACACCGACGAGGTCACTATGCTGAAAGCTATGGAAGGCCGCCGGGAAATGTAGCGTGTGTCGCGCTGCGTGCAAACGAAGCTCCTTACTCCACTTCTGGCCCCGACCTTGCGAGAGGTTACCAAAGGTCACTAGCTGCCGCCCAAGCCTCCTCCTATAATGGGCCTAAATCTAAGACTTCCTTCGAGGGATCAACCTATGGGC
Organism: uncultured Acidobacteriaceae bacterium; assembly: GCA_963760175.1. Classification (GTDB taxonomy): domain Bacteria; phylum Acidobacteriota; class Terriglobia; order Terriglobales; family Acidobacteriaceae; genus Acidiflorens. Next base: position 53,200 of record CAVXBU010000016.1, read on the forward strand.
CGTGTCCTCCGCTTTGCGCAACGAGTCGCTTTCTGCCTCGGAGGCTTGCCCTGGTTGGGTATCCTAATCCTCGGAATGCTGGCCTTATCTCCGGCTTTAGTGGGTGAGACCTCAGCAGATCAGACTTCCCCGGACTCCGAGGCAGTCGGCCCTCTGCCCACCGACTGGAGCCACCACCACCTTATCTTCTCCAGTCCTGGGACTGAGGAACAGTCCAACCGCGTGCAGCAGGACGCCCGCTATCGGCAGCAACTCGCTCGCCGGTTGCGGTCGACGCTGCCAGCGGCGGAGCCAGGTGATGCCCCTACCTCCGGGTACCGGTTTGGCCCGTACCCCTTGCCCCCGGGCCGGACCCCCAGGACTAGCAAGATCAGGCGGGACTGGTCGGAGAACATGGGCACCGGCGCGACCGTGGGCGCTGGCCAGTATCCTGCGACATTCTCGGCCGGCTCGACCCCTAGCTGCACCAACGATTTTGCGGTCTTCAATACTGGTTTGGCCGGCTCCGCCACGCAGGCTAGCATTATCGCTTATAACAAATTGTATTCCGGATGCGGGGGAACATTCCCCACCGTGTACTGGGCGTATGACACTCTGGGTACTATCACCACTTCGGCGACACTTTCCGCCGACGGCAGCCAGGTGGCTTTCGTGGAATTGAATGGTACAGTTGCGACGCTCGTGTTACTGAAATGGAAAGCTTCCACCACCGAAACCGCCGCAGCGCCGTTGGTTTTCACAGGCACCAACAATGTCACCAATGCCAATTACCGAACCTGCGCCGCGCCGTGCATGACGACAATCGCCTTCCACCCTACAACAACGACCGATCCCACACCGACCGATGCGTATTCCTCGCCCTTTTACGTCTATGTAAACTCGTCCGAACCGCTTTACGACACGCTCTACGTGGGTGACGACGCCGGCTACCTCCACCAGTTCACGGGGGTGTTTATCGGAACGCCCGCGGAAACCACAACTACCTGGCCAGTAGAGGTGGGCACCGCAAACTTGAGCAGTCCGGTTTACGATTCGAACACCGGGAACGTCTTCGTGACCACTTCCTACGTGGAAACCGGCAACACCGGCGGACGGATTGCAGCGGTGTGCGCGACCACTGCGTGCACCGGGAGCAGCAACGGCAATGTGACTGTGGCCATTGGAACGGTGACGCCGTCTCTGGTGCTGGGTCCGACGAAAACTGCTGCCGTCGCGTGTCATGGAACCGGCACCACAGCCGGCTCTTCTGGAGATGGGTTCAATCTAAGGCTGGATGCGCCGATTATCGATTCCGCTGCAGGCAAGGCATACGTATTTGTTGGGAATGACGGCAATGGCGAGAGCGCTGTGATCCAGTTTTCGACGACCGTCGGCACCGGGACAGGGGACCTCGAGTATCACGAAAGTTGCGGAACGGAATCGACAGTTGGCACGGCCTCGACTACCGCGGGAGTTTCGATTTTCGCGGGTACCTTCGATAACCTCTACTTCACCTCGAGCGGTGGCGACCCAACCGGCAGTCTCTATACCTGCGGCAACACATCGGCCGACGCGACGCTCTACCAGATTCCGATCACAGCCAATGTCATGGCCACGAGCGGTACGAGCGTACTGGCCGTTTCTACCGCGAGTACCACCTGCTCTCCTCTGACGGAAGTGTTTAGCGCCACCGGTACGGATTTGATATTCTTCAGCGTGGAATCATCGAGTTCCACAGCTAGCCCCGTCAGTTGCACGCTCACCACGGGATGTCTGATGTCCTTCTCCGTGCCCACAACTTCTACCGGAACGCTCCCCACGGCGCCCGCGGCCACACTGGCGGCAGCCGGCGGCACGAGCGGAATTATCATCGACAATACCGCCAGCTCAGGAACGGAGGCGGGAGCCTCCCAGGTGTATTTCTCCCCGCTTGCCAATCAGACTTGCCCAACGTCAGGCACCACAGGCGGGTGCGCTGTGCAGGCCTCACAGTCGGCGTTACACTAGCAGGAACGAACACCGAAGCCATGCATCAAATGACTTCCCCAGTTGCTTGTAGCCTAAATGTTTGCGCGAATACGTCGAGGCTTAGTCGGATAGCGGGTCTGCTGGCGGGCTAGGAATTCTTGCGGTTAGAATGACACGACGACTGCGTAATATGGACCTTCCCGCAACTCAGCGCCTGCGTCTCAAACACTCGTTCGAGCCGGAATGCTGGTTTCGCGTAGGTTTTCTTGGATTGCTTTTTCTGAATCGGACGCTTGTCTTCAGGTACCAACGGACTCCCATTCGCCATTAAGCACTCACCTCGAAAAAGTAGAATCTTCCCGAGCGACTGGAACCCGCATTGCCGGAATTATACACGTCCATAGCCTTCGCAGGAAGACGAAGATCATAGTTAGACACTGGTTTACGCATCTGGGTTAGATGCTGGCCGCCCAATCCGCGGAACTGTGCAACACTTTGAAGTACTCCGGCGGGAGCAATCATGGAATGGCCGCGCCAACCGGCTGAACTCGCCGGAAAACAAGCTTTAGTTTCTTTAATTTGCAACAACAATTCAAACCATCGCGCGGAGTCTTACACTGGCTACCCAGTTGCTTCTTCGGTTACGTCTGTATCCTCGCTCCGTTTGAACCTTGGCTGGCGCGAGATGCACAAGTGGATGGAAACCGCGTCCGCGTAGCTCTCCGAGCCAGCCGGCGCCGCGCTGCGATGTAACCGCATCTCAACCGACGCTCCCGAAACCGGGCCCAACCGCCCGGTTTCATTTTTTTTGTCCGCAAATGTCCTTACGAAGGCAGGTTGGCAGGTTCGACATCAATCTCAGTCGCCAGCGGTTCCCAGCAAAAATCCGTTGGCTTCCGCATCCTCGGCAACCAGCCCTTCCGGCAACCGGCCCCGGTTGTACTCTGCCATGCGGTTTTTCCACTTGAGAAAATCGGTGATGCTCTCCGGTTCAATGCGAATCTCCACCCGCCGCAAACTCGCCAGCAAGAGATTCATCTCGTTCTGGAAGCCGGTCTCGGAACGCAGGTTCTTCGCCGACGCCTTAACCCGCTCGATTTCGCGCCCGTGCGCCTCCAGCAATCCCCATCCCGTGGGAAGCTCCTCGGTCCGTATCAGCCCCCGCGGTGCCAGATAATACCGCTCACAACCCACGCCCAATTCCGGCCTCTGCCGAAATGGTTTGTCGCGGTCGGCCAGAAAATCCGGGCGCGACGCCTTGCTCTCGATCAGCACCGAGTGGCAAGCTTTCTTCCAGCCTATGGCGTCCGGCATCTCGCCGCTGGCGCAGGCCTGCTCGCTCAGCACGACTCCACAGCGATAGCGCCGCAACCACTGCACCGCCATCGAAACCAGTTTTGCATGGGTCATATTTAAATGGTCATATCTGTATGGGTCGTATCTGCATGGCCCACAGAGGAAGTTTGGAAGGCGAACGTCGTTCTGAAAAGTGTCAGACTAGCTTCTATGCGGGATGGCCCGGAGTGACGGTCGAAATTACCCTTTCTTTCATTTGCTCATTTGCTCAGACCACCCCAGCGCTTCCCGAAATTGGCTCCCCACGGCCCACCGCCGAAGCAAACCAGCGCCAATGCGATCGTAGCCAGCGCCAGCGGAAATTCGACCCCTCCAGTGCCCGTCAGCCCGTTCTTGAAATGCACCTTCCAGATGGCCACGCCCATCTCGATCACAAACGCGAGTGAGAAAAAGCGCGTAAACAATCCCAGCACGATCCCGATTCCGCCCGCGAATTCCGTCCCGGCGGAAAGATATGCCATCCAGCGTGGAAGGCCGAGCGAGCCCACGAAGTCCATATGGTGATGAAACCCGCCCCCCAACTTGTGATAACCATGTGCGATCATGATCGCCCCCAGAACGAGCCGCATCACCAGCAAGATGAAGGGCTGCAGCCGATTGAGAAAATCCACTCCCACCTCCAGAACCACGTACCAGGTCTAAGGTCTCACGTCTCCGGCAAATCTCTTCGTCATGAATCTAGCGCCAGCCCTGCTATTGACTGGTTGATTCAGTTGATTCCAGCCTTTGTCTGAGAACTGAGAACTGCTACCAGCTCGAATACGCGGTGCCATCGCTGGCTGTCTGGTTGGAACCACTGTGGACACCGATGATGCCGCCGGGTTCGGTTTGGTCCAACGACATGATTACGTCGTCTGCCGATTCCGTCACCCAGGTATCGCTGCCCGTGATGTCATTCGGAATGGACTTTATGTACTTCGCCGACACCAGATCCTGTAGCGATTGCGGCGGTTTTTGTTTGTCTTGCGTGTACTGGTAGATCATCTGATTCAGCGTTTCCAGGTCCCTGCGCAGATTTTCTTCGCGCGCCTGGGCCATGCTGTGACTGTAGAGCGGAATGGCCACCCCCAACAGGATCAGAATGATGCAAATCACCGCCATCATCTCGATCAGCGTGAAGCCCTTGCTCTGTCGTAAAACGTCCCTTCCTAAAGCATTCCGTCCTGTCGCTGTACTCTTCATCTCCGGCCCTAATGCGTCCAACTCGAATAAGGACTGCCTTCGCTCGAGGTCTCATTCGAGCCACTGTGAACACTCCCGATGCCGATATTGTTTGGATCCCATGCATTTTCGGAATCCTCCGGCTCCGTCACCCACGAGTCGGAGCGGCCGGTGATATCTTCCGGAACAAACTTGATGTATCCCGGCACCAGATCCTCCAGCGACTGCGGCGCGTGCTTCTTGTCGAGCGAATACTCCTGTATCACCTTATTGAGCGTCGTCAGATTCTGATGAAGTTTGGCTTCCTTGGCGCGAACGATGCTGTTGCTGTACATCGGCACTGCGATCGCCACCAGGATCAGGATCAGGGTGATGACCACCGCCATCTCCATCAGGGTGAAACCCCGATTGCGGGCCTTGGGGTTGCTGGCTTGGGACCTGAATCTCATCTACCAGTCCTTATATTTCGTGCCGTCCAAAGCGGTCTGGTCCGATTTCGTGTAGACATCGAAAACGCTCTGCCCACCCCAGGAAGTCGAGTCTTTATCATCCTGCATGGAACGCATTCCCCATTCCTGCTTGGTCATGGGATCAACCGGAATCCTGCGCAGAAACTTCAGCTTCTTGCCGGCGGCAACATCCACTCCGTTGACCAGCGTGTCGAGATCCGGTGGATAGCCTTCGCTCCCCAGCTTGATCTGGAATGCGCCACGATCGGCAGCGTCCTTATAACGATCGATCGCGTCGCGGATCATCCACAGGTCCTGGCGCAGCTCGTGCTCGCGCTCCCGGGCAACCGCGTTTCTTGCGATAGGAACCGCCATCCCCACCAGAATGGCAATGATAGCCGTCGCCACGATCAACTCGATCAGCGTGAAGCCGGGTTGTGGATGGCCCTTGAACGGTCCCGCCTTACGCACATTGATCGACTGCTTCATAAATCACTTCTCAGCTCCCAGTAAAACCACCCCAGGTTCTCACTGAGAACTGAGAACCGGGAACCGAGAACTGCTCCTACTGAATCGTAATCGCCGCCTGCGCTCCACTCATCGCAATCGGCTGCATTGCCGGGTCCCGCGCTCCGCCACGAGTGATGGTCAGAGCTGACTGGCCCGATCCTTTTGCCATGAAGGTGAGCGTCACCACCGCTCCCTGTCCCGACACGCCCCCGGCGCCCGGAGGCCGCGTGGCTGTGACTTGCAGCGTGCCCGTCAGCGGATCGTCGCGATGCACCAACGCCACCGCTTGCCCATCCTGTGAGAGGAATCCGCCATTCGACACGTTAACCACCTGCAATTGATTCGGATCGTAGTTAAGCTGCACCGGCACCGAATACACGTTCTGCCCGCCGGATAGCATGACATTCACGGTGAAGGTCGCTCCCTTAGTCTGTTTCATGCTAGGCGGATCAAACATGAAAGTTCCTGCGTTCGCGCCCGCCTGATTCGGCGGAACCAAATTCGGCGAAGCTTGACGCTGCGCTAACTGGGCCTGCGCTAGCTGGGCCTGCAGAGTCTCGCTCTGTGGAACTGGAGCTGGACTTGCCATTTGTGCCATCGCCGCCTGCGGCTGTGGCGGCGCGGCCGCTGGCGCCACCGTGGACGTGGGCGGCGTTACCGTGCTCGCCGGCGCTGTCGGCTGCCGGTTCGATCGTCTCAGTTCGAGCGCGTTGGCCGTACCTACATCGATCATGTCCAGATTGTCATGAGCAACTTCAGGCAACCGGATAATGTGCGGAACCAGGACGAATACGATTTCGTTCGTGGAGTGATCCGAGGTATCCTGCGCAAAAAGATACTTCAGGATCGGGATCGAGGCCAGACCCGGAATCCCGGTTAGAGCCTTGGTCTTCGAGTCCTCCATCATGCCGCCCAGCAAGCTCACTTCCCCATCCTTCAGCCGGATTTCGTTCTCGATTTTGCGCTGCCCGATCACCGGTTGGCTGATGCCTCCAATGCTCACGTACGAGTCCACGTCCGAGACATCCATCGACATCTTCAAGGAGATTTCCCCGTTCGAATGCACTCGCGGCGTAATGTCGATGTTCACGCCCACGTCGAGGTACTGAAATTGCGTATTCACCAGCGGGTTGATGCCGACTCCGCCAATTCCCGGCTGGAACGATCCCGTCGCCACCGGCACGCGATCGCCGATCTTCAACGTAGCCTTCTGCCCGTCCAAGGCTCGAATCTGCGGACTCTGGATGACCTTGGTATCGCTGTCACTCATCAACGCCGTCGCCGTAGCCTGTGGAATCGTTACCTGGAAGTCGGTGGCATTCAAGTTGGCGAGCGTATTCAGGTTGATGCTGTTTGACCCGCTGCTCGTCGAGAGTGTCCCGGTCGTGCCACTCCCGGTCGTACCCGTCGTCGTCGTGGTGCTGATATTGGGCTGCAGCGCAACCGAAATGTTGGTCGGAGGATTGATTCCAAGGGTGTGCGACTTGTCGCGGCTCACCTGCATCACCGCTACATCGATCAGCACTTCGGGTTTCGCCTTGTCGAGATCGTCCACCAGTTTCTGCGCCAGCGCCACCTGGTCCGGCGTGCCGCGCACCACAATCGATCCCTGCGAAGGCACTTGCTGAATTTTGCTGATCTCGAGCAGCGTGCGGAGCACGTTCACTACATCCTGCAGTTCGGTTGTCGCGGACAGGTTCGAGAGATAAAAAGTTTTGATGACGTTTTGTTCCAGCTCTTTCCGTTTAGCAGCATTGTCTTGCGCGACAAAAATCGTGTTGGGCGTCACCGGACGCCAAAAGGTTTTGGTCTCAATCGAGATGATCTGCAGCGCGTCTTCGAGCGTCACGCCGTTCAGTTCGATGCGCACCTGGCGCGGCGTGTATTCGGGATCGAATAGCACGTTGATGCCAGCCAATTTGCCCACCGTCTCGTAGATCACGTTCGATTTCTCCGTGACCTTCAGCGTGATGGGCACGTTCGAGATCGGAGCCAGCTCCACCGGACCCTGCGCCGATGCCAACCGCCTGCGCAACGGGGTCGGGGCCGCCGCCTGCGGTGGCGGATTCTGCGCCTCCCGCATCATCTGCTGCGTGCGCTTCAGTTCCTGCTCCGCGATGAACGAGGAAGGGTCAATGTCCAAGCCCTTCTGGAATTCCACCGCCGCTTCCTCGAGCTTTCCGGCATTGCGCAGAATCTGCCCGCGGTGCACGTGCGATGAAGCCGCATAGAAGCGGGTTCGCTCAAATGCAGTGCGATATCTCAGGTCTTTCGGTTTCAGATTGTAGGCCTGCTTGAAATAGTCGAAGGCCTGCTCGTAATTCTGCCGCGCTTCGGCGTCGGTGCCCTTCTGATAGAGCGCCTTGGCAGAATCCTTGGCAAAAACAGGAAGCCTTAAGCAGAGCAGCAGCAGAACAAGTAGAGCCGGACGGATCAGGCGTCTCATCAAGCAGTCCTCATGAAAATCTCTCTCGCCGGCGACGGCACCGGCCAGCACTCCTCCGAACAAGACTCATCCGAACACCCGAAAAAGCCCAGCGCCAAGCATCCCCGGGGGCATTCTCACGCAAAAAGTACCAGAAATTTGGATTATAGCATCGCATCAACTTCCACCCGAAGTGATTGGTACATCGGTGTTTACACTCATTGGTACAGGTCCCTAAGGGCAGGTTCAGGTCTCAATCTCGACGCCGTTAGTCGAGAACCGAGAACTGTAACTGAGACCTTCGACCTGACACCGCGCCCCCGTGTTACTTTCTTTTCAGGTTCGTTATCAGCAATATGGCCAAGCAGACCACCCACCAGACCCAGCCCAATCGGGAGAAGAACCCTCGCCGCCAGCCCACCGCTTCCGGCGAAAAGGACGCCGCTGTTAACAGGAACGCCAGTCACAACTACTTCTTGCTCGAAAAATTCGAGGCCGGTGTCGTTCTCACGGGTACCGAAGTAAAGTCCGTCCGAACCGGCAAGACCAATCTCAAAGACTCCTACGGCCTGATCAAGGACGGCGAACTCTGGCTCCTCAACTGCCACATCAGCCCCTATGACCATGGCAACTACGCGAATCACGCCGCTCTCCGCACCCGCAAGCTTCTGATTCACAAGGAAGAAATTCGCAAACTCATCGGCAAGACGCAGCAGAAGGGACTCACCCTGATCCCCACCCGCATGTATTTCAAAAACGGCAAAATCAAGGTGGAACTCGCCCTGGCCAAGGGCAAACAGCTGTGGGATAAGAGAGAAACCGAGCGCCGTCGCACCGCCGACAAGGAAGCCCGCGAGGCTGTCTCGAGGGCCAGAAAACGAGCCTAGGTTCCAGACCTGGCTATCCCGGAGTTGAAGCCGCGCGGGAGGCTGGTTATGCTGGGATACAACGGATGGTGATTACGATGCCCAGCTCCGCTCGGCGACGGCGACATCCCTGCCGCCGCTTTCTAATGTCACTCGCGGCCATGGTTATGATGGCAGCGATACCCGCAGCACATGCCGCACCTCAAGAAAATCCATCTGACGACGCACGACAAATACGCGCGTCTGCTCAAATTTAGGGTAGTATATCTTCGTCGGCGGGACCGGTGGTTTCGACGCACTCCGTCACGGCGATCAGTTCGAAGAGCTTCTCAAGACCGGCCACGTGGGGCTCTACGAGCATGCGAATGCGATAAGCGCAGCCGAGAAGTCACCCGGCCTTCTTCGGCCATAGAGCGGGTGTTTAGCGGGACCGGACCAGGCGAAGCTGAACTGGGGCAGGTGGGCTGGAATTATTTCACGCTTCCCCCAAGCTACGGCTACTACCAGAGGGTGTATTTACAAAATGGCCTCAGTCCTTCTGAAGCCAATGTGAACACACCTTCTGATTCGGCTGCTCCCGGGCAATTAGAAGAGGACCTAAAGCAGTGGAAGGAGTACGTGGACGCGGCCCGGACCGTGGGTATCGAATCAGTGGCTCCTGTAGTAGGCCCAAATGATCCGAACGAACCGAAACTAGGGGAGAACGTCTTTGCCACCAACCCCTTCTATGCGCTGGAGCGGGGTGAGGCCCTTTATGGCAAAGCAATCGCGTTCGACGTTCCGCCAAACTTCTTTCTAAATGGCGGGAGCGGTCCGGGCTACGAAAAGTTTATTGTGCAAGCAATCCAATGGGGGAATGCCCATGGCCTGCGAACCACAATCTTGCTTTCCCCTTACCCTTGGCCTACGAATTCGGCTGGCCAGCTGGAGACCTTCCGTCAATTCACCGGCAATACTTTTAGTCGCGACACTCAAGATTTTTGTTAGCCGTCTAAACGAAGAGCATGCGGTTCCTTCCGAATGGGCGGTAGACAATTACGAAGATACATACCCGCATGATGCGCCCGCCATGGTGCCCGAAACGGTTCGAAACACCACGACTGAGGTTGGCCTTTGGCTGGCCAGAAATGCGCCGGTCTACGCCCACGGGGACAATGCTGAGGGCGTAATATGTCCCCCGCCCGACTCACCGAATGCGGACCCACAAGCGGGCCCCCCACAAAGGTAAAGCTAAAGGTAAGGTGAAGATCCATCGGAAGCCGCATACAGCACGCCTTTCACATTGACGCGAACAGGGATTTGAGCGGACAATAGTGGTTGCATGGCAACACAAGTGCTGAGGTTACAGTTATGGCACTGGCCCGGATCATTACGCTCTCTCAGGCATGCTCGCGAGAGCTGGCGTTGGCTCTGCTGGCCCGTGGTTATGCGGTAGAAATCGTCTCTCCTGATAAAGTCCCCGACAATATTGCCGATCTGGAACTGCGGGTCGATGCCGGTCCCGGCGATCAGTTGATTGCGAATGTGGAAGCACATAATGGCGGGCATTCGGCTTCGCTTGAATTTGCGCATCATTTGAAAACTCCGATCGTGGACTTCACGCGACGACAGCCGAAGGTTGGAGGAGCGGTGAATTTTTCGCGCGAGCCGGTCAGCTTCGACGCCGCGCCAGGCGTCGAAGATTCAGAGCTGCCCACGGAAGGTCCACCGCCAGCGTCCAGAACCATTGATCCGGCAACTGGGATTCTGCTCAATCACGATTTCGATTCCGGAATCGATCACAAAGAAAAAGAAGGCGTGCGTCTGATGGCGGCCCCGGTTCTATCCCAGCCACCCGCGCAACCTCCGGGCTATTTTGCGGTTGAGGACGCGGCGGTTCCCCGGGCAGCCATGGCCCAGCCAAGAATTGACGCGCCCACGCAGGCGGCGCAACGGCGCGATCCTTCTGCGGGATGGCCCCGGCGCGTTGCTCTGACTTTTGCCGCCGTGGTGCTAGTGGCCGTGGCCCTCGGATTCAGCATGCGCCGGGCCAGTAAATCTGCCACGCCGGGTTCCGAAGCGTCGCCGGTAGAAAAAATCACCGTGGAGTCAACCGGTGTGAACCCATTAAGCGCAGTTGGCGCCGAGAAAGAGGCGGCAAAAGATCCGGGACAAGTCTCGGCAGAAGCGTCGCCGCTACCGGCGCATGGATCGAAAGGGAACTCCCGCCACGCGCCGAAAGAAGCCCAAGTAGCGAAGGTCCGAGCCAAGACCGTGAGCCCTCGGATCGCAGTCTCACGCAAGAGCAACGAGGACTTGATCGCGCGTGACACCGTCACTTATCTCGACAAACGTTTCGAACCCAAAGCGAAAGCGAAGTCAGTCAAACCCCGCTCACCCAATGGCGTCCGCACAACCCACGACAGCGGTGTAGTCGCGGCGAATACCGTTACCTATCATTGAAAATTGGCTGGCTCACAATTCCACGACATGCCCGAATCCCCAGTCCGGCGTGCCATCTCAACCGGAGAGATTCCGCCAAACAGCGGGCGCAATCCCAACAAAACCGGATATACTTACCGTCGATTTGTAACCCTTCCCCGGCACCATCATTCGCAATATGACTCGGCATGGGACTTGCACTTTGACCCGACGGTTTCGAACGGAGTTCCATCTCTCCGCAACCTTACTGCTGCTCCTTTCGCTCGTCTTCCCGTCCCCGACTTTCTCCCAGACCGAAAACAGCGCAAGCAACAGCAGCGCGAACGAAGAAAACACGCTTCGTGTAATCCGCGAAGAGAAACACGATGTCTCTCCTCCGCTCGTCGAGCTTCATCGCATGACTCCCGCCGAGCCTCACCGCTTTTCGCGCCGCTCGCTGAAAATTCTCCCCACTGCCCCCGCGAACAACGAGCCCGAATTCGCCACCGCCGCAGCCGACCTGGCGCTGCAGGCAACCGCTCTGCCTGCGGTCACCTCCAACCTCGGCCTGAATATCGACGGCCTGGGTCAGGGACAGTACGGATTTCTTCTGGACTACACCCCGCCCGATACCAACGGCGCCGTCGGCGCCACGCAGTACGTGCAGTGGGTCAACGCCGAGTTTGCCGTCTTCGACAAAGCCACCGGCGCCCTCGTTGCCGGGCCCACTGAAGGCAATGCCCTCTGGGCCGGCTTTGGCGGAGGATGTGAAGCCAACAACGATGGCGATCCCATCGTCCAATATGACAAGATGGCGCAGCGCTGGATCTTAACCCAGTTCTCCATCAGCACTCTTCCCTACACGCAGTGCGTAGCCGTCTCCACCTCGAGCGATGCCACCGGCACCTACAACCGCTACGCCTTTTCTTTTGGCAACGCCCATTACTCCGACTACCCGAAATTAGGCGTCTGGCCCGACGCCTATTACATGTCGTTCAACACTTTCCTGGACGGCGTCGAATTCATCGGCGCCGATGCCTGCGCTCTCAACCGCAGCGCCATGCTGGCCGGCGAAAGCGCCACCATCATCTGCTTCCAGCAGCCATCGACCGTAGCCAGCCTGTTGCCCTCCGATATGGACGGAACCATCGAGCCCGCCGCCGGCGAACCCGCCTTCTACATGAACTTCGGCACCAACGTCATCCAGTTGTGGAGGTTTCACGTGGACTTCACCACCCCCGCGAACTCCACCTTCACCGGCCCCACCATTCTCCCCGTCGCGGACTTCACCGCAAGATGCCTCCACTCCTGCGTGAAGCAACCCGGAACCACTCAGCTCCTCGATGCGCTCGGCGACCGCCCCATGTACCGCCTCGCCTATCGCCAGTTCCCCGACGGAGTGGAGTCCCTGACCTTCAATCATTCCATCACCACCGGACTGCGCTGGTATGAAGTTCGCAATCCCAACGGAACCCCCATCGTCTACCAGCAAGGCACCTTCGCTCCCGACTCCAGCACGCGTTGGATGGGCAGCCTCGCCATGGATCAGTCCGGTGACATGGCGCTGGGTTACAGCCTCGCCAGCACTTCCATCTACCCTTCCATTTACTTCACCGGACGCGTCGTAACCGACACGCTCGGCACCATGGAGGGCGAACAGTTGATCATGGCCGGATCCGGTTCCCAGACCGGAGGCCAGAATCGCTGGGGCGACTACAGCTCCATGAGCGTCGACCCCGCCGACGACTGCACCTTCTGGTATACCCAGGAGTACATCGAATCCGACGGCAGCTTCAACTGGAACACGCGCATTTCCAATTTCATTTTTCCCAACTGCGGCAATGTCACCGGTGCGACCGTGACCCTCTCCGCCAGCAAGCTGACTTTTCCCGGGACCCTCATTGGTAAAACCAGTTCCCTGCCCGTGACCCTGACTAACAATGGAACCGCCGCACTGAATCTTTCGAAGGTCACCATCACCGGAGATTACGCGGTCGAATCCAACACCTGCGGAACGCAACTAGTCGACGGCGGCACTTGCGAAATCACCGTGGAATTTAAGCCGGTCGCAAAAGGCTCCCTCTCCGGTACATTGCAGCTTACCGACAACGCGCCCAACAATCCGCAGAAGGTAGCTCTGACCGGAACAGGCATGTCGATCGCACTCTCGCCAACCGCTCTGAATTTCGGGTCCGAACTCGTCGGCCAAAGCACCGCACCGCAGTCGGTGATCATCTCAAATGTGACTACGGCCTCGGTGAATCTCACCGGCTTCACCATCGGAGTCGAGCCTCTCAACTTCACCATCTCCGCCAACACCTGCGGAAGTTCGCTCTCCACCGGCGCCAGTTGCTCGCTCAACGTTTCGTTCAATCCCAACGCGAAAGGCACCCGTAGCGCCACCCTTAACGTAGCCAGCAACGGTGGAGGCGTGGCGACTGCAACTCTAACCGGCATCGGCACCGTGAACTAGAATCGCGTCGGTAGCGGTGCCCCATCCTTGCGCGTCCTTCTTGCGCGAGGGTGGGAGTCCACGACTCCATGACCCTCAGGATTTTCGCCCGCAGAGAGTTGCGCGTTCCCCCTCCCACCGTGGATACTGAATCTAGTCCATCATGAATACAAATCTTTCTTCCTCCGTCCCGTCTCAACTGGAAACCGACTGCCTCGTCGTCGTAACGCTCGATCGATCAGAAAAAGACAAAGGCGAAAAAGATAAGCCTTCGCCATCCGTCGAGAGCGCCGATGCCGCCGTGCGCGAAGCCGCCAAAGATGTAATTGCCAGCGGCGAAGTTACCGGCAAGATGTTCGAAACCACCCTGCTGCACCGCCCCGCAGGCTTGAAGGCCAAGCGCTTGCTCCTCATCGGCGGTGGCTCAGCCAGTAGTTTTTCAGTCGCAGATCTACGCAAGCTGGCCGGTGCCGCCGTGCGCACCTTGAAAGGGAAAAGCATCCGCAGCTTTGCCATTGCACTGCCCGCAAGCGGAGTCGAAATCGGCGAAGGCATACGCGCCATCGTGGAAGGCGCCTTCGTAGGCAACTTCGATCCCGGCTACTACAAAAGCGATCGCAAGAACAAAGAGAAAGACCAGAGCATAGACGACGTCACCATCGTCGTGCCAGGCAAAGGGCCCGTCGATACAAAGGCCCTCGAAGGCGCCCTGCATGCCGCGCGCATCGTCGCCGAGTCGCAGAACTTCACCCGCGACCTGGTCAACGAACCCTCCAATCGCATGACGCCGACCATTCTGGCCGAGCGCGCCAAGAAAATGGCGGCGGAAGTCGGCCTGAAGTGCGAAGTCTACGGCGCCGACAAAATCAGGCAACTGAAGATGGGCGCCTTCTGGGGTGTGGCTCAAGGCTCCGACGAACCTCCCGCGCTGATCGTGCTGAGCTACGAGCCCGCCGGCGCGGCAAAAGATGTGCACCTCGGTCTCGTCGGCAAAGGCGTCACCTTCGACACCGGAGGCATCTCCATCAAGCCCGCCGACGGCATGGAGAAAATGAAGTACGACATGGCCGGAGCCGCCACCATGATCGGAACCATGCGCGCAATTGCTCTGCTCAAGCCGAAAGTCAAGGTCACGGCGATTATTTTGGCCACCGAAAACATGCCCTCCGGCAAGGCGCAAAAGCCGGGAGACGTGCAAATCGCCATGTCCGGCAAGTCCATCGAAATTATCAACACCGACGCCGAAGGACGCCTCATCCTCGCCGACGGCCTAAGCTACGCCCGCCAACTGGGCTGCACGCACTTGGTAGACGCCGCCACCCTGACCGGCGCGGTAGTAGTAGCCCTCGGCTACGTGAACGCCGGAATCTTCGCCAGCACCGACGAGATGTACCAGCGCTTCGAGAACGCTACCAAACAAACCGGCGAAAAAATGTGGCGCCTTCCGCTCGACGACGAATACAAAGAATTGATCAAGTCGAACATAGCCGACATGGTCAATGCCGGCAGCCGTTACGGCGGCGCCATCTTCGCCGCCATGTTCCTGAAAGAATTCGCCGAAGACACTCCCTGGATCCACCTCGACATAGCCGGCACCGCGTGGATGGAAGAGAACAAACCCTGGATCGCCAAAGGCCCTTCAGGAATCGCCCTGCGCAGCCTGGTGGAGTTCGTAAAGGGATGGAGCGCGTAAGCGGATCGCTTCGACTTCGCGCCTTGGGCTGAATCCTTTGTGTCCCAGGCCCTATCATAGACTCAGCTGGCGATGCATCTCCCCGACAAAATCCGCAGCCTGCCCACCTCCCCCGGCGTCTACCTCTACAAAAACGCCGAAGGCGAAGTCATCTACGTAGGCAAGGCAAAGAACCTGCGTTCGCGCGTCTCTTCGTACTTCCACGAAGGCCGCTGGGAAGACGCGAAAACCGGCACGCTGGTTCGCGAGGCCGTCGACGTCGACTACATCGTAGTCGCCAACAACAAAGAAGCGCTCGCCCTCGAGAACCACCTGATCAAGCAGAAGAAGCCGCGCTTCAACATCCTGCTGCGCGACGACAAGACCTACCCCTACGTAAAGCTCACGCTAGCCGAGCGCTTCCCCAGAGTCTACATAACTCGCCGCCTGCGCAAGGACGGCAGCGCCTACTACGGTCCGTACTTCCCCGCCAATCTCGCCTATCGCATCGTGGACCTCATTCACCGTCACTTTCTGGTCCCATCCTGCAAAGTAGACCTCACGCGCTATCATCCTCGCCCCTGCCTGCAGTACTACATCAAGCGCTGCCTCGGCCCGTGCGTGAAGGAGCTGACGACTCCCGAGATCTACGCCGAGGCCGTGCGCGACGTAAAGCTTTTCCTAGAAGGCCGCCAAACTGACCTGGTGAAATCTCTGCGCGAGCGAATGTCCGAAGCCGCCGAAGCGCAGGAGTTCGAGCGCGCCGCCCGCTACCGCGACTTAATCTCCACCGTAGAGCAACTGCAGGAGAAGCAGCGCATAGCCGCCGCCGAAGGCGACGACGCCGACGTCTTCGGCTATCACTACGAAAATCAAATGCTAGCCGTGAACCTCTTCCACATGCGCGGGGGAAAAGTTCTAGACCGCCGAGAGTTTTTCTGGGAAGACCTCCCCGACTTCGCGCAACCATTCGACCGAGATAACCAGAACAAGAACAATGGAGAGACGGGCGTCCCCGCCCGTCCCACCACCGATGCCTTCCATCCCGCCGAATTCTTCTCCGCCCTGCTCAAGCAGCTCTACCTGGCCCAGCCTTACGTCCCCAGAAACATCTACGTCCCCGTAGATTTCGAAGATCGCGAAGAACTCGAAGAAGCCCTGAGCGAGCAACTAGCCGAAGAACCCGGTCGAGCCTCGCGAGTCCACATCACCGTCCCGCAACGCGGAGAAAAGCGCGAACTTATCGATCTAGCCGGCACCAACGCCAAGCAGTCCTACGATCAGCGTTTCCGAATCATGAAGCCAAACGCGCGCGCCCTTCAGGAAGCCCTGCAAGACTCCCTGGGTCTACCCGAACTCCCCAGGCGCATCGAGTGCTTCGATATTTCTCATATTCAAGGAGCAGAGACCGTGGCCTCCATGGTGGTCTGCGAAGACGGCAAGATGAAGAAATCCGACTACCGCAAATTCATCATCAAAACCGTAGAAGGAGTGGATGATTTCGCCAGCATGCGCGAAGTGATCACGCGCCGTTACCAGCGCCCGCAGGAAGAAAAAAAATCCATGCCCAGTCTGGTGCTGGTCGACGGAGGCCTCGGACAACTCCACGCCGCCGCCCAGGCCCTCGAAGCCCTGGAAATCATCAACCAACCGCTAGCCGCCATCGCCAAGAGGGAAGAAATCATCTATGTCTACGGACAGGAAGACGACCCCGCGGTTCTCGACCATCATTCTCCCGTCCTGCATCTGGTGCAGATGATCCGCGACGAAGCGCATCGCTTCGCTGTAACCTTCCATCGCAAACGCCGCCAGATCCGCGACCGCGCCACCGAGTTACGAGAAATCCCCGGCGTGGGCGAATCCACCACCCGCCGTCTGCTCGAACACTTCGGCAGCCTGCAAGCCGTGAAGCAGGCCGATGTAGCCGCGCTATCGGCGGTCGTGACCAGATCCCAAGCCGAAGCCATCCTCGAACATTTCAAAAAAACAGCTCTCAGCTCTTAGCTGCTAGCTCTTAGCCCCTTTTGTCAACCCCTCAACAGCCTTGTCATCCTGAGCGAAGTGGCTGCTTCGCGAAGCGAAGCAGCCGCGCAGTCGAAGGACCCCTACCCGACCGACACTCTTACCCACGCGTCAGGGACTCCCCGTGCTCCAAGGCGCCCCACATCCGCGTCCCGCAAGGGATCTCTCACTGCTCATCCCTAACCTTCGTCACCCGAAACGACTTCACCACAATCTGATTCGGCTGCATGCCAACCGGAATGATGGTCAGCAACGAATATTCCGAAGGTTCGAATTTTTTCTTGGGCTGTCGTTTCTGAATGACAGCCAGGTCGCCCGAGCCGGAGTCAAGCACCAACAGATAATTCTGACTCTGCGAGAGCGCCAGCCCATCCGGATGGGTGCCCACGGGCAAATAATCGATGACCTTGCCGAGGTCAATGTCGTACACCGCGATGTTATTCGATCCGAAGTTGGAGACATACAGGCGCGAGTTATCCATCGAAACCACGCCGCGCGTAGGCCCATCGCCGATGAGATAGCTGCCCGACACTTCGTTGCCCGTAGTCTCAATGATCGAGATACTGCCCGCATCAAAGTTGAAAGCAACCATCTCTCCACCATCAGGTTTCAAAGCCAGACTAACCGGAGATTTCCCCACATCAAGCAGCGCCAGCAGCTTGTCGTTCTGGGTTTCATTCTTAAGCGCAATGCTAGCCACCTGCCCCGATCCCGAACAAGAGACGAAAGCCTTGCTGGAATCGGGAAGAATCGCGATGTCCTCCGGATGAATGCAGATGTTGATCGCCGCCCGCACCGCCATGCGAGCAGTGTCGATGATCGAAACCGAGTTATCCGCGCGATTGGAGACGACAACGCTAGATCCGTCCGGCGAAACGCGAGCCAGGCCCGGGCTTCTGCCCACATGGAGCGTGGCCACAACCGAACGATGGTCAAGATCAAGAATCGAAACGTTGTCAGACCCCGAATTCGCGACATAAGCCCGGTGGCCGTCCGGAGAAACATCGATGAAGTAAGGGCGTCCGTAGACGCCAATCGTAGCCACGATCTTATTCTGCTCCGCATCAATCACGCTGACGTTCGAGGAGCCCGTGTTGACGACGTACACTTCATTGCGCTTCGGATTGGCAGCAACACCAGTAGGATCAGTCCCGACCTGCAAAGTTCTCACCGGACGAAAATAACGCAGATCAATAACCGTCACCGTGTTGCTCTTGCCGTTCGAGATATAAGCATATTCCCGGTAGAGCGGCCCGTAGGCAGGAAGGGCGCGCTCGTGAAAGTAGTACCAGCCGGCAGCCAGGACAAGTGGGATGATGACGGCAATGAAGAGAACTTTTCGCAAGAATCAGTCCGCAGAATTTATCGCTTCGGCATGAACTGGATTCGAAGTAGCGACCCCACGCCCCAGCACCGCCGCAATCTGCCGCACCTGCACCATGAGCGCATCGAACTGATCCGGAAACAGCGACTGCATCCCATCCGACAGCGCCCGATCAGGATCGTGATGCACTTCGACGATCAGGCCGTCGGCTCCGACGGCCACGGCGGCCCGCGAAAGCGGAGTCACTTTGTTGCGCTTGCCCGTGCCATGGCTGGGATCGACGACGATTGGCAAATGGCTGAGACGTTGAACGGCCGGCACAATGCTGAGATCGAGCGTGTTGCGGGTGTGATCGGCAAAAGTGCGCACGCCGCGTTCACACAGGATAATGTTGTAATTGCCCTCGCTCATGATGTACTCGGCAGCCATCAGAAATTCTTCCAGCGTCGCCGAGATGCCGCGCTTCAACAGGACGGGCTTGCGGGCGCGTCCGGCGCGCTTGAGCAGAGAGAAATTCTGCATGTTGCGGGCGCCGATCTGGATCACATCGGCATACTGGTCGACCAGGTCGAGCGATTCGTAATCCACGGCTTCGGTGACGATAAGCAGGCCAAAGCGTTCGCGGACTTCGGCCATGATCTTCAGTCCCTCTTCGCCGAGACCCTGGAAAGAATAAGGAGAGGTGCGCGGTTTATAGGCTCCGCCGCGGAAGAACTGGGCGCCGGCGCGGGCGACGCGCTCGGCGATGGTGAAGGCCTGTTCGCGGCTCTCGATGCCGCACGGGCCGGCGATGATGGCGAGGTCGGAGCCCCCGACGGTAACTGGTGAACCATCCCCGTGCGGTTTGGGAAACTTGACGACCGTGTTATCGGGCTTAGTGTCGCGGCTGACCAGCTTATAAGGCTTGGTAACGCGGATGACTTCCTGCACGCCAGGCATTTCTTCCAGTGATCCGGCTTCGACTTCGCCCTTGTTGCCGGTGACGCCGATGGCAGTGCGTTGCGCGCCCGGCATGGAGTGGGCGCGGTATCCGAGCGCTTCGATTTTCTGGCAAACCGCGCGGACCTGCTCTTCGGTGGCCTGCGCTTGCATGACTACGAGCATATGAGTACCCCGGGACATTCAGTTTAGCGTCCAGGGTTGGAACTGGGCAAACGGCGGACGGAGAGGGATATGGGCAAGGCGCCCGCCCGGTAGCGGCGAGCAGCCCAGCATCGCAGTCGCGAGGCGGTCCCTGTCTCAGCGCGAACCCACGGCGGTTTTCACCTGAAACCGAGCCGCGGGTTGGCATTCGGAATAGCCTGCCAGCCTCGTCGAGTCGGACCCTGGATCGTCGCGCGTGACGCGGTAGCTCCGCATGGAGTAACAAACCGTATCGTTCGGCGCCAGCGTGGAGTCAGAAGGAAGAACGCGCTGCCGGGGTTCAGTATCGCGAATTCTGGTCCGCCAGTTCGGAGCTAGCTGAACCGGCTGAACAGAACGCGCGCGAAACTCCGGAGCAACTAGCTCATCCCGCTGGGAGTGGGAAAAAGCAGGAGTCTTGTCCGGCGAGGACTGCGCCGCGATGGGCGCGACGCATACCGATATCAGCAGCGCGAGAAAGGGAAGGCGCAGGATGTGCATAAACCCTCCTCTCGCGAATTGTATGCCTTGAGGGGTTTGGGCGTCCATAAATGAGACCCACGCCCGCGAATCCGCACCTGCTTTTACCAGGTCCGCGGCAACTTGCGCCGACCACGCGTTCCATCGTCTTCATTCGCGGCCTCTTAAAGGCCGCAAGGCCAATTGAACCCCGATTTGGCTTCGTCTTCCCGTTTCGAATCCGAAAATAAGTATTGCGGACGACGGCCAGTATTGGCCAGTTCTCTGTGAGTAATGGAGCCGATAGTCGAGATATTACTTCCCACCGAAAGTGGGATCTCCGGAGGGTAACAAT
Organism: uncultured Acidobacteriaceae bacterium; assembly: GCA_963760175.1. GTDB lineage: Bacteria > Acidobacteriota > Terriglobia > Terriglobales > Acidobacteriaceae > Acidiflorens. The sequence goes on from CAVXBU010000016.1 coordinate 73,720, forward strand.
GAGGCTAACAACAACGTGGCAAGTCGAGAACGCGCTTCACAAGTTCTCGATGCGTAGTCTGCTTCTCGCCGCTACAGCAACATTACTCACGTCCTTGGCCTTGGTGCCAGTAGCCAACGCAGGAGTTGGAGTTACTGTCAGCATAAATCCGCCCGTGTGTGCCTACGGCTACTACAGCTATGCGCCCTACGGATGCGCCCCCAGCGGTTTTTATGGGCCGGGATATTTCTACAACGGAATCTTCCTCGGCATAGGGCCATGGGCCAACTGGGGCTATGGCCACGGCTGGGGTGAGCATCGCTTCAGCGGTGGTGGAGGAGGAAGATACGTCGAAGGTCGTGGACGCGGGCCATCGCCCGCAAGGGCTAGGGGGAGTGCCGGAGTCCGCCGCGCCCCCGTACATGGCTCCCACGCCGCAGCGGCACACCGCAGCGCGCCCCACGCCGCAGCCGCCCACGGCGGCGAAGCGCACGGTGGCGAAGAACACCACTAGCCGGTAGCTGCCGAATCCGGCAGCGCATGAAGCAGAAGCGGCGGAGCATGACAGCTCCGCCGTTTCGCATTTCCGCGCGGCGTCCCACTTCAAAACGAATGCTGTCCCTCCCATCTGCCGGTGCGGACCATCGGATGGAATTGTTGTCTTTGCCCGTATTAACGGCCTCCACGTTGTAAAATTAACGATTACGCGTTGCTCCCCTATCCTCTATATATGCCTGAAGACAAACCCGTGACCACCGCGCGCCTCGATCGTAACCCCGATCGTAACCCCAATCGTAGTGAAGAGCGTTACGACGCGCAGCGCATCGAGCAAAAATGGACGGAACGCTGGCAAGCCGATCCCCTGCTGTACGCAGCCGATGCCCACCCGACGAAGCCGAAGTATTACGTTTTAGAAATGCTTCCCTACCCTTCCGGCGCGCTGCACATGGGACACGTGCGCAATTATTCCATCGGCGACGCGCTAGCCCGTTACATGTGGATGAACGGCTACAACGTGCTCCATCCAATGGGCTGGGATTCCTTCGGCCTGCCCGCGGAGAATGCGGCCATCAAGAACAACACTCCGCCGAAGCAGTGGACGCTGGCAAATATCGCGGCCATGAAGGTGCAGATGAAGCGCCTCGGGTTCGCCTATGACTGGTCGCGCGAGGTTACGACCTGCCTGCCGGATTACTACCGCTGGAACCAGTGGTTCTTTCTGAAGCTCTACGAATCCGGGCTCGCGTATCGCAAGAAGAGCAAGGTGAACTGGTGTCCGCAGTGCGCCACCGTGCTCGCGAACGAACAAGTCGTCGGCGGAATGTGCTGGCGGCATGAAGACACTCCGGTTGAACAGCGCGAGTTGGAACAATGGTTCTTGCGGATCACAAAATATGCGGACGAGTTGCTGCGCGATCTGGAGAACCTTCCGGGCTGGCCGGAAAAAGTCCGCATCATGCAGCAGAACTGGATCGGTCGCAGCGCGGGCACGCTGGTTGATTTCGACTTGGGCGGAACCGTCGGGCCGGCAGGATCGACCATCACGGTATTCACCACCCGCGTGGACACGATTTACGGCGCGACGTCGGTGCAGTTGGCGCCCGAGCATCCGCTCGTGAAGGACATGATTGCCCGCAATGCCGAACTGGGCGCACAGGTGGAAAACTTGATCGCCGAGCAGCGCCGCGCAAAAGAAGCGGGCGATATCGGCAGCATTGAGAAGCATGGCGTGTTCACCGGGCGCTACGCGAAAAATCCATATAACGGCGAAGCTGTGCCGGTGTGGGTGGCGAATTACATCCTGATGGACTACGGCACCGGCGCGATCATGAGCGTCCCGGCGCACGATGAGCGCGACTACGAATTCGCCGAGAAGTACAAGCTGGAGATCCGGCTGGTGATTCTGCCCGCGAGCACCGATCCGGAAGAAACCATGACCGCGCCTCCGCTTCCCTTTACCACGATGGATGGGATTCTGGTGAACTCGGGCGAGTTCAATGGTCTGAGCTGCCAGGAAGCAATCCGAAAGATGTCGGCCCGCGCCGAAGAAAAAGGTTTTGGCAAATCGACCGTCACCTTTCGCATAAAAGATTGGGGAATCTCGCGGCAGCGCTACTGGGGCACCCCGATTCCCATGGTGTATTGCGATAAAGACGGCGTCGTACCGGTCGCGGAAAAAGATTTGCCGGTGATTTTGCCGGACAACGTGCCCATCACGCTCGCGGGCGGATCGCCGTTGCTGAATGTGCCGGAGTTCTTGAACACGACTTGCCCGAAGTGTGGCGGTCCGGCGCGGCGCGAAACCGACACCATGGATACCTTCGTCGATTCGTCGTGGTACTTCTATCGCTACGCCGACGCGCGCAATAACCAGGCTCCGTTTGATTCCGCCAAGATCGCCTACTGGTTTCCGATCGATCAATATATTGGCGGCGTGGAGCATGCCATTCTCCATCTAATTTATTCGCGCTTCTGGACCAAGTTCATGCGCGACATGGGACTGGTGAAAATCGACGAACCCATCGCGCGCCTGTTCACCCAGGGAATGGTGATCAAAGACGGCGCCAAGATGTCGAAAAGCTTCGGCAACGTCGTTTCTCCGGACGAGATGGTAGCGCGCTACGGGGCGGACGCTACCCGCATGTACAGCCTGTTTGCCGCGCCTCCGGACCGCGACCTCGATTGGCAGGAATCGGGGATCGAAGGTGTTCAGCGGTTCCTCGGTCGCGTGTATCGCTTCTTCCTAAGAAATCCCGTAGGGACGCGGCTAGCCGCGTCTCCGGCAGCTTCCGCAAGTGTCGACGTCACTTCGTTGCCACCCCAAGCCCGCGCCATCCAGCGCAAGCTGCACCAGACCATCAAACGCGTGAGCGACGATTTCCAGGGACGCTGGCACTTCAACACCTGCATCGCGGCCATCATGGAACTAGTCAACGAGATTTATGGAGCGGAAGAAGCGATTGCCGGCGGACAAGTTCCGCGATCGTTGATCATGGACGTGCAGCGCAACATCGCACTGCTGCTGGCGCCGATGGTCCCATATCTGGCCCACGAATTGTGGGAGATGACCGGCGAGAAGAGCAATCTGCTGAAAGCTCCCTGGCCGAAGTACGATCCAGCCCTGGCGGCGGAAGACGAGATCGAGATTCCCGTCCAGGTCAACGGAAAGCTGCGCGGGTTAGTGGTAGTACCGGCCGACGCGACCAACGATCGCGTCGAACAAGCTGCGCTAGCGGACGCAAAAGTAAAGGCGTCAATCGCAGGCAAGCAGATCGTGAAGAAGATCGTAGTGCCCGGAAAGCTTGTGAATATCGTGGTCAAGTAGCGCCATTGAATCATTTGGTCATTGAGACATTGAATCAATAAAATTCTCCACAGCAAGGGCTTCAAATGACTCAATGGTAAATGATCTAATGACTAAATGACTCCAATCTGAGACACTCATCCGTGGAGACCCAATCCCAACTTAATCCCGCGATCGCGGTCCAATCGATCGTTGTCCTCGACTTCGGAGCGCAATATTCGCAGCTGATTGCGCGCCGCATCCGCGAACAGAAAATCTTTTCCGTAGTCCTGCCCTTCAACGCCCCACTCGAAGAAATTCGCAGCTACTCTCCGGTAGGCATCATTCTCTCGGGCGGCCCATCGTCGGTCTACGACCAAGACGCGCCGCTGGCCGACAAGAGCGTCTTCGATCTCGGCATCCCCGTGCTCGGCATCTGCTACGGATTGCAGTTCATGGTCTATGCGCTCGGCGGCAAAGTTCGTCCGGCCACGAAGCGCGAGTACGGTCACGCCAAAGTTGAGCTCCAGGTATCCGACTCGCAACTTTTTCAAGGCCTGCCTCCCCAGCTATCAGTCTGGATGTCGCATGGCGACTCGGCCGAAGCGTTGCCTCCGGGCTTCCGGCTGACGGCGAACACTCCGAACGCGGTTGCCGCCATCGAAAACGCCGAGAGAAAGATGTGGGCGGTGCAGTTTCATCCCGAGGTGCACCACACGCCGCTCGGCTCCGACATTCTGCGCAACTTCGCGGTCAACATCTGTGGAGCGAAACCTTCCTGGACGCCGCAGCACTTTATCGATGCCACGGTCGCGCAGGTGAGACAGCAAGTCGGCAATGACCGCGCCATCTGCGCGCTTTCCGGCGGAGTGGATTCTTCTGTCGCAGCCGTGCTGGTCGATCGCGCCATGCGCGACGCTTCTGGGAAATCAAACCTCACCTGTGTGTTCGTCAACAACGGCGTACTGCGCAAGAACGAGTTTGAGAAAGTTCAGCAGAATCTGCGCGACAATCTAGGACTGCACCTGGTTGCCGTCGATGCCACGGATCGCTTCATGAAGAAACTCGCGGGGGTCACCGATCCCGAGAAGAAGCGGAAGATCATCGGCAAAGAGTTCATCGCCGTTTTCGATCAGGAAGCACGCCGCATATTTCAAGAAAACGAAAAAGCCGGAGGCCGCGTCAAGTGGCTCGTGCAGGGCACCCTCTATCCCGACGTAATCGAATCGCGCTCCGTGCGCGGCCCCTCGCAGGTCATCAAGTCGCATCACAACGTCGGCGGACTGCCCGCCAAGATGAAGCTCAAGCTCATCGAGCCGCTCAAAGACCTGTTCAAAGATGAGGTCCGCCGCATCGGCCGCGATCTAGGCATGCCCGAGGACATCCTGCAGCGCCAGCCATTCCCCGGCCCCGGCCTGGCCGTACGCATTTTGGGTGAAGTAACGAAAGAGCGCGCCGACTTGCTGCGCGAGTGCGACGATATCGTCGTTTCGGAAATCAAAAAGGCGGGCCTGTATCAGAAAATCTGGCAGTCCTTTGCCGTGCTCCTGCCGGTGATGTCCGTCGGAGTGATGGGTGATCAGCGAACTTACGCCTACACCTGCGCCGTCCGCGCCGTGCATTCCGAGGACGGCATGACCGCCGACTGGGTTCCGCTGCCGTATGAAGTGCTGAAGACGATTTCCAGTCGGATCGTGAATGAGGTGCGCGGGGTGAACCGCGTGGTGTACGACATTACCTCGAAGCCTCCAGGGACGATTGAGTGGGAGTGAGAGAACCGGTGACCGGCGTTAGGTGACGCGAGTCGCGAAAAGCGTCTGAGAGATTCCCTGCATGAAACTAGAAGAAGTCGTGACTGATATCGCGGCGAGGAATATCCGCTCTTGACGCTGCAGGAAATAGATTCCGGGAGTTCAGCAGGCGTGGGACCGTTCGGTGAGCCACAACTCGTCAAACAGGTCGCCTCGTTACCTCAACACCTTGACGAGGTACCGTGCGTCCGTTCGGACGGAGAGATGCCCCGATCTACTAATCCTCGACGAATGGGCAGATCGAGGTCCACAGATCCAGGGTCCGTACGTAGACGAATGGCCGAGAAGCTGCCAGCTGGTCGGTAAATCATAGTACCCATATGGTAGGTAGCAAAGTCAATCGGTGACTGCTCCAAACTTGAGTTGATGACCCGCTGGCGCAAGGCATGCTTCCGGGTATTATCATGCGCCGCGAAAATTGGGGTCATTACTCCGCTGTGGGGTCTTTCGAGGAACCATCGCTAAATTTCTTGTAGACATCAGAAGGTCAAGGGTCGAAAGTGCTGTGATGGTTCGAAATCAGCGTGCTAACATACCGGAGATTGTTTGCCTGGGAAGTACTGTCATCTTAAGCGGTTGTAGCGCCGGCTAGAACTCTCGTAGGTAAATGTCTTACAGACTGCTATCCCCGTTCCCGCCCCTCGCGCACAATCGCAACCAGATCGGCAGTCGAGAGTCCTAACTTCACACCCTTCACATCCAGCGGCGATGCCTTGGATCTTCCTTTGGATGCTGGCGCGGGCAAGATTCGAAAGATTGCACCGTCCCGCCTGCGAATTTCAACGGCCCCGTCCCGTTCGGCTTCTTCGAGCACGGTAGCAAAATTCCCGCGCGCCTCCGAGTAGGTATAGGATTTCATCGAACATTCACCTCCAGCACATTCAGCTTCAATTCCCGGGCGCGCGCTCTCAACCCGCTGTCCAACGTCAGGATCGGCGCTCTCTGGTTCACCGCACACGCGATCACGTACGCATCGTACGCGTAAATATGCAGTCGAGCCGCTAACTCAACCCCTTGCCGCAACGCAAGATCGGTCAGGCGGATGGGGATCGCAGCATAGGACTGCAATAACTTCAATCCTTCGTCCAAACCAATCGCCTTGCGTTTAAACATGGCGGAGAGCGCGTTCCCCACTTCCCAGTGAACTGAAGGTGGCGCCACCAGCGTTGCTCCGCGGGTGATGCGAACCAATTCCCCCTTTTCCGGCTGCTCCCCGATGACCGCGAGAATGGCAGAAGTGTCGATCACGATCTCCATGATTCAAGTATATTACATGTACAATTGTACACCTTACGCGGGCTGGCGCCACCACCGTATCTGACTAGCAAAATCCCTCACGGAATCTTTCATCACATCCGCCCTGTGCCCACCATCACTGACGCCATCGCAACGCAATGCGAGAATCATTTCCAGATCGTGGGAGCGAAGCGTGTGCCCGCCTCCAGAGGCGGCGCGCGTTGCTTCGAAAAGAACTCCTCAATTTGCTATTTGAAAACCAAAAAAGAAGAGATCGATCCACTCACTCCCCAACTCCAGCAACTCGGGTCGCCGGCCCTAACTCCTTTGTTATGAAATATTTGGAGGTAACATGTTTAGAATCAATATTTTAGCGCAAATCGGGGGGGGGGGGGGGGGGGGGGTACAAAACCAACCAGCAATCTGCTAACAGCTTCGCCGTTCCACATCGCAGTCTGCCTCACCGCCGATTGATGATTCCGCGTCCGAAGAACTACCATGTCTCCATGCCCGTTGACACCGAAACTCCCGCATCTTCTTACGTCCGCATTCGCGCCCCGCGCGGCACCTCGCTTTCCTGCAAAGGATGGCAGCAGGAAGCGGCCATGCGCATGTTGATGAACAATCTCGATGAGGAAGTCGCCGAGCGCCCTCAGGATCTGGTCGTTTATGGCGGCACCGGCAAGGCGGCGCGCAATTGGGATTGCTACCACGCCATCGTCCGCGAGCTGAAGAATCTTGCGAACGACGAAACGCTGCTGGTGCAGTCCGGCAAGCCCGTAGGCGTGTTCAAGACGCACGAGTACGCGCCGCGCGTCCTGATCGCGAACTCGAATCTGGTCGGACATTTTTCCAACTGGGAAAAATTCAACGAACTCGAACGCGCCGGCCTGATGATGTACGGCCAGATGACCGCCGGTTCGTGGATCTACATCGGCTCGCAAGGAATCGTGCAAGGCACCTACGAAACTTTCAACGCGGCGGGCGACAAGCATTTCGGCGGCGATCTGAGCGGGAAGCTGATCGTCTCCGGCGGCATGGGAGGCATGGGAGGCGCGCAGCCGCTGGCGGCGACCATGACTGGCGCGGCGTTTCTCGGCATCGACGTCGATCCCGAGCGCATCAAGAAGCGCCTCAAGACCGGCTATTGCGATTTTCTAGTCAACACGCTGGACGAGGCGCTGCGCATTCTGAAAAATGCCGTCCGAAAAAAAGAAAACGTTTCGGTCGGACTGGTGGGCAATTGCGCGGACATTATTCCAGAACTCGCCGAACGCGGCGTGGTGCCCGACATTCTTACCGATCAGACTTCCGCGCACGATCCGCTGAACGGATATGTGCCCAACGGCATGACCTTCGAAGCTGCACTTAATTTGAGAAAGAACGATCCGCAGGCATATCAGGAGCGGTCGCTCGACTCGATGGCAAAGCACGTCGAAGGCATGCTGCGCCTGCAGAAGATGGGTTCGGTCACCTTCGACTACGGCAACAATATCCGTACGTTCGCCTTTCAGCGCGGCGTGAAGAATGCTTACGATTTTCCGGGATTTGTTCCGGCCTATATTCGCCCGCTGTTCTGCGAAGGCAGAGGCCCGTTCCGCTGGGCCGCGCTTTCGGGCGAAGCTTCGGATATCGCCGTAACCGACGATCTCGTTCTGGAACTCTTCCCCGAGAATCGCAGCCTGCGCCGCTGGATTGAACTCGCCCGCAAGCGCATCAAGTTTCAAGGACTGCCGGCGCGCATCTGCTGGCTCGGATACGGCGAGCGCGCGCGCTTCGGCCTGGCGATCAACGATCTGGTGAAGAAAGGCACGATCAAAGCTCCCATCGTGATTGGACGCGATCACCTGGACTGCGGCTCGGTAGCGTCTCCCTTCCGCGAAACCGAAAGCATGAAAGATGGCTCGGACGCCGTCGCCGACTGGCCGCTGTTGAATGCACTGGTGAACACAGCCGCGGGAGCGTCTTGGGTTTCAATCCACAACGGCGGAGGCGTAGGCATTGGCTATTCGCTGCACGCTGGACAGGTCACCGTCGCCGACGGAACCGAGATGATGGCGAAGCGCATCGAGCGCGTGCTCACTACCGATCCAGGCATGGGCGTGATTCGGCACGTGGACGCGGGATATGACGAGGCAAAGGAGTTTGCCGCAAAGACGGGCGTTCGCATTCCGATGGCACGATCATGAACACTCGTCACGGAGTAGGAATGCGTAGGATAACGGCACTCTTGTTGCTCAATATCCGCCAGCTTCTGACTCTGCGCTCGCCAGCAGACGGACCGCGTCGCGGCGCTTCCCTTTCCGAACTTGGCATCATTCAAGATGCCGCTGTGCTCTGCCTCGGCGGCAAGATCATCTCGGTCGGCACCACGAAAGACGCTCTGCGCGATCCATGGCTCAAGAAGAATCGCAAAAAGATCGTCGAGATCGATTGCGGCGGGCGCGTGGTCTTGCCCGGCTTCGTCGATTCCCATACTCATCCGGTATTCATGCATCCGCGGCTGGTGGATTTCGAGAAGCGGATTTCTGGCGCCAGCTACGAACAGATCGCCGAGGCGGGCGGAGGAATCCGCTCCAGCATCGACGGCGTGCGGAAGGCCAGCAAGATTGCGCTGACACAGAAAGTTTCCGCGGTGCTGGCGGATTTGACGCGCCACGGAACCACGACCGTCGAGGCCAAGTCCGGCTACGGCCTCAACCTCGAATCGGAACTGAAGTCGCTCGAAGCCATCCGCGCGGCGGCCGACGAGTGGCCGGGGACGGTGGTTCCAACTTTCCTCGGCGCGCACGCAGTCCCGCCGGAGTATCAAGGACGTTCGCAGGAATATGTGGATCTGGTCTGCGACCAGATGCTGCCCGTGGTCGCGAAACGCAAACTGGCTCAGTTCGTCGACGTCTTCTGCGATCGTGGAGCCTTCAGCGCGCGAAGAAACCGAGCAGATTTTCGCCGCTGCGGAACAGCGCCATCTCGCCGTCCGCGCACACGTGGGGCAACTCAGCGAAACGCGGCTCGCACCGCTGCTTCGATACCATCCCGCATCTCTCGACCACATGGACCACGTGAACGACGCCGACCTGCCTGCCATAGCTCAGACTGACACGGTCGCGACGTTCGTTCCCGGAGCAAATTATTTTCTCGGTTTAGCGAGGTATCCAGATGCGCGCCGGTTCATTGCATCCGGAGTCGCAGTCGCGCTGGCCACGGACTACAACCCAGGCTCATCCCCGACACTGAGCATGCCGATGGCGATGTCGCTGGCTTGCACGCACATGAAGATGTCGTCCGCGGAGGCGATTGCAGCGGCCACCATCAACGGCGCCTGGGCGCTTCGCGTGGCGGGCAGCAAAGGCAGCGTGGAAGCCGGCAAAGACGCAGACATGGCGGTGTTTGACGTGAGCGACTATCGCGAAGTTCCGTACTGGTTTGGCGCCAACCGCTGTTCACTGACCATCATGAATGGCGCGCCGAGCGGCTCGCTCTCGTAGCGCGAAAGATGCGAGAAAAGATGTGAGCGAGCATGCGAGCACGAAAAGGCGCAGTTAGAATTCTCTGCTCCCGTTTTGAGCGAAGGGCTCGCCGTTGTTATAATTCGAGAGTTCCGCACGGTCCCAAGCGCATCGGCTGTTTTGCTTCGCGGCATCCTGCCCAGTGAGAGCGCAAGTACTACGAGCAAAAGCGCCACGGCCAGAGTGGCCGCCAGTCGCTTTGTGGACGGAGCTGTGCGGACGGAAGTGGCCAGGTAGCTCAGGTGGTAGAGCGCAGCCCTGAAAAGGCTGGCGTCGGCGGTTCAACTCCGTCCCTGGCCACCATCATTCTGAAGAACTTAGTGGCGAGGAGCGGAAATTTCCAACCCACGATCCAACCCATGATTCTCACTGAACTCGCTCTGTGAGCAGGTGGATTCTGTCTCCCATCAGCTGTTCGAGGAACTTGCCTTGCGCATCCCGCATGGACTCCATGTCGGACTGCGCATAGAGTCCCATGGTCGTGCCGAAGTCCTCGTGACGCAGCACTCCTTGTACGGTTTTCGGGTCCACCTTCAGCTTCACTAGTGCCGTCGCAAGCGAATGACGAAAGTTGTGAAAGCCGAAGCGTCCCTTCCAATCCGCGCAAATCACGCCCGCGGTGATGGCTGCAGGGCGCAAGTATTTCTGCACCAAGATGGACGCGGACAGCGGCTTCTTGCCTCTCAGCTTTACGCTGGGAAACACATAGTCGCTTTCCTTGGCATACTTCGTTCTCTCGCGCCATGCGAGGAGGAAGCCAGCCAAAAGCGGATGCATGGGAACGGGAGCCTTTGACGCTTTCGACTTCGGTTCTTTGAATCTTCCCCACACATAAGCTCGTCTCACGTAAATCACCAACCCCTCGAAATCGAGATCCATCCACATCAAGCCCAACAGTTCTGATACGCGCAGAGCAGTGGCCGCGTCGCTTAGAGTCAACGTGCGCCTTGGCTCTGGAGTATTGAGAAGAACCTCGAACGCCTGCTTCGGGGTCATGACTATCGCCCGGTAATCGCTCGTGGTTCGTTGGCTCACCCAGTGCATGGGATTGCCTTCCTGCTGGCGGGGGAGAAAATTGCATCGCTGCCCGTGCTTGAAGACCAGGCTCATGATGCGGCGGATTTTGTCGATGGTAGGATCGGCTAACGGTTTCACCTTCTTCTGAGCGTTCCCCTTGCGTAGTTCCCGAAACCACCCCTCGACATCCCTCGATTCCACGGCTAAGGGTGCTAATCTCCCCCATCGTGGAATGATGCGTTTGATAAGGTGTCGCTCGTAGGTTTCGACTGTGGGAAATGCTTTGGGACGCGCTGATTCCGATTGGTCGATCCTCAACTCGTTTTCGATGTAGTCTTGGCAAAGCTGACCAAAAGTCCTCGGCGTTCCCTGGAAGGGCTGCAATTGGTTGATGGTTTCGCGCAGCTTCTGACGATCGACTTCTCTCGACGCATCCGCCGGGCTGGAACCGATATCTTTGACAAGACCTATGGCGGTCGTGCGTTCGACTCGTTTCCCGTCCGAGCGAGTGGCGTAATAGCGAAGCACCCACGTCAGACCCTCTGCGCGCATTATCTTGCGTAGACTGCCTATTTGATACCTGGGCATCAAACCCTCCTTGGTGGTTTGCGTGCTCCAGGTGGCCGCGTTTCGCAGCTTACCATGTAGGCGTGGAGTTCCGATAACAGAAACCTCCAGTCCTTCTTTTCTGCCGATGGATCGAGCGCGTGACCGGGAATTTTGCCATCTCGGACTTTTTGTAAAAGAGTGCGGCGTGTGATGCCCAAGAACGTGGCTGCGGTGTCGCCATCCACGAAGTATTCAAGGGTTGAGGCCGGAGCGGATGGACCTAGGGCATGGCTGGCTGTCATTTGATGGACCTCTGGAAGTACAGACATTGCCCTTGACGTTAGCGCAGGTGTACACATATAGTCAAGGCGTATCGTTACATGTAGGAGGTGAAATTGACCGAAAGAGAGCTCACGACGGAGAAGGCAGCGATAGCGCAGCAGCCAGTGATCTCCATTCGTATTTCCGAGGCTCTGCGTTTAAAGCTTGAGGGCTTAAAGGTGCTTATGTCCATGAAGAGCGGCGAACCCGTTTCCACATCGGAGGCGGCAAAGCAGCTTCTTGAGTCCTCAAAAGAAGAACGACTTGAGCTGGTAAGTCTGCTTTCCGAGCCGACCGATTCTCTGCTAATGATTCGCCGAAAGGCAGACTCAAAGCTCCCGCTTTCGCAAGCAGAATGGACCGCCGTTGCCTATTTCTGTCTGCACGGAGTGGAGAGATTTGCCGACACCGCACAGACGGAGATTTCATATGAATCTCTTGCCGGAATCCTTGAGGCATTCCAGGCGGTTTACGGTTTGCTTCGCAAACCAAACAAGACCCATTTGGACTCTTTCTTCGTCGCACATCTCCCGCCCGATCGGCAAGCCGAAGCGAAGAAACCGGAAGAGATCGGAAGCGACGATGTTCGGCGCGCCGTCACCCGTACCATTCGGATGCTAAAAAACCCGACAGAAGAGCGGCAGAGACCCATCTTTGTCGCCCGGAACCTCTACTTTCTCCTCGACGAGCTAGACTTCCCCAATATCGAGAGGCTAAACGAGGCGCTTCGGCCGTTCTGGCCGACCCTGTGGCGCGTGTGCGCCCGCGGCCACTATTTTCACTATGGTAAGCCCTTGCAAGATCCGAACTCTTCGGCAGGGGGAATGGACGCTCCGTTGAATCCGCCATTACCGAAATTTGAAGAAGGCGACTACCGTCTCGAATTCGTGCGCTCGCCGAGCGAAGTTTTTTCCGTTTGGTTGTCCTTTCCAGGAAGACTTTCGCCACTTTATCCCGTGGAGGGATACCCAAAGATTTCGGAATTCAGGACCATCCTAGAACGGCTCGATGTAAGGCGGGTGTTGATCGCCTGGAATGGGCGCTATTTTCTCGCGTATACGGGGGCAGACGAGAAGGACGAAATCGGCGTGAATTTTCGCGCTCGTGACAACGGAATTACGTTCAACTTTCGTGGCGAAGACTGGCAGTCTATCAAGAAGCTGTTTCGACGCGCGTGGCAGGCTCCGCAAGTACGCCGCCTTTGGGACACGCTGGCTCTTGAGTATGGCGAGTTGTAAGAACGCGGTGCTTCGCACCGGAAGAAGTGGGGACACGTCACCCCCAAATTGGGAACTGCGGAACGCCAGATGAAACTTCGGCGTTTACGCAGGTTAACTTTCGCTGCGTCAACAAAATTCGTCTCCGCTGGGTGACTGCGATATCGAACGATGAAGTTTGTTTGAGACAGGTGGCCCCAGAGCGTCGAATCGCGTAAACGCGTTGAAGCGCAGGAGCTTCCTGTGAACTAACAATTACGCAGTTTAATCGCAGCGGAATCAAGCGCAGTAGTGCAACAAGGCGGTTCGTCCAATGAGTAGTCCTCGCGCTCAAGCTAATCCGCAGTCCAGTTTGCCGTTCGGAGAAGAAGCGAATCCCGGCTTCCGCACCAAGACCGCGGCCACGAGACTGACTCCCGAAGAACTAGGAGAATTAGAAGCTGCCGCCGAAAGCGCGGGACAGGCTCTCTCCGAGTGGCTGCGCGGGACCGCTCTGTGCGCTGCGCGACAGCGGCCCGCCGATCCCAGCGAACTGGTGTTGGCCGAAGTCTGGGCGGTGCGTTACGCGCTCTTGAATCTCTTCCATGCAGCCTCTCAAGCGGCATCGGAAGGCAGACAATTGTCGCCGGATTCCGTCCTCAAAATCCGCGACCAAGCCGACGCACGAAAGCTCCATCAGGCTCGCAAACTTCTCGAAGAATTCTTTGCCCGCGAGGGCAAGGAAAGAGCTCGTATGCCATGAGTGCCATGTCTTTTCCCAGAAGCTTTTCGCTCTTGACGGCTCTGCTATGGGTAGCAGCGATGTTCTTTTTGCTACTGGCTGTCGCGGAGTGTGTTGCAGAACTGGTCCCCACGTAAAGGGCGGGATAGGGAGACGATCGAATGGGGCCCGACCTCGGCCAAGTTTGATCCAGAGATGGAGGATAAAGATGGGCAAAATCCGATTCAGACTGCCGAGATTTTCGCTGCGGCAGATGCCAGAGATCGCGCCAAAACCAGCGCCATCAGTGCCCGCGAATGCTCCCGCCGATCCGCTGAAGAAGCCGACCCAGCCGATGCTCGCCCTCTTTGGTCCGACCAGCGGTGCGCCCGAGACCAAACCCAAAGAGGCATTCGCCTGGGAGAAAACGAAGGGAATCGAATGAGAGACAAATTGCCAAGAACACCACTTCACGCTTGAGGAACGCTCGGTATGCTCACGATCTCGAAACCGCTGTCAGCCAGCCAGGCGCAGACCTACCATGTGCGGGAGTTTGTCTCGCAGGAACAGAACTACTGGAGCCGCGATCAGCAGGGGCACAGTGAGTGGCAGGGCAGGCTCGCCGAGCAGTGGGGGTTGCAAGGTGGCGTTGGCTCCGAACACTTTGCACGACTGAGTGAAGGCCAACATCCGCACACCGAAGAGCAGCTCGTGCGGCATCAAGTTTCGAGAACCTATGAAGGCAAATTCGGCAGAGATGTAACCAGCGTCGAGCATCGCGCCGGGTGGGATGCCACATTCTCTGCGCCGAAGTCGGTATCGCTTACCGCTCTCGTCGGCGGCGATGATCGTGTGCGGGAAGCCCATCGGGA
>CAVXBU010000017.1:0-75632 GCA_963760175.1 uncultured Acidobacteriaceae bacterium
CCCCGGCAATCTCATGAGTAACCAGAATGATTCCAATTCCCGACTCGGCCAGGGAGCGCATCGTCTCCCGCAAGCTACGCTGCGCCAGAATGTCCAGAGAATTGCAGGGTTCGTCGAACAACAGAGCGCGTGGTTTGTGGACCAGCGCCCGGGCGATCAAGACACGTTTAGCCTCGCCCGACGACATTTCCTCGACCGCACGCTCCGCCAGATGCGAGACACCGAGCTGGGCCAACGCGGCCTCGGCCAGTTCTCTCTGCTTGGGATCGACGGTGTGATTCGGAAAAATGCGCGTGCTGCTGAAGAAGCCCGACAACACTACGTCGAGGCCGCTGGCGTCACCGGTGCACGAAGACATCAGGTCGTTTGACACGATGCCGAGCAGCGAGCGCAGTTCAAACACGTTCCAGCTCTTCTGGCCAAGAATGGTCATGCTCGACCCTTCGCGGACCATCGGATAGCACTCGCGGGTAATGGTTTTGATCAGCGTCGATTTGCCGCAACCGTTCGGCCCGAGCACCGCCACGTGCTCGTCGACATGGACGCGAAGGTGAAGTCGTCGAGAACAATATTTGGTCCGGTACCCATCGTGCACACCTCCGCCAGACACGTCTCCGCGCATCACGCGGACGTTGCGCAGATCGAGTAATGGAGCCTGGGGGCGACGCGGAATCGAATTCATCGGACTTTCACAAAATTGCAATATTCCCGCAATCTCTCGCGGCTATCTTTATAACAGTTGCCCTTCTAACCGGGAGGGTTTTATCAGGACGGCCTTGGGGGGCTCCGGGCTGTCCTTTTTAGTTTTTAGAAGCCCTTCGGCGTGCCCCATTCGCGAGAACACAGCATCACTTCAGGTACGAGCGCACAATCTCAATGAGTTCGTCGGTCGCGAGAGCTTGCTCGGAATTCATCTGCTTGGGGTTGATGACGTGAAAGCGGATGTGGCCCTCCAGCAATTCGGCCATCAGTCCATTCATGGCTCCGCGCGCGGCCGTGACAACTGCAGCACGTCGGAGCAACTTCGTCCGCTTCCAGTGCGCGCTCGATGGCGGCGATTTGGCCTTTGATGCGTTTGATCCGGAGAATGAGCTTGGGTTTTTCTTCGACGGTGTGAATTTTTATTCCCTTTGTAGTATACCCCGCCTAATAGTATATACGGAAGAGGAAGGCAATCGCGAGTCGTGAACTGTAACGCTCTCTTAACTGACGAAGCGCATACTGATGGATTAGGACTGTCGAGCGAAATGGGGAAACCGAAATTGCAAATCGATCACGCCGGGCCGCAAGGACACTGCTGGCCGCGTGTGTGGCTGCATGTTGGCGCCGCGCCTGCGTCATCGCGGCGCAGGCGCAGCAGCCTGACGCATCTCCGCCAAATGGCGGCAGCTCCCGCGGCGAGTGCAGAAGAATCCGCCAGCCTCCGACGATGCCATCCGATCCCGAAGCGATGTTCCCGCATTTCAAGAGCACGCGCTTCTGGCTCTCCGGGCAGGCGAATTCATCTTCCAGACCCATCCCGATTTTCATGCTGACTACAGCGGACCGCACAGCCTCGGTCCCGACTATGAGAAAGCCACTTCGCGAGTGATGACGCTCTATACCGGCGTGCGGCTCAACAATTCCACCGAGCTTCTGGTGGATATCGAAGAAGCGGGCGGCGCGGCGCTCAGCCGGGCTTTGGCCTGGCCGGAAATACGGATCTGGACATCGTGCGCAATCCGTTGTTGAGCAAGGCGCCGTACCTGGGGCGCGGCATGATCCACAAAGTGTTCGCGTTGAGCAAGGACAAGGTTGAGAACCAGCGCAGTTTTCTCTCACTGTTCGACGAATTGCCGCGCCGCCGCCTGGAAATTCGTTTCGGCAAGTTCAGCCTGCCGGATTTCTTTGACGTGAATTCGGTAGGCTCCGACACCCATTTTCAATTCAACAACTGGTCGGTGGACAACAACGGCGCATGGGACTACGCCGCCGATACGCGCGGCTACACCGTGGGCGTGGTGGCGGACTATGAGGACCGTAACTGGGGTTTCCGCTTCGCCGAGGGGCTCATGCCGAAGGTCGCGAATGGAATCGATCTGGTGTGGCGGCCGTGGCAGGTTCATGCGGAAAATTGGGAATATGAACTGCGCCATGGCGTCATGCCGAAAAAAGCGGGCGTCGTGCGGCTGCTCGCCTACACCAACTATGCCAACATGGGCATCTACCGCGATGGCGAATCAGCAGTTTCAAGAAGGTCCTCGGTACCGGAACGGTGCCGGACATCACGAACCACCCCTGGCACGTCACCCGCAAATACGGTTTCGGCGTCAACCTGGAACAGAATCTCACGCGCTACGTCACGGCGTACGCCCGCTGGGGATGGGACAACGGAAAAACCGAATCGTTTGCCTACACCGAAATCGATTCGACGTTCAACCAGGGTGTCGGCGTGAATGGCGCGCTATGGCATCGCAAGCAAGACCGTGCCGGCATTGCCTTCGTCTCGAACGGCATCAAGAAAGATCATCAGGTGTATCTGGCGGATGGCGGCTTGGGTTTCCTACTTGGTGATGGCGGGCTCAATTACGGGCGGGAGAACATCGTCGAATCGTATTACACGGCACACGTTTGGCGCGGAATTTATATCGCTCCCGGAGTGCAGCACATCAACAATCCCGGCTACAACCGCGACCGCGGGCCGGTGGTGGTGCCGAGCTTGCGGGCTCATGTGGAGTTCTAGAACGAGTTCTCAGTCCTCAGTTGTCAGTTCTCAGTAAAATGCAAAACCCTTCACCATGCAGGGGAAGAACCTCGTGCGAATCGCTCAACCGTTGCGCGTGATGCCGGCTTCTTGTTTTTGGAGCGTATGCAGCGCCCATGCCATGCGTGGAGTGTTGTGGGCGATTCCGTAGCGGCCTTGAGTATCCAGCAGAATGATTCCACCGTGGCCGTTGACACGCTGCTTCAGGTAGTTCATGGCTTCCTTCGCAACCCACTCGGGCAAACTGCCGGATTCGACCCGATCCGCCGCCCACTTCGCCAGCACCAGTTTCATGATCGGTTCGCCCCATCCGGTGGTGGAAGCGGCCGCGCTGAGATTATCAGCATAGCAGCCGCAGCCGATCAGCGACGAGTCGCCGAGGCGTCCCGGAGCTTTGTTGAGCGTGCCGCCGGTTGAAGTCGACGCCGCGATGTTGCCATCGCGGTCGAGCGCTACGGCTCCGACCGTGTCGTGAGAAAGCAGGTCTTGCGATATTGGATCCGAAATTTCGGGCGCGAACAGATCACGTTGCCGTCGGTTGAGGCCTGCGCCTGATATTCGCGCAGGCGCTCGACCTCCCTGGGAATGACGAGATCTTCATTGCGGCAAAGAGCGATGCCGTGCTCGGCGGCAAAGCGCTCAGCGCCTTCGGCGACGAAATAGACATGCGGACTGTCGCTGAGAATTTTGCGGGCGGCGCGAACCGGATTTCGCAGACGCTCGACGCAGCCGACGCCGCCGCCGCGCAGGGTCGCGCCGTCCATGATGAAGGCGTCGAGTTGCACCTTGCCGTCGCGGTTCAGGAAACTGCCGCGGCCGGCGTCGAAGGTTTCGTCGTCTTCGAGGACGACCACGGCTTGTTCGACCGCGTCGAGAGCGGAGCCGCCGCGCTCCAGCGCGCGCCAGCCAGCGGCAGCGGCATTGCGCACGCCGTTGAGATGCGCCTCGACCATGTCGTCGGGGATGGCCCAGGCGCCGCCGTGAACGACCAGAACAGGATTGATTGGCACTCGAAGACTCCGCGGAAGGTTGCGGGGATAGTCTAGCATGCTCGAAAGGGAGTTCTATCAGGCGGCCCGGCGCGGGCGTCCATTTCCGTCGTGCGCTGCCAGGTGTAGATGACGCGATGGATCACGGTGATGGTCGAAAGCACGGCGATCACCCAGAGCACCGGAGCCATGACATTGAACAGAGCGCCGATGATCAGCAGCACGAGACGCTCGGGGCGTTCCATGAAGCCGACCTTGCACAAGCCGATGAGCGACTCGGCGCGGGCGCGCGCATAGCTCACCATGATGGCGCTGATCATGGCCAGCGCGGCCAGCACGACGTAGAAGAATCGGTTGCCACGACCGTAAAAAACCAGCAATCCGAGGAAGAGCGACGCATCGCTGTAACGGTCGACGATGGAATCGAAAAAGCCTCCGAAGCGGGTGACTTGATTTGAGGCGCGGGCGACGCGGCCATCTACCAGGTCGAAGAATCCCGATCCGATAATGACCAGGCCGGCATAAAAGAACATGCGGCGCTGGTTGTCGCCGTTGGCATATCCAAACAAAAACGCGGCGTAGGTGTTGACCACCAGTCCCATCAGGGTCAGAACATTGGGATTGATGCGGGACGAGAGCGAGCAGGCGCACGATGGCGTCGAGCAGAACACCGCAGGCGCGACCGACTCCGCTGGTCCAAGTCATAGGATTCGAGCCCCGATATGACCGCCGCTGCCGCGATCTGCAGCTCATTCCGTTTCCCTTCGGTTCCGGTCCGAGCTCCGCTTCCAGCTTGGCTTCGGCGAGATCGTGCATGGTGGAGAGCTTCAGGATCTCCATTTCGCGGCTTCCGCCGGGGGTGACGACCGTCGCGGTGTCGCCAACTTTCTTATTCAGCAGGGCGCGGCCGATCGGCGAAGTGGTCGAGATTTTGCCGGCGGCCACGTCGGACTCTTCGCTGGTCACCAATTGGTATTCCATTTCTTCGTTTTTGGTGCCGTCGTAGATGGTCACAGTTGAGCCCAGGCCAACTTTATCTTTGGGGATATTGTTCATGTTGATCAGCGACAGGTCGGCGAGGCGCTTGCCCAGTTGCCGGACACGCGCCTTCAGGTACTCCTGGCGCTGCTTGGCCATGTGATACTCCGCGTTCTCGCTGAGGTCGCCCATGGCGACTGCCTTCTTGATCTCTTTGGGAATGTCGAAGGCCAACTCGTGCTCGAGCGTGTTCAGCTCGTCGCGAAGCTTCTTTTTGATCTGTTCCGTCATCGCCGTCATGTTCCTCGCAATTATAACTCTCGGCCACGGGTAATTGGCACTTCGACGCGGGGTCGCGCAGACCAACAGTCACGACCCAACCTACTCAACCGAAATGACTTAGCGGACCAAGCGAGTGGCTTCCGGCGGCGCCCTTCTCGATTGCCTTAGGAACGGTGCTCGGCTAGACTAGGAAGGTCCAGCGCACCCTCGGGCGAGGGCCCCTCCATGAGCGGTAACGGCGTTTTCCACATCGGCGATAAGGTCGTCTACCCCAACCACGGCGTCGGAATCATTGAGCAAATCAGCAGCCGGACCATGGGAGCCACGGTCGAAAAATTTTACCTGCTGAAAATTGCAGCCAGCAGTTTGAAGGTGATGGTGCCGTTCGCCAACGTCGGCAACGTGGGGATGCGTCCTGTGGTACGTAATGGCGAGATCCAGAAGATTGTGGATTACCTCTCCTCGGGCGAGTGCATCAACGCGGCGGACTGGAAAGATCGATTCAAAGAGAATTCCGATCGCATGCGCACTGGGTCGCTCACGGACGTGGCGGCGGTGCTGAAGAGCCTGCTCATCCTCGGACAGGCCAAGTCGCTTTCCTTCCGCGAAAAGAAGATGCTGGAGCGCGCCCGGTATCTACTGGTCAGCGAAATCGCCATCTCGCGGAACTGCGAAGAGGGCCTGATTGAACAGGCGCTCACTAAGGCTCTGACGAAGTGTAATCTGCGGTTTCCCGAAATTACTGAACTCGCCTCTTGATTGCAACGCCCCTGATTTCCCGTAGAGACACGGCTTGCGGCATCTTCCGCCGCGTGCTTCTCGTCGTGCCAAAGACGGGGCAAGCCCCGTCTCTACAGCAAAATGCGGTCAATGGTTTCCGTGCGCTTCCATCCAGGATTGAAGAATCAGAATAGCGGCCATCCGGTCGACCGCCTGGCCCCGCTTCTTGATCGAAAGATCGGTTTCCCGCAGAAGACGGTTGGCTTCGGTTGAGGTCCAGCGCTCGTCCCACAGATGGACGGTCACCCCGAAGTGGGCGCGCAGGTCGTCCGCGAAACGGCGCATCTTTTCCGATTGAGTTCCTTCGGCGCCGCTTAACCGCAGGGGCAGCCCGACCACTATCTCCCGGACCTCGTATTTCGCCAGCACCTGCCCCAGAGCCTCCAGATCGCGTCGTCTGTTCTGACGCTGGATCGTATCCAACCCCTGGGCGGTGATGCCGAGCGGGTCGGAAACGGCAACTCCGATTCGTTTCGAGCCGACATCGAGGGCCATGATGCGGCTATGGCCGGGCGTCCCAGGTGCGTCCATCTGCTGATTGTAGATGCAATCCGCCCCCCGATCTCATACGCGCTCCCTGACTTCCGCAATTCCGGTAGTGCAAATCCAGCGGAGGTGAGGCAGAATTGTTGGCCAGTCGCGGAGCGGGGTAAGCAAACGCAGTATGGAAACCACGGAAACACAAAACGGATATCACTGGTCGCTGACGCTGCTGGGCATCGGCTTGATCATTATGTTCGCGTACTACGGAGAATCGGTGCTGGCGGTGCTGTTCTTTGCCATCCTGCTGAGCTTTATGCTCTCTCCGGTGGTGCAAGCGCTGGAGTATTTGCACCTTCCCAGGGCCATGGCGGCGCTGATCAGCATGGTTGTGCTGCTGGCGGTGCTCTATGGCGTCACCGTTGCGTCGTATAACCAGGCTCTGATTTTCGCGGACAATATCCCCAAGTATTCGCAGAAAATCCGCGCCATCTTGCAGCCCATCCAGCGGGACGCCGAGAAGCTCGAGAAGACGGGCGAGGCGGTCGGCTCACCCGAGGACACGAATGTAGTGCCCGTGCGTCAAGTGACCACCTGGTCCGAGACGCTCACGCACGGAGCCGGCACCTTGACCGACATCCTGCTGGCCGCGTCGTTCGTCCCGTTTCTGGCCTATTTTCTGCTCACCTGGCAGAGCCACGCGCGGTCGGCCACGGTGATGCTGTTTCCCCTGCATTACCGCAACACGGCATTCGTGACGCTCGGACTGATCGGAAAAATGTTGCAGAGTTTCATTGTCGGGAAACCTGCTGATCGGCCTGCTGATTTCAGGTGTGAGCGTGGGAATTTTCGGGCTTTTGCACGTTCCGTTCTTCTACTTCGTCGGCTTTCTCAGCGGCTTTCTGAGCCTGGTTCCGTACCTGGGAATTGTGCTGGCGATGGTGCCGCCGATCCTGGTCGGCGTGGACCTGGAGCCCGGAAGACTGGTGGTGGTGGTCCTCTGCGTGATCGGGCTGCATCTTTTCGGCGCTGAATGTTCTCTATCCGAAGCTGCTGGGGAGCCGGCTGCGGATCAATCCACTGGCGGTCACGATCGCCCTGCTGTTCTGGGGAGCAGTCTGGGGCGCGGTCGGACTGGTGCTCGCCATTCCGATCACGGGCGCGATCAAGATTGTTTTCGACCACGTCGAGTCGATGAAGCCGTATGCGGATTGGCTGGGCGAGTAGAAACCATTTCACCGCCCAGACGCAGAGCGCGCCGAGAAAATCCTTTCTGGATTTCGGGACCCGCCTTGACAGAAAGCGTGCCGATGAAGTCCAATAATAGCTAGTTGCTACTGAGTCGCAACTAGCGGCGATAGGAGGTGCCATGGTTATGGGCGTGATTGTTGCGGCTGATTCGCATCTGGGTAGAGCGAAGAACGACACTGCAATCACTCGACCTTCGCTCATGAAGGAACTGGCTGCGCGGCGGGTACGCATGACCTCTCAGAGGCGCCTGCTGGTGGGCATTATTCAGAGTTCGCCTCGACATCTGGACGCGGCCACGCTGTTGGAGATGGCCAGGAAACAGGACCCGGACATCGACCGCGCCACCGTCTATCGAACGCTGGCGTTGCTCAAGGATCGCGGGTTGATCGATGAGTTGGATCTCATGCACATCGAGGGCGAGAAACACTTTTACGAGGCCAAGACGAATCGAGATCATTGCCACATGGCGTGTTTCCGATGTGGCGCCATCATGGAATACGCGAGTTCGTCTTTCGAGAAGCTCAAGAAAGAGATGGTCAAGCAGAGCGGTTTTCAGATCCGAGTGGTGCGACTGGAAGTGGGTGGCATTTGCAAACGGTGCCAAAGGGCCGCGAGTTAGCGGCTTTTTTTATATCTCTTGATTGCGACTCAGTCGCAACAACGAGTTTGACAACAACGATTAATCCGGCAATCGAATTTGTGGTTCGAAAGGCAAAAAGCAGCGTGGCTTGTGAGCGGCAGAATTATGTCTCAGGATTTCCTTCCCTGTTCTTAAGGCGGGTTGGGAGTCCCTTTCTTGTTGTCGTCACATTGGTCACGCTTTTTACTGTGAATTCGTGGGCCGGGGTTGGCGGCAGTGTCGCGGGCATTGTCAGGGATGCGAGCGATGCTGTAGTCCCGAACGCCAGCGTGAACGCAACCAATGTCGAAACCGGAGTCCAGCATCAGGCCGCAACCAACGGTCAGGGTTTCTACTCTTTCGCCAACCTCCCCATCGGACGCTATAGCATCACGATCCAAAAGGCGGGCTACAAACCGTATCAGCGGACAGGTGTCGTCATCGACGCCGACAGCGCATTAAGGGTCGATGCCGTCCTCGCGGTTGGCGAGAGGTCCGATGTGATTGCCGTCATCGAACACCAGCTTCAGGTGGAGACGACGTTACGCAGGTTGGCGAAGTCATCACCGGTGCCCGGATGACGGCGGTGCCACTCAACGGCCGGAGTTATACGGATTTACTTTCCCTTCAGCCGGGTGTTGCCCCGGCCACTTCGATAACCGCCGACACGGTGCAGGACGTGGGAGCAACCGCGCTTTCGCCCTCCGGAGACTTGAATCCCGGCACCATCTCGATCAACGGCCAGCGGGAATTTGCCAACAGTTTTCTGGTCAACGGAAGCGATGTTGAAGAGGACGTCAACATGGGGGCGGCGATTGTTCCCAACCTCGATTCCATCGATGAATTCCGGATTCTCACAAATAACTTCGATGCCGAGTACGGCGAGTTCAGCGGGGGCCAGATCAATGTTGTGACCAAGTCGGGGACGAATGCATTTCATGGCGACGTTTTCGAGTTCCTGCGCAACACCGACCTCGACGCGCGCAACTACTTTTCTCCGACGCGGGGAGTATTCAAACAAAACCAATTTGGCGGAACTTTCGGTGGGCCGATCCGAAGGGGCAAGATTTTCTTCTTCGGGGACTATCAGGGAACTCGATCGACCCAAGGAGTGGACACCGGGCAGATTCCGGTGCCTTCGCTCCTGGACCGCGCGGGAAACTTCTCGGATTCCCCCGACTTATTCAGCACCGCCACCAACGGCAATGGGGTTCCGATTGCGTCCACTGTGAACAGTGCCTGTGCGAACGATAAGTGCCTGGCAGCGGTTCTCCAGGCGTCGCTAAAGTATCCGGTCACCAGCACCGAGCCGTTCTACTTCACCGCGTCAATGATCAACCCGGCAACGATCACTCTCAGTAACCCTGAGGGAAGCCCCTTTGGTGTCAACTGCACCAGCAACACACAGTGTGTTTTTCCGAACACAACCGCGGGCGCGCTGGGTGCGGTCATCCCTACAACTGCCTTTTCCTCCCCTGCACAGCACTTGCTGCAGTACATTCCGCAGCCGAACGTCGGCACCAATCTTTTCTCTACCTCGGCCTACAACAAGACTCTTCGCGACGACAAAGGTGCCTACCGTCTGGATGCCAACACACGGTGGGGACTGTTGTCGGCCTATTATTTTCTCGACGACTGGTCGCAGAACAATCCCTTCCCGGTCGCTCAAGGCGGAGCGAACGTCCCGGGTTTTAATGCGCTTTATAGCGGCCGCGCACAATTACTCGGCCTCGGCGACACGAAAACCCTCAGCCCGACCGCGGTGAATGAATTTCGCTTCAGCTATTTGCGCGATTCCAATGACCTCGGCAAACCGGTCGGAGGAGTCGGCGTGAGTCTGGCCTCCCAAGGCTTCGAGGTGGGGCCAGGAACTCCGGGAATCGTGGCGCTGTCTCCAAACACCGAGGGTGTAGAGAGTGAAAGCTTTAACAGCTTTACCATGGGAACCAACACGAACGAGCTGAAGCAGGTAGGGAACACCTTCCAGTGGCTCGACAACTTCTCGAAAGTGATCGGAACCCACACCCTCAAGGTGGGTGGCGAGTTCCACTTCGATCAAGTCAACGTCAATGCCATCGCGCAGTTTAATGGCAGCTTCCTGTTCTTCGGAAGCGAGACCGGCTCCGACTTCCCGGATTTCCTGTTGGGAGCTCCCACCCAGTACAACCAGAGCCAACTCCAGCCCTTCTACGGCCGCAACAAGTACGCGGGCATCTACGGTCAGGATAGCTGGCGTGTGACCCACAGCCTCACCCTGAATTATGGTCTGCGATGGGATCGGATCGAGCCTTGGTATGAGAAGTACAACCAGATTGCGACGTTCGACCCGGGCAAGCAGTCGGTCGTTTTTCCAGGGGCTCCTGCCGGCATTCTTTATCCCACCGATCCGGGAGTGCCGCGGACGCTGGCGCCTCCGGGGAATCGCGACTTTGCTCCGCGCGTCGGAATCGCCTATTCGCCCAGCGTCGCGGGCAATGGCCTATTCGCAAAAATTGTGGGCGGCCCGGGCACAACCAGCATAAGGGCCAGTTATGGGATGTTTTATACCGCGATCGAGGCTCTCACGATTGGAGTGATGAGTGCCAATGCGCCCTACGGCACAACTTATACAAGCCCGGCGCCGCCGCTGTTCTCTGCGCCATTTCTAACCGCATCAAACGGCACCGCACCAAACGGCAAGGACCCCGGCCAAGTTTTCCCGGTTACTCTCGCTCCGTTGAACTCCAGCGCCAGGCATCCTGACCCCAATGTCGACTGGACGCAGTTCGAGCCCATTACCGGCCTGCCAAACTACCCCACCACCAACCGGATTCCGTACACCGAGGAATACATGCTCTCGCTGGAGCGCGGGTTTGGAGCCAACACCGTACTCAGTGTGAATTACGTGGGCAGCCAGGGACATCGTCTTCTGGTGCTTGATGAAGCCAATCCCGGCAGTCCGGCGCTGTGCCTGGCCTTGAGTAATCCCAACAATCTCGCGCTGGAAAATCCCGCGCAGACCCCATGCGGTCCTTTTGGCGAGGACAGTAAGTACATCACTTCCTCCAGTCCGCCTTTCGGGGGCAAGGTATTCCAAGGCACCCGTGGACCGCTGGGATCCAATTTCGGCAGCGATGCTAACCAGGCCACCATTGGCAATTCCAATTACAACGCCTTGCAGATCACCTTGCGCCACAGCAGTAAACGACTGAGTGTGTTGGCTGGGTACACCTACAGCAAGTCCGAAGACCAGTCATCGAACATCGGAGAAGAAATCAATCCGCTCGATCCCGCACTGAGCAAAGCTTTATCGGCTTTTGATGTGAAGCATAACTTTGTGGTCAGCTACAGCTACAAAATTCCTTTCGAGACACTTTTCCACGCGTCCAACCGTTGGACGGAAGGATGGGAGATCTCCGGGATCACGCATTTTACTTCGGGGCTGCCGGTCACTCTCATAAATTACGGCGACAATTCACTGCTTGGGTCGGAGCCGAATGGCGTCAACAACTACGGCGTTGATGAACCGGACTACGCGGGCGGCGCTCTCGATCTGAATCACAATCCCCGCAACGGGCGCGCCTATTTCGATACCGCGCAGTTCAGCGAAAATGCCCTGGGAACGCCGGGCACGGCGAAACGGCGCTTCTTTTACGGGCCGGGGATGGACAGTTATGATATGGCTCTGCTGAAGAACGTGCGGCTGACCGAATCGAAGTCGCTGCAGTTCCGGCTCGAAGGTTTCAATACCTTCAACCATGCCCAGTTTTTCGGACCGCAATCCGTCGACGGCAACATCGGCAGTGCCACGTTCGGGCAAGTCGTCAGTGCCGCCCCGCCCCGCCTCGTTCAGTTGGGCGCAAAATTCATTTTCTAGGACCAGCAATCAGCCCTTCAGTCCTTGTACTCTGGCCACTTTGTGGCAATCTGAAAAGGCCTCTACACTGGTACCTTGCGCACGCTGATCACACTGTTCCTGGTTGTCGCGCTCACCGTGGGCGGCTGGGTGGCTTGGCAGACCCATGCCCCGCTGACCCCTCCAGCCAATACCTCTTTACTGCTGCATTCCGGGTATTCGACGCGGAGGATTGGGGCAGAACTGAAGAAGGCGGGGGTGATCCGCAGCGAACTGGCTTTCCGGCTCTGGCACTGGTCGCACCCCAAGCAATCCTTGAAGGCGGGCGAGTATCGCTTCGAGCGGGAGGCGACACTTCCCCAGGTTTACGAGCGGATCGCCCGTGGCGATATCTACTTTCACGTGGTCACCATTCCCGAGGGCTACACGATGTTCGACATCGCCCTGGAGATGGAAAATGCGGGGCTCGGATCGGCGGCCGATTTTCTGCATATTGCCGAAACCCAGACCCAGCTGATCTCCGATCTGGCGCCCGACGCCAAGTCGCTCGAAGGCTATCTCTTCCCCAACACCTATCAGTTCACACGCACCCAGAGCCTGGAGGAAATGACGGCGACGATGGTCCATGAGTTCCGGCAAGTGGCGCAGCAGATCGGGCTGAACTCGGACGTGTCCAGGGTCGTGACCATGGCGTCAATCGTTGAAAAAGAGACTGCGGTTCCAGAGGAACGCCCGCGCGTGGCCAGCGTCTACTACAACCGGCTGGCTCAAAACGTGGCGCTCGATGCCGATCCGAGCGTGATCTACGCGGAGTTGCTGTCGGGCACGTACCAAGGAAGCCTACACCACGCCGACCTGTCGGTGAATTCGCCCTACAACACTTATCGTTTTCGGGGGTTGCCACCGGGGCCAATCGCCAATCCGGGAAAAAGTGCGCTGGAGGCGGCTTTGCACCCCGACAGCACGAAATTCTTTTATTTTGTTAGCGATGCCAATGGACACCACCGCTTCGCACGCAGCCTCGAGGAACACAATCGGAACGTGACAGCCTACCGTCGCGCGCTCGGCTTGCGGTAAGCGCTGAACCCTCCGTTGCCTTATACTAATCAAATAATGATGTGGCGAAGGTTTTCCCAGGTATTGGCTTAGGAATGTATCGTTCCCATCTGCGGCTTTTGTTTCTTTTACTTCTGACGGCGGCCACATTTCCGCTGAGCGGATGTCTGTTCCGCACACGCCGGATCGACCGCCAGCTCTCCAACGTTCCGCTAAAGACAGCGACCCAGCAGGAACTGATCGAATACGTCAACACCCAAGCCGTCAATATTCAGTCCATGCAGGCGACCGTGGATATCGACTCTTCGGCGGCGGACCCGAAAGGCGGGACGACTACCGACTACACAGAGATTCGGGGCTATATCCTGGCGCGCAAGCCGGCCATGCTCCGCATGAAGGGCCTGCTCCCGGTGGTGCGCAACACCGCCTTTGATATGGTGAGCGACGGTCAGGAATTCAAGCTCTGGATCCCTCAGAAGAATAAGTTCGTCCTGGGCTCGAACAATGCCGATAATTATCAGCCGGACAAGCGCTTTGAGAACATGCGCCCGCAGTACATTTACGACGCGCTACTGATGCCGGAAATTGGCCGGGACGATGCCGTGCGGGAAAACGGTTATGAAACCGTCCTGGACGCGAAGCGGCATCACGTCGAACAGCCGAATTACAGCCTGCTGGTCATCCGCAAGGGTCCCCAGGGAGCCTATCTGTCCCGCAAGATCGATTTCAGCAGAGTCGACCTTCTGCCCTACCGGCAGAGAATCTATGACCAGGAAGGAAACGTCGTCACCGACGTCCACTACCACGATTACAAAGACTTCGGTGGGACTACGTTTCCGAATACGGTTGAGATCGAACGGCCACGCGAGAATTACGACATCGTCCTGAACATGGTCAAACTGGACATCAATAAAACGCTGACTGACGACCAGTTCGTGCTGGACCAGCCGCCTGGCGCTGACCTGGTGCGTCTCGATCAGGCCAACACCAGCGAGGTGAGAACCGCGGATCGCCCCAGTAAGTAGCTTTTTCTCAAAAAGCCATGATGAATCGCATGATCATCGGGAATCTCGTGCATCGGCCGGTGCGGTCGCTGATCAGCATTGTGGCGGTGGCGCTGGAGGTTACGATGATCCTGCTGATCGTGGGCCTCTCGCTCGGGATGCTGCAGGATAGCCATACCCGAACCGCCGGCATCGGAGCTGACGTGCTGGTAATGCCTCCGGGATCGTCGTTCATCAACGGCCTGACGGGCGCGCCCATGCCGATAAAGATCGGCGGGGTACTGGCCGAATTGCCCCATGTGAAGAGTGTTGCCCCCGTGGTTACGCAAATCAGTACGGCGGGATCGCTCGAGATCATAGCGGGTATCGACTTGCCCAGTTACGAAAGCATGTCGTCGGGCTTTCAATATTTGGCGGGCGGTCCATTTCAGGGACCATACGACGCGCTGGTGGACGATCTTTTTGCCCAGTCCAAGCACGCCAAGGTGGGTGACACGATCGAGATCCTGAACAACAAGTTCCGCATCTGCGGGATCGTGGAACGAGGTAAAGGCGGACGCAAGTTTATTCCGCTGACCACTTTGCAGGACTTGATCGGCGCCAAGGACAAAGCCAACATCATCTATCTCAAGCTCGACGACCCGGCGAACGCGGATGCCGTGGTTGATGAAATCAAGCACGTGCCGGGAATGGAGCGTTACTTCGTGAACTCGATGGCATCCTACCTGGCCGCGATGACGACCGGCAACTATCCTGGGCTTTCGACTTTCATCGATGTGGTGGTCGGCATCTCGGTGTTCGTCGGCTTCATCGCGATTCTCCAGGCGATGTATACGGCAGTGATGGAGCGGACGCGCGAAATCGGCATTCTCAAGTCAATGGGAGCCTCGAAGCTATACATCGTGAACGTGGTGTTGCGGGAGACGGTGCTGCTGACGCTGGCTGGCATCGTGCTGGGTATCGTGGTGAGTCTGGCGGCCCGGGCGGCGCTGGCCCACAGGTTCCCCCTGCTGCAGATAGTCGTGGACGGCGGCTGGATCGTGCGCGCCACCCTGATTGCCATCGCCGGCGCGATTGCCGGTGCGCTGTATCCGGCGTTCAAGGCGTCGCAGAAAGATCCGATCGACGCGTTGGCGTACGAATAGGGATCCGCCATTCGCTAATTTCGCTTTTAATTCGCCCAGACGCCTGACGGAGTTTTTCTCCCTTATAATTTTCCTCGCAAATCGAAAGAGAATGCACGATACTGCCCGTGAAACTGCCGTGCTATAATCACGCGCCGTTACACAGAAGCAATGCAGTTCTGCAGCCGGTTGTCCTAATTCCCTGGCCCTGTGCGCGGAATGCGCGCCGGTGACCTCAAATACGCAGGAGGAGATATGCGCTTCAATGATCCGACCCTCTACGGTCGGGACGATGAGACGGACGAGTACAGCGACAGCGGCGCCTACGGCGAATCGCTCGAAGAAGATCTGGACGAGGAAGAAGAAGAGGAAGAGGAACCTACCCTCATAGAGGAAGCCGACGAGCTTTCCGTGCCTCTACCGCCCGAACCTGTGCGAGCACCTGCACCCATAACTCCATCGGGTGGCGGCGGGAGCCAGGGCGGACCTCCCAAGAAGGCAGCCAAGAAAGCTCCAGTCAAGAAGGCGCCTGCCAGGAAAAAAGCGGCAAAGAAAAAGAAAGCGCCGAAAAAGCGAGCGAAAAAAGCCGCCAGGAAACCGGCCCGAAAGAAAGCAGCGGCCAAGAAGAAGAAGAAAGCGGCGAAGAAGCCGGCGCGGAAAAAAGCTGCGCGCAAGAAGAGCGGTCGCCGCCGCTAGCGATCCGCGCTGGCAGGCCCTCGTTCTATTTCTATTTCTACTTCCATCGATGATGGCGGAAGCCGGGCTCTCGTTCGGTTTCCGCCATTGCACTTACTTTCCCTCGGGCACGATTGCTTCCGCTTCGATCTCCACCAGCATCTCCGGAGAAACCAGGGCCGTGATCGCCATCATGCTGCTCGCGGGTCGAATGTCGCGGAAAAACTGTCCGTGAGCCTTTCCCACTTTTTCCCAATCCGCAATGTTGGTAAGGAACACGCGCGTGCGCACCACATCTTTCAGTGAAGCTCCGGCCCGCTCCAGCGCGCGTTCAATATTCTGGATGGTCTGAACTGCCTGCGCGTAGGCATCGCCCACACCGACAATTTTGCCGTCGGCGCCAGTTGCGGTTGTGCCCGCAACGTGGACGTGCGCGCCTACACGAACCGCACGAGAGTAACCGACGACCGGCTCCCACGGTGTTCCGCTTGAAATGTTGATACGCTCCACTCCGCCCTCCTTTTTCTGTCTCACGGTGTTAATAGACGCGGTGGACATGTAGATAGGTGCAGTCAATCACGCAAATCGATTCAGTGAATCATGTTTTTCGATCCACGAAGCACAATTAGCAGTTACCTCCCTTGGCTGCCAATCAATCCCTTCAAACCCCGCGACCGGCGCGGGCTTCTAACTACAGTAGTGGCTCAATGGTCACTTGCGCTGGAGCAGGATTCACGGTATCTAATCCACATAACGCTTTGTTCCGCGAGAGAGCAAGAGGGGGATGACTGGGAAGGAAGTGGGGCATGGAAATGATTCCGGAGACGCATCCGCTGCAGCAACTGTTTGTTGAACTCGTCGGCCGTCATTATGCCGAAGAGATTGGAATTCGCGACCCGCAGGTCGTGAGCTACGTCGCCCATCTGCTCTCCGAGTTTTGCGATGCCGAACAGCTTTTGAAAATCCGCAATGCTGCTGGGAGACCGCTGAACGATGTAGGCGAGATGCTGATCGAGTCGGACCCTATCTACGGCCCGGCGCCATCGTTCGATCGCGAGCGCCAGGTCCGCAAGCACATTGGCGACTTCACGCTTTTCTACGCCGGCATGTTCCCGGAGAGCATCAATCATTATCGCCTGCGCCGCCAGCGGGTCGAAGGTTTCGTGGATTGGGTGAAAGCTGGGAAAGAAAGCTATTACATCGTCTCGAAGTTCGAGCACTTCGAATATGCCAAGGTGGCGCCGCTGTTCGCGCAACTCTCGCAAAGGTTTGAACAATGTCGTGTATGGATTGAATCTGGTGAAAAACGAACTCGAGGTGATGCAACACCCGATCGCGAGAATGAGCAACGAACTGATTATGTAGAATTGCAGAGGTGAGAGGTCAGATTGCAGAGGTGAAAACCGGCGAGTCCAATCTTGGATCTTATTTCTGCAATCTGACTTCTGACCTCTGACCTTGCACCATCCGCCTGCCGCTGATCTCGAATTTTCCCTCCAGCACAATCCTGATCGCTTCACTATATGCGATGTGTTCCTGCTCAAGAA
Organism: uncultured Acidobacteriaceae bacterium; assembly: GCA_963760175.1. GTDB lineage: Bacteria > Acidobacteriota > Terriglobia > Terriglobales > Acidobacteriaceae > Acidiflorens. The sequence goes on from CAVXBU010000017.1 coordinate 17,364, forward strand.
TTCGTGCCGCCAGCGTGTGCTCGTCATCGGAGTCCAGCACCGGTACGGTTTTCTGCACGATGATGGCGCCGTGATCGAGTTCCTCATCCACGAAGTGCACCGTGCACCCGCGACTTTCACACCGTAGGCGAATGCCTGTTCTTGCGCCTCGAGTCCTGGGAAGGCCGGCAGCAGCGACGGATGGATGTTGAGAATTTTTGCCGGAAACTGCCGCACGAACCAGGGCGAGAGCAGCCGCATATAACCGGCGAGGCAGATGAGATCGACTTTGTTCTCCAGCAGTGCAGCCACGACTTCGCGGTCGTGCTCTTCGCGCGGCTTGCCTTTCGACGGAATGACCAGCGCGTCGAGACCGCGCTGGCGGGCGGTTTCAAGGCCGGGAGCGTCAGCGCGGTTCGAAATCACGACCGCAATGCGGGCGTTCGGGTATCCTGCCGGCCGCAATGCTGTCGGCGATGGCCACAAAATTGGAGCCGCGTCCGGAGAGTAGAATGCCGAGGTTCTTCATAGGACATCATTATTCACCACGGAGGCGCGGAGAGACGCGGAGAAAATCGAAAGCGAGAAAGGAATCTTAGCTGAACATCACCTTGCGATCGCCCTTGACGATGCGACCGACGCTGTAAAATTTTTCTCCGGCGCGCTCCAGCAGCGTCTGCGCTTTCTTGAATTTCTTGGCCGGAACCACGATCAGCATGCCCAGGCCCATATTGAATGTGCGGAGCATTTCTTCTTCAGCGACGTTGCCGAGCTTCTGCAGATGTTCGAAGATGGGCGGAATCGGCCAGGTGCCCAGTTCGATCACCGCCGACGTGCCCTTGGGCAGCACTCGGGGCAGGTTCTCGGTGATGCCGCCGCCGGTGATATGCGCCAGCGCCCCAACACATTCGCCCGCAATCATCTTCCGAATGATCGACCAGTAGCTGCGATGAGTCCGCATGAGTTCGTTGCCGACCTTGTTCTTGATCTCGCTGACAAAAGTTTCCGGAGAATAACCCGCGATTTCAAAGAGCAGTTTGCGAGCCAGTGAGTATCCGTTGGTGTGCAGGCCATTGGAGGGCAAGCCGAGGACGCAATCTCCCACCTGCACGTCTTTGCCGCTGATGATGCGTTCGCGTTCGACCACTCCCACAATGAATCCGGCAAGATCGTACTCGCCGTCGGGATAGAACCCCGGCATTTCCGCGGTTTCGCCGCCGATCAGGGCGCAGCCGTTATGCTTGCAGGCGTCGGCGAGGCCGCCAACAATTTTTTCCACGACTTCCGGATCCAGGTTGCCAGTGGCCAGGTAATCCATGAAAAACAACGGCGCCGCGCCCTGCACCGCGATGTCGTTCACGCAATGATTCACCAGGTCGGCGCCGACGGTGTGGTGCACTTTCATTTCGAAGGCCACTTTTAATTTAGTACCCACGCCATCCACGCTCGAAACCAGCACCGGATCCAAGTATTTCTTATCGACCGAGAACAATCCCCCGAATCCGCCAATTTCACTCAGCACTCCCTTGGTAAAGGTTTTGTGGGCAAGATACTTGATGCGCTGCTTGGTGCGGTTGCCGCGATCAATGTTGACACCGGCATCGGCGTAGGTAACCGAATCGCTTTGGGAGTTGGGGTTCTTGGCCACTGTTTAGTCCGTCTTGCCAGGGTGGAGAGATTTCGTGCGCCACCAAGCCGGTAGAAGCGTTTCAGGCGCAACAAATTCTAGCACGTCTGCACTTGATTCCGATCCTTCCAGGCGCCATCACGGGAGGCGCTATAATGCTGGTCCAATTCTTTTCTTCCGGAGACAAGCATGAGAATGTTGGTAGTTCTGTTTTTCGCGGTGTTGACAATTCCGATGGCAGTAGCGCAGCAAGATCAATCCCAGGACACGACGTCCGAGAGCGCGAAGCAGGCCGCGTCCAAAAAAGATAAGAAGCCGGCATCGGCGAACGCCGCAACTCCGGATAAGTCCGCGGAAAGTGGCAAGCCCGCGGAGCCGCCCAAGGCCGACTCCGGCGAAGCTACCGACAAAGAGGAACATTACGACGTGGCGGAAGTCCCGCCCGTAATCACGCATCACCAGATCGCGCTGAACGGCAAGACCCTCAGCTACACGGCGACGGCCGGGAGGCTTCCCCTCAAGCGCGGCGACGGCAAAACAGAAGCCGAAATGTTTTTTGTCGCCTACACGCTCGACGGACAGGATGCCGGAAAGCGTCCGCTGACGTTCGCCTTCAACGGCGGCCCTGGCTCTGCCTCGGTGTGGCTGCACATGGGCGCACTCGGACCGAAGCGCGTGGTGCTGCAGCCGAACGGATTCATGCCGGCTGCACCCTATCGGCTGGAAGATAATCCCGACACGTTGCTCGATCGCAGTGACATCGTCATGGTGGATGCCATGGCCACCGGCTACTCGCGGGCCGCGACCGCCGAACTTACCAAGAAATTTCTGGGGCTGACAGGCGACGTGCAAGCCTTCGGCGAATTCATCCGCCTCTACATTTCGCGCTACGACCGGTGGAACTCGCCGCTGTTTCTGCTGGGAGAAAGCTACGGCACCACGCGCGCCGCCGGTATCGCCGGGTATTTGGCGGATCATGGCATCGCATTCAACGGCGTGACGTTGCTCTCGATGGCCGTGGATTTCCAGACGCTCGAATGGAACAATTCGAACGATCTGCCTTATCTCCTGCTGGTGCCGACTTTCAACATGATCGCCGGTTACCATCACAAGCTGTCAGCCGATCTCACGCAGGATATGGCGAAGACGCGCGAAGAAGTCGTGCGCTGGTCGAACAATGAGTACGCGCTCGCTCTGGGCAAAGGCGATACGCTGACGCCGGAAGAGCGACGTAAGATTGTCGAACAACTGTCCCGCTACATCGGCTTGCGCCCGGAAGTGATCGAAGCGCACGACATGCGCATCGACGTTCCCACCTTCACCAAAGAGTTGCTGCTCGATCAGAAGCTGATTACCGGCCGTCTCGATGGCCGCTTCAGCAGCCCCAATCCAGGCGACGATCATTTCTACGATCCGACCAGCGCCGCCATTCTGCCGCCCTACACCTCCGCGTTCAACAACTACCTGCGCACCGAACTGAACTATAAGATCCGACATGCCTTACAGGGTTTTCGCCTACGATCAACCCGGCTTCCAGACCTGGGAGTGGGGCAACGCCGAACAAGGCTTTCCCAGCACGGCGGGCGGGTTGCGATCGGCCATGATCAAGAATCCGTATATGAAGATTCTGGTGATGGAAGGCTACTACGACCTGGCCACACCCTTCGCCGCTGCCAACTGGACCATGGATCATCTCAACCTGGACGCGAAGTTCCGCCAGAATATTTCCTACGCCACTTACAATGCGGGGCACATGGTGTACATCGATCGCGCCGAACATAACAAGATGAAGAAAGATCTGGTCGACTTCATGGAGAAGTGCCTGCCGAAATAGCGAAAGGTTCGTGTGGGGACGGGCGACCTCGCCTGTCCAAGCCGAGCGCAGCTCGGCAACTCCCTGCAACCGCGGCGATTCTGGAATTCGCGGTAATGCTGGAGGTTCTAAGCTTTGAGCCCATGCGCGCCGCCGTCATCTTCGGGTTGGGAACCTCACCGGCAGACTTAAAGCCATTTCAGGCCAGCTCTCCGACCGAGTGGCTGCAGGGACTGCCCGCATCTTCCAGCGACGCCGATGCCATACTGATTTTTGGCGGGGATGGCACCATTCATCGTCATCTGCCGGCGTTGGTGCGGCTCCAGCTTCCGGTGCTGATCGTCCCTGCAGGCAGCGGAAATGATTTTGCCCGTGCGCTGAACCTGCGCTCGATGCAAGACTCCTTGCGCGTCTGGCGTGATTTTGAATCGGGAAAAATTCAAGCGCGGGCAATTGATCTTGGAGTCATCGTTCCGTCCGCTGCGCCGGAGCGCACCCACTATTTCTGCGGCGTCGCTGGCTGCGGTCTGGATTCTGCCGCCGCTCGTCGCGCCAATCAGATGCCGCGCTGGCTGCGCGGACACGGCGGCTATGCCCTGGCGCTATTGCCGCTGCTGCTCAAACTGCCGGCATTTTCCATGCGGCTGACGCAATTTAACGGTGAAAGATCATACCGAGACGGAAAAGCCCACCCTGCTCGCCGCATTCGCCAACACGCAGTTCTATGGCGACGGCATGCGCATCGCGCCGCAAGCAGATTTCACCGATGGTAAGCTCGACATCTGCCGCGTCGACAAGTTGAATCCGCTTAGACTGCTTAGCATGTTTCCGACGGTGTACTTCGGGCGCCATCTCCTCCTGCCCGAAGTTGAGTACTCGCGGGCGGAGCGAGTCCACGTGCAGACCGAGACTCCGCTCGAGATTTACGCTGATGGAGAGTTTGTGTGCGAGACTCCCGCCGAGATTTCCGTGGCCGCGGGAGCGCTGCGGGTGCTCTGTCGCGCTGAGCTAGAGCGAGCGGCCTTCCCCTAATGAAGCCTGCCGTACCGCGCATCGAGCGCAAGATTCAGTTCGAGCACATTGACACGCGGCTCGCCGAGGAATCCCCATTGCCGGTTCTCAGAGTGCTCCAGCACCAGGCGTGCGACTTCAGCTTCCGGAATCTTGCGTTCCGCAGCCACGCGCCGAATCTGGAACTCCGCTGCCGCCGGCGAAATATCCGGATCGAGTCCTGAACCTGATGTCGTAACCAGATCGACAGGGATGGGAACGCCGGGATTCTCGGCCTGCAGCTTGGCAACGTCTCCATTGACGCGAGCAATCAGCTGCGCGTTGGTCGGGCCGAGATTTGAGCCGCCGGATGCAGTGGCATCGTAGCCTGCGGCGCCCGCGGCGGATGGCCGCGAATGAAAGTAGCCCGGCCCCGAAAATGGCTGCCCGATCAGCCGCGACCCAACTACCACTCCGTCCTTCCCCTGGATCAGCTGGCCGTTGGCCTGCTTGGGGAAGATCAGCTGCGCGAGTCCGGTCACCAGCAGGGGATACAAAATTCCCAACAGCACCGTCGTCGCGATCGTCATGAGTACGGCTGTGATCAGATTCTTCTTCATAGCATTTGTAATTTCTAATTTGTAATTTGTAATTTCACAAACTCGAATTCCTATACCAGCTTGATGCCGGTAATGAACATGTCAATCAGCTTGATGCCGATGAACGGAACCACCACCCGCCAAATCCATACACCAGCAGATTCTGCCGCAGCAGGGATTCGGCGCTCATCGCCTTGTACTTCACTCCGCGCAGCGCCAGCGGGATCAGGGCAACGATGATCAGCGCGTTAAAAATGACGGCCGAAAGTATCGCCGACTGCGGCGTCTGCAGCTGCATGATGTTCAGCGCATTCAGCACGGGAAAAGTTCCGGCAAACATAGCCGGAATGATCGCGAAATATTTGGCTACGTCGTTGGCGATCGAAAACGTAGTGAGCGCTCCGCGCGTCATCAGCAACTGCTTGCCGATGGCCACGACCTCGATCAGCTTGGTGGGATTCGAATCGAGATCCACCATGTTGCCGGCTTCTTTCGCCGCCTGCGTGCCGGTATTCATGGCCACGCCCACATCGGCTTGAGCGAGCGCGGGCGCGTCGTTGGTGCCGTCGCCGGTCATGGCGACCAGCTTGCCTTCGCCCTGCTCGCGGCGAATCAGATCCATCTTGTCTTTCGGAGTCGCTTCCGCCAGAAAATCGTCCACGCCCGCCTCGCGCGCGATTGCCGCCGCAGTCAGGGGATTGTCGCCGGTGATCATCACGGTCTTGATGCCCATGGCGCGCAATTGATTGAAGCGCTCGCGCATGCCGCCTTTGACGATGTCTTTCAGGTAGATCACGCCCAGCGCCCGCTGATTCTCGGCAACCACCAGCGGCGTTCCTCCCGAGCGCGCGATCTGCTCCACGCTGGCCTGCATCTCGCGCGGCAGCGATGTGCCGAACTGATGCAGATATTTGGCGATGGCGTCGACCGCGCCTTTGCGAATTTCGCGGCCATCCAGGTTCACGCCCGACATGCGGGTCTGCGCGGTGAAGGGGACGAATACCGCTTCGTGCGAAGCCAGTTCGCGTCCGCGCAGACCGTACTTTTCTTTCGCCAGCACGACAATCGAGCGGCCTTCGGGCGTTTCGTCGGCGAGCGAAGAGAGTTGCGCGGCATCGGCCATCTCGGCTTCGGTGATCCCCGGCGCGGGAATGAACTCCGCTGCCTGGCGGTTGCCAAGCGTGATGGTTCCGGTTTTATCGAGCAGCAGCGTGTTCACGTCGCCAGCCGCTTCGACGGCGCGCCCGGACATGGCCAGCACGTTGTGCTGCACCAGGCGATCCATGCCGGCGATGCCGATGGCGGAGAGCAGTCCGCCAATGGTCGTCGGAATCAGACAGACCAGCAGCGAGACCAGCACAAACACCGTCTGCGGCGATCCCGAGTAAATCGCGAACGGCTGCAGCGTGACCACAGCCAGCAGAAAGATGATGGTCAAGCCTGCCAGCAGAATGTTGAGCGCGATTTCGTTGGGAGTCTTCTGCCGCTCCGCGCCCTCGACCAGCGCAATCATGCGGTCGAGGAAGGTTTCACCGGGATTCGAAGTAATGCGCACTTTGATCACATCGGAAAGCACCCGCGTGCCACCGGTGACCGCGGAGCGGTCGCCGCCCGCTTCGCGGATCACCGGCGCGGATTCGCCGGTGATCGCCGACTCGTCCACCGAGGCCACGCCTTCGATGATTTCGCCATCGCCCGGGACGAATTCGCCCGCGGTCACCAGTCACGACATCGCCGGCACGCAGCTTCGAGCTCGGCACCGTTTCTGTGCAGCCGCTTGGCAGTAGGCGTTTGGCAACGGTTTCCGAGCGCGCTTTGCGCAGCGTGTCGGCTTGCGCTTTGCCGCGGCCTTCGGCCATGGCTTCCGCGAAATTGGCGAACAGCACCGTGAACCACAGCCAGAGCGTGATCTGCAGATTGAAGGCGAAGCTCTGCTTCTCGCGGAACAGCAGCAAGGTCGTGATCACGCTGCCAACCTCGACCACGAACATGACGGGATTCTTCATCATGGTGCGGGGATCCAGCTTGACCAACGGCATCGACCAGCGCGCGCCGGACGATTTTTGCGTCCCACAAACTCTTGCTTTTCTTCTCTGCCATCTTGTTCCTCAGAAAGCACTGACTCGAAGCTGTATCTCAGAAAGTCTTACCAGCCATCATCAGCAGGTGTTCAAGGATGGGTCCCAGACTCAGAGCCGGGAAAAATGTGAGCGCTCCGACGATCAAGATCACCGACACCAGCAGAACGGTGAACAGTGGCGTAGTCACCGGGAACGTTCCCGCCGAAGCCGGCACAGATTTCTTCTTCGCCAGGTTGCCGGCAATCGCCAGCATGGGAATGATCATGAAGAACCGGCCAACCAGCATCGTCGCCGCGCCCGCAGTGTTGTACCAGAGCGTGTTGCCGTTCAGACCGGCGAACGCGGAGCCGTTGTTCCCGGCCATGGACGTGAACGCGTAGAGAATCTGCGTCAAGCCGTGCGGACCGGGGTTGCTGATGCTCGAGGTGCCAAATCCCTCGACCGCCGAAATGCCGGTGAGCACCAGAATGATCAGCGGGAAAACCAGCGTCACCAGCATCGCCATCTTCACGTCGTAGGCTTCAATCTTCTTGCCCAGATATTCCGGCGTTCGCCCGACCATGAGTCCGGCAATGAACACCGCCAGCACCACGTAGATCAGAATGCCGTACAGGCCCGCGCCCACGCCGCCAAAGACGGTCTCGCTGAGCATGATGTTGACCAGCGGCACCATTCCGCCCAGCGGGGTGAAGGAATCGTGCAAGCTGTTGATGGCGCCGCAACTGGCGTCGGTGGTGACGGTGGCGAACAGCGCGGAATCGGCGATGCCAAAGCGCACTTCCTTGCCTTCCATGTTGCCGCCGGGCTGCAGCGCGGTGGCCTGTTGGTCGACTCCATGCAGCAGAGGATTGCCTCTGGCCTCGGCCCAGTAAGCCGTCGTAACCCCGCACAGGAACAGAATCGCCATCGCCGCCCACACCGCCCAGCCGTGGCGCGGCGACCCGGTCATGCGTCCCAGCGTGTAAGTAAGACCCGCGGGGATCGCGAAGATGGAAAGCATCTGCAGGAAGTTGCTGAGCGGCGTGGGATTTTCGAACGGATGGGCGCTGTTGGCGTTGAAGAAGCCGCCGCCGTTCGTGCCCCAGCATCTTGATGCTTCCTGCGAAGCGACCGGGCCTTGCGCGATGGTCTGGTCGGTTACTGTGTCCATGACCGGCTTTGCCGTCCGGCCCAACCATCGGCTTGCCGTCGGTCCCAGTCTTCTGGACCTGCTGCGGCTCGACCAGCTTGGCCGTGTCATAGGGCTTGAGGTTCTGCACCACGCCCTGCGAAACCAGCAGCAAGCGCATAGACGATGCAGGCGGGCAGCAGCACCCACAGAGTGGAGCGGGTCATGTCGACCCAGAAGTTGCCGATGGTTTGCTTTTCCGGCGCGCGATGCCGCGAATGAACGCGATCGCCAGCGCGATGCCGGTCGCGGCCGAAGCGAAGTTGTGGTAGGCCAGGCCGGCCATCTGCGTGAGATAGCTCATCGGTGGTCTCGCCCGAATAGGTCTGCCAGTTGGTATTGGTGGTGAACGAAGCGGCGGTGTTGAACGCCAGTGCCGTGGGCGACCGCGCCAAACTTCTGCGGATTCCAGGGCAGGAACTGCTGCACCCGCTCGATCAGATAGAGCAGCAGCATGGAGACGCCGCTGAACAGCAGCATGGCGACGGCGTACTCCGTCCAGCGCATCTCGTGGTTTTCATCCACGCCGGTCAGGCGATAGAGCAGGCGCTCGACCGGCCGCAGCACCGGATCGAGAAATGTGCGCTCGCGATTGAAGACCCGGGCCATGAACACGCCCATCGGCTTGGTGATCGCCAGGATCAGAGCGAGAAAGAGCGCAATTTGAATCCAGCCATTGGCTGTCATGTCAGAATTTCTCCGGCCGCAGCAACGCGTAGAGCAGGTAGACCATCAACCCGGCACTACGATCAGCATGATGATCGATTCAGCATTCATAATTGTTTGCCTCAGTTGATTTGCCTTCAGGCGATTTGTCCTCAGCGAATTCGATCGCAGAATTGCACATAACCCAGCGACAGCAGGAAGAACGCTATCGCGACGACGATGAAGATCACGTCTTGCACACGACCTCCTTCTTCAAATGCAAAAAAACTTCACTTGCCGACCGATGCGCGGTATCGCACTCGCGATTTCGTTAATTCTTTAACATCCAGCTCTCCGTTATGGTTCACGTCCAGCCGGTCAAACTCTGCTTCCATAAATTTCATCCATTCCTGCTTTGAGACCCTGCCACTCTTTTCTGTATCCAATACGAGCAATAGTTGCTTGGCCGCTTCCCTTGCGGCGGCAACGCTTCATCTCGTGTTCAGTTGTTTCAGACGCCGGCCCTGGAGAGACTACGCCGGTTGCTTTCTCGGATTGGGCCGTAGCAGCATTCACTGCAAGAGTTCCGGCTACCAACGTCGCAGCGATGTTGGCGCCAGCAAGACGTCCAGGTCTTAACCACGTTCCACCTCCGTTTGAAACCGCTTGATCCAGGTAAAGCAGGCTTCCCCTTGAGGAAGCCTGCATGCAGCGCTCTAACTAAAACTTAACCAGGATGTCGATATCGACTATGGACTCGTCCTTGGCGCAGATCCGGGAACCATACCGTGCTGCCCTGCGCTCCGCAGGCGGTTTCCGCGCCGCTGAGGCTCTCCTGCATGGACGAATTTCCGTCGTTGCAGGCAAAGTACTGGGGATATCCGTTATTGGTATAAGGCACTCCCCCGATCCCGGCGGCGTAATTCCGCCGCGACCAGTCCAGTACGGCACACTGGCGTGGCGATAGTCGTACTCCCAGCGGAAGGTGATCCACTGCCTCGGCATGTAATCAAACGTGAGCGAAGAATCCCAGGCCTTGAACGGGTCTCCGGGATTCCCGGTAAAGTAGGGAGCGTTGATGGCCGCGGAAGGGGCAGTTTCACCATTGATGGGCGGAACCAGGACCAGATAGCGTCCCGGATTGTTGATTTGGCCGCCGCCGATGGTTAATCCGTACGTATCCTTCTTGAACCACATGCGGTTGTAAACCATGTAGCCGACAAAGCTTTGCTTCGGATCGATTCCCCCTGCGGAAAATTGGCGCTGGGTTGCGCAAGCGCGTCCTTCTTGTTACCGTGGCAGCTCACGCCTGCCAAAGTGGCCGTGCTGGGGCCAAATTCGCAACCCAGATCGCCGGTGAAAGAGAACGCCATCTTGTCGAGCGTCTGTCCGGGTCGGTCGAAATACTTGATCTCGACACTGTTGTCGGTGTGGATGCGGCCGCGATTCGGTATATAGAGATCGTCGTGGCCAAGGCCGTAATTGTTGGAGATGACATTCATCCAGGGTCTCGGAGTCCACTTGATCTGCCCACCCAAACCCTTCCTTGAATTGGCCGAACCATACGATTGCCATCCATTGATGAACCACGGCTCGATCTTTAAGTGGGGAGTGGGGAAAATCTGCACTCGCAGGCCCTCGAAAAACCAGGGCGTGTTGGAAGAGACATACGAAGGCTGATAAGCCCAGTTATCGAAGTTGTAGTAGCTGAACAGACCGATGTAAGACAAGAAAATTCCTGCGTCGATGTTGATTCCGTTCAACGCGTTGATGTGGTAGCCGCCATAGGCTTCCGCGAGATAGCGATCGGCAGTGTCGAGGTCCCATTGGCCCTTCGCCGGGCTGGGATCATTGCGCGGCGTGGTTGCGGAATACATGCCAAACTGAGTCATGAAGCGGGCACGAACGTTGTCGTAGTGGAAGTCGCCGCCAAGGCCAAGCTGCTCCAACTGGATTTCGTTGGAGCGAAATATTTCGCTCGACCCGCCGATCGAGTTATCGATCGGCTTGTTGAAATCGTAGTTGTAGGTAATATCGGCCCGAATTTCCGGGGTAAAGAATTTTGAATCAAAGGCGACATCTTTGTTGCGCGGGTTGCCGTTGAGCCAGGTCCAGTCCCAATCGGAAAAAGGATCGATTTTTTGTTTTTTTGCCGATGCGGCACCCGCGGAATCGCTCGACGTTTGCGCGACCATCGCCTGAGCCGGCGCCGCAGCGGGCAAGGCCGCGACGACCGGAACGGCGGCCACGGCCGGCAAGGTTTCGGTCGTTCTTGCCAGAGTAGCTGGCGCTGGAGATGGGGCCGCCGTCGCGGCTCGGACTTTCAGCTCCTCTTCGAGCTGCTCGATCCGCTTTTTCATCGTCTCGAGCTCTATCAGAATCGCCGGCGAAATCGATTGACCTGTGGCAGGCGGATCGGCGGCAGATGAAACACCTCCGCTCGGATCCGGCGTGGAGGCCGCGACGTTTTCGGAGGCAGAAGGCTTCTGCTGTCCATGCAGCGGAAGACTAAGAAACGCGGCGGTGAGTAAAACGAGCGCAGTGCGCGTTGCGATTTTCGTCGCAGGATTTATGGCTTTGAGTCTTTGCTGATTCATAAAAGGAAGGTCTCCAACGCTCACCCAGGGAGGAAGTCACACATCTCCTCTAACGCACAACTGCTCCTTGTGCCAGCGAAGATTAGAAACGTTTCCCCATAAAGATGAGGTAAGAGGTTCGTAAAGAAGTCGTAAAGAAAAGCCCGGCGAGATAAAGCAGGAGAAGCCGTCAGCCTCCAGCTAGCCGATCAAGTTCCGGGCTCGAAGCGATAGCCTACCCAGGGGTCGGTCACGATGTAGCGAGGGGAATTTGGCGAGGGCTCAAGCTTCTTGCGGAGTTGCGCAACAAACACCCGCAGATATTCGACCTGCTCCGTGTTCTACCGCCCCAGACCGCGCCCAGCAAGGCGCGATGCGTCACCACTTTGCCGGCGTGGCGGGCCAAATATACGCGAGCAGGTCAAATTCTTTCGGAGTGAGATGGACCGCGCGGTCCTTTACAAAAACGGTGCGGGCTCCAGGATCGATCTTGAAGTCGCCCGCCTCGATCGGCTCCATTTCCGACGCTTCCGTCCGCGCGCGGCGAAAATTGGCGCGGACGCGCGCCAGGAGTTCCTCCATACCGAACGGCTTGGTCACGTAGTCGTCGGCGCCGGCATCCAGAGCCTTGACCTTGGTCCGCTCCTCACCGCGCACCGAGAGCACGATGATCGGAATCTGCGTCTTCGCCCGCAGCCGCCGGCACAACTCCAATCCGTCCATGTTGGGCATGGCCAGGTCGGTGATGACCAGATCGGGCGACCAGTCTTTCATGATCTCCAGCGCAGTCTCGCCGTCGTTGGCGACCCGGATGTCATATCCGTGACTGGTGAGAGAAGTGCGCAGCACCCGCGTGATCTGGGATTCGTCGTCCACGACCAGAATGTGTTTATGCTCAAAGCTTTTGCTCCAGTTCCTGTGCTGCGGGTTTACGCGCTACGGCGCCCGATCAGCCGGGTTCCTGCGTGACGATGTGCACGTCCACCGCAGGCGCGTCGCGCAGAAACTGATGGATGGCGGAAAGATACAGGTATCGTTTCCAGCCGGTGGTGGCGGAGTGTCCGAAAACAACTTGCGTGATGTGTTTTTCGCTGACGAATTCCGCGATCGCCTCGGCGACGTCTTTGCCCTTCAGCCGCACGATCTGTGCGCCAACGTTCTCCGCGAAACGCAAGTTCGCCTCCAAGGTACGCTGATTCGCTTCGCTGGATGTCTCGCCCCAGGTCGACATAGACGACAAAGAACTCGGCATTCATGGCCTGCGCCATGCGCGCCCCGCGCGCCACCAGATACTGCGCCGCCGGGTTGGAGCTGATGCCGACCGCAATGCGTTCGCGGATTGCAACCGGCTCCTGGATCTTGCTCTTCCTCTCCGCGATGCTGTTCCAGGCTGCGGTCCACTGTTGCGCCACCTGGCGCAAGGCCATCTCGCGCAGCGCGATCAGGTTGCTCGCGGAAGAAATTGCCCAGCGCCCGTCCACCCGCTCCTGCGGATAAACATCGCCGCGCCGCATGCGGTTCTGCAGCGCCTCCGGCGTCAGGTCGGTCATCACGACTCGTCGACTCGTTGCAGCACCCAGTCAGGAACCGTCTCGCGCACCGCGATGCCGGTGATCTTCTGCACCATCGGGGTCACGCTCTCCAGGTGCTGGATGTTCATGGTGGAGAGAACATCGATTCCTGCGTCCAGCAGCTCCAGCACGTCTTCATAGCGCTTGCGATGCTTGCTGCCTTCGATGTTGGTGTGCGCCAGTTCGTCCACCAGCACGACCTGGGCTTGCGCGCCAGAATGGCGTCCACATCCATCTCCTCGAAGAGCGTGCCCTTGTACTCGAGCTGCTTTGCGCGGCACCGCTTCCAGCTGCGTGACCAGTTCTGCCGTCGCCTTGCGGCCGTGGGTTTCCACAACTCCGATCACGACGTCTTCGCCGCGGCTGTGGCGGCGGATCGCCTCGCTCAGCATGGTATAGGTTTTGCCCACGCCGGGCGCATATCCAAGAAAAAGCTTGAATCTGCCGCCCTTCTTCGGCGGCGAAACATCCTCCAGCCATTGCTCGGGAGTCTTGGGCATCGCGATCATTGTCTCAGAAAAAAAGTTTCAAGGTTTCAAAGGTTACAAGGTCAGACCGCCGGTGGGTGTTTCCACCTCTCCATCCTTGAAACGTTGAAACTCTGAAACCTTGAAACCTCCCTTTGTCATACAATCGGCTCGTGAACCGAGCGGCCCTATCCGGATACGGATACCTGATCTCGGCGCTGTCTGTTGCGGGAATAACTCTCGTCGGAGCCCGGTGGCTCCATTTCAATCCCACCACGATCGCTCTCGTCTTCCTGCTGGGTATACTCGCGATCTCCGCCACCTGGGGCTTGCGGCAAGCCGTCTTCATGTCGGTGGTCGCCACCTTTGCGTTCGATTACTTTTCTCTGCCTCCGATCGGCACCTTTACCATTGCCGACCCGCAGAACTGGATTGCACTCTTCGCCTTCCTGGTCACCGCCGTGGCGGTCAGCGAACTGTCAGCGCGAGCGCGCCGCGGGGCACGCTCTGCCATTGAGCGCCGCCAGGAACTGGAACGCCTCTACGCTTTCAGCCAGTTGCTGCTTTCCAGCGAAAGCCCGGCCGAGTTGCTGAACCTTATTCCTCGCTACATCGTAGAGTCATTCGGCATCCGGTCAGCGGCGATTTCGTTGTCCAGCCGGACCGACGTTTATCGCTCTGGCCCCACCATCGACGGATTGGAATCGCAAGATCTCCAGTTGGTCTGCTTGCGCGGTGAGCCGCGATTCGATGCTGTCCGCCAACTGGCCTTCATGCCGCTCCGCATGGGCATACGCGTCGTCGGTTGTATGGGCGTCGCTGGTTCGATGCTCTCGCGGCAGACGCTGGAGGCCATCGGCAGCCTCGTGGCCATTGCCGTCGAACGCGCGAGCGCTGTCGAAAAACTCAGCCGCGCTGAGGCCGCCCGCGAAAGCGAGCAATTGCGTTCTGTCTTGCTCGATTCGGTAACCCACGAATTTCGCACTCCGCTCACCGCCATTAAAGCGTCCGTGACCTCGCTTCTCGGCAGCTCAAGTCAGTCGTCCGGCCACTCACCGGAGGAGACGCGCGAACTGCTCACCATCATCAACGAAGAAAGCGATCGGCTGAACCGGTTGATCGGAGAAGCCGCCGAAATGGCGCAGTTGGATGCTAACAAAGTGGAATTTCGCTTCGAGTCCGCGCCCATCGGGGCCCGGTCGAAGAAGCGCTAAGCGAAGTGAAGCAACTCTGGTGCAACATCCGGTGGAAGTCAGAATCCCCGCCGGCCTTCCCAACGCGCGCATGGACTCCGCCCACATAAAGGAAGTCCTGGTGCATCTGCTCGAGAACGCCGCCAAATACTCACCCCCCGGAGCTCCGATCCGGATCACCGCCGAAGCGAAGGACAACAACCAGACGCTCATGGTCAACATTGCCGATCGCGGCCCCGGCATCGACGACTTCGAGCAGTCTCTCGTCTTTGAAAAATTTTATCGTGGACGAAACCAGCGCGTGCAAGTCCATGGAACCGGCATGGGGCTGGCCATCTGCAAAGCCATCGTAGAAGCCCACGGTGGACGCCTCGGCCTTACCAGCCAGTTGGGGCACGGGTCGGTTTTTTACTTTAGTTTGCCGGTAGGGTGACGGCGGAGAAAGGCGACCGCGGAATGTGGGCTGAGACTCTGGTGGGCCCACCTGGATTCGAACCAGGAACCAACAGATTATGAGTCTGCTGCTCTAACCGTTGAGCTATGGGCCCCAGTCCCATATCTTACACATTCGCTGCGAGACTTGGTCGAGGGAGCGCCCGTCCCTACACCACCCGCCAGAGCTTCGATCTCCCGTTCAAGAGCCTCGAATTGGGCAGCGCTCCAACTGAGATTCTGGTCATAGCGCTCGACCCGGCAGTCGGCGAATGAGACGGCCATACCCACCAGATCGCCCAGGCGATCTTCGATCTCGCGGCGGTAGGAATGGTGAAGGCTAAGCCGATCGATACTCAGCCGATCGATGTCGATGACCAGATGGCAATGCGGCTCGCCCAGTTGCCGCGCCAGCAGCCACATGAAATAAAAAATGAAGTAGAGCCGGCGCAAAACCGTCTCATCCACCAGCTTGCCTCGAAAAGCCTCGCGCAGCGCGGACGAATCGAGCAACGGGGGCAAGTCGATTGCCGGAAACTCGAGGGCTGCCAGCAGCGGTGCGAAGGCAGGCGCTTCTAAATTGTGGCGGAGAATGACCACGCCCCGTTGCAGAAAATAAGGGTTGCCCTGCACCGCCTGGCGCAACATCGACATAAACTGCCGGCGCGGCTCGCGGCGGATGAAGATATGCGTGCCCGGCATGCGGGCGCGGAACCAGCCCACCCTCAAATCCGTGCGCACGAATCCATAGACCGGACGCCGGCCAAGCCGCCTGGCCAGCTGTGCCAAATCGGCTAGATACGCTTCCAATTCGGGCATAGGATCGCCGCTCGTGGCGCAGTATCGCCCGAACGTAAGATGCGCCGGAAAACCCGGTATACCGAAACTTTGTACCCCGAAACCCGATAAGCCGCCGTCGCCGTCCCGGCGGATGAGCGGACGAAATTCCTCCAGGTAGGGCGCTTCGAGTGCCGGGTGATTGGCAAAGGACCAGGGGACGAAGCGATCGATAACTTCCGCCGTCGCCGCAAACAGATGTTCGTTAAGCGGTTCGAAATAGCAGTAAGTGTCGGACCGCTGCCGAAACTTGGCCCAGACGTATGTGCTCGCCGTGCGCCAGCTCGAATGCAGGAAGATCGCGTCATTTGCCTGAACGCCGGCCTGGGCATTGGCGATGACCATATCTTCTCCGCGGGGCATCCCGCAACGCAAGAACGGGTGAGAGCGTCTCCCCGACAATACCCTGGGCGAGGCTAAGTCCCAATGGTCAGAGCAGGTCTCGTGCCATTAAGCGGACGGGACGCGCTTTTCCCTCGTTCCACTTTGGAACCGTGGGGCCAACTCCTCAAACGCAGGGGGCGATTCGACTCATGGGGTGATTCCTGTCTGCCGATTTTTCCATCAGTAAGAGGAAAGGTAGCTTCTATGGGTATTTCAATATGAGTATTTCAGTATCCAGCTCGCTCTCCCCCGCGTCATTCGCCGCTGCGAACTCTTACTCGAATTCGGCGGCCGCTCAAAAAATCCAGCAACCCGCGAACGACTTAACGGACACGGTCAAACTCTCCGAGTCACAACAGGTCATTCAGCTCTACCAGCAGGGCCAGCAAGTTTCGCAGATCGCTTCCAGCCTCAGCCTGACTGTCGATGCTGTGAATACCTACTTGAACATTTCTAACGCCCCATAGGTGCAGGAGACTGGCACGCCAACTATCTAGTGCGCAATCATCGCGGCGCCGGCGCCGGTTTCTTCGATGCCGTGGCTTCATGGAAGCGCGAGGCGTGATCACCGACGAATTCGTAGGGACCGGAGTGGGTTAGTTTGCTCGCGGCATCAATCCATATCTCACCACCGATGCGCCGCCAGCGCAGACAAAAAGAATAGTCCTCGCTCAGATAGGCCCCAGTGTCGGGGTCTATGATGCAATCGAAAAGCGCAAAAAGATTTGAACTAAGATTCGAACTCTGCCCCGCCTCGCCTCGCGAACCGGTCATCGGCATGCTATGCACGCGGTTGAAATGAGCTTCGGGATAAGCGGCAATCATTTTCTCCAGTGCGTTGCGGCGGATCATCTGAAAACCGCCGCCGACATAAACCCCCGTCACAAAATCTCCCTCCTGCTTACGCTCCGCCTCGGGGCAAAAGGTTCCGACATAGGACAGCGCAGCCTGTCTCACGTTTTCACCGCCTTCCACACAACGCTGCGGGATGAAATCCCAATCAATCGACTTGAGCGGATACAGCGCCCCGGAAAAGTCCTTATCAAACCGCAGCAAGCGCTCGACCTGAGGTGGCTCGAAGCTGATATCGGCGTCGACAAACAGCAGATGGGTGGCCGCCGGATTGTCCAAAAAAGCGGCGACCAGGGTGCTGCGCGCGCGAGAGATCAGAGCGTCATACCCAAGCAGCGATAGCGACACGTCAAACCCAGCAGATTTCGCGTAGCTCATGAGTCGTATCACCGACAACATGTAGTTCTGCGAAACCATGCCGCTGAAGCATGGCGTGGCGATGAGAATCAATGGTCTAGCAATCACCGGCTGGGACATGGTCGCTCCCGCGAAATTCCTCCTGCTTCGTCTAAGCACGTTCCTCACCGCGATAGCTCAGGACGCGCCCAAAGCCCGTTACCATCGTCACGCTCACCTACGGCGACGCCAAGGTATGATTGCCGCAGAACGTTTCCCCAAATGAAAAAGCTAAGCTTTCTGCTCTCCCTGACCAACGACGACAACGACTACCAGGTGGAGCAGACCTCCGCTGCCCGCCATGCCGCCCGCAAACTAGGGGTTGACCTCGAGATCATCTACGCCAATAACGACGGCATTGTGCAGAGCCAGCAACTGCTAGCCAGCATCCAGTCCACTACTACGGCGCGACCCGACGCCATCATCTTCGAACCGGCAGGATCTACCGCCCATCCTCAGGTTGCCCGCGCCGCCGTCGCCGCTGGAATTGGAGTGGTGCTGCTGAACCACGGTGGCGACTATATTGGCGAACTCCGCCGCCTTTTTCATGTGCCGGTATTTGCTATCACCTCGAACCACGAAGAGATTGGCCGCATCCAGGGGCAGCAACTGGGCGTCCTGATGCCGGCGGGCGGGACCGCTCTCTACATTCAGGGCCCTGCCGAGAGTTTGGCCGCCCGGCAACGCTACAGCGGATTGCTCGAGACCAAGCCCAACAACGTACAACTTCGCGTCGTCAAGGCCCAATGGACCGAATCCAGCGCCTATAAAACGGTCAGCTCATGGCTCCGTCTTTCCACTTCGCGCCAGGCGCAGATTGAAGCCGTCTGCGCGCAGGACGATTCCATGGCGCGGGGAGCCCGCAAGGCTTTCGAAGAATGCAGCGACCTGCGTGAACAACTGCAGAAGATGCCCTTTCTCGGGTGCGATGGACTTCCCAAGACCGGGCAGGAGTGGGTGCGACGCAAGCTGCTGACCGCTACCATTTTCATTCCGCCGAATGCGGATATGGCGATTGAGATGATGGTGAAATCCATCGCCAACGGGGCGCTGCCGCCGGAGCGCACCTTTACGACCGCCAAGTCCTTTCCCCCCATCGACGTCCTCGCGCAAAAATCATCTGCGCGCGCGGGATCCCGGTAGTCGGAATTGCAGAATCCGGAATTCTTAATTTGTTCGTGAGCTTGGCGTTGGCTCAGGATGCCGCTGCGGATTTACGCCACGGATTTACGCCAGGTGACTGGCAGGACACGACATTAGTCTTAGTGCGCGCTTGGTGGCGGCGCGGCAGGAGCAACCGCCGCCGTTGCGCTGCTGTTCACCAGGTCTTTCAATTCCTTGCTGGGCTTGAAGAATGGGATCTTCTTTGCCGGAACTTCCACGCGGTCGCCGGTTTTTGGGTTTCGGCCCACGCGCGGCTTGCGCTGGCGGGTGCGAAAGCTGCCAAACCCGCGTATTTCGATTTTGTCGCCCACCCGCAGTGACCGCACCACGCTGTCAAAGATCGTATCCACGATCACTTCGCTGTCTTTGCGGGTTAGTTCCGCCAGCCGGGAAACTTCTTCGATCAGATCAGCCTTCGTCATAAGCCTCTGCGCTCCCTTTGCTCGCCTATAACCTTCTCAAATTTAAGGGGTTCTGTGCAAGTAGGGAAAAGGGCACCCGGAGTTTTTTCCGAGAACTGAGAACCGGGAACGGAGAACTACTTCCACAGATAGTAAAAGCCGACCTCCTGCTCCAGCAGCTTCTCCCGCGTAGGCAAATAATCGGAAACATCGCCAAACAGCAGATCCAACCCCGACCGCCGCTCCTTCGGCGGATAGACTAGAGTCGGTTCGCCGGAGATATTCACCGCCCGGGCCGTATCTTTCACCGCGCCCTCGAAATCCGCGATCTGATCCACTAGTTTCAGATCGAACGCCTGCTGACCGGTCCAGACCTTCCCGTTTGCGATGGCGCGGATGTCGGCTTCTTTCGCGTGCCTGCCGTCGGCGACCGCCTGGATGAACTGGGTATGCATGTTGTCAATCAAGCCCTGCATGTACTCGCGTTCCGCGGGCGTCATTTCGCGCGTCGGGCTGCCCGTGTCCTTGAATTCGCCCGCCTTCATGGTGATCGCGTTGAGCTTGGCCCACTTCAGAAGCTCGCCGTAGTTCACCCATTCGGCGATCACCCCGATCGATCCCACCACACTGCCTTTATCGGCGTAGATCTTGTTGGTGGCCGAGGATACGTAATATGCTCCGCTCGCGCCCACCGTTTCAATCGAGGCTACGATTCGTTTTTTCTTTTCGTCGCGAATCCGCTTCACTTCCCGGTAGATCTCCTCCGACGCGGCCACGCCGCCTCCGGGAGAATTCACGTGAATGATGATGGCCTTGACGGAATCGTCATCGGCAAACTTCTTAAGCTGGGGAACAATCTGCTTGGGAGAGAAAATTACGCCGTCCAGATCAACCACCGCGATCTTAGAGCCGAAGCCGGTAAATGATTCTTCATCCCGGCCGCCAAAACTCAGGTAAACCAGCGTAAACACCGCCACCACGAACAGCGCAAACAACCCGCCGCCCACCAGAACCCATATCCATATCCGTGAACGTCCTTCAGCCATAATCACAGCAGTTTACACCGGCGGCATTAATCCTGCGGTGCGACGATCCTACTTAACCTCAAAATTCTTCGGATCGACTGATATGTTGTCCGACACTTTTTGCTCGGTTATGTCATATTGGTCGATAATACCTTCCGACGGTGCTCCATAAGTGAACCGGATAATCCACCGGGAGGGCAGCGTGAGATCGTCAATGCCCTTGAAATCCCCAAACCGTTCTTCCAGCCGGTAATGCGTTTCCTGCTCGTTCCTGGAATCTGCCTGGGTACGACCCAAGTGCGCAGCGACGGTCATTAAGTAAACAGTCATGACGTGCCGAAAGGTGTCCGGTTCAAAATAGAGTTGGATCTCCAGATCGCTGTTTTTCTTAGGAGTGTAATCAATACGATGAAGATCGATTCCATCCACCTTTTTCACTCCGCGATCCTGAAGTTTCGCACGACGTTCGTTCAGGTGGGATAGCGCCCACCCGGTCGAGAGCGTGCCCCCCCACAGGCCTTCGGTAAGAATCTCGTTGTGCGTCATGATGAATTGACCGAATTGAGACCAAACGCCAGGCCTCACCTGCGCAATTGAAGTCTTTTGTTCATTCCTCACAAACAACTCGGTGCGGAAAACGGTAGGCGGGAACTTCATCTGTGAGGCGAACTTGTCGCCTTCCGAGACGAAATTCGCCGGGCCATCCCATGTTTGCGGCCCGCGGTTCAGGACCTGGAATTTCACCGTCCCCTGGGCCAGACGATTCTTCACCGCCGCCCGAGCCTGATCGGTCCCGATAGAATTCAAATGCTGTTTGACGAAGTCGCCAGCTTGAAATTCATCTTTGCCGGCGCTAACCGATAGCATGGTCGTCAACGCAATAAACACCGTGAGGGATCGCATCAAAGACGATCGCATCGAAAACCTCCAATCACCAACTCGACTGACCGGGCAGGCCACGATTATACCGCCATAACTGCATGGACATGGCGTACACTCGTCACCGGCATGCGCAATCCGGTCGAACTCGAAGTCTTCAAAAGCCTCTACCACTCCATCGCCGAAGAAATGGGAGCCGCCCTGCGCCGTACTTCTTTCTCTCCCAACATCAAAGAGCGCCGCGACTACTCCTGCGCCGTCTTCGATTCCGCAGGCCAGGTCATCGCCATGGGCGATCACATGCCGGTGCACCTGGGCTCGATGCCCATGTCGGTCGCGGCGGCGATTGAAGCAGGAAAAAAGAAACAAAGTGAACTCGAACCCGGCGATGTGGTCATGCTAAACGACCCTTTCCGCGGAGGCACGCACCTCCCCGATATCACGTTGGTGATGCCGGTGTATCTTTTCCGATCAAACAAAATCCCGTGTGGTGACGGGGCTCCGCCCCGTTCCGGCGGGGCAGAGCCCCGCCGCCACACAGCCGCTCCCGACTTCTACGTCGCGTCCCGCGCTCACCACGCCGATGTCGGCGGAACTTACCCCGGCTCCATGGGCCCGTGCCGAGAAATCTACCAGGAAGGCCTCCGCATCCCGCCCGTCAAAATCATGCGCGGCGGAAAACTCGTCGCCGATGTACTGGCCCTGCTCCTCAATAACGTCCGCACGCCCGAAGAACGCGAAGGCGACTTGGGAGCCCAGATCGCCGCCTGCCAGACCGGAGCCCAGCGCCTCCGTGAAGTCTGCGAGCGCTACGGAATCGCCCGCGCCAAGCGAGCCGCCGCCGACCTGCTCGTCTATTCCGAAGAAATGATGCGAGCCTTTCTGCGCACCATTCCGCCCGGCCAGTATCACGCTGAGGATTTCCTGGATGACGATGGCGTCGAAGACAAGCCGGTGCGCATAGCCGTGACCATTCAAGTTAAGGCTTCATCAAAATCAAAGAAGAAATCCCCCGTAGAGACGCGGCTCGCCGCGTCTCCGCTCGCGGCAGAAAAGAATTCGCGAGTCGCCGTCACCATCGACTTCACCGGGAGCGACCCGCAAGTGCAAGGCGCAATCAATGCGGTCGAAGCGATCACGTATTCGGCCTGCTTCTACGTTTTCCGCTGCCTGCTCCACGACGACGTGCCCGCCACATCCGGCCTCATGCGTCCCATTCGCGTCATCGCTCCACCGGGAACCGTCGTCAACGCCAGGCCTCCCGCCGCCGTCGCTGGCGGCAACGTCGAGACCTCCCAGCGAATTGTCGACGTGCTTCTAAAAGCGCTGGCGCAGGCGATTCCCGACCGCATCCCAGCCGCTGCTTCCGGCACCATGAACAACCTCACCATCGGGGGCATCGATCTTCGCTTAGGCGATCCTCGTTCGGGAGATCCCCGCACCGGCGAGCCGTTTGCCTACTACGAGACCATCGCCGGAGGCATGGGCGCGCGCCCCACCAAAGACGGAGTCTCGGGCGTCCACACCCACATGACCAACTCTCTAAACACTCCTGCCGAGGCCCTCGAATATGCCTACCCGGTTCGCCTTCGGCAGTATTCTCTTCGATCCAATAGCGGGGGCGCGGGCCTCCACGCCGGTGGCGATGGAATCGTTCGTGAAATCGAAGTCTTAACCGATGCCCAGGTCACTCTGCTCGCCGACCGCCGTTCCCGCGGACCCTACGGCCTGGCCGGCGGTGCCGACGGCGCTCCTGGCCGCACTCTGATCATCCGGCGCGATGGCTCAGAAGAAGAGATACCCGGTAAGACCAGCGTTCGCCTGCGTTCCGGGGAAAGAGTCCGCATAGAATCTCCAGGCGGCGGCGGCTGGGGCAAACCAAACCAATAGATCCAGGCTGTCATCCTGAGCGGAGCGAAGGACTTATGCATTTGAGATTTCCTCTGCGTGCTCCGCGCCCTCTGCGGTAAACAGCCTTTTTCGCTAGAATTCAAACTGCAGGCACTTTTAAGGATCAACCACAATGAGATTCTTGCGCACTCTTACTTTCACAATTGTTCTGGCGTCCGCCTTTTTCTACTTCACCACCTACCGCCACGGGCGTCTCCATCCTGCCAACTGGATCAGCCGTCCGCAGCAGCTTGAAATCACCGAAGCCGCCGGCAGCGAGCCGCTCGACGCGGAAGAGCAGAACAACATCACCGTCTACCGCAAGAACATCGCATCCGTCGTCAACATCACCTCGCGCGTAATGACTTTTGATTTCTTCTACGGCCTGGTGCCGCAGGAAGGCCAGGGCTCCGGTTTCGTCATCGACAAAGACGGACACATCCTCACCAACTATCACGTCATCGCCGAAGCCCGGCAGGTCGAAGTCACGCTTCACAACCGCAAGAAATATAAGGCCACCATTGTCGGCACCGACAAGTCCCACGACTTGGCGATCGTCCAGATCAAAGCTCCCGACTTGCAGCCGATGACCCTGGGCGACTCGGCCAACCTGCAGGTCGGCCAGAAGGTTTATGCCATCGGCAATCCCTTCGGCCTCGCCGGAACCCTCACCCGCGGCATCGTCAGTTCGATCCGCCAGGTGCAGGAGCCCGACGGCCTGGTCATCGAAGAAGCCATCCAGACCGACGCCGCCATCAATCCTGGCAACTCCGGCGGTCCGCTCCTCAACTGGCACGGCCAAGTCATCGGCATTAATACGATGATCGCCTCCAGCGTCGGGCAAAGCGCCGGCATCGGCTTCGCCATTCCCATCAATACCGCTAAAGCCGTGGTCAACGATTTGGTCACGCTCGGACGCGTGCGCCGTCCCGCGTTAGGCGTTCGCACTATCCCCATCGATTCCGAAATCGCCGACGAACTCGGCCTCGCCGCCGACTACGGGCTGCTAATCGTGCAAGCCGTTTCCGGAGGCTCCGCCGATCGCGCTGGATTGCGCGGAGGCACCGAACGCGCCTACCTCGGCAACACTCCCATAATGATCGGTGGAGATTTGATCGTCGCCATCGACGGAGAAAAAGTGGAAAGCCAGCAAATCCTCGCCCAGATCATGAACAAGCACAGGGCCGGCGACACCGTGAAAGTGACCATCTTCAGAGGCAAGAAGCAGCTGGAAGTATCAGTGGTGTTAGGCGAAGCCAGAGACCAGGTGTAGATTGTGTGGCGCGGGCATTCTTGCCCGCGTGCACTTGGCCTTGCTTCTAATGGAGCTCGCGGCGTCGCCGCCCATAGGCATTTGCGCGACTCGTAGTTTTAAGGCTTCGACTCTCGATGGGCGTGTTGGCACGCACCAGTTCCAGATTTCGTCCATCACTTCATGCGTGACGGCGACGCAATCCGTGGCTGTCCAATCAGGCGGTGCTAAGAGCCAGTGGGCCTATCGCCTATTGCGTTCCATGCACACTCCTGTCGGGGAAAGGGATCCATGCAGCATCATGTCGCCGCCGGGATTTGACTCTTAATTCCTGGCGGCCGTGATGTCTTGGCGCGTTTGGATACGAAATATGAAAGGCTTATAAAAGTGGCTAACTGGTATCTAGAATCAGTGGACGTTAAGCCCCTCGCGAGTGCATGGTCGCCGCTGAGCGAGTCTTGCCCATGGCTTCGCCAGCCATGCGCTTTGTACGACTCATCTCCTTCCCTTATGACAGAACCCGAGGTTCGTGCTATTTGTAGACGACAACGTGATCTGGACGGACGCAGTGGGGCTCTGTCAACGAGGCAAGGCAGGACGCAAATAACACGATGCCCACCACTAGAAGCCACATAGAAAGAGATTTGAACCGGTGAAGCTTCAGTCTATCCGTGCTCCACAATCGACAGTATTAGCGTCACGACCTTCCGCGAAAGCTATCATTCCCATGCCCGACGTCGACTGGATCCGCAAACTCTGTCTCTCCTTCCCCGATGTAGCCGAGAATCTCCAGTGGGGCGAAACCCTGTGCTTCAAAGTGCGCGGCAAATTATTCGCTACTGTGCACCTCGCCGAAGGTAAACTCGCTCCCGTCGTCCTCAAATCCGCTCCAGAGAAATTTCACGAGTTAATCGAAATCGAAGGCATCTCCCCCGCGCCCTACGTCGGACGCTACAAGTGGGTGATGCTCGCCAACTCCAATGTCTTGCCCCTCGGAGAACTCAAAGCTCTCATTCGCCAGTCCTACGACTTGGTGGCAGCGAAAGCGCCAAAGAAAAAAGCCAGCGCAAGAAGAAAGCGCCAAGCAAGCGCCGGCAAAAAGTAAGCGGGTTCGCTATGGCGGTTGCGCTCTGCCGTGATCCCCGTCGTAAAGATTCGACGGGGCTGGCGGCACGAACACTACCGCGGGCTGGGGCGGTGAGCCACAGGGTTTGACTCCCCGCAACCCCCTGGACTAGCCTCATAGTTTCGCCACAATCGTTTCGCCACAATCCATGCGCATTCAACATACCTCGCTGAAACGCTTTCCCATCCTCTGCAGCCTGGCCGCTCTGCTCGCCTCGACCGTCGTGGCCGCGCCTTTTCGTCCCACGCACGCTCCGCACGCGATGGTCGCCAGCGTCCACGAGCTTGCCTCACGCGCTGGCGTAGAAATTCTCCGCGACGGAGGCAACGCCGTCGACGCCGCCGTGGCCACCGGCTTCGCGCTCGCCGTCGTCCATCCCCAGGCTGGAAATCTCGGTGGAGGCGGTTTTCTCCTTCTCCGCAACGCCAACGGAGAAACTCACTTCATCGACTTCCGCGAAAAGGCGCCCGCCGCTGCCACTGAAAACATGTATCTCGACGCCCAGGGTAACGTCCTCCCAGAGTCCAGCAAAGATTCCAGCGTCGTCGGATACAGGTCTGTCGGCGTCCCCGGCTCCGTGGCCGGCCTCGTCTATGCCGAGAAAAAATACGGCAAGCTGTCGATGGAAAAAGTAATGGCTCCGGCCATCAAGCTCGCGCGCGATGGTTTCCCCCTCGCCTACGAAGACACGCAGGATCTGAAAGAGGATGAGTACCTCGCGCAGTTTCCCGAATCCAAGCGCATTTTCCAGCGCGACGGAAACTACTACCAGCCCGGCGAGCTATTCAAGCAGCCCGAACTCGCCCACACCCTGGAACGCATCGCCAAGGATCCCGACGATTTCTACCACGGCGCCATGGCCCGCGAACTGGCCGCGGCCATCCACAAAGGCGGAGGCCTGATCACCGCCGCCGACCTCGCCGCCTACGAAGTCAAAGAACGCGAGCCCATTCGCGGCTCCTATCGCGGCTACGACATCATCAGTGCTCCGCCGCCATCCTCCGGCGGAGTGGCGCTCGTCGAAATTCTCAACATCCTCGAAGGCTTCGACCTCACGAAATTCGGCAACCGCTCCGCCGCCGCCATCCACCTTGAAGTCGAAGCATTCCGCCGCGCCTTTTACGATCGCACCGACTTCATGGGCGATCCCGACTTCGCCAAAATTCCGGTCGCGCAGCTCGTCGACAAAAAGTACGCCGCCGCCTGGCGCGAGTCCATCGATCCCAACCACGCCACCCCCAGCAAAGACCTGAAGCGCCCGTCGTTCACGCGAACTCGAGCGCGTAGCTCAGTCGCGAAAACCGGCCACAGCCATCCGCGAGCCCGAAAACACCACGCACTATTCCGTAGTCGATGCCGAAGGCAACGCCGTTGCCGTAACCACTACGCTCAACGACTCCTTCGGCTCCCACGTCACCGCTGAAGGCCTGGGTTTTCTGCTCAACGACGAAATGGACGACTTCGCCGCCAAACAAGGCGTCCCCAACATCTACGGACTGATCCAGGGCCCGGCCAACGCCATCGGCCCGGGCAAGCGTCCGCTCTCCGCGATGACGCCGACCATCGTCCTGAAAAAGGACGGCCTCAAAGACGGCAAGCTCTTCCTCGTTCTCGGCTCGCCCGGCGGCCCCACCATCATCACCACCGTAGCCAACGTGATCATCGGCGTGGTCGATTTCTCGCTTGACATTCAGGAAGCCGTCGACGCACCCAGGTTTCATCATCAGTGGCTCCCCGATCAGATTTTCGTCGAAGACCGCCTCTCTCCCGATACAATGAACCTTCTGCGTTCCGAAGGATACAAGCTGAAGGTCGACCATTTCTGGGGAGACGGCGAGTGCATCATGGTTGACCCCAAGACCGGCGAGCGGCTGGGAGCGAGCGACGCACGTAACAATGGGAAGGCGGTAGGTTACTGATGCTGAGGGCGGTATCGACATACGTCTATGTAAAGGAGCGGCTCCATCCAGGCTTGCTCGACGAGCTGGTTAAGGCCGGAGCCCAGTCGATCGAAATCTTTGCCGCCCGCCAGCACTTCGACTACGCCAATCGCAAGCAGCATGTCCGCGAGATCGCCGACTGGTTTCGCTCCACCGGTATTCCACTCAATTCCATCCACGCGCCTTTGTACTCCGACTACGATTGGGGACGCACCGGTTCGCCGCCCGTCAACATCGCCTCCACCGACCGCGCCGGCCGCATCGATGCCATGGACGAGATCAAGCGCGCCCTCGAAGTCGCCGAGCACATCCCGTTCCGCTTTCTCGTGCAGCACATCGGCAATCCGAATGACGCGTTCGACGAGAAGAAATTCGAAGCGGCGATGACCTCCGTCGAGCACCTGCGCGCCTTCGCCAAACCGCTCGGCGTAAGAGTGCTCATTGAAAATATTCCCAATGAACTGTCGACGCCCGATCGCCTCGTCGAGTTCATCAAAACCATGCATTTCGACGACATCGGCGTCTGTTTCGATTGCGGTCACGCCCACATGATGGAAGGCATTCCCGAAAGCTTCGCCATCCTGAAGAACCACATCTGCTCAACCCACGTGCATGACAACCACAAAGACAAAGACTCGCACCTCTGGCCTGGCAAAGGATCGATCGACTGGAAACAGACCGTGGAATTACTGCGCAGCGCACCGCAAAAGCTGCCCCTGTTGCTGGAAATCGACGGAGAAGAAAAAAAGAACCCCAGCGAAGAAGTAATCGCAACCTTTCAAAAATTGGAAGACTCGTAAGAGCGAGGTCAGAGGTCAGAGGTCAGATTGCAAAAGTTAAGCCCGACAGCCAATCCGACCGGTTTTACCTCTGCAATCTGACCTCTCGCCTCTGACCTCTTGATTGTGCAGCATCAGCGCGGATAATTTTATGTCCTCACCAATCAGCACCATCGCAGAAATCGGCAAGCACGAAGGCCAGTCCGTCACTATCCGTGGATGGCTCTATAATCTCCGCGAAAGCGGCAAGCTCTTGTTCCCCCAGTTTCGCGACGGCTCCGGCGTCATCCAGGGCGTAGTCCCGAAGAACGCCGTACCGCCCGAGGTTTTCGACGCCATCAAAGGCCTCACCCAGGAATCCAGCGTCATCGTCGAAGGCAAGGTTCGCGCCGATAAGCGCGCCCCCGGCGGTTATGAACTCGACGTCTCGAACGTCCAGGTCGTGCAGCGCGTGTCCGAGTCCACTCCCTACCCCATCACTCCCAAAGAACACGGCGTCGACTTCTTAATGGAGCATCGTCATCTTTGGCTGCGCTCGCAGCGCCAGGCGTCCATCCTGCGTGTGCGCGCCGAAATCATTCGCGCCGCCCGCGATTTTTTTGACGGCAACGGATTCACCCTTACCGATCCGCCGATTCTCACCCCCGCTGCCTGCGAAGGAACCTCTACGCTTTTTCCCGTGGACTACTTTGAAGAGCAGGCCTACCTCACGCAGTCCGGCCAGCTCTACATCGAAGCGACCGCCATGGCGCTCGGCAAGGTTTATTCGTTCGGCCCAACTTTCCGCGCGGAAAAATCGAAGACGCGCCGCCATCTCACCGAATTCTGGATGGTCGAACCCGAAGTTGCCTACGCCACGCTCGACGACCTGATGGAACTCGCCGAAGGTTTGCTGACTTTTTTGGTGAAGCGATGTCTAGACCGCCGCCGCCCCGACCTCGTGACCATCGGCCGCGACCTCACCAAGCTCGAGAAGATCGATGCGCCCTTTCCGCGCATCACCTACGACGAAGCCGTCACAAAATTGCAGGAAGGTTACGCCCAAGGCAAGCTGGAAAACAAATTCGAGTGGGGCGGAGACCTGGGCTCGCCCGACGAAACCTATCTCTCATCGCTCTACGATCGCCC
This sequence comes from uncultured Acidobacteriaceae bacterium, assembly GCA_963760175.1. Lineage (GTDB taxonomy): Bacteria > Acidobacteriota > Terriglobia > Terriglobales > Acidobacteriaceae > Acidiflorens. Next base: position 46,558 of record CAVXBU010000017.1, read on the forward strand.
CGTCATGATCCATCGCTACCCGGCGAAAGTGAAAGCGTTCTACATGGAACCCGATCCCCAGCGCCCCGACCTCGCTCTTTGCGTGGATGTATTGGCCCCCGAAGGCTACGGCGAAATCATCGGCGGATCGCAGCGCATGGCCTCCCACGATTTGTTACTGCAGCGCATTCACGAGCACAATCTGCCCGAAGAAGCCTTCAAGTGGTATCTTGATCTCCGCAAGTACGGCAGCGTCCCCCACTCCGGCTTCGGCATGGGCATCGAGCGGGCCGTAGCCTGGATCTGCGGCTTAGAGCACGTGCGCGAGACCATCCCGTTCCCGCGCATGTTGCATCGGCTCTATCCGTAGTGTTCTCCGCCGAGACGCAGAGAGCGCCGAGAAATGCGAGAAAACGATAGGCTTGATGAGATTTCACACCGCATCATCGGCGCGGCCATCGAGGTTCATCGCCATCTGGGGCCAGGCTTGCTGGAATCTGCCTATCAATCATGTTTAGCCTTTGAACTGAAGCAGCTCGGCTTGAAACTAGAGGAGCAAAAACCGCTGCCAGTTGTATATAAGGAAGTGAAACTCGATTGTGGTTATCGTCTTGACATGGTAGTGGAAGACGAGATCATCGTCGAGATCAAAGCAATCGAAAAACTACTTCCAATTCACGATGCCCAGCTCTTATCGTATCTGAGGCTAGCAAGGAAAAAGGTAGGTCTATTGATGAACTTCCACGTCCCAGTTCTAAAGAATGGGTTGAAGAGAATAGTGAATGAATTCCCAGACGCCGAATGGGAGAAAAGACAATCGGCTGGTCCCGAATAAGCTAAGAAGTGTTTTTCTCGGCGCACTCTGCGTCTCGGCGGTGAACAGGAAGCATATGCCTCTACGAAGCACGACCTACAGCAGCATCACTCCGCGCCAGATCCGCGTGATCGGTGTTCCCCTTGATCTCGGCCAATCCCGCCGCGGCGTTGACATGGGTCCTTCCGCCGTCCGCGTCGCCGGACTCGAAGCTCGCCTCGAAGCCATCGGCCACATTGTCGAAGACGCCGGCAACATAGCCGTCGCCATCCCCGAGCAGAAGAAAGAAGGGGCGGCCCACGCCAAATATCTCAAGGAAATTACGGCCACCTGCACCAAGAGTGCCGACCTGGTGTTAAAGACGCTCGAAGCCGGCAAAATCCCACTCATCCTCGGCGGCGATCATTCTGTGGCCGCGGGTACGGTGTCGGGCGTGGCTGAGTTCTATCGCCGCAAGAACCAGAAAATCGGTCTTCTCTGGATCGACGCGCACACCGACATGAACACGCCCGACTCTTCCCCCAGCGGCAACGTGCACGGCATGCCGCTCGCCGCGCTCATGGGACTCGGTCCCGCCGAACTGGGCAAGATCTACGACTTCTCGCCCAAAGTGGCGCCGGAGAATTGCGTGCTCGTCGGCATCCGCGACGTCGACAACTTCGAAAAAGAAAACATCCGCAAGTCCGGAGTCGAAGTCTTCACCATGCGCGACATCGACGAACGCGGCATGCGCGCCGTCATGGAAGACGCGCTCCGCCTGGCTGGACACGACACCGTCGGCTATCACGTCTCGCTCGACATGGATTGGATCGATCCCGAAGACGCGCCCGGCGTCGGCACTCCGGTCTGGGGCGGCGCCACCTATCGCGAAGCGCATCTCGCCATGGAGATTATCTCCGACCACGGACGCATGCTGAGCTTCGAAATCGTGGAAGTGAATCCCGTCATCGACGAACACAACCAGACCGCCGATTTAGCCGTCGAGCTCGCGCTCTCGGCGTTCGGAAAGAAGATCCTCTAGTAGGCTAGGGCCTGACAAAACCGCTCACTGCACGTCGGACACTTTTCCGTTCAGAAATGTAACCTTAATATCCTTGTAAACATAAATCATCTTCGTGCCCAGATTCACGATCTTGTCCGGGTTGCCGAGCGCAGCTTTCACTTGATCGGGAGTTTGTCCTTTTTCTATCTGCGCAGGCTCCGCCGGAGGCGCTGCTGGCGCTTGTTGGGCTCCACCCTGGTCGCCCCCTTGCTGGTTGTTGCCTTGCTGATCATTGCCACCCTGCTGTCCGCCGCCCTGATCGCCACCCTGCTGCGAATCGTCAGAGCTGATCGACAGAAGCTGCCCGATCACATCTTCCACCTGACCAGCGCTCGCGTTTGCCAGGCTCCCGGCAGGAAACTGGAACTGGACTTGAGCTTTGTTATACGTCGGAGGGTCGGTCTTATTACAGGTGTCGCATGCCACGATGCCCAAAGTGACACTGTCTTTGGCCACGTTGACGTCGATCTTCGTGGGATATACCTTGTCTCCCTTCGCAAACAAGTGCGTCGACTGCCCCTCTGACGCCGTCTGCGAAAAATGTCCAAAGAGGGCCTTGCGTGCTTGCACCGCAACGGCGTTCGGACTATGAACGTTTCCGCCTTCATACCTGGTGGTTAGAATCGTTTTGTCGGAATAAGGCACTGCAAGGATTCCGCCCTTTTGGACGGCCAGGAGCGTGCCCGCCTCCACCACGGAATATCCGCTCGTGTCCGATCCCATCTTCACCAGCTTGTATTGCGCAGCCAGTTGCTCTTGCAGAGAAACCGCCTGGGCACTGGCCAGCGACAAAGGAAGGATCGTGACCGCCAGAAGCACAACTCCTGAAATCAGAGCGTCGAGTTTCTGCGACATTGTAAAAACCTCCGGTTCAGTTTTTCCCCAAGCTCGATCTCACCTCTCGATTGCAGAAGGGAGCGCCATCCGACGCTCCCTTCTGCTTGATCGATTCGGTGATACGCCGTTTCGCGAGCGTGCGTTCTACGGCTGCCCGCCGCCCGATCCCGCAGCTTCCGCCTTGACCTGCGCTTCCGTCTGATCGGCCGCCGCCTCTTGATCTTCCAGGATCTTCCCCGCCGAGGTATCTGGCGGTGGAGGCGGTATGTCCGAAGCTACGGTGCTGGTGTCCGGCGCTTTCGGAATACCGCCGGTACCCTGCTTCTTCGCCAGTTCGCCCAACCCAGCATTAAGTTGTTCCGCGAAGTGGTTTTGCATTTCCTGCAGGTCGTCCACGTTAACGGCCACGGTTTGTCCGCTCGCGCAGTCCGACTTCTTGCTCGCCGCGACGCTGGCGTTCACCATATTGTCTCCATCCGGAGTATCGGTGAGCCGCGTGATGACGTCGCCCTGAGTCAACCCGCATTCCTGCCCGTTCGCCACTACGGAGAGGTCGCTGTCGACCACAAAGGTGCGTCTTGCCGGATCCAGCGCCGGCGGAACTTCGCCGTTGCTGGCGTTAGCCGGCGCCGGTGCTGGCGCCGCCGGTGCGGCCGCGCTGGAACCGCCGCTATTCTGTGCCGCCTGCGCCTGCTGCGAGGCCAACTGTGCCTTCACTTCGTCGGCGATGGCCTGCTTGACCTCAGGCGTGAGCGCCACTGGTCCCGATGCTGCTGCCGGAGCCGGTCCAGGATCTCCCCCGTCTCCGTCGCCTGCCGCTGCGTCCGCACTGGCCTCGGCTCGGGCCGCATAGGCCGCTTGCAGTTGCGCCGCAACTATGTAGTCCGTCAGCCAGAACGCCGGTCCCGCATAAAAGGGATAAGGTGCGAAGAACCCGCCGTAGAAGCCAAACCACGGTGCTCCTCCCCAACCCCAGGCTCCCACTCCCCAGTAAACCGGCGCACCCCACGCCGCGTAGCCCCATCCATAGAATCCTGGGTGATACCAGACGCCGGGATAGTAGCCGTAGTAGTTATGACCACCCCAGTAGTAGCCGCGATAGACGCCGCTATAGTAGCGGCCACCGTGATAGTACGTGCGCGAATAATAGGAGTGACCCCCGCGGTTGAGGTAGGGGCGCTGCACATATCCTCCATGCCGCCCCGTGTTCACCACGCGCGCTCCGTTGTGTTCACCCACAACCCTGCGCCCGCCGTGCATTCCATGGTCAATATGCATGCCGTTGCGATTGACCGAACGAATCGATCCATTCTTGCGGATGTTCGCCGACCCCCCACCCTTCAGAGAAACGTTCCGGCTTCCTGCCGGCGTGTGCCCACCCCCCGCCCCACGTCCGGCCGCCGCCGTGTGTGTGCCACCGGCTGTCCCCGTGCGCCCCGTCGTCGCGTGCGTGCCACCCGCTGTTCCCGTGCGGCCAGTCGTGGTGGTGTGCGTGCCGCCGGCTGTCCCTGTGCGCCCGGCCGTCGGTGGTGTGCGTGCCGCCGGCTGTCCCGGCATGCCCGGCCGTGGTGGTGTGCGTGCCGCCAGCTGTCCCCGTGCGCCCGGCGGTCGTGGTGTGCGTGCCGCCGGCTGTCCCCGTGTGCCCGGCCGTCGTGGTGTGACTGGCCCCGGCACCCGCTCCGCGATTAGCTGGGGCGGCTGAGTGCTGCGCTGGGGCTGAATGCTGCGCCGGGGCTGCGTGCGGCGCCGGAGCGGAGGCCTTCGGGGGCCCACCGTTGGCCCAGGCAGCTGCAGTAACGATGAGAAGAACCAGCAATACGGACCACTTCGGCAGGACGTTCTTAACGCCATTGCTCAAATTCATAGCCACTCCTGTAGGTGTGAAGCTCTTTCCTTCGTAACTCCACCAGCGGGAAGCAAGCGCAACCAGAAATCTGTATCCAGCATTCGATCTCGCTCGTGGGCCTCTTCGACGAGAGCCTCTGGGTCCTGGTGCCATGGGGGAGAACCGACACCGGCCTTCGAAGTCCCGACAATTTCACACCCGTTTCATCACGCTGTCAAGCAATCTGCTCCAAATTTACAAACGTCACTTGAACCAATCGTCAGCCCGCCGTTCGCGGCGTGACCACTCCGAAAGCTTTCGTCCCAGTCTTTCGCCGGAACCGTCGAGCCTTCGACTACTTACGATCTGTTGACCACTTGTTTACGTCGGTCTGACAACACTTTCCCGCCGGTTTCGTAACCTGCCCTCAGTACGAACAAAAAATCTGGAGGCAAGCGTGAAACGCAAAACATTTAAATGCAAATTTCGGACGGGCAACTCCCTTTCCCCCGTTCTTCTGGGCTTGATTCTTTCGTTCGGCGTCATCACCGCCGCGGCGCAGACCAATTCCTATCAGCAAACGAACCTGGTTTCCGACATGTCCGGTGTGGCCAACAACACCGACCCCGATCTCATCAATCCCTGGGGAATTTCCTTTTTCCCCGGTGGACCTTTCTGGATCGCCGACAACAAAAGCGGTTTTTCGACCATCTACGGCGCCAATGGAGTTACGCAGCTTTCTCCCGTGACCATTCCGGCGCCTCCCGGCGGCACGTCGCCGGCAAAGCCCACGGGCACGGTAGCCAATACGGCGACCAGCGGCTTCCTCGTCAATGGCGCCCCCAGCCAGTTTCTCTTCGATACTCAGGACGGAACCATCTCGGGCTGGTACACCGGAAGCAGTGCGGTCCTTCTCGTCAATAACTCGGCGACTGGCGCCGTTTACACCGGCCTGGCGATGATCACCAATGCCACCGGATCGTTCCTGCTGGCCGACAACTTCTTTAGTGGGCAGGTTGAGGTTTACGACAGCAGCTATAAACTCGCCACCCTCGCCGGAACGTTCACCGACGCCACACTGCCCGCCGGTTACGCTCCGTTTGGAATCCAACAGATCGGCGACCAGGTGTTCGTGACTTACGCGCAGCAGAATGCCGCCAAGAACGGGGAGACCACCGGCGCCGGGTTCGGCTACGTCAGCGTATTCGACCTGGACGGCAACTTCGTGAAGCGCTTTGCCTCCACCGGCACATTAAACGCCCCATGGGGAGTCGTGCAGGCTCCGGCCAACTTCGGCATGTTCAGCAACGACATTCTGATCGGCAACTTTGGCGACGGCACCATCAACGCGTTCAGCGCCAGCGGAAACTTCATCGGCCAGCTCGAGGATGCAACAGGCGCAGTAATTACGAATGGCGCCCTCTGGGGAATGGTGTTCGGCGCGGGTGGAACCGGCGATCCTGACACGCTCTACTTCACCGCCGGTTTTGCCGCCGGAGGCCACGGTTTGTTCGGCTCGCTGGCAGCCGCCACTCAAGGAGGAACTGCGACCTTCTCGCTCGCTTCTTCGTCACCGTCCGGCACCGTCCCCGCCGGTGGGTCGACGAAGTTCACGCTAACTGTGACCCCGGCCAACGGTTTCTCCAGCCCGGTGACCTTTTCGTGCGTAGCTCCAAGCGGGGTCACCTGTGCCTTCAATCCACCTTCGGTCACTCCCGCGGGCGCCGCAGTGACCACCACGTTGACCGCGACCGCTGCTACTCCTGTGGTCGGCAACCCCTATGCTCTGCCCAAAATGATGGGCATGGCGTTCACCGGACTCGGTGTATTCGGCTGCTTCTTTGCCGGAGCGGGTGCCAATCGCCGGCGCTTGTTCTCGCTTCTGCTGGGCGGCTTTGCCACCCTGCTGATCGTGGGAACGATAGCGGGAACGCTGCTCGTCTCGACTGGATGTGGCAGTTCGAGCAGTGCCAGCAACCCGACGAATCCCCCGCCGGCCTCCATCGTTGTCACCGCGCAATCGGGGGCCATCACGCAAATGACAACGATCAACCTCACCGTGCAGTAACCGCGAACCAATCACTGGTGGAGGGCCGGGCGTCCCCGCCCGGCTGCCACCAGATGTCGAGAGACAGTAATAAAGGTTTTCTCGGCGAACGACGGACTCTGCGTCTCGGCGGTGCACTGCTCCACCGCCGGAACCAAAGCTGGGATTGACGAGAAACATCCGCGAGAGCCAGACTGAAAGGTCATGGCAAAGCTCCGGGTCGGCATCCTCTTTGGCGGGCGCAGCGGCGAACATGAAGTGTCGTTGCTGTCGGCGGCGTCCGTTCTGAATGCAATTGATAAAACCAAATACGAAGTAGTTCCCATCGGCATCACCAAAGACGGCCGCTGGCTGACGGCGGAACACGCCGAGCGACTGTTGCGAGGCGAAGGGCACGCGGGCGAGGGCGCCCGCGCCACACGAGCAACGCATTTGCGGGCGGGCGATCCGGAGTCGACGCCGGGGGCGGCTGTGCTGGCGACGGGTGAATCGGTGGTCGTGCCTCCGGAACCGGCGCGGCGCGAAGCTGGACTTACGCCGTTCCAGACCGACGCCAATCTGCGGCGTGCCTCCGATCGCGCCATTAACGTCGATGTCATCTTCCCCGTTTTGCACGGAACCTTCGGCGAAGACGGGACGATTCAGGGCCTGCTCGAACTGGCCGACATGGCTTACGTCGGAGCCGGCGTCCTCGGCTCGTCCGCGGGCATGGATAAAGACATCATGAAGTCTTTGTTCCGCGCGGCAGGATTGCCCATCGTGAAACACGTGACCGTGTTGCGCAGCCAATTCGAACGCGAGCCAGGAAAAGTTCAGAAACTAGTGGAAAGCAAGCTGAAGTATCCCGTCTTCGTGAAGCCCGCGAACCTGGGATCGTCGGTGGGAATCTCGAAGGCGCACGATGCCAAGGAACTCGGTCCGGCCATTGCTGAGGCGGCAAAATTCGATCGCAAAATCGTAATTGAAGAAGGCGTCGGCGGAAAAAAGAACAAGGCGCGCGAAATCGAGTGCGCCGTGCTCGGCAACGACGATCCCAAAGCGTCGGTTGCGGGAGAAATCATTCCCTGCAAGGAGTTCTACGACTACGACGCGAAGTACCTGGTGGAAGGCTCCGAAGCCGTGATCCCCGCGAAGATCACAAACGCAGAAATGAAAACCGTGCAGAAACTGGCGATCGCGGCGTTTCAGGCAGTCGATTGCACTGGCCTGGCGAGAGTCGATTTTCTGATGAATCCCAAGACGAGAAAGATCTTTGTCAACGAGATCAACACCATGCCCGGCTTCACCGCGATCAGCATGTATCCAAAGATGTGGGCGGCATCGGGCGTGCCGTATCCCGAGTTGATTGATCGCCTGATCCGGTTCGGCATCGAACGCCACGAAGACAAGAAAAGAAATCAATACAGTCGATAGATTCTCACCGCGTAGCCAAGATCGTCGCGCGGGCGGATGCTTCGTCCGCCAAGACCAGCAGAAATCCGGCGAAATCTCTATTGTGAACAGAATAAGAATTCGTGGTTTCCGGAGCGCCCTTTCGCGTTTGACACTCCTCCAAAGCCGTTGCTATAGTCGATGAGTCGCTATTGGACGCGGTTTCGAACCAGCTGGAATTGTCCCAGGGTCCTCCGCCAGGTCGACCTCAACGTAACCTAATGACCACGCCAGCAGTCCGCTCGACCACGTCCCGTTCAGTCGCGCACGAACACGCGTCGACACAGAGGCTATGAACTTGTTCGACGACAGCACCGCCCGCAACCTTGACTCCAGTCTTGAAACCATGACACCTGCAAACGACGCCCATACCGGCGGCTCGGCCGTACTAGACGCTCCCGAGCACGCACAACCCTCCACTGCGGAACCAATCGCTTCCGCCCCCGACTCGCATAAGAACGACTCGCCCGAGAACTCGGCACGACTCTCATAAGAACGTCGCTCCCGAAAACTCGGCCCCCGAAAATGCTGCCGCCGGCAGCGATGATTTCGCTGCCGCCCTCCACAGCTTCGAGACCGAAACTGAGGAATCCGTTGGCGACGACCACGTAATTCAAAGGCCGCGTGGTGAAACTGACCGCGACCCACGTCGTCGTCGATATCGGGGCGAAGTCCGAAGGCATGGTGCCGATCGCGGAAGCTCTCGATCACGAGGGCAAGCCCAAGTTCCAGCCCGGCGACGAGATCGACGTGATGCGCGACAAGGGCGAAACCGAAGAGGGCTACGTCAACCTCTCGCACCTGAAGGCGCAGCGGCTGCGGTCGTGGGACGAGATTGAGCGTGCGTACAACGAAAAGAAGCCCATCAAGGGCGTCGTCGTGGAACGCATCAAGGGCGGCCTGACCCTCGACATTCAAGGCGCGCGCGCGTTCCTGCCCGGATCGCAAGTCGACCTGCGTCCCATCCGCAATCTGGACGGTATGAAGGGCCAGACCATGGAAGTCGCCATCATCAAGCTCAACAAAAAACGCGGCAACATCGTGGTCTCGCGAAAACAACTTCTGGAAGGGGAGCAGGCGGAAAAGCGCGGCAAAACGCTCGAGCACCTCGAAGAAGGCAGCGTCCTCACCGGCATCGTCAAGAACCTCACCGAGTATGGCGCGTTCGTGGATATGGGCGGAATTGACGGCCTGCTGCATATCACCGACATGTCGTGGGGACGTCTCACGCACCCGCGCGATCTGGTGAACGTCGGCGATCAGATTCAAGTAAAGGTGCTGAAGTACGACAAAGAAAAACAGCGCGTCTCGCTCGGATTCAAGCAGCTCACGCCTGATCCGTGGCTGGATGCGGAACACCGTTATCCCGTGGGCGCGCACGTCCACGGACGAGTGATCAGCGTCACCGATTACGGAGCGTTTGTAGAACTCGAACAGGGCATCGAAGGCCTTGTCCACGTAAGCGAGATGACCTGGTCGAAACGGATGAAGCATCCATCGAAACTGGTCAACGTCGGCGACGAGGTCGATTGCGTTGTCCTGAGCGTGAACCCGACCGAACGCCGGATTTCCCTCGGCATGCGCCAACTCGCCTCCAACCCCTGGGACACACTCCACGACAAATATCCGGTGGGAGCGACAGTCGAAGGCCGGGTGCGCAATCTGACCGAGTTTGGCGCGTTCATCGAAATCGAAGACGGAATCGACGGCCTGGTGCATGTCAGCAACCTGAGCTGGACCACGCGCGTCAAGCATCCTTCCGAAGTGTTGAAGAAGGGCGACAAGGTGAAGGCCGTCATTCTAGCCATTGAACCGGACAAGCGCCGACTTTCACTCGGCGTGAAGCAGATGCAGCCCGACGTTTGGGATTCATTCTTCGCGCAGCACCGCATCGGCGACATCGTACACGGCAAGGTCCTGCGCGTGGCCAACTTCGGCGCGTTTGTCGAGATTGCCGAAGGCATCGAAGGTCTGTGTCACAACTCAGAAGCGGTCGATGCGAACGGACAGCCCATGCATCTCGAGCCGGGCGCCGAGTTCGACTTCAAGATCATCAAGATGAATCAGGAAGAAAAGAAAGTCGGCCTTAGCATCAAGGCGGTTGGCGAAGAAGCGTCGCGCCAGGAAGTCGAGTCCTACAAGCATCACCCGGCATCTTCTTCGTCGTCGTCCAACAGCACCACCATCGGCGACTTGATCTCGTGGAAGCGCGCCGGCGGGGACAATAACTAGATAGCAAATACAGTGGAGAGACGGGCGCCTCGCCCGTCCGCCGGGCGGAGACGCCCGGCTCTCCATCACCTGAAGTCAAGCCGTCCCTTGTCCCCGAGCCAGCGCGCGCTTCACTTCCACCGGCTGCCGGTCCTGCTCGTTCACCCGGAACATTTGCCGCGGCTGCAGTTTCATCAGCCGCGCCAGAAAGATTTCAGGAAGCTGTGCGATGCGCGTGTTGTAGGTGTTGACGTCGTCGTTGAAAAACTCGCGGCGGTCGGCGATTCGCTCCTCCAGTTCGGAGATGCGATTCTGCAGCGCTAGAAAATTCTGGTCGGCCTTGAGTTGCGGGTATCCCTCCGCCACCACAAAAAATGATCGCAGAGCGCCCGTCATCAGCGCATCAGCCTGCGCCTTCTGCGGAATGCTGGCCGCATTCATCGAAGCTGTCCGAGCCGCGGTCACCGCCTCCAGCGTCTCCCGCTCGTGGTCCATGTAGCCCTTGACGCACGCCACCAGGTTGGGAACCTCGTCATGGCGCTGCTTGAGCAACACGTCGATATTGGCCCAGGCACGGCCGATTTCGTTCTGCAGGCGTACCAGTCCGTTGTACACGATGACCGCGTAAATCGCGATACCGGCAAACAGCAGAACGAATGCGGCAAAGTTAAGAAGCGGCATGAGCGTTTTCGCGTGAAGCAGCCTCGAATGTAGCGGAGGGGCTGGAAACGGACAAGTTACCGCGGGGTGAGCTTACTTGTTCTCGGCTTTGATATCGACTTTCAAACTGATGTAAACCTGCGAGCGATCGTCAAATTGGCTGACCGTCTTGGTGCCGCTCTTGCGGTTGTTGTACTGCGCATACACTTCGTAATCGATGCTGGGCTCAAGCGCCGGGAACCGGTAGGTTCCCTCCGGGCCAACAATATAGGTCTTCACCGAGCGCGTGTGGGTGTTGGTCAGGTACACGACTGCGTTCGGTAAAGGATTATCGTTGCCGTCCAGCACCTTGCCCGTGAGCAGGCGTGTCTTGTCTTCCTTCTTCGGATCGCGTCCAAACAATTGCGCCGGCGCCGCCAGCACCGGGGTCGAAGCATCCATGTAGAAGACCGACGCCGACAACATAATCAGCAATGAAGCCCCGATGGTCGCATAGGTGATCGCATTCTTCATGAATTTTTCACCGCGGCCAATCTCCAGACACGGCGGCCCCTACCAGTCTAAATGAAGACCGATGTCAGAACGCTCGTCACCGTCGATATGTACGGCTACTTCCGGGCTCGGCTTGAACTTTCTGCCCGAGGGCAGCTTGTAGTCCTTCAGCTCTGCCCAAACGATGTAGTCGGCCTTGCCGACGGGCACCCGCTGAGCAAACTCGCCTGTGTGGTTGGAATAGAGTTCCCAGCGCGCTTTTTTCTCGTCGGCTCGCCGGATCTTCACCTTGACCGCGTAGAGCGGGTGCCCGTCGGGGTCCCAGACTGTTCCGAAGATTAAAGCGTAAGGTTTCGGCTTCTCGCTCGCCTGCGCGTTCACCGCCACAAGCAGAGACGCCGGTAACATCAGCAAGAGCATGACCGGCGCTGCCATCGCGACCCAGCGCCAAGCGGTGGAGCGACGGGCGCTTCGCCCGACCCAGCGCCCGAACACGCGGACATGTGCCCAATTCTTCAGGAATCCTCGTCTTCTGACTCTTCTTTTACGACGTCTTCTTCGTCCTCGTCTTCTTCAATCTCGTCTTCGCCGACTATCTTGAGTTCAACGGGATTCACCGTAACCACCTCGAAGTCCGTGCCGCACTCCGGGCACGAGACGACCGCGCCTTCATCGACCTCGTCCTCATCGATGTCGAGATCCGTCTCGCATTCAGGACAGTACACCATGATCTCCTCCACCTTCAGGGTACCCTGTTATATTTAGTTTCTTCGAGAGGAAAAGGTCAAGTGGCTTACCGGGAAAATTCTTCAACGGCGCAATCTGCCGGATTCGGCTACGTCTACACAAGCATGGTGGCAATCTTGGCGGCTGCCCTGGCGCTGGGCGCTGGCGGCACTTTGGGCCTGGCGCAAGAAATGCCGCAGGAACCGCCGCGCTTGGCGGCTGACAAGCATACCGACTCGCACATCGCTGAAGCCATCCGCCAGGTGTCAGCCGACCACATCCGCCAGACAATCGAGCATCTGGTCAGCTTCGGGAACCGGTCCACGATTTCCGCGCAGGACGACGAATCCATCAAGGCGGGCAAGGGAATCGGCGCGGCGCGCGAGTGGATCAAGGCGGAGTTTGAGCGCTACGCCAAAGACTGCGACGGCTGCCTGGAGGTGAAAACTGATGCCTTCACCGAACAACCCGGCGAACGCATTCGGAAACCGACAGAAATCACCAATGTTTATGCGGTGCTGCGCGGTTCTGATCCGAAACAGGCGGATCGCATCGTGCTGGTGACCGGCCACTATGACTCGCGCAACAGCAATAACTTCAACGGGACCGACCCTGCGCCCGGAGCGAACGACGACGGCAGTGGGACGGCGGTGAGCCTGGAATGCGCCAGGGTCTTGAGCCAGGCTGCCGCCAAACTCAAGTTCCCGGCGACGATTGTTTTTTTGACGGTCGCCGGCGAAGAGCAGGGACTGTACGGCAGCAAGCACTTCGCCGAGGTGGCCAAGGAACAAGGGTGGAAAATAGAAGCCGTTTTGAATAATGACATCGTTGGAGGCAACCTCGGACCGGGACAGGATTCGAGCCTGGTGCGCGTGTTTTCCGAAGGGCTGCCGGCAGCAGCGAGCGAGTATGAAATCAAGCGCATACAGGAGCTGGGCGGGGAGAGCGACTCCCGTTCGCGCGAACTGGCCCGCTATATCGCCGATGTTGGGCGCTCCTACGATGCCGGAGTCAAGCCGCTGCTCATCTTCCGCCTCGACCGCTTCCTGCGCGGAGGCGATCACTATTCTTTCAATCAGCAGGGCTTCGCCGCCGTCCGCTTCACTGAATTCCGCGAAGACTTCAACCATCAACATCAAACTCCTCGGAGCGAGAATGGCATCGAGTACGGAGACCTGCTGAAGTTTGTTGATTTCGATTATGTCGCGCACGTAGCGCGGCTGAATGCGGCGACCCTGGCCTCGCTGGCGTCGGCTCCAGCGCCGCCGGCAAACGTAAAAATGCTGGCCAAGAACCTCGAAAACGACACGACTTTAACCTGGGACCCCTCACCGGGCGCAGTCGCATACGACGTGGTCTGGCGCTCCACCAGCGCAGCCGATTGGGAGTACGCACAAACTATCAGTGGTGCTACGCGTGCAACCCTGAAGGTTTCGAAGGATAATGTGATATTCGCTGTGCGCGCGGTCGATGCGGCAGGACATCGCAGTCTGCCGGTTGTGCCGCAGCCAGAAGGATAAAAAATAGTGCCTCGCGGACAAACCATCTCGTTCAGCTTTCCTCCCTTTGCCGGATGGGTGAAGCGCATCATCCTGACCTGCACGGGAATCTTTCTCGCCCAGCTTGTCCTCGATCGGATATTCCACATCGCGTTTCGCCGCACTGAGGGTTGGTTTGCGTTGGTGCCTGTCGACGTACTGCACGGCCAGATTTGGCAGTTGGTCACGTATTCTCTGGCGCACGATGGCCTCAGCCACATTTTCTTCAACATGCTCACTCTCTGGTTTATTGGCGCATACCTCGAGGGTGACTGGGGGTCCCGGCGATTCATCGAGTGCTACACGTTCTGCGTCGTAGGCGCCGCTCTCGTAACGATTGCCGTCTCCTATACTCATTTTCTGGGGGCGGATCCGAGAAACGGAACGGTGGGCGCGTCCGGCGGAATCTTTGGACTGCTCATGGCCTTTGGGATCATTTACGCCGATCAGGAAATGTTTCTTTTTCCGCTGCCCTTCAGAATCAAGGCCAAGTATCTGGTCGGCATCTGGGTCGTGATCGCGATCATCGCGGTCTTTGAGCCGGCTAACGGAGTCGCCGTCTTCGCTCATCTCGGCGGATTGCTCTGCGGCTACCTGTGGGTAAAGTTCATGCCCGCTCGCGGCGTGAGCTATGTCGCGTCGGAGCGCTATTTCGGCGTGCGTAACTCTTACTACCGTTGGAAGCGTCGCCGTGCCGCAAGAAAATTCGAAGTCTACATGAAGGATCACGACCGTAAAGTCACCTTCGACGAACACGGAAACTACATTCCTCCCGACGAGAACGACAAACCAAACGGCGGATCAAAATCAGGCTGGGTCAATTAGCTGTAGAGACGCGGCTTGCCGCGTCTCCGGCTTGCGTTCGATGCGGAAATCTTAACTAACTCCTTGACACCCTGAGTTATAATAGAACTTGGACTATACCCCAGGCATAGTTGACGTTAAGTTCTTTGAAATATAGATGCGTGCATACTTAGTAAGTCCAGCAACTGATTCATAAGGCCAAGTTAGGCCAGCCATAACTCCTGTGTTATCTAGATTTTGACTTTAACTCCTTTAAACCCCTAGATTTCGATCGTTTTATCCCGGAACTCTATGATTCTAATCGGCAGTGGGTGGTGATGGGGGGTGGGGGTATCCCACATTAGCTGAACACTTCCTCAAATCTGCCAAGAATGACTTCAGGAAGCTCCAGCGCCTTTGCCTTGAAGCCCAAATCGTGACCAGCGCCTTCCACTTTCATTAACTCGGTCTTGGCCGGAATCAGCTGCAGAGCCTTAGTCATCTCGTCAATGCTTCCGAATGGATCGCGCGTTCCATGCACGAACAGACTCGGTGTCCGCAGATTCGGCAGATGCTGAATGCGAAGTTGTTCAGGCTTGCGCGGCGGGTGCAAAGGATAGGAGAGCAGAAGTAGTCCGGACACTAACTCTGGTTCCGCGGCACACAGCATTGTCGCCTGTCGTCCGCCGTAGGAGTGGCCGCCAAGAAAAATTCGGCCAGCGACACTCCTACGCAGAACAGAAACCGCATTGTGCAGTCCCGCGCGATCGCGTTCCGCATTGCCCGGAAACGGCGGCCCGGTTCGCCGTTCCTGGCGGAACGGCAAATCGCAGCGCAGCACCAGATAGCCGTGTCCGGCGAAAGTTTCGCTAAGCGCCGCCAGCAGAGGAGTAGTGCAATCCGATCCCGCGCCGTGAGTCAGGATCAGCGCATCGCCATTCGGATTCGCGGGCGAGTGCAGAAAGCCTCGTACCGAGGGTTCCAGCGAGTCATCGGAAAACAGGACCGCCGCTCTCATCGCATCGAGGCCTTCCGGATTCCGCATAGCTATTTCTTCGTTCGCCTCTTCTTCGGTGCTCGCTCACTTTCTCCGACCGTGTGCAGACGCATGAAGTTCGTGGCGCCCGAAGTGAGCTGTGTCCCTGCAACCAGGCCAAGCACGTCTCCAACCTGGAGAAGTCCTTTCGGCAAAAGTTCTTTTTCCGCGGTCGTGACCATCGCCTCCGCCGAATCCCACTCTTTTTTGTGTACCGGATGCACGCCCCAAAGTGCATTCATGCGATTGCAGACTTCCGGCTTGCGACTGAAAGCGTAGATACAGACCCTCGGTCGATGTTTCGAAAGCATGCGCGCCGTGTTGCCGCTTTCCGTGAACACGGCGATCGCACGCATGGGCAAATCTTCCGCCGCGTGCGCGATGGATTCGCAGATGGTTTCAGCCACCGAATAACGATGCGCTTCACGACGACGGCGCGGCGCGGGCGGCAGTTGCGCGATACTAGCCTCCGCCTCCAGAATGATGCGGGCCATCATGGCGACGGTCTCGCGTGGATAGCGGCCGCTGGCGGTTTCTCCCGAAAGCATCACCACGTCGGTGCCGTCAAAAATCGCGTTGGCTACGTCGCTCGCCTCCGCCCGCGTGGGCCGCGGACTTTCGGTCATGGACTCAAGCATCTGGGTTGCGGTAATCACCGGCTTGCGCCACACCCCCGCTCGCTGAATCACCAGCTTCTGGATGATCGGCACACGCTCGGGCGGCAGTTCCACGCCCAGATCGCCACGCGCAATCATGACTCCGTTGGCTATTTCCAGAATCTCTTCCAGACGCTCGATGGCCTGCGGTTTTTCCAGCTTGGCGACAATGGGCACGGACTTTCCGAACTCGCGCATCAAGCTCTTCGCTGTCCGGATGTCGTCGGCGGAACGAACGAACGATAGCGCAACTGCATCTACTCCTTGCTTCAAACCGAACTCAAGGTCCCGCTTGTCTTTGTCGGTCAACACGGGAATCGATACCGCCGTACCGGGCAGATTGATCCCCTGATGCTCACCGATCATGCCCCCATTCAGAACTTCGCATTCCACATCCTCGCCGCGAATCGAACGCACTTTGAGTTCAATGCGGCCGTCGGACAAGAGCACCCGCGCGCCGGGCTCGACTTCGCGCGCCAGGCCGGCAAAATCGGTGGCAATCAGTTCGGCGGTTCCGGCCACCTTGCGCGGCGTGATGGTCAACACGGCTCCCGACTTCAGCAGCACCCGTTTTCCATCCTTCAAAGAACCAGTGCGAATCTTCGGACCTTGAAGGTCCTGAAGAATACAGATGGTGCGCTTCAGAAGGCGGGCGGAGCGCCGCAGCCGGCGGATTCGCCGAGCGTGTTCGGAGTGCGTTCCATGGGAGAAATTCAGACGCGCAACATCCATGCCGAGGCGCATCAGGTCGCGAATCATTTCTTCGGAATCACAAGCCGGGCCAATCGTGCAGATAATTTTTGCGCGGCGCACGCGTTCGGCCGCCTCTTCTGGCACGGGCGCGGAAGCCGGCAGATTTCCTTCAACCAGATCCAGTTTGCGTTCTTTCAAACCAGCGAATCCTCTCTGCGGATGGTTACGTCAATCTTAATTGCAACAAGTGTTCGTGTGGTGATGGGGCTTTGCCCCGTCCAGGCGGGGCAGAGCCCCGCCTCCACACAGTCAGCGAACTGCGGTGTCTACCCGCGGAGGCGGAATTTTCGTGAGACAGCGAGGAAAAAGCATGGCATTGAATTCGGCGCCAATCAGCACGACCAGCGAGATAATGTACATCCAGAGCAGCAGCGCAATGCCCACGCCGAGCGAGCCATAGATGACGCTGTAGTCCACATAGTGCTGCAAATACCATCCAAACAGCGCGGTCGAGATCAGCCACATCGCGGTCGCAAGAACAGCGCCCGGCAGAACGGTGTGCCAGGGTTGCGTGCGGGGCACCGCGTTGTGATAGATGAGCTGGATCACCGCGATGCTGGTCATGATCGCAATGAGCCAGCGGATCAAACCCCACAACAACAGAATCAGAGGTCCGAACTCATGCCCGATGTGAAACAGAATCCGCGTTTCAATGCGGCTTCCGAAGGCAACCAGAACGGTGGAGAAGGTCATCGGTATGCCCGCCATCACGACCAGCGAAACTGCAATCACGCGCTCCTGGACTAACCCCCAGGTTTTGGGAAGCTGGTAAGCACGGCGAAAACCATCCATCCAGGAGATGATGACGCCGGAAGCGCTCCAAACCGTCAGCAACGACGTGGAGATGAGCAGGTCAACCGGCCGGTTCACGCTGCCTTTCAAGTAGGAAAGCGCCGTGGCGCTGCCCGCCGGCAAGATGGCGCCCAGGGCGTAGGAGATCTCGCGAAGGTAAACTTCGCTCCGATGCAGGGTAGCGAGAACCGCGCCGATCACAAGCAGGGCGGGGAAGAAAGTGAAGATGGACGAATAGGCTGAGGCTTTGGCGGTACCGAAAGCGTCGTGTTCGAAGGCGCGCCAGATTGACAGCCGGAACAGACGCCAGAAGCGTCCCAGTGCCGGCGCCAGGATCAGTCCACCGGGAGTCGGCTCCGGCGGTGAGTTGCGATCTTGAGGTTGCCCGGCCAGACGCTGTGGTTCTAATGCTAAAGCCATGGTTTCAAAAAACGTTATTCAGAAAAATGAGGGGCGACTCGCGTCGCCCCTGTCTTGAATTCGTTTGGTTTTACTCCGCGGCCAGTTCTTCGGTCTCGCCTTCGTGCCGCATGAGTTCGAGAGCGCGCTCGGCATCTTCGTAGGCTTGCGAGACTTCTTCCTGCACCTTGCTGGCGGCCTCTTCCATTTCTGGAGAGAGACGCACGTTCCGATAATATTCCATACCGGTGCCGGCAGGAATCAGGCGGCCCACGATCACGTTCTCCTTCAAGCCGCGCAGATGATCGACCGCTCCCTGAATGGAAGCTTCGGTCAGCACGCGCGTTGTCTCCTGGAAGGAGGCAGCGGAGATAAACGAATCGGTTGAGAGCGACGCCTTGGTGATTCCGAGTAGCAACGGACGCCCGGTGGCCGGTTTGCCGCCTTGCGCAATCGCTCGCTCGTTCTCCTCGTGGAAGCGGAACTTGTCCACTTGTTGTTCGAGCAGGAACTGGGTATCGCCCACGTCTTCAACCTTGACCCAGCGCATCATCTGGCGCACGATCACCTCGATGTGCTTGTCGGAGATGTTCACGCCCTGCAAGCGGTAGACTTCCTGGATTTCATTCACCAGATAAGACTGCAGCTCCTTCTCACCGAGCACGGCGAGAATGTCGTGCGGGTTGAGCGGGCCGTCCATAAGCGGTTCACCCGCCTTGACGCGCTCGCCTTCCTGCACGTTGATGTGAACACCGCGCGGAACGGAATATTCCTTCTCCGTGCCGTTATCGGCTGCCACGTAGAGTTTGCGCTGTCCCTTGGCAACTTCGCCGAAGCGCACCACGCCGTCGATTTCGCTGATGACGGCAGTCTCGCGCGGCTTGCGGGCCTCGAACAATTCCACCACGCGCGGCAGACCGCCCGTGATGTCCTTGGTCTTGGTTGTTTCGCGCGGGATCTTGGCCAGCACGTCGCCCGGATAAACCGTGTCTCCGTCCTGCACCATGAGGTGAGCGCGCGAAGGCATCAGGTAGCGCTTGCTCGCCTTACCCTTGATGACGATGGCCGGCTGACGCTTCTCGTCGGGCGAATCCGCCACCACGTGACGCGACAGACCAGTGACTTCGTCGACTTCTTCGTGCAGGGTGATGCCTTCCTGCAGGTCCTTGAACTGCGCCGTGCCGCCAATTTCCGTCAGGATGGCAAAGGTGTACGGATCCCACTCGACGAGAGCTTCGCCGAGCGCAACCGGCCCGCCATCAGTGACCTTAACCTTGGCGCCATACACGACCGCATAGCGCTCGCGTTCGCGGCCCTTTTCGTCCACCACTGCGATCGAGCCTTGACGATTCATCACCACCAGGTCGCCAGTTTTCGATTTCACAGTCTGCAAGTTGACGAAGCGCACGATACCGTTGCTCTTCGCATCGAGGCGCGACTGTTCCGAAACGCGCGACGCCGTGCCTCCGATGTGGAAGGTACGCATGGTGAGCTGCGTTCCAGGTTCGCCAATGGACTGCGCGGCGATCACGCCGGTAGCCTCGCCGAGTTCGACCAGGCGTCCGGAAGCAAGATTGCGTCCGTAGCACATGACGCAAACACCGCGTTTCGACTCGCAGGTGAGCACCGAGCGGATCTTTACGCGTTCGATACCGGCTGCCTGAATCGCGCCTGCCAGATCTTCGGTGATCTCATGGTTCACATCGACCACCACCTGGCCTTCGTAGTCCTTGATCTTCTCGAGCGATACGCGGCCCACGATACGGTCGCGCAGCGGTTCGATGATTTCGCCGGCTTCGACAATGCCGGAGACGAAAATTCCGTCCACCGTGCCGCAGTCGTATTCGCTGATGATCACGTCCTGCGCGACGTCCACCAGACGGCGCGTCAGGTAGCCCGAGTCGGCCGTCTTCAGAGCCGTATCGGCCAGACCCTTGCGGGCGCCGTGCGTCGAGATGAAGTATTCGAGCACCGTCAAACCTTCACGGAAGTTGGCCGTGATCGGCGTCTCGATAATTTCACCGGTTGGCTTCGCCATTAATCCGCGCATTCCGGAGAGCTGACGAATCTGCTGTTTCGATCCGCGAGCGCCGGAGTCGGCCATCACGTAAATCGGGTTGAGCTGGCCTTCTTTATCCCGTCGCTGCATCTGGCCGAACATTTCATCGGCGACTTTCTCCGTGATCGCCGACCAGATTTCGATGACCTTGTTGTAGCGTTCGCCGTTGGTGATGGCGCCGTCCAGGTATTGCTGCTGGACCGCGATCACCAACTTGTCGGCGTCCTTCACCAGGGTCTTCTTGTTATCGGGAATGACCATATCGTCGATGCCGATCGACAACCCAGCGCGCGTCGCATACTTGAAGCCGAGCGACTTGATCTCGTCCAGCATCTTGACGGTGACTTCCAGGCCGAATCGCAGATAACAGTAATTGACCAGCTGTCCAATGCCCTTCTTCTTCAGCAAGCCGTTGATGTAGGGCATGGCCAAATTAACTCCGGGCACCGCTTTTGGCAGATGGTCGTTTAGAATTGCGCGACCGACGGTGGTATTCAGGAACTCGCGCCTGACGTGCACGGGCTCCGTATGGTTTACGTCCTGGTCGTCGTAGGCCTGCGTCAGGTCGATGACTTCGCCGGTGTAGCGCAGGCGAATCGGGGTAAGCGTTTCCACCTCGCCCATTTCGAGCGCGATCACGACTTCGTCAATATTCGCGAACGAACGGCCTTCGCCCTTCGCACCCGGTTTCGCTTTCGTCAGATAGTAGAGACCGAGCACCATGTCCTGTGTGGGCACAGTGATTGGTTGGCCTGATGCCGGCGACAGGATGTTGTGCGAAGACAGCATCAGAACGCTGGCTTCCACCTGCGCCTCGGGCGAAAGCGGAATGTGCACCGCCATCTGGTCGCCGTCGAAGTCGGCGTTGAACGCCGTACACACCAGCGGGTGGATCTTGATCGCCTTGCCTTCCACCAGCACCGGCTCGAAAGCCTGAATGCCCAGGCGATGGAGTGTAGGCGCGCGGTTCAGCATGACTGGATGGTCTTTGATGACCTCTTCCAGAATGTCCCAGACAATCGGTTCCTGCTGTTCCACCATTTCCTTTGCTTGCTTGATGGTGGTGCAGTTTCCCGTCTGCTCTAGCCGGTGATAGATGAATGGCTTGAACAACTCGAGCGCCATTTTCTTCGGCAACCCGCACTGGTGCAGCTTGAGTTCGGGTCCGACAACGATTACCGAACGTCCGGAGTAGTCCACGCGCTTGCCGAGCAGGTTCTGGCGGAAGCGTCCCTGCTTGCCCTTCAGCGTGTCGGAGAGCGACTTCAATGGCCGGTTGTTGGCGCCACGCAAAACGCGCCCGCGCCGTCCGTTATCGAACAGAGCGTCGACCGCTTCCTGCAGCATGCGCTTTTCGTTGCGCACGATGACTTCGGGAGCGTGCAGGTCCATCAGCTTCTTCAGCCGGTTGTTGCGATTGATGACGCGCCGGTAAAGATCATTCAGATCGGAAGTTGCGAAACGTCCGCCGTCCAATGGAACCAACGGACGCAGTTCCGGTGGAATCACCGGCAGCACGTCCAGGATCATCCATTGCGGCTTGTTGCCGCTCCGGCGGAAGGCCTCGACCACTTTCAGGCGCTTGGCATACTTCAAGCGCTTCTGCAGCGAGGTTTCATGCTTCATCTTCTCGCGCAGTTCGGCAGAAAGTGAATCAACTTCAATGCGTTTCAGAAGTTCCTTGATCGCTTCCGCGCCCATCATGGCCTTGAAACCGGCGGGACGGTATTGCTGATCAAGTTCGCGGTACTTCGCTTCGTCCTTGATGACTTCGCGCTCTTTCACCGGGGAGTCGCCGGGATCGACGACCACGTAGGCCTCGAAGTACAGAATCGCTTCCAGATCGCGCAGAGAAATGTCGAGCAGATGCCCAATGCGGCTGGGCAGCCCCTTGAAGAACCACACGTGCGAACAGGGCGACGCCAGCTCAATGTGCCCCAAACGCTCGCGGCGGACTTTCGACAGCGTGACTTCCACGCCGCACTTGTCGCAGATCACTCCGCGATGCTTCATGCGCTTGTACTTGCCGCAGAGACATTCCCAGTCGGTGACCGGGCCGAAAATGCGCGCGCAGAACAAGCCGTCACGCTCCGGCTTGAAGGTGCGGTAGTTGATGGTTTCCGGCTTGGTCACTTCCCCATGCGACCAACTCCGGATCTTTTCCGGGGACGCCAGGCTGATGCGAATGGCATCAAAATCAGCCACGGGATTTGCCATATCGAACGGGCTCGAACGAAACATGTTCCTCCGCTTTCCTACGGCTGTACGCCGCCGTACGCGGCTCTTAAGAACAGTCGCTAGTCGCTGGTCGTTAGTCGCTAGCGAAATCTCTGACCCGGAAGCCCAAGAGCGAAGACTGCCGGGTCTATTCTTTAAAACTGAGTTGGCTCGCTAGCCGCGAACGACCAACGACTAGCGACCAACGACGATTTCTTAATCCGCTGCCACCGCCACCGGCTTCTTCTCCGTGGCCTTGATCAACTCGACATCCAGGCAAAGCGCCTGCAGTTCGCGAATCAGCACGTTGAACGATTCCGGCACGCCCGGCTCCATCGCGGCCTCGCCTTTGACGATGGCCTCGTAGATTTTGGTGCGTCCGTACACATCGTCCGACTTCGCGGTCAGCAGCTCTTGCAGGATGAACGCAGCGCCGTACGCCTCCAGAGCCCAGACTTCCATTTCTCCGAAACGCTGGCCTCCGAACTGCGCCTTGCCACCCAAAGGCTGTTGGGTTATCAGAGAATAGGGGCCGATGGAACGCGCGTGAATCTTGTCGTCCACCAGGTGCGACAGTTTCAACATGTAGATGTAGCCGACCGTGACCGGCAATTCAAACTGCTCGCCGGTCATGCCGTCGCGCAACATGGTCTTGCCCGACGTGGGCAGGCCCGCGCTCGTCAGCAACGCCTTGATTTCCGTTTCCCGGGCGCCGTCGAACACGGCCGATCCCATGAACACGCCCTTCTTAAGCGTTGGGGCCACTGCTTCGAGCTCATCTTCACTCAAGTCGGCGATGGTGTCGGCCAGCACAGTGTCCTTGAACAGAGCTTTGAGATCGCGGCGGATGGCTTCCGCGCGAGTATTGTGCTTCAGCAACTCCGCGATCTTCAGACCGAGTTCATGGCCCGCCCATCCGAGGTGGGTTTCAAGAATCTGTCCCACGTTCATACGGCTGGGTACGCCAAGCGGGTTCAGGACGATCTCGACCGGCGTTCCATCCTCGAGGTACGGCATATCCTCTTCCGGAAGAATGCGCGCGATCACGCCCTTGTTACCGTGACGGCCGGCCATCTTGTCGCCGACGCTCAGCTTGCGCTTCATGGCGATGTAAACCTTCACCAGCTTGATCACGCCCGGCGGCAGCTCGTCGCCTTTGGTCAGCTTGTCTTTCTTTTCGTTGACGATCTTCTTGAGCACATCGATCTGGCGCGAGGTCATTTCCTCGATCTCGTCGATTTGCTCATTCACCCGCGGATCCTTGTCGGCGTACTTGATGCGCTTCAGGTTGCGAGTCGAGATGCGCTCGATCGCGTCGCGATCGAGAATCGTGTCCTTGGTAAGCAACCGCTTGTTGGTGCGCTCGTCGTGCAGATCGGCTTGCACTTCCTTGCCACCCAGCAGGCCTTCCAAACGCTTCAGACGCTCATCGGTCAGAATCCGAATCTCGTCGGAAAGGTTCTTTTCGAGTTTCGCGATCTGGTTGCCTTCAATTGCCTTGGCACGCTCGTCTTTCTCCTGGCCTTTGCGGGAGAAGATCTTCACGTCGACCACGATGCCTTCGATTCCAGGCGGGCAGTAAAGCGAAGCGTCGCGAACATCGCCGGCTTTTTCGCCGAAGATCGCGCGCAACAGTTTCTCTTCTGGCGTGAGCTGAGTCTCACCCTTCGGCGTAACCTTGCCGACAATGATGTCACCCTGCTTGATGCCGGCGCCGATGCGGATCACGCCCGCTTCGTCCAGATTTCGCAGCGTGGATTCACTCACGTTCGGAATGTCGCGAGTCACTTCCTCGGGACCGAGCTTCGTATCGCGCGCTTCGAGTTCGAATTCTTCGATGTGGACGGAAGTGTAGTAGTCCTCCTTCACCATCTTTTCCGAGACCAGAATCGCGTCCTCGAAGTTGTAGCCGCGCCACGGCATGAATGCGACCAGCACGTTGCGTCCGAGAGCCAACTCGCCAAAATCGGTGCATGGACCGTCGGCAATGACCTGCCCCTTCACCACCCGCTGACCTTTCTTCACGATCGGCTTTTGGTTGATGCAGGTGTTCTGGTTCGAGCGCTTGAACTTGGTGAGCTGATAAATGTCGCTGCCCACTTCGCGCGAAAGCTGCATCGGATGATGCTCGCCCTCGACGCGAACAATGATGCGTTCAGAATCGACCGAATCGATGATCCCGTTACGCCGCGCCAGCACCACCGCGCCCGAATCGCGCGCGGTAACGCCTTCCATGCCAGTTCCCACAATCGGAGCCTGAGCACGAAGCAGCGGCACCGACTGACGTTGCATGTTCGCGCCCATCAAAGCGCGGTTCGCGTCGTCGTGTTCGAGGAACGGCACCAGCGAGGCAGCAACTGAAACGAGTTGCTTCGGGCTGACGTCGACGTAGTCGACTTCATCGCGATTCACCAGCACGAAGTTGCCCGCCTTACGAGCGTTGACCAGCTCGCCGGCGATGCGGCCCTTGTCGTCCAGTTCGATGTTCGCCTGCGCAATGGTATGACGGTCTTCTTCCCATGCCGAAAGATAGAAGGAGAACGGCTCAACCTCGACCGCTTTCTTCTTCCGCTCCTTGAGATCGGCGTTAACCTTCTCCATCTCGCTTTTCTCGGCATAGTCGCCGACCTTGAAGTTGCTGTCACCGGCGTTGACGACGATGACGTAGTCGACCACACGCGCGTTCTTCACCTTGCGGTACGGCGACTCGATGAAGCCGTAGTCGTTAATGCGTGCAAAGCAGCTCAACGACGAGATCAGTCCGATGTTCGGACCTTCCGGCGTTTCAATCGGGCAGATGCGTCCGTAATGCGTCGGGTGAACGTCGCGCACTTCAAATCCCGCCCGTTCGCGCGACAAGCCGCCCGGCCCAAGGGCCGACAGACGCCGCTTGTGCGTGATTTCCGACAGCGGATTCGTCTGATCCATGAACTGCGACAGCTGCGACGATCCGAAGAATTCGCGAATCGCGGCCATCACCGGTTTCGCGTTGACCAGGTCGTGCGGCATCGCCGTCGACATTTCCTGGTACACGCTCATCTTTTCCTTGATCGCGCGTTCCATGCGGACCAACCCGATGCGGAACTGGTTTTCCAGCAACTCGCCAACCGCACGCACGCGTCGATTGCCCAGGTGATCGATGTCATCCACCGCGCCGATGTTCTTGCGCAGCTTGAGCAGGTACTTGATCGTCGCGTAAAAATCGGTGGGATCAAGCGTGCGCTGTTCCAGGCTCGTCGCTTCCTGGTTTTCGAACAGCTTGATGTTGAACTTCAGCCGGCCCACGCGCGAGAAGTCATACTTGCGCGGATCGAAGAACATGCCCTGGAACAACGCCGTCGCCGTATCCAGCGTCGGCGGATCACCGGGACGCAGCTTGCGATAAATCTCGATCAGCGCTTCCGAAGGAGTGGCGACGGAATCGCGGCGCAGCGTCTGGCTGATCACCGTGCCCACGTCGTCGCGCTCAGGGAAGAACACGCTCATCTCGATCACGCCCGATTCCAGAATCTTTGCCACCTTGTCGGCGGTAATTTCCGAGTTCGCTTCGAGCAGCACTTCGCCGCTCGTGGTGTCGACAATGTCGCTCGCCGCCCACGCGCCTTCCAGATCGCTCACGTCGACTTCGATTTCGCTGATCTTCGCCTTCTGAATTTCCTTCAGTGTGGCCGGGCTGATCTTGCGGCCGGAGTGCGCCACTTCGTCGCCCGATTTCGACTTGATGCTGTGCGCCAGCTTCATGCCAATAAGGTTCGTGGGCTTTTCGCTTGCCGGATCCAGCGTCCAGAACAGCTTCTTGTCGCGGACAACCAGGCGGTCCGTCGTGTAGAAAGTCTTCAGAATGTCTTCGCCGGAACGCAGGCCGAGCGCGCGCAGGAAGATCGTGCCCAGAAACTTGCGCTTGCGGTCGATGCGCACGTAGAGAACGTTCTTCTGGTCGTATTCGAATTCAACCCACGATCCGCGGTAGGGAATAATCTTTCCCAAAAAGTAAGTGCGATTCGCTGCCGTCTCGAAGAACACGCCGGGCGAGCGGTGCAATTGGCTGACGATGACGCGCTCGGTGCCATTAATAATGAAGGTCCCGTTCTGCGTCATCAGCGGAACGTCGCCGAAGAAAACTTCCTGCTCCTTGATGTCGCGGATCGAACGATTGCCCGTCTCCGGGTCCTTGTCCCAGATGGTCAGCCGCATCGTCACTTTGAGCGGCGCCGAGTAGGTCATGCCGCGCTCTTCGCACTCCGCCACGTCATACTTCAGCTGCAGTCCGACGGGGTCGCCGCACTTGTTGCAGAAGTCGGGAGTGTTCGCGTTGTAGGTGCCGCACTTGTGGCAGAGAACTTCGCCGGGATGAAACGGGTCGGTGATCACCGTCGATCCGCAATTCTTACAAGTCGTGCGCAGGTGATGCAGCCCCTTCAGGTGGCCGCACTTGCACTCCCAGTTGCCGATGGCGAAGTCCACGAACTCAAGCTGCGAAACATTGCGGAAGTCGGTAATCGGAAACACCGATTGAAATACCGCCTGCAGCCCGCCGTCTTCGCGCTCGCTGGGCAGTTTGTCCATCTGCAGGAAGCGGTCATAGGAGCGCTTCTGAACCTCGATCAGGTTCGGGATCTGGATGGTTGCTGGAATCTTGGAAAAATCGAAACGCTTGCGATGGATATTGTGCTTTGTCATGCTCAGGAACTCCTGCTTTCAGGCAGCCTGGGGCTGCAGTACAAGCGGAATGGTAATGACGGACGCAAAACAGCGGCGCCAAATATTGCTTCACGAGACTGCTAAAACTCACGAGCGGAATGCGCGGAAAAAAAGCGAGAGGCACCCGCAGGGACAAGCTTGTCCGCGGGCGCCACGTGCGACGCTTACTCTTGAATAACTTGTAAAATTCCGTGCCAGTTCAAAAGGCCTGTTCCGTCCCGCCGCCCGCGGGACCGGCTGCCATACTTACGTTCCAGCGACCCTTTTCCATTCCGCTTCCTGGGTGTATTTGGAGGACCGGGTCGCCGTCGCCTCGCAGTGAAGCCAGGGTAAGCGGGTTATTTATTAGATATTAACACCACTCCCCAGGATTCAGCTAGTGTTCGGTCAAATAATTGCTAGCGGCTGGAGACTCGTGTGGTGACGGGGCTTCGCCCCGTCCAAGCGGGGCAAAGCTCCGCTTCCACATCCATCCCCGCACCGCCCAAACTATTTGACCTCGACGACCGCACCCGCTTCAGTGAACTTCTTCCTGATGGTCTCGGCTTCGTCCTTTGAGACGCCTTCCTTGATGCTCTTCGGAGCGCCATCAACCAGGTCCTTCGCCTCTTTCAGACCGAGGCTGGTGACCTCACGTACTGCCTTGATTACATTGATCTTATTGGCTCCGACTTCCTTCAGAACGACCGCGAATTCGGTCTTTTCTTCAGCCGGGGCCGCCGCGCCCGCCGCTGCACCGCCGGCAACCATCACCGGGGCCGCTGCCGCCGCCGAAACGCCCAGACGCGATTCCAGCCTCTTCACGAACTCCGCCGCTTCCAGCAGCGACAGGCTGACAATTTGCTCTTCCAACTGCTGTAGATCCGCCATATGAACCTCTCCGCTTAATGTAAGATTTACGATTTCGCTATCGCTCGGCCAGGTTTCCAGTGCGACCAGGTCTTCGACTCCGGTGCCAGACAACACCAAAGTTTTCCGACCGCGCCACCCCTCGCTTCGCAATAACTAAATCTTTTTCGGTCAGCTCCCGCCGACCCGAACTCTTTTCGATGGAGCGCCGGGCGCCCCGTCCGGCCACCACACAACTGGCCGGGCGGGAACGCCCGTAGCTCCATAGAGGCTCTACGCCTCTTTGAATTTTTTCTGCTCCACGCCCTGGCCCACGACCACCGCCAGGTTCCGTCCCACCGCACTCATCGCCGTAACCAGACGCTGCGACGGAGCGTTCAACAAGAACAGCAACTTCGAATAAATCTCGGCCTTCGACGGCATCGTGGCCAGCGACTCGATCTCCTTGACCGTAATCACGCGGCCTTCGACCAGACCGGCCTTGAAGCTGAATTCCGGATTATCTTTGGCGTACTTCGAAAGTGCCTTCGCCAGCGCCACCGGATCGCCTTCGGTATAAGCAATCGAAGTCACACCCTGAAGGTTCTTCAGCGCTGCCTCGACCCTGGTGCCCTTAGCGGCGCGCTCGGCAAGAGTGTTTTTCACCACGCGATACTTCGCTCCGGTCGGACGCAATGCCTTGCGCAATTCGAAGTCCTGCGTCACTGTCAGCTTGGAGTAGGTGGCCACGATCATGCTCGAAGCATTCTTCAGCTCACCGCCAAGCTTCTCAACCTGCGCAACTTTCTTAGCCCTGGTAACTGCCATAAATAATCCCTTTCAAAATTCACGTAGGGACAGCCGCCTCGGCTGTCCAGCCGGGCAACGCCCGGCAGCTTCTCAACCAACTATGCCTTAGCCGCAACCTCGATCGGAGTCGTGTCCAGCGAGATCCCCGGCCCCATGCTCGAACTCAAATAGCAGGCCTTGATGTACTTGCCCTTAGCCACCGAAGGCTTTGCCTTGATCACGCTCGAAATCAGCAACGGTCGCGTTGTCGATCAGCTTGTCGGGCGAGAACGAAATCTTTTCCACCGGCACGTGCACCAGCGCCGTCTTATCGGTGCGGAACTCGACTTTGCCGGCTTTCACTTCCTGCACCGCGCGCGCCACGTCCATGGTGACCGTACCCGTTTTCGGATTCGGCATCAGCCCCTTCGGCCCAAGCACCTTGCCCAGACGGCCAACC
>CAVXBU010000018.1:0-101936 GCA_963760175.1 uncultured Acidobacteriaceae bacterium
GTCGACGCGGGAGTTGACACTGCACACCCGACATTGACGCCATTCTTTTGGAAACTGCCAATGGCTTTGCCCAATATACCGTGGCGAAAAAGGATCGATCGGGTATGACTACGTCAACGAAGTTTCTGATCCCGCCGAGGATACTACCCCTGATGTTGACGGTAACCTGGAATCTCACGGAACGCACGTCGCAGGTCTAGTGACGGCACGGGGCTTGGTTCCGTGGTTGGAACCGATTAAAGCGCTCGATCTTGAAGAACACGTAAAGGTTTACTGTTTGAAGATAGCCCAGGGTGCGGACGGAAACATCCCGGACTTCACCTTTCCTGGCCAAGCGCTAACAGACAGCTTGCCAAACCAAATTCACCTGATAAATCTTAGCCTCGAAGGTCCTCGAAGCCCGTTTATTAGGGACGACATAGCAAAGCACTCGTCGGATGCTTTACTTGTGCTTGCTGCAGGCAATGACCAGAAAGACCTGAATGACCAGAAGAATCTGCATTTTAATGGCACATTTAGGAACGATGACGGTACTCCGGTCAGCAACGTGATAATCGTGGCGGCGTTGATGGATGACGGTACGCTGACGCCTGACTCAAATCGAGGGGATATCGCAGTTCAGATAGCCGCGCCGGGCAACGATGTTTACAGCACTGTGCAGGGTGGCGGTTTTGACGTGATTACGGGAACTAGTCAAGCTGCACCACTCGTGACCTCCACAGCTGCCATTCTGTTGGCCGAGCATGACGCTTATCCTTCGGCGATTAAGGATCGAATACTCGCAACATGCGACTGGGATGATGCATTAAAAACGTCGCACGTCGTAGCCGAAGGGTGCAAATTGAATATGGCGAAGGCGATTGTGTCCCAAACTGACATTGTGGAGCTGGTGCCGCGCGATTAAAGGAGTTCCTCCGAAGTGGTTACGCGGTACCGTAAAGAAGGAACAATTTCAGTTAGTGGATGATCAGGGGCAGACAATTGACCCGCAAGAAATACAGCGAATGTGGTTTTCCGATCGGGACGGCAACGTCCGAGTTGCAGTGCAGGGGAGTGGACACAAGCCCAGCAAATTAGCGTTGAGTAAGATTGTTATCACTTTAGACCCCGGTGAGCAATGTCCCACAGGCTCGAATCCATGTGAAATAGACTCCAAGGAAGTTCAAGATATCGTTTTCAGATGGAAAGGGCAATAGTAAGAGCGGCAGAAAGTGCACACGGCCAAATGCTCTTGACCGCACGTCGCACTGTTCTCAAATTTCAGTCATGCAAATGAACGGTGAGTGTTGAGCAGCGCACCTTTTCGATGAGTCGGGCCAATGTTCAAGTTGGATGAATGAACGGAGAACGACAGGAACCGGCACGAAGGCTGAAGGATATAACTCGCTGCACCCGCCATGGAGGAGTCCGAAATTGCCCACTCGACGCCCAGTACACCTATCCAGCCTCCTCATCTGTCTGACACTATTGGCTGGATGCAAAACGAACACGAAGGAGGAACTGGCCCAGCAGCGGCTCAACGTACTCAAGGCGGAGGCCGATTCGCTGGACACAATGAAAAAGGATCTGACCACACAGCCGGGAGGTGTCAATCCGGTGCTCGACGGACCAGGCACCGTAAGCATCTTTTTATCGAAGAACCTGATTAACTCGGCCCTAAAAGGCGCAGCTGGCGTTACCCTGCCCGTGCCTAATGTCAAAGACGCAACGCTCACCATTAAGTCTGTAACCGCGGATCTGAAACTCGGCTACCCGCTCGTCACGGTCGATGCCGAAGCTACAAAGAAAGACATCGGGTTGACCGTGCAGGTCGTTGGCACCGCGCTGCTCAAGACTAAGATCGACCCAGCCGCATCAATGTTGACCGTAAATGTGCGATTAGAAGAACTTGTGCCGAGGGCGCAGTGGGGCGTGTTGGATTTCAAGATTGGCGGTTTCGTTAAAGATCTGATCAAGGCGAAAGTATCGAAAGAGCTTAATAATCTTGCAACGATCAAATACCGATAGCGACAGACATCCCGCTCGGTCTACCGGCAAATCAGATGCCTGTCACTTTTCCCGGTGCCAAAGCCATCATTAGTACTCCGGCTTTAAACATTTTGGGTCACGTCACGGTGTCCCGCATTCTCGTGCTTCCCAACAGATTGCGCGCATTTTACGGCCTCGTCGCAGCCAAGGTGGGACCATGAAAACTGTTCTTGCTCTCGCTCTGCTCAGCGCCTGTATGCTAAACATGGGCTGTACCACGAAAGACACCGCTACAGAAGCCGATCGAATTTTGGCGCTCCAGAAGGAAGTCGAGCCCCTCCGTAGCGCCTCTGCAATCCATCAAATCTGATGTGCGAGTATTCGCGTCGTTCGACCCGATCGTCGCGGCGGTCGCTGGTTTGAATGCCTTGCCTGTTGAAAGACGGACCGTGTCTTTCAGATCGACAGGCGCGAATGGGCATTTTTACGATAACAACGACCTCTGCAACAGCTACATAGAACTACAAGGCCCCGGTGATTTGAATGCTGCCGGAGCACTCTCCGCTTAGCGCGACAGCGCAAGAAGATGGAAGTCTCATATTGACCGCGCACGCGGACACTAGCGGCCATCTTCAGGCCCATTGGCAGTTCCTCGGCGTGCGCGTCAAGCCGTTCGGAATGGGAGGGGGTACATGCCCGCCCGGAGGCGGGGTTGGTGGCAGTATTGGAGCGAATTTTAACAAAGGACTCGACGTCAGCCTTCACGTCGGATTCGCAATGGCCGCCGACGGGCAGACACTGACTTACCAAGCAAGCATTATCAATCCCCCCAGAGTCGACGTCACGATCAGCGCGGGGTTTGGAAATCTAGGGAATTGGGAATCCCGGTCTCATTTGCTATGCCAGGAGGAGCCATTGCCTCCGGGCAGTTCCCGTTGTTGATTGCCGCAGGCGGAAAGTTTGTCGTACCCAGTGAGAAGGGGCCACGCACCTACGCGCTCGCGCTGAAGCCCGTTTCGTTCGCGGCGACGAAGGCCGGTGCCGTGGCGGAGTGGAACTCTGTGGTCGACTTCAACACATCGGCGTCGACGCGCTGACTTCTATTTAGGACGTGACATAGCTCCTAGGGCGAAAATGAAAATAGTGTTCCGCGCTATTTTCACAATCTATGATGATCGAAAATAGAGAGATTAGCTATTTGCACGGAGCGGCACCAAGAGCTGCCTTTTCACGTCCGCCTATGCATTCTGTCAAATTCGCAACTTCACTCAGTGCGCCCAGATCTTTCCTCGTCGCTGCCAAGGGTCACGAAACCACTGGGGGTATTTCCACCCGCAGCAGTCGGATAAAAAACGCCGGAAAGAGCGCGTCCTCGCGAGGTTTCATATTGCGACCTGACCAGTGGAAAACCTTCAAAAGTTTCACATTGACTTTCACACCTTCACGGTTTGTAGGCTATAAGTCGTTTACTATCATGGCGAAACTGGCAGACGCACGGGACTTAAAATCCCGGGTCCCTAACAGGACGTGACGGTTCGATTCCGTCTCCGGGCACCATCCGCTCATTTCCCGTTTTTTTGGTGCAACCGGGAAAAGCTTGCAGTGCGGCGTTTAGCTTCACACCGGCCCAACCTTCCCGATTGTTTGCTCCTAACTTAATGCACCTCTTGAAGCCAGCGTTTCCTCGGGTACGAATCCACAACCTCAGGCGTGCGTGCTGCATCATAGCGCTACTGCGGACTGTGATTGTTGAGCGTAAGGTAGATTGGGGTTGTCCTCAGCTCAGTAGATATTTCGAGCGCCTCGTTCCTCATGGCAGATAGCGAACAAAACCCGCTCCGCAACAATCGGTCGGGCGGCGATTGGCGCTGGGTCGGCGGAATCGCCCTGGTGTTGATTGTCGTGTTTACCGCAGCGACCATTGCGATCTCGCGCGCCGAGCCAATTCTGCGCCTAGCGGTGATTGAGACCTTGTCTACCAGATTCAAAAGCAAAGTAGAGTTGGATGCTTTCCACGTCTCTTTACTTAAGGGACTCCAGGCCTCGGGCGGTGGACTCAGAATTTTCGGAGAGACTGACCCCAACAATCATGAGCCCGGAGTTCAGCCGATTATCAATGTTGAAGAATTCGAGTTTCGCATGGGCATCTTGGCTTTTCTTCACTCTCCCATGCATGTCGACACAGTGTACATAAAAGGATTGCAATTGAATTTGCCGCCGCGCGAACACCGCGACGAGATGACGAAGATGGAGCCCAAGGGGGGAAAGATAGAGATCGTTGTGGATCGATTCGTCTGCGACAAAGCGCAACTGATCGTCAATACTCTGAAACCGGGCAAACTACCGCTGGAATTCGATATCGAGAGTTTGAAAATGACGACGATCGGGCCGGGTTCACCACTGCATTTCGACGCGAACCTGACCAATCCCAAGCCCGTCGGGAACGTCCTCTCCAGCGGATCGTTCGGCCCATGGCAGGCAGACAGTCCGCGCGACACTCCGGTGAGCGGAACCTATTCGTTCAGCCATGCAGACTTAGGCACGATCAAGGGCATTGGCGGGATCCTGTCGTCCACCGGCAAATACGCTGGTGTTCTTGACAAAATTGTTGTGGACGGCGCGACCGACACCCCTGATTTTCGCATTGCCACCAGCGGCCGGGCCGTGCCTCTGCATACGGATTTTCACGCTATTGTGGACGGAACCAACGGAGACACATACCTCCAGCCAGTGAAAGCAAGAATTCTGACTTCCTGGCTAGTGGCAAATGGCTCAGTGGTGCGGACAAAAGATCCCGAAGGTCACCGTGTGGAACTGGACGTCGTTATTGAAAAAGGGAAAATCGAAGACTTGCTGAGACTCGCGATACTCACCGATCCCCCGATCATGACTGGCATAGTTCGTTTGAAGACGAAGCTTGACCTGCCGCCCGGTGAGCCCGATGTTGCCAATCGCTTGAAGCTGTCTGGCAACTTCGGGGTGTCCGGAGCGCAATTCACAAATGAAAAAATTCAAGGAAAGATTGACGCGCTCAGTAGGAGAAGTCAGGGCAAGCCAAAGCTGACTCAGGACAATACTCCCGATAACGTACACTCTGGCCTGACGGGCACGTTCGTCCTCGACAATGGCCTCCTTTCATTTTCGCAACTGGAGTTCCTGGTTCCCGGCACCCGAGTGAATCTCACTGGCACATACAGCCTGGATGGAAAGCAATTCGATTTCCACGGCAATGTGCGCATGGACGCGAAGCTCTCGCAGATGGTCACGGGATGGAAGTCGATTCTGTTAAAACCGGCGGACCCATTTTTCAGCAAGAACGGGGCAGGAACCGAAATCCCAGTCAAAATTTCTGGCACGGAGTCAGAGCCTCACTTCGGCACGGATTTTGGGCACAAGGACGACAGCAAGAACGTCAAACAGAGCCCGAGGAATTGAGCACAATTCCTGCCGCCGCACTTCAACGATAAGGATTTCAAACTGATGTTATTCGGGGGGTCGAATGAAAACACATCTGAGCTGGAGTTTCACAATAACTGTATGCGCGCTGCTCTTGGTAAACATCGCACTCCCTCAGGAGACATTGAAACGGGACAGTGGCGCAACTGTAACCATTGTCACTGCGGGTGATATCTCGGTCACCAGGGCGGCGGACGGCAGGGCCGCAGTGTCAATCAACTTCGTTCCGGGCAAAGCGAAATCCGGCGACACAAGAATTACGATTTCAGGCCCGTATTCGTTAGATGTGAACGGAGGCGTGAAGGAGGTCACAGGTCCTCAGGGAGTCGAACTTCATGTGCTGAGTCATGAAGAATTGCGGTTCGAAGCTCCGGAGATCAGTTTATGGGAACAATCACACAAATTTTCCCAATCCTCCGCATGCAGCAAGATCCCCAAGTTTCCCGGATGTGGCCATCCAGTCTGCGACCAACCTGACCACCCGGGCGATCAGTGCCGGTATAACAGCGGTTCCGGCTGTTCCTGTGTGGGCCCTGGCGGCCGCCCATGCTCGGGTCCCTGACAGGACGTGACGGTTCGATTCCGTCTCGGGCACCACTCCCGGCAGCAGCCAATGGTTCCCTCCACGCCCCCTAATTGATGGCCAGATCCAACGCGGCAGAATCCGCGCTGATCGGACACCCGAGAGCCTGAGACCTCACCGAAATCTTTGCACTACTCCCGCCGCCAAAGTTGTCAAAGGTATCCTGAGTGATCGTGGTCCGAAGGTGGTGTGAGTCCAGGAACGTGGTCTCCAATGTGCTTCCGTTCCATATGATCTGTGACTGGGGAGTGAACCCATTTCCCTCCACTGTCAATGGAACCGAATTCAGGTCGATGGGAACGCTGGCCGGCGAAAGTGAAATGATTTGAGCTTGTCCCACACCTTGACAGCTCACAAACCCCACAAAGCAACTCCAGCCGGATAGCAGCAGAGTCAAGACTGCAACCAGGGCGATGAGGGTGACGGACCGGAAGGGCCTACAGCGATTCGCAAGGGAAGAACGCATACCAGCCTCCCTTTTACGAGCGGTTGAGATTGTACATCCAAATGTCGCGTGGCACACCCCTGTAACTTTTAACAGTTTTCAATGGTTCAAAACGTCCTATGCTGACGGCGATCCTCTTCTGAGTTCAAAAAACGCTTAGCCACTTCCCCCGCCCAAGGAAATTTCGGGCGGGGGCTTTTTGTTTCAGGGCTGGGCGGCCCTTTTCAGCTCACACCGAGAAAGCGACTGTAGGAATCGGATCATGTAATCTTGCAGACGTGCAACTGGAAACAACGAATCAGTACGCGACGCCCCCGGCTTCTGGCCGCGACCAATCGCCGTGTAGACTACGGACTCCGGTCTACGAATGGGGATCGTTGGCCCTCCTGGCGCTGTTCGCAGGTGCGTTGCTGGTCTATCCAGTTCTGCGGGCCTTTTCCGGGATCGAGATCAGTTACAACGAAGGCTGGAACGTCTACAACGCAGTCGCTGCGGCACATCATTTGCCCCTCTACGGGCACAAATACGGCTGGACAGCCGTTAATTATCCGGCGCTGTCGTTCTACGTTGTTGCCTGGCTGCATCAAATCGGCCCGGGCTACCTGATGGCCGGGAGGATGCTGTCACTGGGATCTCTCGCAGTCTCGTGCTTACTGGTCGGTCTCGTGGTTTGGCAATTGAGCCGCGACTACCGGTCTGCCCTATTCAGTTCGCTTTTTTGTTTGGCAGTCTTCTGCATCGCCGCGAATGAGTATGTCGGCGCTGACGAACCACAGATGTTTGCGCAGGTATTTTGCTTGTGCGGTTTCCTGGTGTACATCTCAGGGCCTCCGCGCTTCTCCCGCCTGGCGCTGACAGCCCTACTGTTTGTCCTCGGAGGAAGCGCCAAGCAGAACCCCGTCGAGTTTCCTCTAGCAGTGCTGGCCGATTTGGCATTCGTCGGAAGAAAGAGGGTTCTGCAATACGTGTCGGTTTCGGCCGCACTTTTAGGGTCGTCGATTTACCTCAACACAATTGTCGGCGGTCCGTTTTTTGTATCGAATATTCTGAGCCCACGGTCGTATTTGTTCAAGAAAGCCATTCTCCAATTTATGGAGCATGGTTTTGGTCCGGTGCCGCTGGCTATGACAGCCGCCTTGGTCTGGAGCGGAGCAGCGCTCTTCGGGAGAAAGTTCGGGGGAGAGAAAGACAAAGTGCCGCGCGTTCTGGCAATCCTATTTTTGGCTTCCGTGCTGGTTGGTTCGGTGTCCGGTGGCGGAATTGGGGTCTGGGTAAATAGTTACTTCGACATTTACCTATCCCTCTCGATGATCGTGGGGCTCCTCATGCATCAGGTCTGGCGGGGGCAAATCGGCGACGGACACGCATGGGTTAAAGTTGGGGCTCCAGTAGCGCTGCTCCTCTCGTTTGTGCCGACCTGGGCCGCCGGTCCACCGCTTTTCGGAAAGGCAATTTCGGGCTTGGCAGAGAAGCAAGAGCAGTTTAAGGCCGAGGTTTCGTTTCTGCGAGATCATCCAGGACCGGCGTTCTGCGAATCATTGCTTCGTTGCTATGAAGCTGGTAAGCCGTACGAATACGATCCGTTTAACAGTGCCAGCCTGGTAAAACTTGGGAAGCTTGACGCGGCGCCTCTAGTTGACCGGCTGAATCGCGGCGAGCTCGCCGCCGTACAGCTTTGTTGTTCCATCGACTTCCTCAAAGGCGATGATGACCCGGCCATAATTCCGCAGGTGGTTTCGGCACTCCAGACTGCTTACGAACTAGGTCTCGCACACGAGGGATGCTATATCTACGTCCCCAAGCATGCCCCCGCCAAATCCAGCGAGCCCTACACGATGGGTCAGCAAACGACTCGGCCATCGGCCGCCGGGGACGCGACACCGGCGATTCGAGGCTACGAAAAGACATTTGTTTAATGTCTTCGTGTAATATCATACAAAGAAAAAATGAAGGGGCAGATATCTAATTGCGCAAAGCGTCTAGGATCTCCACTGGGAAAGGTGGTCTGCTTCGCCACAGCTCTCTAGCCGCTGCATGATAACCAGTGAACAGATAATCCTCAAGGCCCCGGAAACCGACTCCAGTGGTGGTTCACACCTGAGTTCTCATCTGATTTGGGCTGTCCTGGCAGCACTGGCGCTGCGCCTTGTAGTTGTTGCTTTCGTCTATCAGGATTTCTTGGTCCCCGGCCGCGATCACTGGGAGTTCGGCTTCGAAATCGGAAAGATTGCTTACTCCATTGCCACCGGTCATGGATTCAAGAATCCGTATTGGATCGAAACTGGGCCTACGGCGATAGTCAGTCCAGTGTTTCCGTATCTGATGAGCTCTGTTTTCTCATTGTTTGGAGCTTATACCAAGGCCGCGGCGCTAGCGGTGCTTGGCTTCAATAGCCTGGTTTCAGCGCTCACTTGTATTCCGATTTTTTTTCTGGCTCGCAACAGCTTCGGTCTCCGCACGGCTATTGGGGCTGTTTGGATTTGGGCGTTTTTCCCTTACGCGGTCTACTTCTCCGCCGACTCGATGTGGTCTCATAGCCTGGTTGCCCTGCTCCTCATGCTGCTGCTCTTGATCGCCTCGTATTTGGAAAACCGGACCGGCCTTTGGAGTTGGGCCGGCTTTGGATTTCTCTGGGGGTTTACGGCGCTCACCACTCCCGTGGTCTTGACCCTGGTGCCGTTTCTGGGCGGTTGGGTTTGCTATCGGTTGCATCGTAACGAAAAAAACTGGAAGATGCCCGCGCTAATCGCCGCACTCGCCCTACTCACCATGGTGGCGCCCTGGATGGTGCGCAACAGTCGGCTGTTCCATCAACCCGTGTTCCTGGAAGATAATTTTTGGATGGAGGTTTGTGTCGGCAATCTCGGCGATGGCCAGCATTGGTGGAACAGTGCTGTCCACCCGGCGGGTAACAACGCGGAACTGGCGGAACTTCGCCAACTGGGAGAGATCGGTTACATGCATAGGGCGCGGCGACAGGCGCTTGACTTCATTCAGAGCCATCCGGGCCTTTACCTGTGGCGCTCACTTCGCCGTGTCGTTTATATGTGGACCGGTTTCTGGAGCCTGCGCCGGGAATACCTGCGTGAAGAGCCCTTCGACTTGGCGAATATTTTCTTTTGCACGACCTTCACGCTTCTGGCTATGACGGGTTTATACAAAGCGTTCAGCAGATCATGGAGTGCGACGATGCCGTATGTCTTGATCTTGCTTGCGTTTCCTGTGGCTTACTACGTCGCTCATCCAGAGATTTCCTTTCGGCAGCCGATAGACCCGGTGCTTGTGATTCTTGCTTCATTCGCTTTATTCAGCCGGCGGAAACCCATCAACGGGCTTCCTTCCTTTCGGTAAGAAGAGTGATTCCAACGGCTGATTCCATCGAAAAGGCGCGACCGTCTCAGGGTGACGATCAGAAGAGAACGTCGAAGTCGAGCACAGCTCGCCGGTCGTTGTTCCCGAAGAAGGCGCCATACTGCGGATCCGCGATGTTCGAGTGCACCTCGAGCGGATTAAAGTGGTTGGTCAGATTGTGGACAGTACCGGAAAGGCGCACGGCGTGTTTCGGGTCGACCTGAATGTCTTTCGAAACTCGCAGGTCGAGAGAGAAATATCTTGGGAAGCGATATTGCGGACCGTAGGTTGCAGCCACGTACTGCTGGTATGCGTCGGTTGGCTGGTAAGGGAAGCCGTTACGAAGCTCCACGTGTGGCGTCACCACGATCTTTTTCGGAAAAGCGTACGAGCCCCAAAGTAGAAACCGATTGGGAATTTCACTGGGCAAACTTGCAATGAGGCTATTGCGCACGACGGGGAAAGGGTAGTTTCCCAGGTAGGAGTTGGCGTCGCTAATGTCGCCCTCGGCATATTGCCGGACGTAGGAAAAGAAAAACTGGCGATTGGAAACCCCTCCAATCCGCGCCGTGAACTCTGCTTGCCGCGTGTGCGCCGAGCCCGAGTCCCCGAGCACAAACGCATTCTGGCTCTGCACGACTTCCGGCTGCAATGTGATCATGTTCTGTTCGTGGCTTTGAAGGTACTTCACACGAAGCAGCAGAAAGCGGCTCACGGTGCGCTCGAACGCGACATTCCAGGCCACGCTGTAGGGAGCGAAGTTACCGCTCTTCTGCGCACTGTCGATAAACGGAAAAGTCGATTGCGCCGCCTGTGCGGTGAGGTTGATGTATTGGACCGGCGCCCCGACGGGAACGCCGAACAAGTTGTAGGTGGTGATCGTCTGCTCGGGATAGCTGCTGAATGCATAAACATCGAGCGGGACGGAATCGTAAAAGACGCCGATACCGCCGCGAACCACCGTTTTCCCCGAATCAGGAGTCCACCCGAAGCCAACGCGTGGCGCAGCGCGGGTGGTATAGGTAATGGTCTGAGCTTCGACGCGGAGACCGGCGTCGATCGCCAGATGAGAATCGAGCACCCAGTGGTCCTCGGCAAACGCAGCCGGCTCCATGTCGGAAAGGTCGTACGCTCCCGCGCCGGAGAAATTGATCTGCTGCAGGAGCTGGCCGCCGGCGTTGTCGATCAGAACCGGACGGGCGTTAAAGTAGCCCACATTTTCGCTATGGCCGACCACCGTTCCAATCTTGAAGGTGTGCTGTCCCGCGAAATGAAGGGTGCGCGGTGTCCATTCTTCAATCCATTCAAAACGAGTGGCGCGGCGCGATTCCTGGCCGAAGTAGTTGCCCTGGTTTCCGATCGGGGTCAGCACCATGTCGGCCGATCCCTGCGCCGTTATGCCACTACTCACCACTCTGCTTGATACCGTGCTCTGCAAGAGCCCGCCGCCGATGGCCAGCCGGTCTGTCAGCGTGGCGGTTGTCTCGTGGAAATCGCCGTTCGGCGTTACCGGCTGCGGATTGAAGTAATCCAGTCCGGCGTACTTCAACGTATGCGGAGCGAAATGGAAGCTGCCGGTTAGTGTTTGGCTGGGAGAAACGATCGCATCGATTTGTGTAAAAGAGTTGAACGCCGTCGAGGTACTGAGACTCTGGGCGAACGGCAGGGTGTGAACCTCTTGCTTGTCGAGCAGGTATTCGGCGCCCTCGAGGAAATACAGGCGGTCGGAGATGATGGGTCCGCCCACATTGAATCGAGGAGCGGCATCCCTGATACCGTCCAGGCCTCCGCTGCGGATGAAAAAGTCGGGAAACGGATCATTCAGACTGTAATCCCACTTGTCACCTCCGCGGCGCGTGTCCGCCGCGACTACACCCGCGGTGAAGCGCCCATACTCCGCGAGGTAGGGCATCTCCGACACTTCGATGGTCTGCACGCTGTCGATCGGGACACTGAGTCCAAAGCTCCCGGTAGCGGGATCGGTCACATCCACGGAATTCACCAGCAGGGCGCTATGGTCCTCGCCGAACCCCGCGATTCGCACGCTGCCGTCCGGGCCGCGCACGATTCCAGGTATCAGCGGCAGTGCATCCGCCACTGTAGCTGGGCGTAGGGGAGTGTCCGCGGCAGCCGTGGGAGCCAAGGTTGTGGCGCCGCTTGAGGTTTCGGTTATCGGATTGGACGCCTCGCCCTTGACGTCCACGCTCTGCTGACTCAGCGCTACGGAACTGAGCACGACATCGACGGCGATATCGCTATCGCTAGCGTTATCTTTTGCACCGCCTTCGCTGACTTCCAAAGCGGTCTCATTGGGGAGGTAGCCTTTCTTTTGAATGCTTAGCGCATAGGTCCCGGGGACGGTGACTGTGAACGTCGCTTTTCCCGTAGCATCTGTGCTGGCCGTACTGACCAGCTGATCGCCGAGCCGAGCCTCAACCGTCGCATCCGCCGCAGGCAGGTTCTTTTCGTCACTCACCGAGACGTGGATAACCCAGGGGCGGGAATCGGCGGCTCCAGAAGTACCGGGCAGGCAACAGATCGCCATGCATAGCAGGAGTGCGCTCGCGACCGCTCTTCGGAACGGAAACGGGAACGGGGCGGACGCTGATCTCTGCCCAATACTGTCAAATCTCATTCGCATGCGTATGGCAAGAAAGAATATGTTAATTTTACGATCATTTTCCGCTGGGCTGACATGTATCTTCCTCAGCGTTCTCGGCATTACAAATTCGTCATGAATCGCAATTCCCGAAATGCCGCGAAAGACGAAGAAGATGCACGGAATGTCATTTGAGCGCGAGACTGGCTCGCAATATCCATGCTAGCGAAGTGAGCTCAATTGGACAATATCCACAACTGTCTAAAGTAACAGGGACCAGTTCTCGTCCCCAACTCTGTATCGGGGAAAACCAGAATCTGTGGGAGGTTTTTCGTTGGACTCGTATACTGTCAGGGGCATAACGAAATCGTTGCATAACGCTCGTTGCGGCAGGGCTGTTCGTCTTCGGTACGAGGGGCTTG
This sequence comes from uncultured Acidobacteriaceae bacterium, assembly GCA_963760175.1. Taxonomy (GTDB): domain Bacteria; phylum Acidobacteriota; class Terriglobia; order Terriglobales; family Acidobacteriaceae; genus Acidiflorens. Next base: position 12,825 of record CAVXBU010000018.1, read on the forward strand.
ATGGTTTCCAGCATCCGTCTTTTGATTCTTGCCGTCGCTGCCATCCCATTTATATATTATTTGATTGCCCTTTACAGTTCGTGGCAATACTTTCGCCGCGTCCCGCGCCAAAACGCACTCGATCCCGCCTTCACTCCGCCGGTGAGTAACCTAAAACCGGTTCGCGGACTTGATCCCGACGCCTATGAAAACTTCGCCAGCTTCTGCCGGCAAGATTATCCGGACTATGAACTGCTTTTTTGCGTTGGCGAGGCGGACGATCCGGTTGTTCCCATCCTGGAGAAGCTGGCGCGTGATTTTCCAGAACGCCGCATTCGGGTCTTGTTCGGTTCAGGCGGAAGAGGATCGAACGACAAGGTCGTAAAGTTGGCCCGCCTGGTCGGCGAAGCTCAGCATGAAGTGGTTGTAATCAGCGATAGTGACGTCCGCGTGCAGCCCGACTACCTGCGCACTGTGGTTGCTCCTTTAGCCGATCCCAAGGTTGGAGCCGTGACCTGTTTTTACGTTCCAATCGAAGAGAAAACGTTCACCGAAAATCTCCAGACGATCGGTATGTTTTCCGACTTCTATGCCGGCATCCTGGTGGCGCGTCAGCTCGACGGGGTGAAGTTTGCGTTGGGGCCGACCATCGCCACTACGCGCACGCGGCTGGCCGGATTCGGCGGTTATGGAGCGATCGACAACCGTCCTGCCGATGATCTGTTGGTCGGCCGACTGATCGCCGAACAGGGCTACGAAGTCGAACTTCTGCCGCTACACCATTTCGACCGTTGCCGATTATCAATCCCTGCGCGACCTTCTCCACAAACGTTTGCGCTGGATCGTGGTGATGCGCCACATGCGTCCCTGGGGACACCTTGGCCTGCTTCTCACGCAGGGATTGCCCTGGTCTTTGCTGGCGATTGCGGTCCACCCCTCAGCGGCAGTTGCGCTCGGTTACCTCGGCACTTACTTTGGCCTGCGCTTTGCCATGACCTGGATGGTTGGCATCTGGGGCCTGAAGCATAACGTGCTTTGGAAAAAGTTGGGGCTGATCCCGTTATGGGACGCGCTGGCTTTCTTCATCTGGGTGGCCAGCTTTGCGCGCAACAGCATCCGCTGGCGGGATGGCCAGTACTACATCCGCGATGGCAGGCTTGTGCCGGTCACACCAATCAATGTGGAGCCGGCGGGCTGAGGACTCGCCGTCAGCCCCGGCTGGCCATTTACACGACTACGCGCGCGCTTTACTCGCACCGCGCCGCTTTCCGTTGCTCTTCCCGGCAGGTGCGCCCACGGTCTCAAGAGAAGCTTCGACTAGAGGCGCGGGTGCTCGACTGGCCTGCACTCGACGCTCGTTACGGGGCTGCCGCCAGTTGACTCGCGGCAGCATCACGTTGGGATCGATGCGGTCGCGATATTTCAATGCCACATTCATCAGCGAATCCAGGAGAGAGTCGGAAAGCAAATGCGGTTCCAGCCCGAGTTCGATCAGCTTCGAGTGTTTCGCATTGTAATAGTGCTCCTGCGCCTCAACCCGCGGATCGGAGAGGTGCTCGACTTCAATCGTCAGGCCGAGTTTTTCCCCGGCAGTCTGCACCATGTGTGCCAACTCCAAAACTGAAAACTGTTCCGTGAACTGGTTGAAGACCCGGCACTCACCTTGGGCCGCTGGATTCAAACACGCGATCTCGACGCACCGAACGGTGTCGCGAATATCCAGAAATCCTCGGGTTTGACCTCCCTTGCCGTACACGGTGAGCGGATGTCCAATGGCGGCCTGAACGCAGAAACGATTGAGCACGGTGCCAAAGACCTCATCGTAGTCGAAGCGATTGATGAGCGCTTCGCCCATGCAAACTTCATCGGTCATGGTTCCGTACACCACGCCCTGGTTGAGGTCAGTGGCGCGCAATCCCCACGCCTTGCAGGCGAACATGATGTTGTGACTGTCGTGCACTTTCGAAAGATGGTAAAAGGAGCCGGGCTGCTTGGGGTACGGTAGCGTGTCCCGTCGCCCATTGTGTTCGATGGTGATGTAGCCTTCTTCGATATCGATATTGGGTGTGCCATATTCACCCATGGTGCCGAGCTTGATGAGGTGACAATCGGGCTGAAACTCTCGCAGCGCGAACAGCAGATTGAGTGTCCCCACGACATTGTTCACCTGCGTGAAAACCGCATGTTTGCGGTCGATCATGGAATAGGGAGCGGCGCGCTGTTCGGCAAAATGGATCACCGCATCCGGTTCGAAATCCTGAATGACGGAGGACAGAAAGTCGTACTCCGTAACATCGCCGACAAAGAGCTGGATGGTCTCGCCGGTAAGATCCTGCCAAACGCTCAGACGCTCCGAGAGCGGGCGGATCGGGGTCAGGGTCTGCACACCGAGTTCGTGGTCCCATTGGCGGCGCGCAAAATTGTCCGCGATCGCAACCGAATGTCCTTTCTTTGACAGATATAAGGCAGTCGCCCAACCACAGTACCCATCGCCTCCCAGCACGGCAATCCTCATGTCGCCTCCGCGTAGTAAGTTTCTTGGCAATTGATCACAAACAGCTTCCGCTATGCCGCTGCTTCTTTCAACTGTTAAAGGTAACAAACATTCTAGAACAAGACGGCTGCCTTGGGCGGTTCGCCCTGAGAAACAGCAATCGGATCATTTGTCAAAACGACCTTGCCCCCGCTCGCCGCAACCAGGTTAAGATGCTCCGCGCCCACCAAGGATTCCAGCTGAGGAACCACATTCTGGTTGGCGACGATATAGGAGCGCTCCGGCTTAAGCCAGAGATTCTTGAATTGCGAATCGTTGATAAACACATCGGGCACACCGGGAGCGTAGGCGCCGTATTCCAGATTATTGAAGCGGCCGTTGCGCAGCAGCGCGGTGCGGTTGGTATAAAAGAAGATGGAAGAAAATGTGTAGTAGTGGTGATCGACAATCAGCGTTCCTGGGGGCGATTTCAAATTGCCTCGGCCAGCGGCCGCGACGACAGAAAGGGATCGAAGACGGCCATGGCAAGCCGCGCAGCATGGAAGAACAGAACCATCATCAACGCCGTGGCCAGAAATGCAGCGCTGGCCGGTCAATTTCCAGGTTGCCAGCGAACCGATGCAGAAGGCAATGGCAGCCACCAGCAGGGGCGTCCGAAGATAGGCAAAAGATGCGAGGGTGAGATCCTGCATGTGCCCCAGGGAGAGCGTATAAGCGCCGGGATGGTGGCTGAGCGCCTGTGAAATGTCTCCGGGCGCGGGCACGTGGCGAGTGAGAAAAAATAGAGTCAGCGTGACCAGCCCAGCGCACGCGGCAATCACCGAGAGCACGCGGGTACCACGCCGTATCCAATCGCTCTCCGTCTCCATCGCCATCGCTGAGCCTAACAGGAGCGCCAGCGCAGGATAACAAGGCATCGAGTAATATTCCTGGGTGGTGGAAAAGGTGAAGAAGATCAGCACAAAGCCCGTCCAGCAGAGCGCCAGGAGCCGCGTGCGGCCGGCGCGGTCGTCGATCCGGATTTGGGCTTGAAGGAGAGTTTCGCGACTGCGGGAAGATACACGCTCCAGGGAAACAGCCACACCAGGTGCAGCAGCCAGAAATAAAGGCGCGGCACGGTGTTGTAGTCGCGCGGATAGCGCAGATTCAGAAAACGCAGCAACTGCTCGTTGATGAAGAAAAACCAAAGAAAGCCGTGATACTCCCCCGGCCCGCTGTGCAGGGTGAAGGCGAAATAAGGGGGATTGCGCAGCGTCGCCAGAATGTGCCAGGGAGCGGCGATGAGCAGGACGATCAGCAGTCCGGTGAAGGGATGCAGCCGCGCCAGACGGCGGCAGAAAAAAGCTGGCGGGTGATCCCAAGATAGATGGCAATTGCCGCGACGCGGAAACAGGACTCCGATCAAGCTCTTTAGCAGCAGACCCAGCCCGAGGTTCACGGCCAGCACGAAGGCCCAAAACCGTGGATGCGGTTCCTCTTCGTCCAAGGCGCGAAGAAACGCCCACATGGCGAGGGCGACCGTGAAGGTCAGCATGACATCAGGGATCAAGACTCGGGTAAACAAAAACAGCCCAACGCACGTGGCCATGCACAGACCGGCATAGAATCCCGCTCGCTTGCCGAACGCCCAGGCGCCAAAGGCCATCGTCAACCCGCACAGGGCCATGGCGGATAAGGCAATCGGAATCCGCGCTGCCCAGTCGTGCGCGCCGAAAATCACATAGCTAGCCGCAATGGCCCAGTACACCAGAGGAGCTTTTTCCAGGTACACCACGCCATCCAGCCGGGCCGTCACCCAATCGCCCGAAGTCAGCATGTTGCGCGCGATTTGCGCCTGCACCGCGTCCACGTCATCCATGAGGGATGGAGGAGAAATGATGCAGCCCAGGTAGACGGCCCCCGCGACCAGCAGAACGCCTAGATATAGGTGCCAGTTTTTTCCTGTACCCAAACGCTCGTCTCCTGCGAGGCTGCTGCCTGAATCCCCCATTTTTTCATCCACAAAAACAGCACCATCAAACCCCATAAGTGATATCCGACATTGATTTGTCTATCCAGGTGTCGGCGAATATAAGTCTCGATCACCTCACGCCGGAATAGTTTTGCGTGATCGGACGAATCGTCCAGCAAAACATCCATCATCAGCGGACGCAGACAACCCCGAAGCCAATCGTGCGCCGGAATGTCGAATCCGACCTTCTTTCGTTGAAGGACCGAAGGTGGAAGCTTATCTCGCATCAATTCCTTCAGAAGAACCTTTTGCCTCGAACCACGAATTTTCAGAGACGCGGGCAGGGTGGCAGCGAATTCAACGATCCGGTGATCGAGGAATGGCGGCCGCACTTCGAGAGAATGCGCCATGCTCATGCGATCCGCCTTGTTCAGAATGTCGTCGGGAAGAAAATATCTCTGATCGAACCACAAATACGGCGCCAGATCGTCGTGCGCCCCCAGCCGGCTGTGCAATTCGCCCAGAACACCGTCGAGAGCGGGCGGAAGTTCCACGCGCAGCAGGGCTCGCTTTTGCGCTTCACTGAAGGTTCCATTCCAGTAGACGTGCGCGCGCTCGGGAGTCATCAGAGAGCCTTCGAGAAATCGCTTTAGCTGATATTCGAAACTGATTTTCTCGTCAGAAACGGGCCAAGCACCCAATGCGCCGAGTGCGAGTTGGCGGGCCTTTCGCGGCAATCGCCGGGCGAGCGTGGCCAGGCGATTCGCTCGATAAGTGAGATAGCCGCCAAACAACTCGTCCGCCCCTTCGCCGCTCAGGCTGACCGTGGTCTTGGTTCGGCTCAGCTTGGAAAGGAACCAGACCGGAAGCGCTCCGGCGTCGGCCGACGGTTCATCCGAGTAATACGCGAACGCTTCGATCGCATCCCGCAGGTCTGCCTCGGGATTCAGATCCATTTCCTCGTGGTCGGTCTGATAGCGCTGCGCAACTTCGCGAATGTATGCGGGTTTCGTCGAAACTCCTCCCCTGGAATGAGATCGAGAAGGTCTTGAGCGGCCGGCCGGATTCGGTCGCCGCGTAGTGCAGGATGGTAGAAGAATCGATGCCTCCACTCAGCCACATGCCCAGCGGAACATCGGAAACAGGTGCTCGCGGATCGACTGCCGGAGAAGAGAGTCCAATTCCTCGCGGGCAGACTCCAGCGTCCAATCGCGGGCGACTCCGAGCGGCAAGCGCCAGTAGGAATCGGTAGAAACCTCGCCGTCGCGCCACTCCAGCCACTGCCCGGAGGAAGCTTTTCGATGCCTTCTACCAATGTCCACGGACAGGGCACATAGTTCAACGACAGATAGCAATCGAGGCCGTCCAAACTCAATCGCCGTTCAATCTCGGGATGGACCAGAATTGCTTTTAATTCGGAGCCGAAGAACAAGTCGTCTCCCTGCGCGCGCGAAATAAAGGGGCTTGATCCCCATGCGATCGCGTGCCAGCACCAGCCGCTTGGTCGATTTGGTCCAGAGCGCGATCGCAAACATGCCTCGCAAACGCGCAAAACAAGCGGTATCCCATTCGAGGAAGGCGCGAAGAACGGTTTCCGTGTCGCAGTGTGAGTGAAAGCGATGGCCGAGTTCTTCCAGTTCGCGGCGCAGTTCCTGGTGGTTATACACCTCGCCGTTGAACACGATGGCTACATCGCCATCCTCGGAGAGGATCGGTTGGTCGCCCAGACCGAGGTCTATAATCTTGAGCCGAGTCGCGCCCATGGAGCACAGGTTTGACTCGAACACGCCTTGCTGGTCCGGTCCACGATGAATGCAGCGTGGCGGTGGCGCTCCGAATTCGATCGGAATCAGGTACCCATCGTTTGTGGGTGAAGCCAACGATTCCACACAAGTGCGTGCACCTCTATCGCTTCCAGAAATCAGCTTGCGGTTTCTCCGGCCAATCGAATCGCACAGGCTCGTGACTCCGCGGAACCAAGGCACGGCGCAAGCTGCTAGCTAGTTATGCTGAACATCAATCGTACCGGTCTTTTTGAGGATGTACAACCCAGATGGGGGTTCGGTACTGGCGGTGCCATGGGCACGGGAAATGTTCGCCAAGTGTTCGCTTTCAAGTTGTCCCCACATCACCGTCGCCCAATGATCACTACGGCGACGCCGATGCAGACCAGCAGCACGCCCGCCCACCTCCTCGGCGTGACCTGTTCGCCGAGAAAGAATTTTCCTCCCACGGCGCCGACACCGTAGCTCAGGGCTGTGACCGGAACCACCACACTGACGTTTTGCCTCGATAGCACCGCGAGCAGGGAGAAGAATGCAGTTGCCATGAGGCTCAGGCCGACCCACATCCACGGAACTCGCAATGCGCGGATGATGACGGCCACCACCGCAACCGGGCTAAAATTCTTCACTTCGCCCACGGACTTCATGGCACGGGAGACGCAGAGTTCGCCTCCGGTCCCGGCGCCAATCACCAGAAGATAGAGGATAAAAACGAGCATTTAGCCGGGCTCCATTTATCCGGGCTCCGTGGTACGCGGAGGCGTGTGTCCAACCACCAGAACGCCCAGGCAAATGAGCAGCACGCCCATCCAACGCAGCGGCGTGACCACTTCACGCAGCAGGAAGTGAGCCAGCAGGGCCGACATGGCGTAGGCGACCGACGAGGCCGGTTGCACGTAACTGTAATCGGCCCACGAGAGCACCAGCATGTTGGCCACAAAAAAAATAATGAGGGAGCCAATGCCCAGCCAAATCGTGCCCGATCTGAGGACGTGCGAAAGGACGTTAAGCGCCTCGGCTGGGGTTCCGATGCTGACCGCGCCGATGCGCTTCATCCCCTTGCCGAGCAGCACATTGCCCAAGGGACCAAATACCACCATCAAAAAGATCAGCAGATAGGTTTTGAAGTGCAGACCGGCAGAAGACTTCATTCGTGATTCATGTTACTTGATTTTCCGCGTACGCCCAAACTCTGCCCCGCGCTCACTCGTATCGCAAACTCTCCACTGGGTCCATCTTGGCAGCGCGTGCGGCCGGCACGGTTCCGAAAAGAATTCCCACCACTGCTGAGACATGATCGCCACGATCGCGGAAAGTCCGGAGATAGGGATGCGGTAATCGGTAAGGAACCGGACCGAGAAGGGCAGCGCCAATCCGACGACGACCCCGCCTAACCCGCCCATCAGAGAAATCAGGACCGCCTCCGATAGAAACTGGAACCGAATTTCGGCGTTGGTGGCGCCAATCGCTTTCCGAATGCCAATTTCACGAATTCGCGAAGTGACCGTCGCCAACATGATGTTCATGATGCCGATGCCGCCTACCAGCAGCGTGACTGCCGCAATCAGAAACAACACTAACGTCAAGGCGTTTGCCGTGCGGTCGGCCACGCTGAGCAACGCCGTGAGATTCTGGACGACGTAATTCGATTCCGGCCGATGGCGGGACCGGATCACTTCGCGAATTTGATCCGTCACCGGGATCACCATCGAAGGATCGGCTGCCGAGAAGTAGAGCTGCTGCACATACGGCGTGTTGTTAAAGTATCGGCTTACGCTGTAAGGAATCACCATGGAGTTGTCGGTGACTTCCGACTGCCCGAAGGTATCCACGCGTTCCCGGAACGTCCCGACGATGGTGAAAGGCAGTCCGCTCAGCTTGACGACTTTCCCTACTGCCTTGTCCACGGATCCGTAGAGTTGCTCGGCCAGTTTCTGCTGGATCACTCCGACTTTGTTGCGCGCCTGTTCGTCCTGCGCGTCGAAGAATCTTCCCGAGACAATCACCAGGTTGCGCACCGAGCGGTATTCCGGAAGAACGCCAAGCACGCGAACGTCACGCTCCTTGCCATCCCCGATCGGAATCCGGTTATCCAGCGGCACCACGGGAGAAGCAGCCACGATTCCGGATACGCGTTGCAGAACCGCGTACATGTCATCGACCGTCAAGCGATCGGGCGTAGTGTCCTCACCTCCACCCTGGTATTCAGCATCGATCATGTTGGCGCCGATCGATTGAATCTGGTTTAAGACATATTGCTTGCCAGTCATTCCGATGGTGACCACCAGAATGAGGGAAGCAGTACCAATCACCATTCCCAAGGCGGTGAGAGAGAAACGGACCTTATTACTGCAGAAGGTGTCATAGGCGAGACTAAATGTTTCCCCAAAAACCAGTTTGGGTGGATGGCTCGCCGTCGCCGCAGTAGTCGCCATACTGGGTCAGATGCTACGCGTTGTCTGGAAGAGGCGCAATTGTGACCATGCGCGCCGACAATTCGCTGGCGGTAGCGACCATGTTGATTGTGCAGGCGAACACATCAGAGCGGGTGTAGAAAAATAGCTTGAGCAATTCCTCCAAAGCGACAAGCCTTTTTCACTCCGCAAGGATGGCCATCAAGAGCGTTTTTAATTCCTTCAACTCAAATGGTTTTTGAATGAAATAACTGCCCGCCGGCTTTTCCGGGTTATCATTCCATTCCTGCGGGCTGATGGCGCCGGACATGTAAAGAACGCGCATGGCTGGCCTTTTCCTCGCGATTTCGTTGGCAGATTCCCACCCCGACATCCCGCGCATTTTCAGGTCGGTCAACAACAAATCGATGTTTCCATGATGAGAGCTTCCAATGCGGATTGCCGCCACCGCGTCCGCTGCCTCAAGCACCTGGATGTTCATCGATTCGAGAAAATCGCGAAGCTGCTCACGCAGTTCATCCACGTCGTCGACAAGGAGCACAGTCTTCAAAGGTGTAAGTTTCTCGGCGTCGGGCCAGCATCAAGGCCGCTTTCAGAAGGCCGCTTTCAAAAGGCTACTACAGGTTGCTTTTCTGTCCACAATTAATAAATTTCCGCCTTGGCCACGCGGGTCATGAGGTCTTCGATGGCCTGGTGCGGCGACTTACCGTTTTCCAGGATGGCGAACATTTGTTCGGTAATCGGCATTTCGACGTTCTTCTTCTGGGCCAGACCGACCGCGGCTTTGGTGGTGAAGACTCCTTCGGCGACTGCTCCGTGCATGCCGGCGATGATGTCGGGCAGTTTGCGGCCTTTGCCGAGTTCCACTCCGACGCTGCGGTTGCGCGAGAGATCTCCGGTGCAGGTCAGAACCAGATCGCCCAATCCGGCTAGCCCGGCCATGGTATCAAGGCGCCCGCCGCAGGCCACGACCAGGCGCGCCACTTCGGCGAGTCCTCGCGTAATCAGCGCCGCCACCGAATTGTGGCCAAGGCCGAGGCCATCGCAGACGCCGGCGGCGATGGCGATGATGTTCTTCAGCGCGCCGCCCAGTTCCACCCCGATCACGTCGTCGTTGGTATAGACGCGAAAGCGCGAATCGTTAAACGCCTGCTGCACGGCGCGCGTCACCTCGCCATCGACGGACGCCACCGTCACCGCCGTCGGATCGCCCCGCGCCGCCTCTTTGGCAAATGACGGGCCGCTCAGCGCTGCCATGCGAGGACTGAACTTGCGGCTTCGCAATACATCGCCGATCACTTCCGTCATGCGCAGCAGAGTTCCGTTTTCGAGTCCCTTGGTGCAGCTGACGAAAAGCATCTCCGGCCGAAGCGCTGGCGCCATGCGCTCAAACAAAGCTCGACAGTGCTGCGAAGGCATAACGCTGACCACGATCTCCGCGGCATCGAGCGCGGTGTTCAGATCGCTGGTCGCATGGATCGATTCTGGCAGAGTGAAGCCGGGCAGGAAGTGCTGGTTGATTCGACGTCGTTCGCGATGCTCTCGCAAACTTCCAGTTCGTTTGCCCAGAGCCGAATCTCGTGCGTGCCTTTGCGTCCGAGAACGATTGCCAGTCCCGTGCCCCAGGCGCCTGCGCCGATGATGGCAATGCGGCTCATCGGCGGGTTGCTCCCAACGCTTCGGACTTTGTTCCTGAATTTGTTCCGAACTTCGATTCCGTTCCGGTGGCGAGGCGGCCGATATTTTGCCGGTGCTTCCAGATAACAAGCGCTGAAACCATGGCGATGAGAACCAGTTGCAGCGAGTCTGTGTATTCCTGGAGGGCCCACGCCAGCAGCGGAAAGGCCGCTGCCACAGCGACCGACCCCAGCGAGACATAACGGAAGGCGACGGCGATTATCAAGAACAGGACCACCATGCACAAAATAGATTTCGGCGTGAGCAAGATAAAAGCTCCCAGGCTGGTGGCGACGCCCTTGCCGCCGCGGAATTTAAGCCAGACGGGAAACAGATGGCCGAGCACGGCAAAAAACGCGGCGGTGGTCATGAGGAGCGGCTGATGGGGTCCGCTGAACAGCACGCGTGCCAGCAGAACCGCAGCCAAGCCTTTGGCGGCGTCGAGCAGCAAAGTTGCAGCCCCGAGTGCGGCGACTTGCGGGCGACGTTGGTCGCGCCGATGTTGCCGCTGCCGCTCACACGCACATCCTCACCTTTGAAGATCCGCACCAGCAGGTAGCCAAACGGAATCGATCCCAGCAGATAGCTCACGGCGGCGGTGATGAGGTAGGGATTCATGTTCGTCTTCGTCTAGTGTGCGAGCGCTCAGCCGCGTTCGAGGGCTCACTATGGAAACCGTTGCAGCTTCGTATACTTCGATCCTCCCGGCGAAAGCTGGCTCTGATAGAGAATAAACTCGCGCGCCGTCATCGTGCCGAAATCGATCTCGGACATTGCCGCGAGCCGCTTTTCGAGCACTGCGAAGATTGCGCTGGGGCCGTCGCCTTTGTGCCGTTTCGGCGAGCCCGATCTTCTCCCGGCGCCGGCCGCGCGCCAGAGTCAGATGCGGACTGTAAGGCCCGGTCTTCGCGCGGAATGCCGAGCTCGGCCGTGGCTGTATCGATGCGCTCGGCCAGTTCGGTCAGTTGCGGTCCGGCTTGGATTCCGATCCAGAATACGCGCGGAGCCTTGGCAGTGGGGAAGAATCCGTATCCGCCGACGCGAATTTCGAAGCGCTGCTTTCGACCTTCCGCAAACGTTCCGTGATGGCTTCGACCTGCTCCGGCGTTTGTTCTCCGATGAACTTCAAAGTAATGTGCAGCGACTCCGGACGCACCCAGCGCGCATCGGGCGCGAAGCTCTCGACGCCTTCAAGGAAGCGTTCGATGCGGGAGCGAACTTCAGGGTCAAGATCGATGCCGATGAATATTCGCATCGCTTTGCATCGCGTTGTGTGGTGACGGGCCTCTGGCCTGTACGGGGCGAGCCCCGTCACCACACGTTAACACTTACAAGAGCGCCCGGCGGATCATCTCCAACGCCTGCTGGGTCGCGAATTGGCGGACGCGCTTGCGGTCGCCGGGAAAATTGCGTTCCACGACTTGCGTTCCTTCTTCTCCAGCGAGTGCGATGTAAACCAGGCCCACGGGCTTCTGTTCGGTTCCGCCGCCCGGGCCGGCGACGCCGGTGATGCCGACGCCGTAGCTCGCGAGGCAGCGCTTGCGGATGCCTTCAGCCATTGCCGCCGCCACTTCACGGCTGACCGCTCCGTGCTGATCGATCAGCGCTTTGGGAACGTTGGCAAACTGCGTTTTCAATTCGTTCGAGTAGACCACGGCGCCGCCAAGAAAATAGCGCGAGCTGCCGCTGAGCGAAGTGATGCGCTCGGCCAGCAGGCCGCCCGTGCAGGATTCGGCCACCGCCAGAGTCATGCTGCGCATCTGCAGCAGATAGCTGACGATCTGCTCGATGGTTTCGCCTTTGCGGGAGAAGATGGCGTCGCCGAGTTCGTCTTCGATTTTCTCGGCGAGTTCTTCGACGCGCGCCTCGGCCTCGGCTTGCGAATCCTTGCGGCAGCGCAGGTGGAGCTGAATCTCGCCGCCGCCTGCGAGGATCGTGGTCTCGACATCGGTGTAAGTTTTGTAGATGGGCGCGACCCGCGCGTCCACTTGCGATTCCGGCATCATCGCCATCTTGAGCGTGCGCGTGGCGATGTGCTGCACAGGAACCCGGCTGCGCAGTCGCGGGATGCACTCCGCTTCAAACATCGCCTTAAGTTCGTAAGGAGGGCCGGGGAGCAGCATCAGCAGACGTTCCTGGCCATCATATTTTCCGCCAATCCACTGGCCGGGCGCGGTGCCCAGCGGATTCGCCAACACTGCGGCGCCACTTAAAATATCGGCCTGCTTGGCATTGTTGGCCGACATCTTGATACCGCGCTTGGCGAAGCGCTCTTCGAGCTTCGCGATGATCTCGGCATCACGTTGCAGCTTCAAACCCAGCGCCTCGGCCACCGCCTCGCGCGTCAGGTCATCTTCAGTGGGGCCGAGCCCGCCAGTAAAAAGAATGATGTCCGAACGCCGCATGGCGAGTTTCGCCGCCGCGGTCAGCCCTTCGAGGTCGTCGCCCACAATGCACTTGAAGCGCACTTCAACGCCCAGTTCGTTCAGTTTTTCGGTGAGGTAGAGCGAGTTGGTGTCCTGGCGATGGGGAGTCAGCAACTCAGACCCAACCGCAATGATCTCGGCGTTCACGAGTAAAAGTGTAAATGATCCCGCGTAGTGACAGCCGCCCTCGGCTGTCGGGGCGAGCAAAGCTCGCTTGGTTTCGGCTTTGCTCAAGGTCTGCGCTGAGGTGCTTAGCGAGGCTTCGCCTCGCTGGACAGCCGAGGGCGGCTGTCCCTACGTTCTTGCCGGTTGCTGTTGCGTCATGCAGTGCAGCGCGCCGAATCCCCAGATCAGATCGCCGGAGTAGATCGGCACGATTTCGCGCGTAGGGAAAACTTCAGCGAGCGTGTTGAGCGCAATACGATCATTTGGATCGTTGAAGACCGGCACCAGCACCGCGCCATTCGCAATATAAAAATTGGCGTAGCTGGCGGGCAACTGGCGGCCTTCGAATACGACCGGACGCGGCATGGGAATCTCAACGATCTCGAGTTTCTGTCCATCGGCAGTGCGCGCGTTTTTCAGGCGGCCAAGGTTCGCATGCAGGGCCGCATAATTTTCGCTCCGCTCGTTCCGCTCGATCATCGTGACCACGGTATTCGGAGCGACGAATCGGGTGATGTCATCGACGTGCCCGTGAGTGTCGTCACCGGCAATTCCGCTATCGAGCCAGATCACGGACTGTATGCCGAAATAGTCGGCGAACAGCTGCTCATAGGCAGCGCGGTCCATCGGAGGGTTGCGTTGTTGCGTGGTCGAGAGCAGACATTCCTCGGTCGTGAGCAGAGTGCCGCGGCCATTTACGTCGATCGATCCGCCTTCGAGGACGACGCGGTGCTTTTTGCAGAAGGGCTGGACGACGCTCGCGCCAGCGGCCTTTGCCATGCGCTCTCCGTTGGTTTCGTCGAGACTGTAATTCGGATACTTGGCCCAGGCGTTGAATTGAAAGTGCAGAGCCTGCAGCCCGCGATCGGCGCGATCATGCTGATGGCCGGCGGGAGGCGTCAGGAAGATGCAGCCCGAGTCGCGAGTCCACACCCGATCGGTGCGCCAGCGGTGAAAAGCGAACGTTGCTGGAAAGCGCGCCCGCCTTTTCAAGCACGGCACGCGCCCGCTTTTCCCAACTCGCGTCGTTGACGATCAGGTCGACCCGCTCATGCCGCGCCAGGTTGCGGACAATCTCGGCGTAGACCCACGGAATCGGCTCGAACTTGCCCGGCCAGTCGCCGCGAAAATGCGGCCACGCGAGCCATGTGGATTCGTGCGGCTCCCACTCGGCGGGCATGCGGTATCCCTGTGCGGCAGGCGGAAGTTTGGCGCGCGGAGGCGTCATTGCCGGACTTCTCCGGAGAGGAAGTCGTGCCTTATTCGGAGAAGGGAGTAGGGGTCCTTCGACTCCATGGAAACTTCACTTCGTGAAGCTTCCGTTCCGCTCAGGATGACATGGGCCGAGATGACGAGAGTCCAGATGACAAGATTCGGGGATTTCATTTTCCGTCCAGCATGCGGCTGGTGATGGGAGCGTAACTATCGATGCGACGGTCGCGCAGAAAGGGCCAGTTGCGGCGAATATCTTCCAGATGATGCAGGTCCACTTCGCCGAGCAGAATTTCTTCTTTGTTATGCGAAGCTTCGGCGAGCACACGGCCGAATGGGTCGCAGAAAAACGATCCGCCCCAGAACTCGAGACCTTTGCCGGGCACCGAATTGCCGCGAATGTCGCCGGTCTCAAAGCCGACGCGATTCACCACGCCAACATAAATCCCATTCGCGATCGCGTGCGCCCGCTGGATGGTGCGCCAGGCGTCGTGTTGCGCTTCGCCGAATTCAGCCTTCTCCGCCGGATGCCATCCGATAGCCGTCGGGTAAAAAAGAATGCTCGCTCCCTGCAGCGCGGTGAGACGCGCGCCTTCCGGATACCACTGGTCCCAGCAGACAAGCGTGCCGAGTTTTCCAGCGGAAGTGTCGAACGCCTTGAATCCAAGATCGCCGGGAGTGAAATAAAATTTTTCGTAGTAGAGCGGATCGTCAGGAATGTGCATCTTGCGGTAGATACCGCCTAGCGCCCCATCCGAGTCAAAGATCGCGGCCGTGTTGTGGTAGACGCCGGGCGCGCGCTTCTCGAAAAGCGACGCGATCAGCACGACTTTATTCTTCAGCGCAGCGGCGGCGAGCATTTCAGTGGTAGCGCCCGGGATCGGTTCCGCAAGATCGAACAGAGCTGCGTCTTCGCGCTGGCAGAAATATTGCGTCTGGAATAATTCGGGCAGGCAGACGACGGCCGCGCCTTTGCGTGCCGCCTCCGCAACGCGATCCAGTGCCTTGGCCAAATTGTCAGCGGGCTCAGGGCCGCACGACATCTGGATCAGGGCGACATGTAAATTTGTCTGGCACGTTCTCTCCAACTCTGGAGACGCTGCAAGGCGCATCTCTACGGACGAGTGATCGCGCTCTAGGATATCAAAGTGCTCGATGGGAACGTGAATGTTAAGCCAGTGTGAAAGCAAATCACCACGTTTCTCCCACTTCTAGTAAATTGTTTCTTCGGTCAAATTGGTTTTTCGTTCTGGAGGTTGATCGGTGAAGCACAAGAATGTCACGAGTCACAGCCATCATCAGGAAGGCGCGGGCATCGACCGCAAGCTGCACGATCCGGTCGCGGACCGTCTGATTCCGCTGGAGCCGCTCGATCTCGCCAAGATTCAATCCATCGACGACCTGGTGCGCGCGATGTCGAAGACGGCCTTCACCGGCCGCCAGCTCGGCGAAGCTGCCGACGTGCTCGAGGCCATGGCGCGCGATCCGGACTGCTTCGTCGTCATGACGCTCGCGGGCGCCATGACCGTGGCCAAGCAAGGCCTGGTGATTGCCGAGTTGATCGATCGCGGCATCGTGAATGCCATCGTTTCCACCGGGGCGCTCATGGCGCATGGCCTGGTCGAAGCAACCGGGCGCGCGCATTTCCGGCATAATCCTGAGCTCAGCGACGAAGAACTTTATGAGGCCGGATACAACCGCGTCTACGACACGCTCGAGCCTGAGCAGAATCTCGACGACGTGGAACGCGTGATGGCCGCCGTATTCGGCAGCTGGAACCCGGATGAAGTGATGTGCTCGTACAAATTGAACCGTGCCATCGGAGCGCATCTGACCAAGCGGGAGAAGGAGCGCGGCATTCTCAAGTCCGCCTACGGCAGGAGTGTTCCGGTATTTGTGCCCGCGTTCTCCGATTCCGAACTGGGCCTCGATTATGCCTTGACCAATCGCGAGCGCGAAAAACAAGGGAAGCCGCGCTTCCGCTTCGATCCCTTCGAGGACCTGGAGTATTTTGCCGCCACCCTGCTCAGCCAGAAGCGCCTGGGAATCTTCACCATCGGCGGAGGCGTTCCGCGCAACTGGTCGCAGCAGTTTGGGCCGTTCATCGAATTGCGCCACCGCCGGGGCGGGGAAGACCTGCCGCTGAAGCGCTATCACTATGGACTGCGCATCTGCCCCGAGCCGGTGTATTGGGGCGGCCTTTCGGGCAGTCCTTACAGCGAGGCGGTTTCGTGGGGCAAGTTTGTGCCTCCCGCGGAAGGCGGCAAGTTTGGGGAAGTTTTCGTGGACGCCACGGTAGGACTCCCGCTGATCGTGGCAGCCGTGCTGGAGAGGCTGAAGAAGATTCCGGCGGCAAGAAAGACGATCAAGCAAATCGCAAAGTAGAGACGCCTGTTGACGTGTCTCGGTTTGCCCTAATAGACGCTGCCGAGCTTTGCTCGGCCGGACAGCCGGGGGCGGCTGTCCCTACGTGTGGTTCCAGCCGTCAGTCAAAGATGAGCACGGCCGCCGCGATCACCGTGGTCCATAGCCCGCGCTTATCTCCAACCGCCGATTGCGTCACGTTAGCCGTGCGGACGATTTTGTTCGAGATGCGATAGATTTCTTTTTTCTCGTCCCATGACCGGTCGGAATCGAACTCCACGTTCAGAGTGGTAGCCAGCATTTCTGCGGCGAGTTCTTCGGCGTAATCTCCGGCGGCGTCCTCGGTCTCACCGAACGAGTGGTGCTCGCTCAGATATCCATAGGTATTGCGGTCGGCAGGAATGGCTACGCCAATCGAAGAGGCCAGCAGGCGATGCGGCTCGTGGGTGGAGTTTTCGGCGACCACCGAAAACACAACTTCTCCCGGGGAGAGATACGTGAGTCCTTGCGAGCGCGGGACCAGTTTACAGTTGGGCGGAAAGATGGAAGAGACGCGCACCAGGTTTTGCGCCGCGATACCGGCGTCGCGCAATGCGAGTTCGAAGGAGGTGAGGCGCTCCCGATGTTTCCCCACACCTTTGGTGAAGAAGATTTTCTTGGGGACCATGTCCTTGCCCAATTCAGTTTCCTCCAGGAAATATCGAATTGACGTGAGAAGGGCAAATCTAACACAGTGATTTGTGAAGATTGTATGAAAAAAACGGGAAGATCCAACTTTGTCTGTCGGGTTCTCGAACGACCGCCGGTCTCGGCAACCGTCGTCGGTCGATGGTCGTTGGTCGCGGCTTTCTTTCGCGAACGACTAACGACTAAAGACCATCGACTGATTCAAGCAGCGCTCGTAAGAGGCCCTGGGGATTAGCGAAATTTCACGGCGCTAGGGCCGGGAGCGGAAAATGCGAGGCGGGAATTGCGGGAGGGTCGCGAAGAATGTTCAGTTTTGGCCCGCGCCGCGAAGGATCGGCGGTTAGGGAAAGGCGGATCTTAGGCGGCTTCTTTAGTAACCAAAGCGCGCGCTCCCCTGAACTGTGATCCAACGATCTTCATTTCCTGCCAGTCGTAGCGGAACTCCTTGCCGCAATCCAGGCAAGCGACGTAGGTGCCCGTACGCTGACCCTTCGAGTAACGACCTGAACCGGCGCGCACCGTGATCGGGAAACTATAGCGAGCGTGCCTGCAGCCAAATATGGCATCGATCAACTTCGAAAACATCGGACAAACCTCCACAGAATTAAGAGCGATAAATTTGGCCCATCCCATTCGCCTTACTTAAGATGAGCTCTACAAACTTAGATTCCAGTACCACGGAAAAGGGTTCCGGAGTCTGGTGACGGCCAAGACACTTCCCATAGGTGGGGCGAAATCAGGAACTTGCGGGGATTGGCGGACTGATGCGAAGTGCGGACCGACGCGAAGTCCGGAAGAATGGAGAATACGAAAGACGAGCAGGACGGAAAGAGCAGGTTGAGCCTTCAACTGCTCGGCGGGTCGGCTTTCTTGTGCCCGGAGCATTTGCTCATGATGGCCGAACGGAGCCGCGTGCGCAGATCGTCGGGCAATTCGTAAAGCTCCGAGTCGCGGTAGATTTCGATGGTCTTGCGAGTGGTATCGCAGACCACGTAACAGTTGTGGCACCACGCCAGATGATCGTCGAGTTCGGACTTGGTCCGGGCGTCCAGTACGCCATCGAGGTAGTTAGTCAGCTCGTTTAGAAATTCAGAACACTTCACTGGTCGCCATCTCCACTCGCCTTCTTCTGAAAAAAGCGGCTCAACCGCTCGCGCAATTGCAACCGCGCGCGCAACAACCGCGACTTCACCGCCGGGATGCTCAACTCCAGCGCTTCGGCCGTCTCCTCTGTCGAGAGGCCCTCCACGTCACGGAGCACGAACACTGTCCGGAATCCCGACGGCAATCCTTGAATGGTGCGCGTCAGAATGTCACGCAACTCCCCCTGGTTGTACATCTGCTCCGGATTGGGACTCCAATCCGCAACCTCACGGGGCAGCGAGTCATCTTCGGTCTTTACTTCTTCGTCCAGAGAAACCGTGCGTTCCGGTTTTCTCCGGCGCAACTTCATCAGCGCTTCGTTTACCGCAATCCGCACCAGCCAGGTATAAAACTTGGACTGTTCCTGGAACTTGGCCAGGTTGCCATACGCCTTGAGGAACGCTTCCTGAACTACATCTTCAGCGTCCTCGCGATTCTGCGTAATATGCTGCGCAATGCGGAAAACATTGCGATCGTAGCGCCGCACTAAGTCTTCAAACGCGGAATCGTCGCCGCGCTTGGCACGCCGGACCAGCGCCATTTCTTCGCTGACCGGTTGCTCTATGTTGGGTTGGATGGTACTCATTCGTAACTTGATGCAGATTTTTCCGACAGCGTTACCGACGCTCTAAGTGCTATTGTACTTGGTGGCCGCGTTTTTCGCTGCGCTGTTTTGGCTCACCCCCGGCCAGAAAGATTCACCCTTGGCGGTGGGCTGCCTCAGGTACCCAGTAGGGCAAGTACCAAAGTGCCCCTAGAACGCCTGCAAGCGGCCATATAATAAGAGGTTAGAAGGGTTACCCCTTCGCCCCCCAAAGAGTTTTGCGAATTAGTTTTGCCTCGGAGCATGAATGAAGGAGCACGGTTGGATTGAACCAATTGTGGAACGAGTGGTTGGCCAGGTTTTGGACAGCCATGCGGCCCAACTGCGCACCGAGATTGTCCAGCAGGTGATGGCAGAGATTGCCGCTCACCCTGCGGCTGCCAGGCCAACCACCGACAATGCAGCTCTCGCGTCCGGTCCGGCTGATCTGGCAAAGGCGGTCGCCGAAATTCAGTTGGGCTCCTCGCAAAAAGAAATTCTGCGCGCCCTGCTCGATACCACTTCCCGCTACGCCGCCCGAGTCGCGCTCTTTGTCGTAAAAGGAAACCATGCCACCGGATGGCAGGCACGCGGCTTTGCCAATAGCGATGCGGTGAAAGATTTCCAGCTCGATGGGAAAGCCCACGCCGTGGCGCAAGCCATCGGCGACCGCGTGGCAGCGAGCGCGCCGGCTGACGACATGGATTCGCGCTTCCTGCGGGATTTTGGGAAGCCAGCCAACGGAGACGGCCGCATTCTACCCTTGATTTTGAAAGACAAAGTTGCCGCGCTTGTCTACGCTGACGCCGGAACCGATGCGTCGGGTTTGCTCGATCCGGGCTCGCTCGAACTGCTCGTGCTTTCGACCAGCGCATGGCTGGAGGTCAGCTCGCTCCGCAAGCAAGCGCAGGCGCACGCCGACAGCGCTGCCGTCTCGGCCGCTCAGGCGCCGGCTATCCTCGGCGCCAGTGAACGCGGCGCCGGCTTTCAACGATCCTTTCGCGGCGCATGCTCCTGGCCACGCCAAGGCGGCAGCAGCGTCAGCGTCGGCACCAGTGGCCAGCGCGGCCGTCGAGGCTGCTGCGCTGGATCGAGCCGCTGCCGATCGGTCGTGCCGAGACCGAAACAACGACTGAAACGGCGACCCGAAACCACGCCCGAGGCTCCGGCTTCCGCTATCTCGGCCGAGGATCAAGACGTTCACCGCAAAGCCCAGCGCTTTGCCCGCCTGCTGGTCGACGAGGTCAAACTCTATAATCAAGCCAAGGTCGCCGAGGGACGGAAGAACAAAGATCTCTACGACCGTCTGAAAGAAGCGATCGAAAAGAGCCGGGCCACGTACCAGAAACGTTACGGCAACACGGTTGCCGCTTCCGGCAATTACTTTCAAAATGAGATAGTACGAAGTCTCGCAGAAGACGATCTCTCCATCATGGGTGCCAACTTTCGGCAGTAGGTAGGGTTTGAGTGCGCCGTTTTGCAGTCGCGGTTTTCGCCGGATTTTTCTCTCTGCTCTGGCTCGGTTTCTTGCAGCCTGCAGTCGCGCAGTCCCAGTCGCCGTCAGAGACGGGACCGGCCGCGTCTCACCGCGCCGAGAACACCCGCTCAAAGCACAGCATCGAAAAGCACGGCGTCGAAACCAGCTTCGGCCAAGAACGCGACTGCAGCCAAAAAGGCCGCCACCTCGACACCGCGCCCGCACCCGCACAATCGCTGCTAAGAAAAAACACAAAGCCATGTCGCCGCGGGTGCGCCGTGTGCGGCAGGCCTTTGTCGCCTCCGCCAGTCTTCGCCCGATGGCGCGAGCAGTTGTTGCAGGATCGCACTCCCACCGCCTATGCCGGAGTGGAAGCCTACGCGCGCCGTCATGCCAAAGATGATGCTGATGCGGATGCCGCAGCCCTGGCTTGGCTAGTCATCGGCTATGCCCGAACCCTCGATCACGACTATGCCAGAGCCATCGACCCGTTCAACCGCGCCAAGGCCGGCGCCAGCGAACTAGGAGACTACGTAGCCTATTACCTCGGCGACGCCTACCTGAAAACGGGACAAAGCGCCGAAGCACTCTCCACGCTCGCCGATTTCAGCAAGAACTTTCCCGATTCGCTGCTGATCCGCGATGCCCACCTCGTCTATGCCAACGCGCTGATCGAGGATGGCCGGGCGCAGGAAGCTGCGGCTCTGTTGGAAAAGGATCGTGCTCCAGTGCGCAGCGACATTGAACTCGCCATCGGCCGCGCTTACGAAGCCGCCGGCGAAAATGAGAAGGCGGCCAGCGCTTTCCGCAACATTTACTTCAACCTTCCCAACAGCTTCGAAGTCGATATCGCAGGAGTGGAATTGCGCAAGCTGGGAATCTCCGGCTCTCTGGCCGAACGCCGCACGCGTGCCGATCTGCTGTTCAAAGCCAAACGCTACAGCGACGCAGCTCATGATTATCACGATCTTGTCGCGGAAGTCAGTCCGGCGGACCGTCCCGAAATACAACTCGCGCTGGCAGAAGCGCTGGAAAAAAACGGTGGCAGCAGTTCCAACGAAGCCCGCCATCTTCTGACCAGCATGGGGACGCAAACCGGCGACAATGAAGCCCAGCGTCTCTACCTGCTGAGCGAGACCGCCCGTTCTAACAGCGATGAAGAGGCGGTGCAGCGCACCCTGGACGAACTGCGGCAATTTGGTCCCTCGAGCCCGTGGCTCGAACAAGCGCTGCTTTCAGCCGGTAACATGTACCTGCTGAAGCGCGACTATGATCGCGCCATCGGTTACTTCCGCGAGTTGCAGCAGCGCTTTCCGAATGGCACGCACGCCTCCTCCGCGCATTGGAAGGCGGCGTGGCTGACCTTCCGGCAGGGGAAAACCGATGAGGCGCGGGTGGAATTCGAACAGCAAATCGCGCTTTATCCCGATTCCGGGGAAGTTCCGAACGCCCTCTATTGGCGTGCGCGTCTCGCCGAAGAAGAAGGTAACACCGTGATGGCGCGGGCGTTTTATCAGAAACTTGTCGACCGCTTTCGCAACTACTACTATGCGGAGCTAGGCCGCCAGCGCTTGCAAGCTTTGCCGAGCGCTGGTGACGCATCGCCCAAAGAAGGTCCGGCAAAGGAAGCAGCGCTGAAGGAGGACCTGGTCCATTTTGACCTTCTCGACCGCGTGGCTCCGCTTTCCAACGCCAGGAAAATTGCCGCAAGCGATGCTCCCGACGACAACCTGCGCGTCGCGCGGGCGCGTTTGCTCTCGAACGGAGGGCTAGCCGACACCGCCGTGCGCGAGCTCCAGGCTGCCGCCAGCCAGGAAGATGGAACCTGGGCGCCGCCCGAAATGGCCCGCGTATATCAGGACGGCGGCCGCTACGATCGTGGCATTGAGATCATGAAGCGCAGCCACGCCCAACTATTTCGCCGTCGATATTCCCGACCTGCCCCGCCCCTACTGGGAAGCGCTTTTTCCCAAAGCCTATTGGGCCGATCTGCGCAAATATTCGCAGCTCAACGGCCTCGATCCCTATCTCGTAGCATCGCTGATCCGGCAGGAGTCCGAATTCAATGTACTCGCTCTCTCTCGCGCCAACGCCGTAGGCCTGATGCAGCTTCTGCCAAAGACTGGAAAGACCGTCGCCAAGCAAGTCAAGCTCAAGGGATACAGCGCGCCGCAGCTTTTCACACCCGCCGTGAACCTCCAACTCGGCACGCGCTACTTCAAAGATATGGTGGATAAGTACAACGGACAGTTCGAATACGCTCTCGCCGCCTACAACGCCGGCACCGACCGAGTAGGCGACTGGCTGGGCCAGGGCCATTACCGCGATCCGCAGGAGTTCGTCGAGTCCATCCCCTTCACCGAAACCCGCGAATACGTGCAGGCCATCCTGCGCAATGCCAGCATGTACCGCCAGCTTTACGGCACGCCGTAGCAGCTCACACCGGCCTAGCGGCTACCCTCCAGCACCATAATCGTGGATGTGCCATGCGCCAGCACGCGGCCATCCGGGGCCAGCAGTTGGGCTTGCGAGGACATGATCCGGCGCCCCTGGGACACGACGCGTCCTTCGACGCGCAAGCGGCCTGCGTCATGTTTGATTGCCCGTGAAAAATTGGCTTTGGTTTCGATGGTGGTGTAGCTGGATCCGGGCGGAAGCAGCGAGTGGCAGGCGCACGCCGCCGCGCTGTCGATGAGCGTCAGCGCCCAGCCGCCGTGGACCGTGCCCATGGGATT
Source organism: uncultured Acidobacteriaceae bacterium (assembly GCA_963760175.1). Taxonomy (GTDB): domain Bacteria; phylum Acidobacteriota; class Terriglobia; order Terriglobales; family Acidobacteriaceae; genus Acidiflorens. Next base: position 35,916 of record CAVXBU010000018.1, read on the forward strand.
GAGCAGATGCGGGCCCGGCTCGCCTTCGAAGGCGGCGAAACCATCGCCGATCTCGACCAGCCAAAACGACAACGTCTTCGCAATCGTCGGTTGCGGCAAGCGTCCATCGATGACGGCCTGCAGCATTTCCTTGCCGCTCATGGCGGCGATTTCCTGGGGATTGGCCACACCGTATTGGCGGTTGGTCATGTAAGCAGCTCCGTATCGAGTTCGCCCAGGGCCGCTGTTCAGACGGCCTTAGAATTCATTGACCTTAAGCCGACTGCTGGCTGGGCGACTTGGTGAACACGATCTCAAACACCAGCAGCCCCGCGCCCACGACAATCGCGCTGTCGGCCACATTGAAGGCCGGCCACTGGTGTGGGCCTATATAGAAGAGCAGAAAATCCACCACGTGCCGGCTGACCAGGCGGTCCCAGAGATTGCCGATCGCACCACCCAGAATCAGCGACAGTCCGATTCCGGTGGAGGTCAAGTGTGGCTGTTCTTCCAAAGCAGCAGGGAGACGACCAGCAGCGCAATCACCGAAAACGCAATCAGCAGCCCGACTTTCCATTCCGAGGGAGAATCCGCAAAAATGCCAAACGCGGCTCCCGGGTTTTCCGCATGGATGATGCGAAAAAATCCGGGAATAACTGGAATGCTGTCGTGCAAGGAGAGCCTGCGTGAGATCGTCGACTTGGTGACGCGGTCCAGAGCGATGACGGACAACGCGATCAGGAAATGATATTTGCGCATGGCAGTAAAACACGGCCCGAAAACATGACCGACAAAACATCCTCTCTATACTTTATCGTGTCTGCCGAAGCTGCGGTCACGCCCCACCAATTTCTTTAAGCACGGCGCTGCAGCGCTCGCACACCGTGGGATAGTTCGTCGTCTTCGCCGACATGGGTCGAAAAATTCCAGCAGCGCTCGCACTTCTGTCCCGGAGCTTTGCCGACCTCGACCACGACCGGCGAGTCGCCGTTGCCCGACCCCTTTTTGACTCGACGTCGGACACGATGAAGAGATAGCGCAGATCGTTCTCAAAGCGCTCCAGCACGGAGTACAGCGGCTCAGCCGCAGTCAAGCGTAACCTGCGCCTCCAGATTGCCTCCGATCAGTTTCTGATTGCGCGCATCTTCCAGCGCCTTCAGCACCGCTTCGCGCACGCCCCGCACGTCTTCCAGTCTTCATCCAGCTCGCGGATCGGCGAGGGATTGCGGCGCCGCCCGTGCCCACAGTTCTTCGCGCCTCCGGGAACGTCGTCAGATGCACGCTCTCCGGCCTCCCCGCGACCGGTGGCAAATACTGCCAGACTTCCTCGCAGGTAAAGCTCATGATCGGAGCCAGCAGCCGCACCAGCGCTTCGCCAATCCGCCAGATGGCAGTTTGCGCCGCGCGCCGCGCCAGCGACTTGGGCGCCGAGGTGTACAGCCGGTCCTTCAGCACGTCGAAATAGAAAGCGCTCAGTTCCACGATGCAGAAATCATTCACCCGGTGATAGATCTTGTGAAAGGCGAAATCTTCGTATGCTCGCGCACATCCTTCGACAGTTCGCACCGCCTGGCGCAGCATGTATTGATCGAGCGGATGCATCTGGTCGAACGGACCGCGTCCTCGCCGGGTCGAAGTCATCGAGATTGCCCAGAATGTAGCGAAACGTATTGCGAATCTTGCGATAGATTCGGCGATGCGCTGCATCAACTGTCGGAGAGCAACCACATCCTCGCGGAAATCGACCGAAGCGACCCACAGGCGCACGATCTCGCCGCCCAGCGTGTCGGCGATCTCGACCGGATCGACCGTGTTGCCCAGCGACTTCGACATGGCGCGGCCCTGTTCGTCGAGCGTCCATCCGCTGGTCGCGACCATGCGATAGGGAGCGCTGCCGTTGGTGCCGATGGCGCAGAGCAGGGAAGACTGGAACCATCCGCGATGCTGGTCGCCGCCCTCCAGGTAGAGATCGGCGGGCCAGGGAAGATCCGGTTCGTGGCCCAGCACGGCGGCGTGGCTCGATCCCGACTCGAACCACACGTCGAAGAATGTCCATTTCCTTGCTGAACTTCGTGCCGCCGCACTGCGCGCACTTGTGGCCGCAGGAGAGAATCGCATCCGGCTGCGGCGTGTACCAGGCATCGGCGCCATGCTGCGCGACGAAAAGTTCCACCACTTGGCGATTGACGCGCGGATCGTTCAGCGGCTTGTTGCAGCTTGTCGCACAGGAACACGGCGATCGGCACGCCCCAGATGCGCTGCCGCGAGATGCACCAGTCGGGACGCGTGGCGATCATGTTGGAGATGCGCTCCTCGCCCCAGGCCGGGTCCCACTTCACTTTCTTGATTTCGTCGAGCGAGCGGCTGCGCAGGGTTTCGCCGTGGTTGTCATCTTTCAGCGGCGTCTCCATGGCGATGAACCACTGCTCGGTGGCGCGAAAGATGATGGGATTGTGGCAGCGCCAGCAATGCGGATAGGAGTGCTCGATCTTTTCGGAATGCAGCAGCACGCCGCGCGCCTTCAGCAGCTCGACGATCGGAGCGATTCGCCTTGAAGACCTGCTGGCCTCGTATTCCGGCAGTCCGTTGCGCAGGATGCCCGCGTCATCCACGTTGCAGGTGGGATCGAGTCTGTACTTCACGCCGGTGTTGAAGTCGTCGGCGCCGTGCGCCGGAGCCGTGTGCACCGCGCCCGTGCCGGTGTCCATGGTGACGTAATCGCCCAGCACGCCGAGAATCGTGCGATCCAGAAACGGATGCGGGAAGTCGGCATACTCCAGCTTGCGGCCCGGGAAGCGAGCGATCTCGCGTGCTGGTCTGCGAGATTGCATTTCTCGATGGACTGCGGCGCCAGCCTGCGCGCCGACGATGTAAACCTCGTCGCCGGTGTCGAGCGCGACATATTCTGCGTCGGGATGGAACGTCACCGCCATCGAGCCGGCAGCGTCCAGGGAGTGGTGGTCCAGATGATGGTGGAGACTTTCTTCTTGCCGGTCCAGCGACCAGGATCGCGTCGATCGTCGCCGGATCGCCCGTGAGCGGATACCTCACCCAGATGGTGGGGCTGGTGTGCATCTCGTATTCGACTTCGGCCTCGGCCAGCGCAGTCTTGTCGTAGATGCACCAGTACACCGACTTCAGTCCCTTGTAGACAAGCCTTTCTCGAGAAACGTAAAGGATCTCGAGCACCCCGCTTCGTACTGCGGAGTCATGGTCGAATACGGCTTGTCCCAGCGGCCGAACACGCCAATGCGCTTGAACTGCGAGCGCTGCAGGTCGAGAAACTTCTGCGCGTACTTGCGGCATCCGCTGCGCACGTCAACCGCCGACATCTGCAGCTTCTTGCCGCCCAGCATTTGATCGACTTTGATCTCGATGGGCAGGCCGTGGCAGTCCCATCCGGGGACATAGGGCGCGTCGAAGCCGCTCATGTTGCTCGACTTGACGACGAAATCCTTCAGGGACTTATTCAGCGCCGTGCCCAGATGAATCGGCCCATTGGCGTAGGGCGGTCCGTCGTGCAACACATAGATCGGCGCGCCCTTGTGCGCTTCGCGGATGCGGTCGTAGATCCGCATCTCCTCCCACCGCGCCAGCATTTTGGGCTCGTTCTGGGGCAGGTTCGCCTTCATGGGGAAGTCGGTCTTGGGCAGATTGAGGGTGGATTTCAGGTCGAGCGGCACTCGCAAGGTTCTCCCAACTGATTGAATCTTTTCATTATATAGGGAGCGCGGAAGGCACGTCTGTTCGGAGATGCCGGACTCGGAACGAATTCAAAAAGTACTGTTTCCGGTTTGCGAAAAAGCGTGTACAATTTTCTGTAGATCGACGCCTGCACGCATCTAAACTGATCGGGGAACGGCGGGCGGAGAGGTTCGTCCGTTATGGTCGACAAGGCTCGCCTCTTTTGAAGCGACCTTTAAGCAGCGCTCGCGCATCTAAAGGAGCGGATTCCGTAGCCGCGAATTTGAGCGTGTGGCGCACGAGAAAATATGCCAGAACTTGAAACACCAGAGAATCCGCAAGCGCTGGATCCAGAGCCTGAGCTGAATCTTCTTCTGCAGAATGAGACTCTCGACGAGCCTCTCTGGAGATCCCTGTTCCGCAACGTCGACGACTTCTTCTTCCCCAAAAAACTTCCTCCGCTGGTCCTGACCTCGAAGCCGGTCCCGGTGCGCGACATCTGGGGCTTCTACAACTACAAGAGAGGCGGAGTCGCTGGCTCGACCGTCGTTCACGTGCTGGCCGTGGCCATTATTATCGCAGTCGCGCTGTGGGGACGGAGGGTCGTCGCTACCCCGCCGAAGCCAGTCGTCGAATTAATCGCTCCCGATGATCTTCCCGTTCTGCAGCCCTCGAAGACCCAGAGCGGCGGTGGTGGCGGTGGTGGCGATCGCGACAAGCTGCAGGCCTCGCAGGGCCGTTTGCCCAAGCAGTCCATGCAGCCGCTCGCTCCGCCTGCGGCGGTGGTACGCAACCCGGATCCCAAACTCGCAGTTGACCCAGCAATTCTGGTTCCCCCGGAAGTTAAGCTGCAGCAGCCCAACCTGCCCGACTTGGGCGATCCCATGTCGCATCTGCCGACCGTGGCTTCGAATGGAACGGGCTCCGGCGGCGGCCTTGGCTCCGGTAATGGCGGCGGTGTCGGTTCGGGATCGGGTGCGGGGTATGGTCCGGGGAGTGGCGGCGGTACTGGCGGCGGACCGTTCCGCGTGGGCGGCGGGGTTTCGGCCCCGAAAGCGATTTATTCGCCGGACCCTGAATACTCGGAAGAAGCCCGCAAAGTTAAACACATGGGCGTGGTCGTACTGTGGCTGGTGGTCGGCCCCGACGGTAAGCCGCGCGACATCCGAGTGGTCCGAACTTTAGGATTGGGCCTGGATGAAAAGGCTATCGAAGCCGTGAAAAACTGGCGATTTGAGCCCGCTCTCAAAGATGGCAAGCCAGTCGCCGTGCAGGTCAACGTAGAAGTAAATTTCCATCTCTACTGACCCCGAGCCAGCGTAGGGACAGCCGCCCTCGGCTGTCCAGCCGTGCGCAGCACGGTCGCCGCCTACTCCTTCAAATCCACATGCAGCACATCTTCCACCGGAAGCCCCAGAAAGCGCGTCCCCACCTTCCTGAATTTCTCCGCTGAATCCGTGGCAAAAAATTTGAGCTGGGGAACTCCTCGAAGCTCGCTCCCGGTTGAAGACGACAGTGGCGCGATCTGCAGCTGGCGCGCCACATCCAGCGCAGTCGATTCGGCCGAGTCCACAATCGTGACTTGTTCCGGCGCCACTCGCCGCAGCAGCGGCTTGATCAGCGGATAGTGCGTGCAGCCCAGCACGAGCACGTCGGCATCGCGATCATCATTGGCGTCGTTTGCATCCTTCGAAAAAGCTTCCGCCAAATAAATCCGCGCCACCTGCTCGGTGACCGGATGTTCTACCCATCCCTCTTCGACCAGCGGCACAAACAGAGGACAAGCCTTCTCACGCACGGTGACTGCGCGCGCTTCAAGCGCCCGCCGGTAAGCATGGCTGCTGATGGTCGCGTCCGTGCCGATGACCACCACCTTCCGCTTCCGGCTGGCCACCGCCGCGGCTTCCGCTCCCGGCTCGACCACGCCGACAACTTCCACGTCCGCCGCCGCTTTGATCTCGTCGAGCGCCAGCGCCGTCGCCGTGTTACAGGCGATCACCAGCAGCTCTGCTCCGTGAGCCTGCAGATAGCGCACCGCCCCCACCGCATAATGCGCGACCGTAGACGCCGATTTCGATCCATAAGGAAGGCGGGCCGTGTCGCCGAAATAGAGATAGCTCGGCGTTGGGGATGCGGTCGAGCAGCGCGCGCAGTACGGTGAGGCCGCCGACGCCCGAGTCAAAGACGCCGATTCTTGGTCTGTCAGAAGAAGGGCTGTCAGAGGAAGGCCGATCAGAAGAAGCTCTGACAGAAGAAGGCTTGCCGGAAGATGACCGATGTCGATTAGGCACAGTCGTCAGCGGTCAACCTTCCGCCGTGGTCGGACCGATGACCGACCGAATCGCGGAAATTCGATTGGCCGGAAAGCCTCCCTGGCGGGCGTGCTCGCGGATCATCTCTTCGTTCGGCGCGATGTAGACGCAGTAGACCTTGTCGTCGGTGACGAAGCTTTCAAGCCATTGGATCTGTGACCCAAGCTTCCGCAAAACGCCGCAGGACGCCTGCGAGATGCCCTGGAGCTCCCGCGGAGTCAACTTGCCGACGTTGGGAATTTCGCGCTCGATCACATATTTTGGCATGGCGCCCTCCTGCGCTCGTCGTTCTGGCTGCTGCGACTGTGAATCCGGATTCTAGCACCCGACGAAGTCCCCGAGACACCACAATCTTTTCTACCAGCTGCGAGTTGCTTCACCCGACCGCCGCCCGTTATCCTTCTCGCCATGCCCAGCACGCTAGTCGAATGCGTCCCCAATTTTTCCGAAGGCCGCGACCCCGCCAAAGTTGATGCCATCATCGAAGCCATGAAAGTTCCCGGCGTCTATCTCCTCGATCGCGAGATGGATTCCGACCACAACCGCTGCGTGATCACGCTGGTAGGCGAGCGCGAAGCCATTCAGGAAGCGGCCATTCGCGGCGTAGGCAAGGCCGCCGAGCTGATCGATCTCACCAAACACCAGGGCGCGCACCCGCGCATGGGCGCAGCCGACGTCGTGCCCTTCATCCCGATTGACGGCGTCACGATCGAAGACTGCGTCGCCATGGCGCGCCACGTCGGAGCCGAGATTGCGAAACGTTTTCAGATCCCGGTCTATCTTTATGAAGCCGCCGCAGCCACGCCCGAACGCCAGAACCTGGAGAACATTCGCCGCGGCCAGTTCGAAGGCATTCGCGCCGACATCGCCACCAACCCCGCGCGCAAGCCTGATTTCGGCGAGCCCGCGTGCATCCCACGGCCGGCGCCACGGTCGTTGGCGCGCGCAAATTTCTGATCGCCTACAACGTCTTCCTGAATACGCCGGACGTCGACATCGCCAAAAAGATCGCCAAGGCCGTGCGCTTTTCAAGGGCGGCCTGCGCTTCGTCAAAGGCGCCGGATTCCTGGTGCGCGGCCTGGCGCAGGTTTCGATGAACCTGACCGACTTCGAGCAGACTCCCATCCACCGCGTCTTCGAATTCGTGAAGCGCGAAGCCGCGCGCTACGGCGTGATCCCGGTTTCAAGCGAGATCGTCGGCCTGATTCCCAAGAAGGCTCTGGAGCAGGCCGCGGAATGGTTCCTGCAAGTAGAACATTTCGATTCCTCGCTGATTCTGGAAAATCGTCTCGCTGCGGTGATGGGCGGCAAGATGGCGGTTGGCGGACTGCGCGCCGGGGTCGAGCCCTTCATCGAGCAACTCGCCGCTCCCACCGCCACTCCTGGAGGAGGCAGCGCCGCCGCCGCCAGCGGAGCCATGGCTGCCGGACTGGCAAGTATGGTTGCGTCCATGTCGCGCGGCAAGAAAGCGTATCTGCAATATGAAAGCCAGCTCAGCGAAGCCATCGCCCGACTCAGCTCAGCTTCGCGAGGAACTGAAGTCCGCAATCGACGCCGACGCCGAGTCGTACAACGTCGTCATGAAGGCCTACAAGTCGGCGAAAGAATCTTCGGACGGCGACGCCGCGATCAGCGCCGCGCTCAAACAGGCCACCAGCGTTCCGCTAGGCGTCGCCGAAAAAGTTGTCGAAGTGGCCGCGATCGCAACCAGGCTGAAACCAATTACCAACCCGAACATGAAGTCCGACTTGACGACCGCCGTCGCCCTGGCAAGAGCCGCTCTCGAAGGCGCGCTCGCAAACGTCGAGATCAATCTCGATTCGCTGAGGAAAGATTCTCCAAAGGACGAGGGTTTCGTGGCGGCGACGCGAAAAAGAGCGCTAACTCTGAAGGTGTAACCGTGCGCAGAAGGTCGATCCTCGTGCTGATAGCTGTTGTCGCGCTCGCTGCCGCATGCGGTTTGCTTATTGACCGGCCGCGTTATTTCCGCCACGACATCAAGTCCTGTTTCGATGATGCTGGTGGTCTTCGCGCGGGAGCTGCCGTTCGGATTGCCGGCGTCGATGTGGGTACAGTTCGCAGCGTTAGGGCGGATCCGCAGAACAAAAATTGCCCTGCGGAAGTCGAGATGATGCTGGCTACAACTTACGAAATCAGGATACCGAAAGACTCAATTGCAGAAACCAACACTGCCGGGCTACTCGGCGGAGTCTATTTGAACATCGACGTCGCACAAGCGTCAGGCGCGCCGATTGAGAACTATGGCTACCTGAAAAGTAAGCCGAGCAAGACCATGCCGTCCCTTGAAGACCAAGTCAAGGCAGCAGACGTATTGCTCCGGCTAGTTCGGACTCTTAAGGAAGCAGAGAAAGAAGTCCCGAAGGACACCGTCGCTCCTACCCACCATTGATTCGCCGGAGCACAGAAGAGAAAGCAGCTGTATCGTGCCTCACCCGCATGGCACCAACGTGCATTCTGCCCACCTTTGGTGCCACGCCGATGGCACGTTCTGGCGTTGACCAATGGTTCTACGGTTGGTTACTGTTGGTGACTGTTGAGCCAACGCTTCTCCCCCATGAGTATTACTGAATGGGTGTCCTCGAGAAGATTCCGACCTTTTTGATCGTAGGCGTGCTGGTCATTATCTTTGTCTGCCTGAAGCGCCACGCGCGTAACGTCCGTCTGACACTGTGGACGGTCGGCTGGACGATGGTCTTCACACATTTCCTGGCCCAACTGCTGGAGCCCGATCGCGGTCCCGCAAGTCCTCTTTTGTTGGCTCTCGATTCCGGATCGTTGCAAGCCGCTGTGGTCGTTTTTCTGGTCTCCGTTTCCTCGGTGGCTGAAGACCGCGTGAAGCGGACGCTCCTGCTGCTTGTTCTGGGCGTGCCTTCTGTGCTGTACGTGGTCTGCACGTGCTTTGACGTGCACGCGCGCTGGCCTTATGTCTCGTGCCTGGCTGCCTGCTTCGGCGGAGCGGCGTGCTTCTTCTTCAGGGTGAGCGGCAAGATGTCGTTATACCTGGAGGCGGCGACCTTCCTGTGCGCGCTTACCGGAGTGTGGGCGATTCGTGCCGCGCTCCGCGGCTCGTTTGAAGAAGGGACGATTGCGCTCCTTGTCGTTGGATTTGCTCTCGCGGGTGTCTTCATTTGCCGCAACCACTGGCGCCCGTCGCCCGCCATTCTGACCATCGCCGGTGGATTCTTCAGCTGGGGAGCCTCGTTTCCCATCAGAGTGTTGGCCGATCGTTTTACTCCGCACCTGATCATTCCGGCGGAACTGTGGCACACTCCCAAGCTCCTGGTCGCTCTCGGCATGATTCTCGCGGTGGTGGAAGACAAGTCAGAATCGATCGCGCGCATGCAACACAAGGCAGAAGGCCTCAATCGTCAACTGGAACGCTTCTCCGCCATCACTTCCCGGCTCTTGAGTGGCGCGGAGTTGGACACCATCTGCCCCGAAATCGCTTTGGCGATCACCGACGTCAGCAACTTCAGTGTGGCCGTGGTCCAACTCGAAGATGCCGAGCGCAGGTTACGTGTGGCTGGCTCCAGTGGAGTGTCGACCGAGTCTTTGCGGAGACTGCAGGCTCAAACCGATTCTGGAGACTGGACGCTCGATCTTATTAAGAATCTGTGTTCCGCCGGGCAGCTCATGGGGAAGAATTCGTACTTACTGCCTGGCCACGGAGCAATTCCGTTTGCGCTCGGCGAAAACCCGGCTGCGCGCACGAACCGCGAAGAGCCTCGCGAAGAACCCGGCGAAGAGCTATTGATTCCACTGTGCTCCGATGGAGGCGCATGCCTCGGCTGCATCCGGTTGGCTGCGCCACGAGACACGAGTACCGTCCATGCGCTTGAACTCTCCCACATCGAAATGCTCGCAGCCGACCTTGCGCTGGCCGTCGAGTTGAGGGACTTGCACACGCAGTTAGTCTGGTCGGAGAAACTGGCTGCCTTGGGTCAACTGCTGGCGGGAGTCGCGCATGAACTCAACAACCCTCTAACCGCGATCATGGGATACGGCGAACTGATCAACGATGCGATCGCCGCGCCGCATGCTCGCGATCAACTCGCGAAGCTGGTGAGTGAAGCCCGCCGCATGAAACGGATTATTGACAACCTGCTTCGCTTTTCGCGCCAAAGTGAGCGCGACACTCAGGCCACACAGCTTTCTCCGGTCGTGCAGCAGGTGCTGGCGCTTCGCGAATACTATACCCGCACCCGCAATGTCCGAGTCAAACTCGACATCGCACAGGACTTGCCCTTGCTGGCCGTCAACGAGGACGAAATCAAACAGATTCTCCTCAACCTGTTCAACAATTCAAACGACGCCCTGGATGGAATGGCCGGCAACAAGCAGATCAGCATTCGCGCCTACCAGAGCGGCCCACGGGCGGTGATCGAAGTCGAGGATACCGGCCCCGGCTTTGCCAATCTGAACCGCGCGCTCGACCCGTTCTACACCACGAAACCCGTGGGCAAGGGAACCGGACTCGGGTTAAGCGTCTGTTATGGCATTGTCAAGAAACGTGGCGGAGATCTGGAAATAGAAAACGTGAAGCCGCACGGCGCACGGGTAACCATCAGATTATTGCTCGCGGACGCGCCCGCACAATCACTCCTGGCCGCCGTGGCCAGCGCCTAGGTCAGCCGCCGGTCGAGTCGAAACTCATTCCTCAGCGACTCGAGCCTTCAAGTCCAGGCAAGAACAAACCCTCAAACTTGCTAAACCTCGTCTGCAAACTTCGCACATCTTGCGCCACCGGCCGCTAGGGCCCTTGTCCTTATGCAGATGGCAGCGGGCAAGAAAAAAACTGAGAAAGAGCTTGACAGTTGGTTAGTGTTATAGTTAACTATAACACTAGAGGTATTCAAGGTTCGTCGGTTGTGCCCGAGTACAAGAAGGAGAAAAAACATGAAATCTCATCGTTTTATGCTGTCCGTTGTGCTGATGTCGCTCTGCTCCGTGGCTTTCGCGCAGTCGGAGGCGCAAAAGTCGTCCGTGGCTCCTGTGCCGTCCGAGGCGCAGAAGTCCTTTACAACCATGAAGAGCCTGGCGGGAGAGTGGGAAGGCCCCGTCAATGTCCCGGAAATGCCGCAGATGTCGGGCGGCAAGATGCACCTCTCGCTGCGCGTGACCTCGCGGGGAAACGTCCTGGTGCACGAGATGCAGGAAGCAGGAACGCCGTTGGACGCGACCAAGTACGACCACCCGGTCACGATGCTTTACCTCGACGGTGACCAGCTCACGCTGGTTCACTATTGCGACGCGGGAAACCGGCCGCGCATGACCGGCAAGATGTCGCCCGACGGCAAGACGGTGGAGTTCGAGTTGAAGGACATCAGCGGGAGCACGGACTACCACATGCACCATTCGGTGTTTACCTTCATCGACGCCAACCATCACACCGAGGATTGGACATTCATGATGCAGGACAAGCCGATCCACGCACACTTCGACCTGCACAGGATGAACTGAGGGATGCGATATCTCTGGTAAGGTCTGGTAAGAGCTATCTGGAACCCATGATGGATCGTGAGTGGAATGACAGTCAACCGATTTACCGCCAGCTTCGCGACCGCGTGGTCGCGATGATACTCGATGGCGTGCTCAAGGAAGGCGATCCGCTGCCGTCGGTGCGCAACGTCGCGGCCGAATATCGGGTCAATCCGCTCACGGTTCTGAAGGGCTATCAGCAACTGGTCGACGAGCAACTGGTCGAGAGCCGGCGCGGGCGCGGCATGTTCATCAATGAGGGCGCGCGCCGTCTGTTGCTGCAGGGCGAACGCCAGAAATTTCTCACGGAAGAATGGCCGAGGGTGCACGCCACCATCCAGCGGCTCGGACTGAAAGCAGAAGAACTGTTGAATGTAGAAGAAGAGGAGCCGAAGTCATGACCGTCCAAGCTCGGACAATCATCGAAGCGCGCGGCCTGCGCAAGGCCTTCGGCACAAATGTTGCGCTCGACGGCGTCGATTTGCGTGTCGAAGAGGGACGCATCCTCGGACTGATCGGACCGAACGGCGCGGGCAAGACCACCGCGCTCAACGCCATTCTCGGCCTCACCCCGTATCAGGGAGAACTGCGGGTGCTCGGTCGCAACCCCTGGACCGAGCGTGATCTTCTGATGCGCGATGTGTGCTTCATTTCGGATGTCGCGGTGCTGCCGCGGTGGATCAGGGTTTCGCAGGCACTCGACTACGTCGCCGGCGTGCATCCGCGATTCGATCGCGCGAAGGCGGAAGGTTTTCTCGCGAAGACTACCATCCGACGCACCAGCAAAGTCAGAGAATTGTCGAAGGGCATGGTGACCCAGCTGCACCTCGCTCTGGTCATGGCCATCGACGCGAGGCTGCTGGTGCTGGATGAGCCGACGCTGGGCCTGGACATCCTGTATCGCAAGCAGTTCTACGATTCGCTGCTGAACGACTACTACGATCGCAGCCGCACCATCGTGATGACAACGCATCAGGTGGAAGAGATCCAGGACGTGCTTACCGATGTGATGTTCATCGACCGCGGCCGCATCGTGTTCGATTGCAGCATGGAACAACTGGAGTCGCGCTATCTGGAAGTGATGGTGCACCCGGAGCAGATTACCAAGGCACGGGCGCTCCAGCCGATGTACGAGCGCCAGGCGCTCGGCCGCAGCATCCTGCTGTTCGATTTGATGTGTGATCGTGCCGCTCATCAGAAACTCGATCGTCAGCAACTGGCCGCCCTTGGCGACGTGCGCACGCCCAGCATCGCCGATTTGTTCATTGCCGTGTTGAGTGATAAGCCGAGAAATACGCCGGGCAATCCGGCCGGCCAGGCACGGGGCAATTATGAAGGAGCAGCTCGATGAATACTCAATCCAACGCTCTGCCCGAGTCGGTTGACTCGCAGGGAATCGCGCCCGCGGTCATGTCCCCAAATGGTCCAATGTACTGGTCGGTGCGACGCGAATTGTGGGAGAACCGTTCCATCTACCTCGCACCGCTGGCGGTCGCCGCAGTCGCTCTGTTCGGCTTCTCTCTTGGCGCGATCGCGGGTATCTGGGAAAAGCCGCTGCGGCTCAATCCTGTGCAACCTCAAGCGCCATACGACTTCGCGGCAGGTCTAATGATGCTTACCGGAATCGTCGTGAGTGTGTTTTATTGTCTCGACGCACTGCACGGCGAGCGCCGCGACCGCAGCATTCTGTTCTGGAAGTCGCTGCCGGTGTCCGATGCCACCACCGTGCTTGCGAAAGCGAGCATTCCACTGGTTATTTTGCCGCTGCTGATCTTTGCGATCACCGTCGCCATGCAGTGGCTGATGCTGCTGCTGAGCAGTGCCGTACTGCTGGTGAGCGGTCTGAGTGTGGCGACCTTGTGGACGAAGTTATCGTTTTTGCGGATGTCAGGGCTGCTGCTCTACCACCTTCTCACAGCCCATGCGCTCTGGCCCGCACCAATTTATTGCTGGCTGCTGCTCGTATCCGGATGGCCGCGCCGGGCCACATTTTTATGGGCGGTATTGCCGCTGGTGGCGATTGCCGCGGTCGAGCAGATTGCGTTCCACACCTGGCATTTCGCCACCCTGGTGGGGTTCCGATTGATCGGCGGCGGCGCGCCCACTGTCGCCTCGACATCGCCCGGTATGTTCCCAACCCACCCCATGACACATATCGTCCCGGCTCTATTCCTGACCAGCCCGGGTCTGTGGATCGGGCTGGCGATCGCCGCGGCATTCCTCGCCGCAGCGGTCCGGCTGCGCCGCTACCAAGGACCGATCTGAATCGGTTGCACTGGATTCAATAACTCGCACAAGAAGGAAAGAGAATGGACACACGTGTAATGATGGAACGAATTGCAGAAACATCACCGCGTCCCAGGGCCAGGATTACCGGTGTCGTTTATTTGCTTTACTTCCTGACGGCAGTATTCGGCGAGTTCTTCCTTAGAGGTCTGGTTGTATCTGGCGACGCGGCCGCTACAGCGAACAACATCCTGGCGCACCAGCCTCTATTTCGCCTGGGTTTAGCAACCGGCCTCATTGCGACCGCGTGCTATATCGCGGTGACGGCTCTTTTCTATGACTTGTTCAAACCTGTGAGCAGGACCCTCTCCTTGCTCGCAGCATTCTTCAGCCTGGTGGGATGCGCCATTCTGGCTTTCGGTAGCATCTTTCGATTCGCCCCCTTGGTGGTCTTGGGAGGCGGGCAGTATTTGAGCATGTTTCAGGTGGGACAATTGCGGGCCCTGGCGCTGGTGTTTCTCGAATTGTATGGTCAGGCCGTCAACATCTGCCTGGTATTTTTCGCATTCTATGACCTCCTGATGGGGTACCTCATCTTCAGGTCGACTTTCCTGCCTCGAGCTCTGGGTGTGCTGATGGCGTTTGCTGGTTTGGGTTGGCTGACCTTTCTGTCACCACCGCTCGCAAACTATCTGTCTCCCTACATTCAGGTCCTCGGCATCCTCGCGGAACTGTTGCTGATGCTATGGCTTCTGGTGATGGGCGTGAACGTTCAACGATGGATGAAACAGGCCAGCACTGCGGGGGAATGACGATCGCAGCGCGCCATGCACACTTGATTCAGTAACTCGCATAAAGAGGAAAGAGTATGAGCGCAGCCGTAATGATGCAACGGATCGCAGAAGCGTCACCCCGTTTCAAGGCCAGGATTGCGAGTGTCGTTTATTTTTTCAGCTTACTGACGGCAGCATTCACCGAACTCTTTGTTCGCGGCTGGTTGAATTTCGCAGGTGGCTACGTCGCAATCTCGGGCATGGTCGCTTTGACGCTGCTCTTTTATGACATCTTTAAGCCCGTGAACAGGAGCCTCTCTTTGCTCGCGGCGTTCTTCAACCTTGTGGGACTCAGCTTTGAGGCTCTCCGATGGCAGCCTCAGGGCGTAAACATGGCCCTGGTATTTACTGGATTCTATTGCCTCTTGATCGGCTACCTCATTTTCAGGTCGACTTTTCTGCCCCGCATTCTGGGTGCGCTGATGGCGTTTGCCGGTTTGGGTTGGGTGACCTATCTGTCAACGCCGCTCGTAAACTATCTGTCTCCCTACAATCTGGCCTGCGGCCTCTTCGGGGAGGTATCGGTATTCCTCTGGCTCCTGGTGATGGGCGTGAACGTTCAACAATGGAAGGTGCAGGCCAGCGCAGCGGGGGAACGGCGATCGTAGCGCGCCATGCGTCTTTGCTTCAAAACCCCTCAACCTGCCAAATCAGGATAGCTTCTGATTGGGGCAGTTTCGATGTCCGTCCGTCAACCAGGACGACCCTCGAAGTTGCCCGAAAGTCGTTTCAGCGCCTTGACAACTGTAAGTCATTTATTAGCCATGCTTTGACTCGAAGTCCTAAAGTAAAAGATATCAAATGCCGGTTACCCCGGTTGATTCCGGAAAGAGGAAGAGATGACGGTGCTCTCAGGGCTCTCACTCCGAGTCGTCCGTTTTCCACGCAAGGTCTCGCGCTTCGACCGTTCCTGGACCATACCGAGGAGACGCACCTTAGTTACGGTCCTGTATTGTGGAATTAGGGACTAGAATAGGATCAGAGCAGCTTGAAGTCTGCCAAGAATCTCCAACGCGCGGTTTGCGTTTCGCATCTAAACTCGGCAGACCTTGATTCAGAGGACTTCGTTTTGAGGAATTTTATGAAAAAGTTTTGCTTTGCGGTTTTGCTTCTCTGCGCAGCGGCGGGCTACGCCATGCCGATCGCATCGTCGGCGCGTTCCATGGTGCCTTCTGAAGTTCAGCAACTGTTCGGCCTCGACTACCGCGCACTGAAGGATTCGCCCACCGCGCAGGCGCTCAAGCAACAGGTTATGCCCGACAATGTAAAGGAAACCGAGGGCGCGCTGAAGGACATCGGCATCGACATCGATAGCGATCTCGATCAGCTCAATGTCGCCTCCTTCCGCACCGAGAATAAGGGCATTCAAACCGTCTTCGTGGCGCAGGGTTCGTTCTCCGCTAAAAAGGTTATCAAGAAGTTGAAACTGAAGAAGATCTCCGGCGTGAAGTACGGTATGGCCATCATTTACCCGATGGATAACGGTCTGGTGATGACTTTCACCGACGACAACACGCTGGCCTTCGGCACTCCAGACTCGTTGCACAGCGCGCTCGATACCAGAGACGGCAAGCGCCCTTCGCTCGATTCCAATCCCGTGATGAGCGACCAGATGTCCGCCGTCGATGGTGCGACCGTATGGAGCGTCCTCGACCAGAAGGGAACCCAGGCCATCATGTTCTCGGCGATGGGCGAGGCCGCGAAGATTGCCGACTTCGATACGCTCAAGAAGCGGATTCTGGCTTCCAACTACACCATGAATTTCCAGAGCGGCGTGAATTTCGATCTCAGCGTTCTTACCTCCGACTCGACAACGGCGGCGACCCTGTCTACCCTCGTCAAGGGCGCGATGCTTTACAAGAAGATGAATGCCAGCCCGATCGAAAAGACTGCCATTGACGCCACCACCGTCGATTCCGACAGCTCGAACGTGATGGTGCATTTCAAGAGCGACGACCAGAAGTTCCAGTCGTTGATGCACTCGCCGCTGTTCGCAGCCGTCTCGCACTGATTGTTCAAGACTCCGCCTGTTCAAGACTCTGGCTCACCAAAAAGAAAAAGTCCCGGATGCAACTCCGGGACTTTTTTTGTGAGGAGCCTTAGCGGCGAAGCAATCATCGCCTTCTTGACAACGTTTCATTCGCCCTGTACACGTAACATGGATTCCGAGCGAAAGGATTAAGTTAAAGGATTAGGTTAAAGCATTAAGTTAAAAGATTGCGCGCGCATTACCCTGAGTATTCATGCGTGACACGAATCCAGCGGTCGAAAATCGAGCCCTCGCGGTGGAGCAGAGATTGAACGCATGCGTTTTCCTCGATCACTCGGCGGCGGGGCAAGAATAAATGAGCACGAAGGCAATGAGGATTCTAGTTACAGGTGGGGCGGGCTACATCGGCAGCGTGGTTGCCGAGGAACTGTTGCAGGCCAGACACCAGGTTGTCGTCTTCGATAACCTGAGTCGCGGGCATCGCGGGGCAGTGCCGAAAAATGCTGAGTTGGTGGTGGGCGACCTGGCGGATCGCGCCGCGCTTGACCAGCTGTTTCGGTCAGGCGCGATTGATTCGGTCATGCACTTTGCGGCGCTGATTGAAGCGGGCGAGTCGATGAAGGCTCCCGAAAAATTCTTCCGCAACAATACCGCGAACGCGCTGACTCTACTCGAAGCGATGCTCGCCGCCGGGGTAATGCGGTTTGTTTTCTCGTCGACGGCTGCCCTGTTCGGCAATCCCGAGCGCACTCCGATCGAGGAGGACGATCCCCTCCATCCGACCAATGCGTACGGAGAATCGAAACTGCTGGTGGAGCGAATGCTCTCCTGGTTCCATCAGATTTACGGCCTGCGCTATGCCAGCCTGCGCTATTTCAATGCCGCCGGTGCGTCCCGTCCTGACCACGGGGAAGCGCACCAGCCGGAGACACACCTGATCCCCAGGGTTCTCGACGTCGCTCTCGGCCGCGCGCCCCACGTGAAAATTTTCGGCACCGACTATGCAACGCCCGACGGCACCTGCGTCCGCGATTACATCCACGTCAGCGATCTGGCGCGCGCGCACCTGCTGGCGCTCGAGGCGCTGGAAAATGGGATCGAGAATTCCAATCCACCGAGTCAGCACCCCCTGATCTACAACCTGGGTAACGGGCAGGGCTTCAGTGTGCGCCAGGTGGTCGAAGTGGCGCGGGCAGTCACCGGGCATCCGATTCCGGTGATCGAATCGCCCCGCCGCGCGGGCGATCCGGCGGTGCTGATCGCCAGCTCAGAGAAAATTCGACGCCAGCTGGGCTGGCAGCCGAGATTCCCGGACTTGAAGACCATCATTGAAAGCGCGTGGCATTGGCATCGCAACCACCCTGACGGATACCCAAGCTCGGCCTAGGACGGATCCGGGCTTCGATGATGGCAACTGCGGGAGTGATGAGCTCCAATCCACGAGCTCCAATCCACGAGCTCCAATCCACGAGCTTCAACCCATGAGCTTCAACCCATGAACTTCAACCCATGAACTTCTCCGATCCAGCCACTGCGGGCAGAATAGAATTAGTCGGCGGACCCGCCACTCACCGGTCCCAGGAATGGGCTCACCTGCCAGGTTCGATGGGGTGGTCGCGGCAAATCCGAATGCGCTGGCGCTTCTGCGGGACGGGGCACGATCGCTTCTCTTTGCTCTCGTTGCTCTCGCTGCTCTCTCTGCGCCTCATACCCGTCTGCGCTCGCGCTGGGGCTTACTGGAATCTTCCCTGAGTTCCGGGCCGGATCACCGTCGTAGGTAAATTGCGGTACGATCTGCTGGATTTGGGCCAGGATCGAAGCCCGCTCGCCGAGCGACACGGCGACATAGAGTTCGTCCAGGCGGCGCTTCAACGCCGGCCAGGCGAGCTTCACACTTTCCGTACAGGCGATCTTTGCGCAGGCACTGGGAAAGACCCGTTCGTCGGGATAGAAAAGTTCCTCGAACAGTTTTTCACCCGGACGGAGGCCAATAAACTCGAATTCCTGTGTCGTCTTGCCGGAAAGGCGAACCAGAGTTTTCGCCAGATCCGCGACCCGAACCGGCTGCCCCATGTCGAGCACCAGGATGTCGCCTTTACGGCCAATCGCGAAGGCCTGCAGTACCAGGCTGACCGCCTCGGAAATGGTCATGAAAAAGCGCGTGATTTCCGGGTGAGTAATGGTGATGGGCAGGTTTTGACGAATCTGTTCCTGGAACAGAGGAATCACGCTGCCACTCGATCCAAGGACGTTGCCGAAGCGCACTGACACCGAGCGCATCTGCTCGCCGGGCCAGGCGGCGAGAATCAATTCTCCCACCCGCTTGGTCGAGCCCATGACGTTGGTGGGGTTGACGGCCTTGTCCGACGAGATCATCACGAAGGCCGCGCAATTCGAACTCTCGGCCACGTTCAGCAAGGTCAGCAGGCCGAAAACGTTGTTGCTGACCGCCTCTTCCACGTTGTCTTCCATTACCGGCACGTGTTTGTACGCGGCGGCATGGAAAACAATCTCCACCCCGTAGGTCAGAAATATTTTGCGCATGCGCTCCGGGTGACAGAAATCGGCGACACAAAACACCTTGCGCTCGCTCCCGCCGCCCTGGGCCAGTTGATGCTGCAGGTGGAAAATCCCGGTTTCGTTCTGGTCGAGGCACACCAGCAGCTTCGGCCCGTAGGTCCTGATTTGCCGGCAGAGTTCGGACCCGATGGATCCCGCGGCACCGGTCACCATGACCACGCGGTCCCGAATATGCTCGCGCACCGATTCCAGATCGAGGTCGACCGGGATACGTCCCAACAGATCGGTAAGCGAAACTTCCCGAACCTGCTGCAGGGTCACTCGGCCCGTGATTAATTCCGCCATTTGCGGGACGGTCCGAAAGATCGCGCCCGACTCTTTGCAGATTTCGATCAGCCGGCGCATCTGGGTCGGGGTAGCCGATGGAATTGCACAGCAAGACCTCGTCGATTCTTTGCGTGCCGACCAGTTTCGCCAGGGCCTCGACCGGGCCAAGCACGGGCACACCCAGAACCCGCAGCCCCTTCTTCAGCGGATTGTCATCGACACAGCCGACCACCCGATAGCCGCTTCCGACTTCCTGGGTTTCGCGAATGATCATCTGGGCGGCATGTCCGGCACCCACCAGGAGCAAGCGTTTTGAGGTCAGGTCGCGCCGGACGTTTTCCCCCAGCATGCGGGAGAGCACACGTACGCCGGTCAAGAGGGTAAAGGTGAGTAGCCCCTCCAGGGCATAAATGGAGAGTGGAAAGACTTTCCATCCCCACCCGTAGCGCACGATGACCAGGAACGCTAGCGAACCGGCCAAGGTGGCTTTCAGGACGTCCATCGCATCGGAGATCCCGGTATCGCGCCACCAGCCATGCATCAGGTTAAAGAATGGCATGACCACCAGGCGAACCATAATAAGGATGGGAACGGCCGCCCACAGTAAGCCTGGGTCCGGCACCCGGAACTCGAAGCGCAGGAGCCAGGCACACACCAGAGAGCAAACCATCAGACCGACTTGCAATACCAGCACCAACAGAGACCGGCAACGCAACCGCACGATAGATTCTTGGGGAGTTTTTCCCATAGCGCGAACAGGTCACCTTTTCAGCTTTAGCTGTAGTCAGCCATTTTGTTCATCGGCAGGGTGGGGGAGTTCCTTGAGGCGACGGCCCGATGAATCGAGAGTTAGTGGTGCACGAGTTAGTGGTGCACACCTAGTGGTGTACACCCTCCGCCTTGAGTACCCTCCACAGGGTGAGCGTCATGATCTTCAAATCGAGGGGAAGCGACTGCGCTTCCATGTATTCGGCGTCGTAATGAACCTTGAGCGGAATCCGCAACTCATCGCGGCCGTTGACTTGCGCCCATCCGGTAATTCCTGGAACCAGACGATGCACGCCGTGACGGGTGCGAAGCTCGATCAGATCGTCCTGATTGAAGAGCGCCGGACGAGGTCCCACCAAGGTAAGATCGCCCCGGCAAACGCTGACCAGTTGCGGTAATTCGTCCAGGCTGGTCTTACGCAGCAGGGCTCCGATCGGGGTCAGAAAACGCGCTGGCTGCGGCAGTAAATGGGTGGCTACCTGCGGCGTCTCGATGCGCATCGTCCGGAATTTGGGCATGCCAAAAAGACGATTATCTTTTCCCACCCGCCGCGACCAATGCAGGGCCGGGCCGGGAGAGGTCAAGCGCACGGCGGCCCAGCACAGCAGCAAAAAGGGGGCTGGAGAGGATGACCAGCGCTCCCCCCAGCACCAGATCCATGCCCCGTTTCCATGCCGGCAAGCGGTACGCCGAAGGATCGGGGGTTCGAGTGACCATTTGTGGTGACCGTTTGTCGTGACTATTGTCGCGACTATGAGAAGTTGGGAATCGAGAATCCGGCGGCTACAGAGCCGAGACCCGCGCCTTCGGAGGCGCACCCGGTCCCTTAATGACGCGCTTATCGGAACTGAGGCGGTTTTCCGCGCGCTTGAAGCAGTCGCGCGCCCTTACCGCCAGACGGACCAGGAGCTTGCTCGCGCGGCTGCTGCCAAAATAGTCGTAGGCCTCGTTGAATTCAATCAACGCGTCGTGCAATTCGCGCAGCGAGCTTTGCGGGGTCTGATTGACGCTTTGACTGCCAAAGTGGACAATCTCCGCCGCCGGGGTGTAATGCACGGCGTAGCCTTTTTGTCGCAGCATGAAGTTGTAGGCCAGGTCGGAGACAAAAAGCCGGAAGCGTTCGTCCAGCATGCCCGCATTTTCCCAGGTGGAGCGCCGGACGACGTAGGCGGTTGTACCGATGCTGTCGACCGGCTGCGCTGTCGAGTAGTCGAAGTCGGTGGCATAGTAACGATCGGTCAGCCGGCTTCGCGGAAACACTTTGTGCCAGTTGAGCGCTTGCAGCACCATGGTTGTCGCTCCCGAAAAATGGCGGATGCAGTGCTGCACCGAGCGGTCGGGGTTCAGCAGCTTCGGACCGCAGGCGGCCACCTGCGGATTCTCGTCCATGTACTGGACCAGCGCTTGAAAGGCATTGCTGATCAGCAGCGTATCGCTGTTCAAATGACAGGCATAGCGCGCCCGCGACATCCGCATTCCTAAATTGGTGTTGCTGACGTAGCCCTGATTGGCCTGGTTCCTGACCAGGATGACTGCGGGAAACGCTTCGGCCACCATGTCCGCGCTGCCGTCGTCGGAATTGTCGTCGATGACGATCACTTCAAAGGTGATGCCGCGCGTGTGCTGGTAAATTGAGCAAATACAATCCCCGAGAAAACGCCAGGTGTTGTAGCTCGGGATGATCACGGTAAGATCCAACAAACCTTCCATCGATATCTCCTGGTTCGCTATTCGGTTATCTCGGTGTAGCCATTTCGACTTCGCGATTACTAGGTCGTTCCTTCGATACCTTGCGGGCGGGAATGCCCACCATGGTGCTGTCGGCCTCGACCGAGTCGACCACCACCGAGTTCGCGCCCACGGTAACGTTCCGGCCGATGCGGATTCCACCCAGAATCTTCGAGCCCGCGCCCAGAACGACGTTGTCCCCAACCTCGGGACGCAGTCTGAAATCAAACGCCAAGTCCATGGTCTTCGCACCCAGGGTTACGCCCTGAAGGATGATGGCGTTGCGGCCGATGCGCCAGGCTCCGACTACGGTTCCCGACGGGTGCGGAAAGAAAATCCCCGGCCCGATCTCGCAGCGCGGCGTAACCTCCAAGCCAAAAAGCACAATGTTGAGATAAGTCAGCAGCTGGGGCAGGACGGGAATCCTCCGGAGCAGGGCCGCCCGGCTCATGCGGCAGAGCACGATGGGCAGGAAACGGGGATGCAACAAGCGACGCAGTAGCCCGGCCCAGGTGGGCGAAACGGGCCGGCCCTCAAGCTCGGCTTGGCGCGCGAGATCGCTGTACAGAAACTGCTTGAGTGTGGGAATTGGGGTTGCTTCATCGCCGCTCATGCTGATTTAGCCTCAGGCTGATTTAGCCTCATGCTGGTTTAGCCTCATGCTGTTTGGAGTCTTACTTACGGCTGACGCGCAGCCCGGTTGCGACGTGATACCTGGGCAACTCGGAGCGGATATTTAATCATCTCCGTGCAAATTCCAAACAGGTACTGAGGCATGCTGATGCAGCCTCGATCCGTCAGTTTCTTCAAGGCGAGCATTCGCCCAGCATGCATCGCCTTTACGTCTCCACTCAGGCCCGATGCGCCGATGGTGCTCTTGAATCCCCCGGCCAGGACACGTCGGATATAGCGAGCGCGACACCCCGGCCTCGAAAGCAACTCCATATACAAGGTAAAGTCTTCGCCTCGCCGCAACGAGGTATCGTAGAAGACCATTTTCTCCTTCAACACCATCACCGAATTTGTACTATCGTTCCGTAACAGGGGAGTCCAGGAGGAAAGCGGCGAGAGAGATAGCGACGATATGTTCCCACTCTCTTCTCGATCTCTAGCGCATCCTAAGCGAGACATATCGTGACAGTATGGGTGCATCGAAAAGTCAAGAGTGCGGCTGGTCATGAGCCCATATTGGATGGCCATCTTCTTCTCATACCAAACGTCATCCGAATCAAGGAAGGCCAGGTAACGGCCCTGGGCGGCCGCGATGCCGATATTTCTGGCGCTGGACGGTCCTTGGTTCTTATCCATAGGAATGAAGCGAATCGATATATGGTCGGGGCAGGAGAGTGCGATGAGTCGGGATTGTTCCCGATCGTCGCTGCCGTCATCGACCACGATGATCTCGCGAGGAAGCAGGGACTGGCCATACACCGAGTTCAGCGCTCTCCGGAGTGTGGCCGACGAGTTATAGGTCGGGATAATCACGCTTACATCGCAACTCATAGGTTCTTCTCATTGGCTCTGCCCCACCGCATGACGAGGAATGAATGCGGATCTGTTCACCGACTTTTCCATGGAGGACAGTCGGGTGAAGTCCCGCGGTTATATTCCCGTGGCCCTTTTCGACCGCCATCTGGGCTCGCGCTTACGGGCAGGCGGCAGCCTCGATCGGGAGCTGAGTTTGGGGTGCCAGTTCTTTCGCCGTTCTTCCGACAAAACCGAGAGCGGCCAGGAAGATGGCGTAAGACAGGAGCGTGTTGATCGCCGCTCCCCGGGCCCCGTAACTCGGAATGAAGGCCAGGTTCAAGACGATGTTGCCCAGGGCTCCGATTCCAGTGCATAGCAGGATCTTCTTCTCCATGCCCCAGGCGATATAGGCATTGCTCAGGTAGGAGGTCATGAAATCGAGCGGTATGGACCATGCCAGCAAGAGCAGCAGTGGAGACGCTGCCAGGAACTGATGTCCAAACTCAACCGTCAGCACCATCTGGCGGGAAACGGAAAGGACGGCCGCAATGAAAGTCCCGGCTCCGGCGAGTGCGAGCAAGATGCGCGCTCGCAGCATTCGTGCCCGGTCTTCGATGCGGTGGCGGGCAAACCGGGGATAGAGGACCTGGGTCAGCAGGTAGTAGGTGACCAGCACCTGATTCAAGACACGGTAGGCGGCGCCATAAAGGCCGACCTGCTCCGGGTTCGTCATGACGCCGAGCATCAGAACATCGATGGTGTTGAAGGCCAGGTTACACAGCCATGCCAGGCCCATAATGCGGGTGCGCCGCCAGGCCAGCGACTCGCGGATGGCGTCCAGGGTCTCGCCGTATACCGTCCGCGATGGCTGTCTCCTCCACCACGTCCATAAAATCGCGCCCTGCAGCAGGAAGCCAAATGCATTGCCGGCTACTGCCCACCACAGGACCCTCTGCCCTGGTGCCCCGCCGATGGCGAGAAACGCGAGGATGCTCAGGGGAACAACCGACCTCGCTAGGCCCACCAGGTACAGCTTTCCCTGGCCCCAGGCTGCCCAGTCCAGAGAAATGGCGTACAGGACGCCCGTTCCCGAAAAGGCAAAAAGAAAGATCTTCATGTCCACCGGCAGTTTCGCGCATGCCGAGTAAACCAGGAGCAAGGGCAGGACAAGACCGGCCATCCCCAGGCGCCGCCGCTGCACGGTATCCACAATGTCGCTCGCGGCCTGAGGATACATGGCCAACAGCCGCGCGCCCACGTGGCGGAGGCCGAAGTCGATTAGCGGCTGCAGGTATCCCGTCAAACTCTGGGCCAGCGCATAAATGCCCAGAATTACGACGCCATAGCGGTGGCCGAGCAATACCAGGGTGGCCACACTGCATAGGCGGCCCACCAGTTCGCCCGACCCGAGGTGCAGGACATTCTTGAACAGAGCACGGAATGGAATCATCTTTGACGATTTTGACGATGGGGACGCAGACGATGGGGGCGAGGAAACGGCACGAGCAACGAAGCAACGGAGCAACGAACGCCCGGACGATCCGCTCGAACTATTGGCCGGCGGAAGTGGCGAGGCGACTAATATCGCGTGGGCCGGAAATGTAGCCGACCAGTTGACCCGCCCCGCGTAGAACATAGACCGATGCATGGAACAGGTCTCCCTGGCAGAGCCTGACTGCGGCTCCGCCAAAGGACCGGATCAGATCGCCCCCCACTTTATGCAGCGGATAGCGGTACATTCTCTGCACACAACCCTCGCTTAAGGCGTACGCGTAAGTGGTTTTCTTGAGCCGCTCGATCGAACCAAACGGGCGGGTGGTGGACGGTGAATGAGGGTTCGTACCAGAATTGGAAGCCCTTCTCAAAGGCTCGCAAGACGTAATCTCTCTCCTCGCCCGCCTGATATTTGGAGGCGGCGCCGATGCCCAGGTACTCATTGAACCCGCCGACCGCGGTCGAGACCGATCGACGCATGAACAGACCAGCCGATGCCGACAGGCAGGTCGAGGAATCGCTCTTGGTGCAGCGTCGCGCCGTGGCCGGCGTTCTCGGTCCGGAATGCGCGTTCTCCGCCGTCCGCAAGGTCGTGAACAGCACTCCGAATTCAGAATGGGTCTCAAACCATGCCGCAACCGTGGCCAGCAGATCCTTCGGATACCAGCAGTCATCGTCCGGAATCGCAATGATATCGCCCCGAGCGACCCGAAGACCGACGTTACGGGCGCGGGAGAGCCCGCGCTCCGAACGCAAGTGTCGAAGCATGAGACGGGAATGACCGCGCAACACCGGAACCAGCCGGTCGTCCGGATTCTGATCCACCACCAGGACTTCAAAATCGCGGTTGCCTTGCTCCTCCAGGCTGTCGAGCAGACGCTCCAGCTCGGTCACGCGGTTGAGAGTAGCAACAATCAGTGAGATCATGGATTTCCTCCGCAGAATTCTTCCGTGGCGAGCAGCTGTTTTGAAAGTGTCGGTACGCCCGGGTCGAGGGCGCAGTTGCCTCCCCAAAGAATGCCGCCAATTCGGACGAGGGCTTGATAGAGATACCAGCCGGCCAGCAACAGGAGAACCGAGATTCCAACTCGCAGTGACCCCGACACCCAGTCCAGGAGTCCGCCTCGAGGCATCAGAAGTACATCGGGCAGGATCATGGCGACCAGGAAAAGTACGAAAGGATTTCTGGAGCCTACGTGCATTCCGTGAAGCAGGGCGCCCAGTAATACGGAGACGGCCACCACTCCACCAAGGCCGCCCGCCAGGTAAGCCTCCGCCACGTACGATGAGCCGGCGCCGGATCCCATCTGATAGGCGGCGCTGTTCAGAAAACTAGAAACATCGGCGTCAAAATTCTTCCCGACAACATATTGACTGTGATCGGTGGGCAGGAACGCCGACCGCAATTCGTCGGCAAGATTGGAGAAGATGTGGGGAGCGAAACGCTGCCGATAGGCGACCGCGACCTCGGTAACATTGAGTGACCCGCCCTGTCCGGCAATGAACTCGGAAGGGCCGGAAAGCACCATGGACTCGACCTTCCCGGCGCGGAACGAGCCCACCAGGGAGCCGGCCAGGACCAGTCCGGCGGCCAGGATCGCGACCGAATAGAGGCGGGCACGCTGGCCGGACTTCACCTTGGCGAGATACCAAAGCGAAAGCACCAGGCTGAAAACGCCTCCGCGCGAGCCGAGCAGAAGAATCGGTGCCGTGATCGCGAAGTAGGCGACGGTCGCGCGGCGGAGGAATCGCTTCCGCCGCTCCAGGATGAAGATGCCGACGAACGCGGGCATGCTGATCAGTGAAATGGCCCGAACCGCCATCGGTATGCTCGCGGCCATGCCTCCATGGTCGATAAACACCACCAGATATCCGCCATGATCTTTCGCGTACTGGTAATAGCAGAAATTCTTGTACAGTTGCACCGGCAGGCTCAAGGTGAACAGCCAGTAGAGGTAGGGCAGAAAACGCCCGAACGATCCGCTGCCGGGCGGAGGTAAAGGGCGGTAGTTCCATCGGCAAGGCGCATAAATGCAGATGGCGGAGAGGGCAATGAAGAACAGCGTCAAGCCGGCTACATCGCGCGGCATGTCAAACGCATACGGCGTCATCAAGGTGACGCGGAATATGTCCGCCGCTCCTCCGGCACAGTAGGCCATCAGTTTGCCGGCCTGGAATAGCGTCAACATGCAGAGGAAAAAGAACGCAGGATGCCGCCCACCGTCGAACCGTTGCCAGGCCAGGCCGATCAGCGATAAGAGCAACAGCAGCGTGAGCACCGCGGCGCCATCACAGGTGAGCCAGCCCGCGAGAAAACCGACGGTGGCGGCCGCGACCATGGTCAGATATCCCAGTACCTCCAACGCGGCTCCGGACATGCTGGACGCCAAGGCGCGAACTGGGTAGGTGGTCAGAGAAGGGCTCATGGTTTGACCTGCTCATGGTTTGACTTGCTCATGGTTTGGCCCCAGACGGTGGCTAGGAGTTCGGCCGGAGACTGGGTTGAAAAACGGTTCTCTTCAGCATGGTCCAACGAGATTCCACATCGCGGTTCAGACGCATCCGACCGACAGTTTCTGCCAGCAAGACGTATCCGACCGAAGCGAACAACCCCAGTAAAGTGACGATGGCGACGATCAAAATCCGGGGCGGGGAAGACTTCCGGTCGGGTTCGATGGCGGGATCGACCACCTGGATCACGGCCGCGGTTCTTGCCTCATCGAGCCGGGCGGCTTCATATTGTTTGGCCAGCAGCTCGAAGATGCTTTCGGCATACTTCATATCGCGCAGTTTGCGGACATATTGCAGGCCCGCTTCGGGAACGTTTCCGGCCGGAACATTGCCGGCCGAGACCTCGAGATCGCCCGGGCCGCGGCTCTGGGTTTCGAGCAGAGCCAGTTGCGCGCGCATGCCCGAGAGTTGCTGTTCACCGAGCCGCACGTCGGGATTCTCCTCGGTCGAAAACAGCCGCATCGCGTGCAATTCAACCTCTTTGGCGGCGATCACCGCGCGCAGTTTCACCACCGACTCGATGATGGCCTTGGCCTGGCCATCCAACTGGATCAGGCCGGTGGTCTGCTCCGTCTGTTTCAAGGCCTGTTCGGCGTCGGCGAGATTGTTCTTGGCCAGCTCCAACTGCCGCTCGAAGAACAGGCGCCGCTGTCCCGCTTCGGTTACGGCGAGATTCTGCGTCAGCTGGCGTAACTCCTCCATGTAAGCGTTGGCGATTTGGGGCGCGCGGCTCCGGTCCCTGTCCTCGACCGAGACGCTGATGAAACCCTCTTTCCCGAGCAGGATGCTGCTCGCGTCCTCGAGATCGCGGCGGGCCTCCGACATGGTTTTGTCGCGATAGACGCGGAGCAGATCGAAGCGCCGGATCAAGGCGTCTTCCGCAGTGCGGCTGCGCAGCATG
The DNA here is from genome assembly GCA_963760175.1 of uncultured Acidobacteriaceae bacterium. Classification (GTDB taxonomy): domain Bacteria; phylum Acidobacteriota; class Terriglobia; order Terriglobales; family Acidobacteriaceae; genus Acidiflorens. Next base: position 64,155 of record CAVXBU010000018.1, read on the forward strand.
CCCACGTATAGGTCGTTGGGGTTTTTCAGCCCGAGATCCTTCTGGGCCAGGGTCGCCATCGACCCGAGCGAGCCCAGTTGCCCGATCATCGCGGCGGCCAGCGACGGGCTTTGCTGCGGGGGCAGGATGCTGGCGGTGGCGGTGTAGCGATTGGGCAAGACGAAGGCAACCATCGCGGCCATCAGGGCAGCGGCCAAAGTTGTCCGCAGGACGATCGCTTTGCGCCGCGATACGATGATCAGCAAATCGAGCAGGTGGGATTCGCAGGGCTCATTGCGGGCGGCACTCGCCGCCGGGCGCAAAACGGGGCTTTCGAAACCAGAGTTTCCAAAGCCAGAGTTTTCAAAACCTGAGTTCTCAGAATCTGAACTCTCGAATTCAGGGGCCGCGGATTTCTCGGGCGCGGGGGTGGTCCCATGGTTCATTGAATGATCCTCACCGCCGCCGCTCCCAGGGCAAATTGCGAGAAGACCTGACTCCAATCCCTCAAGCCCTTGAGGAACGAGCCATGGGACAGCCGCTCCGGTACCACGATGGCGTCGCCCGGCATGAGGCGAAGGGAGGCGAAGCCTCCATTCCACAATCCTTTGACCGACTGTTTGCCGATCACCGAGCCGTCGGCCCGAACCACAAACATGCGCGCCGTATCGGCGTCTCGGGTCGGGCCACCCGCCCGCCTCAGATAGTCGTCCACCCGTTCTTCACGCCGATAGAGGAACGAATTCTTGTTGTAGACCGCGCCCAGCATCTCCACCGTCGATGGGCGAAATGGGACCACGAAGCGATCGCCATCTTCGAGGGAAATTTCCGGCAGGTCGCGCACGCCGGTCGAGTCCGGTCCCAGATCGAGGACCACCCGTCCGGTCGCCCTTATTTGCCGGAGCTTTTCCAGCAGTTGGCGCTGGGCTTCGAGTTTCGCGCCGGCGTCGGCGATTTCGTCGGGATTGATTGCAGAGGAGGACAGAGCATTGCGCGAGAGGTCTTGCTCGAGGGTTTCGATCATCTGATCGAGGCCCTTCTGCTGGTCGATGCGCACCGATTCGCGCGTAAACTCGGCCCCAAAGAGATAAGCGTTCGAGGTAAATCCGCCGACCCGTTCCACCAGATGACGAAAGGTTTCGCCGGGTTCGGCCTGGTAGACGCCGGCGGTTCGAAACTCCCCTTCCAGGCGCACGAATTTGCTCTGTTTGGCGAGCGGAACCGCCAGATCATTCTGCGAAAAAATGGTGATGATATCGCCTGGCTCAAGCTCCAGGTTGTTCGACTCGTCTGCCTCCAACACCAGTTTTCCCAAATCGAAAGGCAGCAGCCGCGTGGTCAGGTCCTGCGGGTTGATGCGCTGAATCACCGCGTAGTCCCAGTTGATGTCCGGAGCGTCGCGTGCAATCTGGTTGTGCAGTTTCTCGGTCGTGGCGGCGGACGCCGCGTTTGCCGAAGCCGGTTGACGCTCGGACCGGCGGTCGCTGCGCTCGCTCGCGTTCGCCGCTGGCAGGGCAGCGGATGCAAAGTCCGGCGACCTCTGGGGCGCATCTGGCTCACCTGGGTTGGCGGGCGGGCGGGTGGCCCGCCAGTAGTCTCGATTGGTCTGCTGGTCGCTTCTCTCACCGGCGTTGGCCACCCAGTTGGTGGCGCGCCAGTAATCGCGAGTGACCAGAGCCTGCTGGTTGGGGATCACATCCCTCAGACGCATACCGCGATGCCATTCCATGCGCCCGGGATGGGCGACGTTTCCGCGTAAGGTCACGGCGTTCTCAAAACGGGGGGAAAGCGAGAAGATGCGGACCACGTCCCCATCTTGTAAGGTTCTCTCCAAACCCTGTCCAGCCAGAGGAAATTCTTCCACCCGGCGGGTGGAGTGGTTTTCGATGCGTTCGACCACCGCCTTTTGTCCGTCCGCGGTGGAGGCCAGGCCTCCCGCAGTCTCGATGGCCTGCGCGAGCGTCGTTCCCTCCCGCAGTTCGTAGATCGCGGGTACATTCACGCTCCCCGCGATGGCGACGGACGGGCCAATGGGCGGAATATAGATGACATCCCCCGGCGCCAGCCTCGCGTCTTTGGATTTGTCGCCTTGCAAGAGCAGGTCATAGAAGTCGAATTCCGAGACCACGCGGTTGTCCCGTTTCAGCTGGATGTGCCGCATGGAGCCCGCGCCCGAGGGTCCGCCCGAGACAAACAGCGCGTTGACCAGAGTGCAGAGAGAGCTGACGGTGTAACTTCCGGGACGCCGAGCCTGTCCGACGACAAACACTTGAATGGATCGCAACTGCCCGAGGCTGACGGTCAAATCAAAATTACGGAACACCCTCCCAATCGCGGTCCGGAAATACTCGGGCAGTTGCTGGTATTTCAATCCGGCCACGGAAAGCGTGCCCACCTTGGGCAGGAAGACTTCGCCTCCCCGGTCGACCAGCAGCCTGCCGTTCAGATCAATCTGTCCCCAGGCGCGGATCAGGATTTCGTCTCCCGGTCCGATCTGGTAATCGTCAGTCACCGGAATCCGGTCGAGGGGCGCGAAGGTACTGGGGACGTGATCAAACAGGTTGTGTCCATAAATGGGCAACCTGTGCCCAACCGAGCTGGCGACAAATTCCTGAAATTCGTTGGGCGGGGCTTCAGGAATCGCATCCGTTTTCGGAGGGAACTGCCGCGCTGGACGCCCGGTTGATTCCGCGTTCTGGTTTTGCTGCTGGGGGATGTAGCGCCGGGTGTTGTCGGTTCCGGCGTTGTCCGGCGGCGTGTCAGTCGGAGGCGGCGCGTTTCCGCCTCTTCCTGCACTCGGATTGGAACTGCTGTCGGATGCTACGGGGGGCGCCGGACAGTTATTTTCCACGCATTGCGGATCGTCCGCCGACGGCGTTTGCAGAGTGGTTTGAGTCCATCCGAGGCTGCCCAGCGCGAGCACCTGCAAGAGCGCCGTTGCCAGGCAGCGGAGCATCGGTCTGGCCGGCGCCGGGTCAGGTTTGCTTCCCAGCTTGGACGATTCGGCTCGCCTGCATCTTCCGGACTCGGAGATTGATTTCCTGGAGACCATTATCTTGGAGGCCGTCATCTTGAAGACCCTTGTCATCGAGACAATGACTGAGGGTATATTTTGGAGCGGGCCGAGAAGTCGGGCGTCAGGACTACTCGCGCGGCCGGCTTCGCCACTGGGTCCAGTTCGCCGGCATCGACCTCTACTGCCACGCATTGCATGATCGCGTCCAGCGCGAGCACAACTCGAAAATTGTTTTTCCGGCGGACCAGCACTCCTTCCATCCCCGCCATCGGTCCAGCCTTGATGCGGACCCGCTCGCCGATGACCAGGTAGGGGTGAGGCTCGATTTTCCGTTGTCCGATACTGGAGCGGAGCGCCTCGATTTCGAAATCGGGGAGCGGCGCCAGAGTCCGTCCAAAACCAACCAGAGACACGACGCCCGGCACTTCGAGTACTCTCACCCGCTCTCGGGGATCGACACGCACAAACACATAATTGGGAAACAGTGGCAGATCGAGGTTCATGTCGCAGCCGTTTCTCCAACGGTGGCGGGTTGCATAGAGGGGCAAGAACGATTCGATCTGTCGCTCGGCAAATTGCGCGGCCACGCGTTTCTCGTGATGCGAATTGGTGTAAGCCGCAAACCAGTTCGGCACACCCTCTGGAGCCACCGCTTGCGGATACATCTTCTGTTCTGTTGTCGATTGTCTTTTTGCCCAATCCCTTGGCATGACTTGCGCTTCCCTTCGAGTGAAGCTTCGCTATCCCCACTTAGTGAGGTCGGTTTAGAACTTTCACATCTAGGAGTGGCTGGCCACGTCTTCTATTGCACTTCCCCTGCCACTGCGTTTGAGCTTTCGGATTCGTGCTTGTCTTTCTGCTGGTTAGGGTTACGAGGTTGTTCGAAGATATTGCTTTCGCGATTCCCATCGTGGGAATCTGAATCGGCTTTTTGTTCTAAATCCACACTCGAAGTCCACCGAACTGGGCGCTGCGGAAATTACGATTCTTGAAATCGAAAATATTGATCTAGATCAGTACCGAAGTTTGTTGACCGCAGGGCTTCGGTCAGCCTAGGATATGGGTGATGATGAAGCAGAATCTTTCCGCGATGTGTATGTGCGCTTGTTGTTGTTGCGCATTCGTGTGCACTGGCGCGGGGAGGTTGCCGACCTAAGGAATTATTTCAAGTAACGGCACTCATAACCCACCGCCAGGTCAGACTGGCGGTGGGTTTTTTATTTTCGGCGTCAACAGGTGGGGACAAACAGGCGGGGTCAACAGGCGATGACAAACACAGCGACAGAAACCAAGGCGCAGAGAGTCGAGCGCCTCAAGCGCTCCAAGAATCCATGGGAAGGGCTGGAAGAAATTCGCCGCTTCGCGCGCGAGGGATTCTCCTCCATTCCACCGGAATGGCTGGGTACCTATTTTCGCTGGTGGGGCGTTTACACCCAGGGCGACGGGGCGGGCGTAACCGGCGGTCAGGGCGGCGAAGGCCGGGCCCTGCAGTGCTTCATGGTGAGAATCCGGATCCCCAACGGTCTGCTGAGCTCCGAACAACTGCGCACCATTGCTGATCTCACCGGCCGTTACGCTCACGGAATCGCCGATATCACCGTGCGCCAGAACATTCAGTTGCACTGGGTCACCATCGAGGCGCTTCCGGAGTTGCTCGAAGCGCTCGCGCGAGTGGGATTGAACACGACCAGCGCCTGCGGCGATGTCACGCGAAATGTCACTGGTTGCCCGGTCGCCGGAGTGGACGCGGACGAGATTTGCGATGCTTCGCCCCTGGCGCTCGAAGCGTCGCGCCTGCTGGCGGGAAACGCCGATTTCTACAACCTGCCCCGCAAATTCAAAATCTCGATCACCGGATGCCGCGTGTGGTGCCCGTATCCGGAGATCAACGACGTGGGCTTGACGGCGACTGACTCGCGCGCTGCACGGCGCGCTACCGAGGTGGGTTTCTCGCTGCGAGTTGCGGGCGGGCTCTCCACCGAACCTTACCTGGGAGCGCGCTTGAACGCGTTCGTCCGTTGGCATCAGGTGCTGCCCGGCCATTAAGGGGATTGCCGAACTGTTCCGCGACTCGGACGTGTTGCGCGAGCATCGCGAGCGGGCGCGGCTGAAGTTTCTTTTCCTGCGTCATGGCTGGACGGCGGAAAGGTTTCTGGACGAACTGCAGCACGCGGATCGGATTTCGACTTCGATCCCGCGGTCGACGAATCAGCCGCCCGCGGACGTTTATCGCGACCACGTCGGAATTCATCCGCAGAAACAGCCGGGCCTACTGCTACGTGGGAGCGGCCGTGCTGCGCGGGCGAATTACCGCTGAACAAATGCACGCCGCCGCCGATCTGGCCGATCGCTTCGCCGCCGGCGAACTGCGCGCCACCAACATGCAGAACCTGCTCATCGTGAATGTTCCCCGGCTAAATGCCGAAGACTTGGCCAAAGAGTTGGACGCGATTGGATTGCGGGTGGGCGGCTCGGCTTTCTTTCGCGGCACCATCGCCTGCAGCGGCACGGAATTCTGCAAGCTCGCGATTACGGAGACGAAGAGCTTTGCGCGCTGGCTGGTGGAAGAACTGGAAGAACGCCTGCCCGGCTTCGATCAGCACCTGAAGCTGCACGTCACCGGATGCCCGAACAGTTGCGGACAGCACTGGATTGCCGACATTGGCATCGACGGCAAGAAGATGAAGGTCGACGGCCGTCTGGTCGATGCCTATTACTTCTGCCTTGGCGGAGCGCTCGGTCTGCATCAGGCGACGGCGCGGCCCGTGGGATATCGATGCCTGGCGACAGAGGTTCCGGACGCGATCGAGCGATTGCTGCGGCGGTATCTCGCCGCGCGCGAGGCAGGCGAGAACCTGCGTCAGTTCTTTGCCCGGCACACTGACACGGAGTTGCGCGAATTTCTGGCCGGCGAGCCGGTGGACGCAGTGATGCGCGATCTGCCGCCAGTGAGTGCTGGACGACTTGGCGCAATCCGCGGGAGGAGACGGTGACTAACTTGTTCCCAATGTTCATGAAGCTGGCAGGGAAGCAGTGCCTGGTCGTCGGCGCCGGGAAGGTCGGCGAACCGAAGATTGGCGGGCTTATCGACACGGGCGCGCGCATCCAGGTGGTCGCGATTGAGGCGAGTGGCCAGGTCCGCGAGTGGGCCGACGCAGGGAAGATCGAACTGGAGCTGCGCGCCTTTCACGCGAGCGACCTCGACGGCAAGTTCCTGGCGGTCGCGGCAACGGCTTCGAACAGCCTGAACAAACTCATTTATCGCGAAGCGCAGCGGCGCGGAGTGCTGTGCAACGTGGTCGATGTTCCGGAGTATTGCGATTTCTTTTACCCCGCGGTCGTGCGGCGCGGCGATCTGCAGATAGCGATTTCAACCGCGGGGCAGAGTCCGTCGCTGGCGCAGAAAATTCGGCAGCAACTGGAGCGGCAGTTCGGACCCGGATACGCGGCGTGGGTTGAGCAGCTCGGCGAGACCAGACGACTCATTCTGGCCAGCGATCTGGATCAGGAGACGCAAGTTGGATTTACTGCACTCACTGGCGAGCAGGGAAGCATTCGAAGCGGCGCTGGCCAAAGATCCCGAGTTGAGCACAAAAAGTTAAGCACGAGAAGTTGACCACGCAAAGCGAGGGAGCATGAAGGGAAAAGTTTATCTGGTGGGCGCAGGGCCGGGCGATCCGGAGTTGCTGACTTTGAAGGCGCTTCGCCTGCTGCGAAGCGCCGACGCGGTCTTGCACGACGACCTGGTCGCGCCCGAGATACTGAAGCTGATTCCGTCAACCGCCCAGATTCACAACGTGGGCAAGCGCTGCGGAAAAAAGAAAATCCTGCAAGGCGAGATCAATTTTCTGATGGTCGCGATGGCGGATTCAGGGCTGCGCGTTGTCCGGCTGAAAGGCGGCGATCCGCTGATTTTCGGACGCGCCGGGGAAGAGATCGAATCGCTGCGGGAAGCAACATTCCTTTCGAGATCGTTCCGGGCGTGACTTCAGCACTGGGTGCGGCGGCTGCGGCCCAGATTCCGCTGACGCATCGTCGAGCGTCGTCGGCGCTGGTGCTCATTACGGCCCATCGAGCTGCCGGAAAAGACGCTCCGGAAAAGATGCCTCCGATTGGAGCAAGTTCGTCGCCAGCGGAGCGACGCTGGTGATTTATATGCCCGGACAAAACTACTCCGACATCGCGAAGAGGCTGACATCGGCCGGGCTTGGCCGGCTGAGACGCCTTGCGCCGTGATCTCCCGCGCCACCACGAAATATCAGCGAACGCATCGCACTACCGTGCTTGATCTGCATCGCGCCCCGCAACTCGCCGCGCCTACGCTGCTGGTCGTCGGTGAGGTGGTGCGTCTTGCCGATCCCGCTGCTGTGGTGGAGGAATTTGTGATGCCCGCACCTTTCGCTGGGCAAGGACGGTTTGCTTCCCGTGTCACTTTTCAAAGAATCGCTCTCGCAGGCGCCGAGCCTCCGAGCGGGTGAGGAGCCGATGGCATGAAACACAAGATCGAAGAAGCGCAGTTGACGGCGGAGAGTTGGAATCCGCAGCGGGTGCTGTCCTGGGCGTTTGAGACGTTCGGCAACGATGTGGCTATCTCGTCGGCGTTCGGAGCCGAGGGCATGGTGCTTATCGATATGGCCTCGCGGGTGCGCAAGGAGTTTCGCCTTTTCACCATCGATACCGAATTCCTGTTTCCCGAGACCTACAGCCTGATCGATCGAATCGAACAAAAATACGAAATCAAAATTGAGAGAGTATTTTCCCTGCTCTCGCCCGAAGAGCAGGAACGGGTTCACGGTACGGCGCTCTGGGCGCGCGATCCCGACCAATGCTGCAACCTGCGAAAAGTCGAGCCGCTGCGCCGCAAGCTGAGGGAATTGGCGGCCTGGATCACGAGCATTCGCCGCGACCAGACTTCATTCCGGCAAGGCGCCCGCAAAATCGAGTGGGACGCGAAATTCGGCCTGGTGAAGGTGAATCCGATCGCCGACTGGAGTTCGAAACAGGTTTGGCACTATCTCCATGAACACGGCGTGCCTTACAACTCGCTGCATGATCAGAATTATCCGAGCATCGGTTGCACGCATTGCACGCGGGCCATCCGGCCGGGCGAAGATCCTCGGGCGGGGCGCTGGCCAGGCATGGCCAAAACCGAGTGCGGATTGCACGTCATGGAAATTCAGACGCTAACGCCATTGCCTGAGGCGGACGCATAAGAGGTCTGGCTCCCGCCGGAAATGCGTCGCGGTCTCAATCGTCATCATGTCGAGCAGAAGCCTCGCATGACCGCCTACATTCCTCCCGCCACTCCGCGATTCACCAACGCCTTGACTTCCACACGACGGTTATCTGCGCGTCCCGCAGCTGTCTCGTTGGGTGCCGCAGGATCAGCTATGCCCATCGCGCCCGGAGCCACGATGTGTCGCAGAGGAACATTGCAGCTCTGCAGCAGGTAGGCGACCACCGCTTGGGCTCGATCCATGCTCAATTGCTCGTTCATGGCGGCATTACCCGAGGAATCGGCAAAGCCCTTTACCTCGATAATGTAGCCCGTAGTGCCAATCGCGCTTCCCGCCAGCAGCGACAAAGCGGCTTTATCGCTGTCTGAAATGGTGTAGCTCCCTGGGGCAAAGTAGACCGTTGCTTTCCCCGTGGTGTCATACTCCGAAAGGTCGTTGAAGCGCTGGGTGGTGGCCTGAATTTCCTGTTGATTGCCCGTGATCTGTTCCTGGTTGGCAGCGATCTGCTCTTGATTGGAGGCGAGCTGTACCTTGTTGGCGGCAGTCTCTTGTTGGTTGGCTTGGATACCCTGTTGGTTCGCGGCAATGTTGGCCTTGTTCATCGCCTGCTGCTGCTGCGTCGGGTTTAGGCCAGCCTGAATGGTCTCCGCCAGTTGTAAATCGCCGTTGGAGAACTTGATGCTGCTGGCAACCACTCGGCTTTCGGTGCCGACGCCTTCGACTGCAATCTGCAGCCCAGGGATCAAAGCAGTGACTGACTGCTCCTGGTGCCGGAACAAACCTTTCGGTGTTTGAACCTTCGTTTCATCCGTCAACACCACCACGACATTTGTCGACCCCTTAAGAGTCTTCACCGTCAGGCTGTCTCCGTTTCGGCCGGTAATCAGTCCGTTGATCTTGACTTTGCTGCCGTCCGACTCGCCATATGCGAATCCGGCACAGACAATGCACAGCAATGCGATGCAGGTTGCGATCCATCTACGATTGTTCTTCATAAAGTTGTCCTTTCGGTGGCTGTCCCGCTTGAATTTGGCACGTGCCGATTTCCGCTCTGTCGATGAGAACGGAAGTGCAAAGAAATGTTAAGCAAGTTTCTCGCCCGTACATACTGGTAGAACTGACAGCTCTACCGGGCGTACTGTCAGCCCGCCGAAAATAATCCACGTCGGCATCATCACCAAGAGTTAAGCGCCGCACAGCTGTCAGTTGTGACAGTGCGGATCGGTTGCTGGAGACGAACCGGCAACTCCCTCAGGATGACAACGGGAATTTATGCCGGCAGTTCTGATTTGCCACACTGACTTTGCGGGACCGACACAAGCATCTTTACTAAATGGCGAAAGAACCCGGAGTCTTCCGGCAATCTAGATAGTTACGGCGTCCGCTGTCACTGCAGTCTCCCAGGACGATGGGTGACACAGCGATGGTCATGCCCGAGCCGTGACCCTCAGCATCTCAGTGGACGGTCAGCATGATTGTGGTCGTGTTCTGGGTGGAGCCCGCAGTGCCCATAACGACGACCGAGTAGGTGCCGGCCGGAGTGCCGGTCGTACTATTTACGCCGGGGCTCCCGTTACCGCAAGCCACCTGCAACAAGCAACCGCTGACCAGCAGGAACGCGAGGCCGCAGCTCAGCAGCTTTCTACCCTTAGGGACAGTCATCCCGACTGTGCCCAGAAGCATGGCTGGCAGTACGAGCCAAATGGCATACAGCGGACTCGGCCGATGACCAGGCTGTGGCGTTGCTAACGCCATCGTGTGGGCCGTGGTGGTGATGTTCAGCGTTGTGGTTACGGTGCTGGTGTTCGGAGTGAGCGTAACAGAGGTGAATGTACACCCTGCCAGCGCTGGCAGTCCGCTACAGGAAAGGCTGATCGCACTGTTGAATGAGCCTTGCGGTCTTACCGTCAGCCCGAATGTCCCCGGTTGCCCCGCAGTTACGGTCGCACTCGTCGGATTCGAGGTCAACGTGAAATCGCTGATCTGGAAGCTCTGCTGGACGGGTGTGGCGGCAGCATAGTTGGCGTTGCCTGACTGCGTCGCCTGGACGGTGCACGTGCCGACGGTAGCCAGCGTGACAGTGGCGCCCGAAAGCGTGCAGACGGTCGGGGTTGTCGAACCGAAGCTTACGGCAAGGCCCGATGACGCAGTCGCGCTGAGCGTGAACGGCGAGGAGCCGAGTGCCTGATTCGAGAGTGCCGCGAAGGCGATGGTCTGGCTTTCCTGCGTGCCTATGCCTCTCAGGGTGACGCTCTGAGTGGCGGAAGTAGCATTTAGGCTGCTGTCGGTGAATGTGGCTGCGGCCGTGAGACTACCGACACTCTGCGGTTCGAAGCTGATGCTGAGATTGCAGGTTTCGCCCGGTGCCAGCGAGAAATTGCTAGTGCAATCTGCTGGCGTGCCTGGGCTCGCAACCTGGAGAAAGTTCGGTCCGGTGACAACTAGTCCCGGAGTGATGGCGTTCAACGCCTGGTTGCCAATGTTTTGGATGGTGATCGACTGCGGGCCGTCACTGCTCGCGCCGCCTACCGCAGTAGATGCAAAGGTCAACGATGGTGGCTGCGCGCGCTGTACCTCCACCACCTGGTTGTTATAGGGATCCCCGATGAAGACATTGCCTGCTCCATCCACCGCCACAGCCCGCGGGGAAAACACTGCGTCCACCGTGGTCTCGGGGCCTCCACCGGCCGGGACCTCCACCACCCGGTTGTTGTAGGTATCCACGATGAAGACATCGCCCGCTCCATCCACCGCCACACCGAACGGGTTATTCAGTTCGCTGCCCACTGTGGTCTGCGGACCGCCGCCGGCCGGGACCTCCACCACCCGGTTGTTGCCGCTGTCCGCAATGAAGACATCGCCCGCTCCATCCACCGCTACACCGATTGGGTAAACCAGTTCGCTGCCCAGCGTGGTCTGGGGGCCGCCGCCGGCCGGAACTTCCACCACCCGGTTGTTGAAGGTATCCCCGATGAAGACATCGCCCGCTCCATCCACCGCCACACCGTACGGGGAACTCAGTCCGCTGCCCAGCGTGGTCTGGAGACCGCCGCCGGCCGGGACCTCCACCACCCGGCTGTTCAGGGTATCAGCGATGAAGACATCACCCGCTCCATCTACCGCCACCCCCAACGGTTGACTCAGTCCACTGCCCACCGCGGTCTGGGCGCCGCCACCGGCCGGAACCTCCACCACCCGGTTGTTGAAGGCATCCGCGATGAAGACATCGCCCGCTCGATCCACCGCCACACCGAATGGGAAACTCAGTCCGCCACCCACCGTGGTCTGGGCGCCGGGTCCAAATGCAATGGCTGGCCCCTGGCCTACACCATGAACCAAGGTAGTGACCAGCAGGTTGCCCAAGTTGTCGCTGAGTTGCACCGCACCCATACGCACCCCGGGCGCCAGCGGGGCGAAGGTAACGTTCACGGTGCAGACGCTCCCTGCGGACACCGTGCCCGTGCAAGTGCTGCCAGTGCTCAGAGTGAAGTCGAGGTTGGGCGTGCCTTGCGTGAGCACGTTGATGGTGCCAAAGGTCGTCGCCGCAGCAACGTTGTAGTTGAGCGTGAGCGTCTGGTTGCAGGGTGCGGGAGTGGTCTGGCCCGCGGGGCAAACGTTGACGTTGCCGAAATTCACGGCGACGCGCTGCACCTCCACCACCCGGCTGTTCTCGGTATCCGCGATGAAGACGTTGCCCGCTCCATCCACCGCCACAGCGAATGGGTCATACAGTCCGTTTGTCAGCACGGTGGTCTGGGGGCCCCCACCGGCTGGAACTTCCACCACCCGGTTGTTCTCGGTATCCGCGATGAAGACATTCCCCGCTCCATCCATCGCCACCCCGATCGGGTAATATAGTCCGCTGCCCACCGTGGTCTGGGGACCCCCACCGGCCGGAACCTCCACCACTCGGTTGTTCTCTGCATCCGCGATGAAAACGTCGCCCGCTCCGTCCACCGCTACGCCGTACGGGAGACTCAGTCCGCTGGCCGGCACCGTGGTCTGGGGGCCCCCACCGGCCGGAACCTCCGCGACTCGGCTGTTGGACCAATCCGCGATGAAGAGATCGCCCGCTCCATCGACCGCCAGACCGAACGGTTGACTCAGTCCGCTGACCGGCACCGTGACCTGTGTGCCGCCACCGGCCGGAACCTCCACCACCCGGTCATTACCGAAATCCGCGATGAAGACATCGCCCGCTCCATCCACGGCCACGGACGGCGTATAAAGCAGTCCGCTAGTCGGCACCGTGGTCGGGGCTCCGCCACCGGCTGGAACCTCCACCACCCGGAGATTGTCCGAATCCGCGATGAAGAGATTGCCCGCTGCATCCACGGCCACGCCCTGCGGGTAACTCAACGTGTAACTCCCGGTATTCACTGTGGTCTGGGTGCCGGCGAAGGATACGTTTTGAGCGGCAGCGAAGGCTGCGTTCAGGCAGATGATCAGGATACCGACGACGACTTGCGAGCGGGTGCGCATAGTGGGTTATTCCTTTTCTGAAGATTCGGAGAGCAAATGTGTTCGTTCTCAGTTAGAGGCAATGCAGCGCAACTCGTAACCGATACTGTGGCGGACTACGCGCGCTTAGTGCTGCAAGACTCCGGCACCGTATCCACCACTCCAGAAGAAAAGGAGCAAGTGCAGGTGCCGGACGCTAAGGAAGGTGCGTTCGAGGACCAAGAGCAAGACATCCGGTGCTTTTTCAAGGCGCAAGTATGTCCCATCGTGTAATGCCCGCATAGTTACGGGAGTAATGACTGATGCTCCTTACCCGGTCGATTCAGTGCGGATCCTATTCCCCAGAGCAGGTCTTGCTGTTCACTGGCTAGAGTCAGGTGTCTTTATCCCTTTCAGTGCGCGTGTACGCGCACGTAGAATGCTCACGGAGCATGCAAGGGACTGCAACTGCTATGAGCGACTCCAAGGCTGGCTATAACCGCTTCCTCCTGCTGGTCGCGGGACTGGGCGGATTGCTGTATGGCGTGGATGTCGGCATCATCGCCGGCGCGTTGCCTTATCTGGAGGCGACCTCCGGGTTGAACGCGGGCCAGCTTTCCATCGTCGTCGCTGCCGTGTTGCTGGGCAGCGTGATCTCAACTTTGTTTGCTGGCGCACTGGCGGATTGGATCGGCCGCAAGCCTTTGATGATGCTCAGCGGATTGCTTTTCGTCTTCAGCATCCCCGTCATTGCGCTCTCGCATGGCTATGAGTCGCTGGTTCTTGGGCGCCTGTTACAAGGCATCAGCGCGGGGCTGATCGGTGTGGTTGTGCCACTCTATCTGGCGGAGTGTTTGTCGGCGACGAGCCGTGGCAAGGGGACGGGCATCTTCCAATGGCTGCTGACACTCGGCATTGTGACGGCGGCCGTCGTCGGCATGTATTTCAGTTTTCGGGTTGAAGAAGTGGCGAAGCTGGGCGATCCGGCGCGACTCTTTGCCTTCAAGGACACGGCTTGGCGCAGCATCTTCTGGGTTTCGCTGCCTCCGGGCATTTTGTTTGTGATCGGCAGCTTCATGGTGGCGGAGTCGCCGCGCTGGCTGTTTCTGCGGGGCAAGCGGGATGCCGCCTACGCCGCGCTTCTCCGCTCGCGCACCGAGCCGCAGGCGGCTGTCGAGATCGCGGAGATGGAGCAAGTCGCGGCCGCGGAGAAGGCGAAAACTTCGACTGGAGGCAAGGTCAACGTCAAAGAGTCGCTGTTGCGGCGGAAATATGTGATTCCGTTTGTTTTGGCCTGCGTCATTCTCGCGTGCAACCAGGCACCGGCGTCAACTCCATCATTGGCTTTAACACCAACATTCTTTTGCAGAGCGGGCTTTCCGATGTCCAAGCTCACTGGGGCTACGTCCTCTTCACGATTGTGAATTTCCTGATGACGATCGGCGGCGTCCTGCTGGTGGATCGCAAGGGGCGCAAGTTCCTGCTGTCGGTGGGCAGCGCTGGCATCATCGTGTCGCTGCTTTGCACCGGCGTGCTCTTCCGCCGGACGGAAAAGCTGCGCGTGGATTCTCGGGATGCGGTGCAGTCGATGGTCGATGGCGACCAGAAAGTTACTTTGCTGTATGACGAGAAGGCTGCGGCCGTGCTGCTAGGCGCCAGCGGAGACGCTGGCAAGGCGATCGGCAACCGGCCTACCTCTCTGGTCGTCATCTATTCGTACGGAGATTTTCGCGCCGCGACCAAGGTTGCGCGTTCCGACGACACGGCCGCCAAGCCGATTGAGATCACGCGCGAAAGCTGCGTGCCTGCCAACAAGGTAGTCGCATTTTTTTCGAATCCATTTAGCGATCTCGACGCCGCGCGCAAGGCTTCGCTGAGAATCGACAATGCGCTGATTACTCCCGTGCCGAGTGCTCAAAATGGCTGGCTGGTGGCGATCAGTCTTTTCGTTTTCATGGCGTTTTTTGCGATTGGCCCGGGAGTGTGCGTGTGGCTGGCGCTTTCGGAGTTGATGCCGACCAGAATTCGCTCCAACGGCATGAGCGTCGCCCTGTTGATCAACCAGGCAGTTTCGACGACCATTGCCGCGATGTTCCTGCCCACGGTCGGCAGATATGGCTACTCGACGATGTTTTTTGGCTTTGCCGGGTGCACGGTAATTTACTTCATCACGGCCGCGTTGTTCCTGCCGGAAACAAAGGGGAAGACCCTGGAAGAGATCGAAGAGCATTTCGAGGGAGCCGGAGGGTGGTAGAGCGTCTCATCTATCACTTATAGAAAGCAAAGCAATAAATTGATAATAGGCAGCTTACTGATCTATAAAACTGCCACCCGCCGCAACCGCACCGCCTGACCCTTCCGATCGGAACCCGCTTCATCCTGACAAAACGCTGGTGAGAGCGTCACAAAACTCTACGTTTCGGGGCAAGTGACAGCGGTATGATTCGAGCCAGACAGCACCGAACATCTGCGCGACGCTATGAGGAGTTCCGGCATTCATTTTCTGTTGGTCGAGGGCAGACTGCGGCCGGAGGTCGTCTTGCAGTTCCTCTTCTGGTTTCAGATTGCGGTGTGTCACCCGCAGCAGTTGCGAGGGCAAGTCGTTGCGCCTGCAGAACGAACCATCCACGGTGTGGTGAAGTCGGGGAATATGCCGATTCCCGGTGCTGGAATTTCCGCGACGAATTCGGCCACCAAAGAAAAAGACCAAGTCAGTACGTCGACGGATGTGGACGGAGCTACTGGCTGCGGATTCCCGCCGATGGGAACTACAGCGTCCGAGTGCAGATGGCGGCTTTTGCCGTCGGCGCGCAGGAAGTGGTGGTGGACGCAACCCATTCGGACGTGCAGGTGAATTTTGAACTGGTGCTGCTCTCGCGGGCGCGCGAGGCGCGCAGCAATAACGCAAACGTAAACGACAACAATCAGCAGCGGCGTGCGAATGCGGGAAGACGCGGCTTTCAGAGTCTTTCCGTGTTTCAGAGCGACGCGGGACAGGATGCGGCCGGCGCCTCAGCCGGGGGTTCGATGGGCGACGTAGCGCCCGCCGGCATGCCGGTTCCGGGGATTGCGGCGGGCAGTGCTACGGAATCCGTGGCGGTTTCGGGCAACACTTCCAATTCATTCAACGCCATGAGCGCTGACCAAATGCAACAGCGCTTCGAGGACGCCCGCCAGCAGGGTGGCGGATTCGGAGGCGGCGGATTTGGTGGTGCGGGTGGTCGCGGCGGCGGGGGCGGATTCGGCGGCGGCGGATTCGGCCGGCGGGGGTTTGACATCAATCGTCCGCATGGATCGCTATATTATGGCGTCGGCGATTCGGCGCTGAATGCCTCGCCGTTTGCGCTCACCGGCGCGCCGACGGAAAAGCCGTCCTACTTGCAGAATAGTTTCGGCGGTTCCGTGGGCGGACCGCTGAACATTCCCCATATCTACCACGGCGGCACCAAGACTTTTTACTTCATCAACTTCAACGGCAAGCATGGGGACAATCCTTTTGATCAGTTTTCGACGGTGCCGACGCCACTGGAGCGGCAGGGAAACTTTTCTCAGACCACATACCCTTCGGGAGCGGCGGTCGAGATTTTCAATCCTGCAACCAACGCGCCCTTCCCCTGTAACCCCACCTGCAACACGATTCCGCAGATCAACTCGGCGGCGGCGGGACTGTTGAACTATATTCCGATGCCGAACTTGCCGGGCAGCTTCCAGAACTTCCACTTCGTGACCTCCGCCACCAGTGACAGCGACGACCTGAACATCCGTGTGAACCACAGCTTCGGCGCAGCGCCCGCGGGCGGACGCCGGGGTGGAGGTGGAGGGCGCAACGCTCCGCGCAACAGCCTGCAGATCGGCTTTCACTATCATCAGTCGAGCGCCAATCTGACGAATCCGTTCCCTAGCGTGGGCGGCAGCACGACCGTCCGCAGTTTTGACATTCCCGTGTCTTACACGCGCAGCATCGGAAAGCTGACCAACATTGTTCGCGCCGACTTTAACCGCAGCCGCACGCGCACGCAGAATCTCTACGCTTTCAATACCAACATTACCGGCAACCTGGGAATCACCGGAGTTTCACAGAATCCGTTCGACTGGGGACTGCCGAATCTTTCTTTCACAGACTTAGCCAGCCTTCAGGACACCACCCCTTTGCTTGCGCGACCCCAGACCTACACCTTCTCCGACAACGTGATCTGGAATCACGGTAAGAACACCTGGCGCTGGGGCGGAGATTTCCGGCGCTTGCAGGTGAATACGGAAACCGACAGCAACCCGCGCGGCTCATTCGTCTTCACCGGCACCAATACCGCGCAGTTCATTGGCGGAACACAGGTGCCCGGGACGGGATACGATTTTGCGGACTTTCTGCTCGGCCTGCCACAGCAAACTTCCGTTCAATTTGGACAGAGCGAATACTTCCGCGGCAATTACTGGGATTTGTATGCGCAAGATGAGTGGAAGATGCGCGCGAATCTCACGCTCAATCTCGGAGTGCGTTACGAGTATGTTTCGCCGCTGACGGAAACTAACAGTCGCATTGCTAACCTTTTACTTTCTCCCGGGGTGCTGACGCAGACACCGCCATACAGCGTGACTCCGGTGCAGCCGGGTTACAACGGCCTGCCCGACAGCCTGGTGCGTCCGGATCGCAAGGGCTTTGCTCCGCGTATCGGCTTTGCGTGGAAGCCGCTTCCGAATACGGTGGTGCGCGGCGGATACGGCATCAATTACAACACCGGCGCCTATCAAGGCGTCGCGCAGCAACTGGCCGTGCAGCCCCCGTTCGCCACCACGGCAACCAACATTCAGAGCGCTGCTGGAGACCTGACCCTGCAAAACGGATTTCCCGAACCGCCCGCGGGCACCATCACCAACAATTACGCGGTGAATCCGAATTACCGTATGGGCTATGTCCAGATTCGCAATCTGGATATTCAACAACAGATTCGCCCCACGTTGCTGCTGAATCTCGACTACACCGGGACCAAGGGGACGAATCTCGACATTCTGGAAGCGCCTAACCGCACTCTGAACGGAATTCTGGTTTCCGGAGTTCAAGCCTTCACTTACGAAAACTCAGTGGCCGATCAAGAGGCCAATGCGCTCTCGGTACGTGTGCGCAAACGTCTCGCGTCAGGATTCGCGGTCGGCGGCACCTACACGTTTTCCAAGTCGCTGGACGATGCGTCTTCGATCGGCGCGGGAGCAACCTCGGGGGCGAATACTCCCGGACTGGGCGCGGGCGGCACGGGCACGGCCGGAGGCGGCGGCTCGACCAGTGGAGGCGCGGCCAACCTCGCGCAGAATCCTCTCGATCTATCCTCGGAGCGCGGGCTTTCCAGCTTCAACCAGACCCACAAATTCACCGCGGATTATTTGGTGGAGCTACCCTTCGGCCACGACAAGCGCTGGCTTACGGGGAACACGCCGTGGCGCGCCATTGCCGGCGATTGGCAATGGAGCGGCGACTGGACAATCGCATCCGGGCTGCCGTTTACGCCGCGGTTGCTGAACAATCCCTGCGAGGTGAATGGCGGGACCACCGGCACGCTGCGCCCTAACCTGGTTCCCGGCCAATCGATAAGCTTGCCCAACCCCTCGATTGCGGAGTGGTTCAATACTGCGGCATTCGTTGCCCAGACCACATGCAGCTATGGCAACGCCCGGCGCAACAGCATCATCGGCCCCGGCAGTAAGGTGTTTGACATGGCCTTCACGAAAGTATTTCCCTTGAAAGAAGCGCGCGTGCTGGAGTTCCGCGCCCAGGCCACGAACATTTTCAACCTGGTGAACTACTCTTCCATTGACACGATTATTGGTTCCCCCACTTTTGGCCGGGTGACGGCGGCTGGGGCCATGCGACAGCTCACGATTACGTCGCGGTTTCGGTTCTGAGGAGGACGGCGCGAGAGGAATCAGATGACTCTTACTCCAAGTCGATTCGCCGATAAAGCTGTAGCGGTGCTGCTGGCGCTCGTACTCTTGTGCGCAGCTTCGCCTTCGCAACAGCAATCGGATTATGTGTTCCACGCGGAGTCGGATCTGGTCCTGGTGAACGTAACGGTGAAGGACAAGAACGGAAAGTTTGTGCCGGGACTCAAACCGGAAGACTTCACGATTCTCGAGGACAACAAGCCGCAGAAGGTCGTTTCCTTTGATGTGGAGAACGTCGATGCCTTGCCCGCACAGGATGTGGCGCAGGCGAAGCCTCTGCCGGAGGCGGCATCCGGGCCGGCGACTCCGGCGGCGACCGCTGCAGATACGTCAGCTCAATTTCAATTCAAAGACCGGCGTCTGATTGTTCTGTTCTTCGATCTCTCTGCCATGGAGCCGGATGAAATCGACCACGCCGTCACGTCCGCTGAACATTACGTCGATACGCAAATGTTGCCTGCCGACCTGGTATCGATCGTTTCGTTGGGAAGTTCGTTGCTGGTGAATCAGGACTTCACCACGGATCACGCACTGCTGAAAAAGCAGCTGGACGCGTTCAGCACGGGCAGCGGCCAGGGTTTCGAGGAAGGCACCACCGGAACGACCGAGGGAACGCCCGACACGGGTCAGCCTTTTACTGCCGACGATACCGAATACAACATCTTCAACACCGACCGGCGGCTGGAGGCGTTGCGCTCGGTGGCGGAGAAGCTCTCGCATGTCCAGCAGAAAAAGTCGCTGATTTATTTTTCCAGCGGCATGGACCGCACCGGCATCGAGAATCAATCGGAACTGCGCGCGGCGGTGAACGCGGCCGTGCGTTCGAACCTGGCGATTTACACCATGGACATGCGCGGCCTGCAGGCGCTGGTGGCGGGTGGAGAGGCGCAAAACGCCAGCCTGCGCGGCGTTTCGGCGTATTCGGGACAGGCGACACTGAACGCGTTGAATTCCAATTTCACCACGCAGGAAACGCTGGTCACGCTCGCGAGCGATACCGGCGGCCGCGCCTTTCTCGACTCCAATGACTTCAGCAAGATTTTCAAGGGAGTGCAACAGGACACGTCGACTTACTACCTGCTCGGCTATCACAGCACAAATCCCGCTCGCGACGGGCGCTATCGGCGCATCGTGGTGAAGAGCAATCTTCCGGGGGTGAAGCTCGACTTCCGCCGTGGGTACTACGCGCCGGCGGACTACAAGCATTCCACCGCCGACGACAAAGAGCGGCAACTGGAGGAGGAACTTGCATCTGAGTTGCCGGCCATGGATTTCCCGCTGTATCTGGGCGTCGCCTACTTTCGCCTGGAGGGCAACAAGTTTTTCGTTCCCATCTCGCTGGTGGTGCCGGGCTCGCAGATTCCATTCGTCCGCAGCAGCGACCGCGATAAGGCGACGCTCGATGTGATTGGCATGGTGCTCGATAACGAACGCCACCCATTGAACAGAATTCGCGACACCGTGAAGCTCGCGGTCAGCACATCGGCCGAGGTGCAAAAAAAGAACGTACAGTATGACACCGGCATGAGCCTGCTCAGCGGCAAGTATCACTTAAAATTTGTCGTGCGCGAGAATCAGACCGGGCGTATGGGGTCGTTCGAAACCGACATCGAGGTGCCAGAGTTGAAAACACTACCGCTGAAGATGAGTTCAGTGGTCCTGGCGAACCAGATTCAAACCGCAAAAGTAAAGACGACCGCGAATCTGAACCCGCTGGTGCACGACGGATCCGAGATTATCCCGAACATCACGCACGTTTTTTCGGCCGCGCAGCACCTGTTTCTTTACTATGAGGTGTATGACCCGGCGCGGCCCCTGGTTGCCGCGGAGCCGGCGCGGGGCATGG
The DNA here is from genome assembly GCA_963760175.1 of uncultured Acidobacteriaceae bacterium. Lineage (GTDB taxonomy): Bacteria > Acidobacteriota > Terriglobia > Terriglobales > Acidobacteriaceae > Acidiflorens. The sequence goes on from CAVXBU010000018.1 coordinate 84,607, forward strand.
ATTCCCCAAGAGGCCAAGGTCAAGATAGAGATAAAGATAAGGATAAAGACAAAGACAACAAGCCAGCGATTCGCCTCCTGTCGAACGTCGCCTTCTTCCAGGGTAAAGCCAAAGCCTACGAGAGCTCGTTGGTGGAATTAACGGAACTGAACGCGCGCGACCGCAAGGCCGCCGTCTTCCAGCTGGACGTGCCGCTGACATCGCTCAAGCCTGGTTTCTATACCTGCCAGGTGAATGTGATCGATGACGCCGGCGGACATTTCCTGTTCCCCCGGCTCGCCTTGCTGATTCGGCAAGAGGGTTCGAGCGCGACGCGTTGAACGCAAATTCCCAACAGCATTGCCTCGAACCGATCAGGGATTCGATGAGGCCGGCGGCGAGCTCTCTGAGGATTGCGCCGCGGTAGCGGCTGAGAACTGCGACTGCCTCGAAACAATCTGCTGTGGAGTGGGAATCGTGGAGGAATCCCAGCCTCCGCCGAGCGCCTCGATCAATTGCACGCTGTCCACAATTTGCGTGATCCGCAGAGTCACGGCTGTCTGTTGATTGCTAAAGAGTGTCGTCTGGGCGGTAATGACGTTGAGATAGGGATCGATGCCGAGACGATAGCGGTCGGTGGCCAGTTTAAGGCTGCGCTGAGCGGACCTGATCGCGGTGTCTTGTTGCTGAATTTCCTCGGAAAGGATGCGCAGGCCGGCAAGATTATCCTCGACCTGCTGAAACGCGGTGAGAACGGTGTTGCGATAGTTGGCGACCGTCTCATCATATTGCGCGCGATACTGTTCGACGGTGGCGCGACGCAAACCGCCATCGTAAATCGTCTCAGAAACGGACGGGCCCGCGGACCAGAGCCGGCTTGGCCAGGTAAGCCACTTCGAGAGCTTCGCGCTTTCAAATCCGGCAGAAGCGCTAAGCGTCAGGGTTGGATAATAAGCGGCTACCGCGACGCCGATTTGCGCATTAGCCTGAGCCATCAGGCGCTCGGATGCGGCAACGTCTGGTCGGCGCTCCAGAAGTTGCGACGGTACGCCAAAGGGAATCGCCGGCGGTGGAGTTTTCAAAGGCTCGACCGCGATCGAAAAAGAAGAAGCAGGTTGACCGACCAGGAGCGCAATCGCGTGCTCGTATTGCGCCCGCAGAATGCCAAGATTCGTGTCTAGCGCTTGGGTCGCTTCCAGTTGAGTTTCAGCTTCCGCGACGGATTCGTCAGAGTCGATACCGGTTTCATAAAGCGCCTGGGTCAATTTCAACGACTCGGCATAAGCCACCACGGTGGCATCCAGCAATTGTTTGAGAGCATCCTGCCCGCGCAGTTGGAAGTAATCGACCGCCAGTTCCGCTTGCGCCGTCAGGCGGGTATTCTCGAGGTCGGCGGCGCTGGCCTGCGCGTTCGCCACGCCCGCGCGAACCTGGTTTCGCACTCGGCCAAAAAGGTCGGGCGTCCAGGAAGCGTCGAAGGGTAGATTGAATTCGTTGAAAGTGGTGCCGGTAGTTTCGCCATTGGCTTGGGCAATGGTCGTACGCTGACGAGTAGCGCTGGCGCCGACGGTAAGAGTCGGGAAGTATTGCGCACGAGCCTCGCGCACCAGCGCGCGCGCCGCCATGAAGTTGGCGAAGGCAGAGGCGACGTTCTGATTGGAAATGTTAACCTTGTCTTCGAGCGCGTTGAGTTGGGCATCGCCGAAAATTTCCCACCACTTGCCATGCAGAGCGCTGTCCTGTGGTTGCGCTACTTTCCAGCCGTCCATTTTCTTGAGGTCGTCGGGGGAGACCTCTTTGAACGTCCCGGGTGTGTCGACCGAGGGACGATTGTAATGCGGACCGACAACGCAGCCCTGGAGCAGGAGCGCGCAGCAGAAAAGCGCGGTCGCAACGCGAATTTTGTTGCTTATATTCATCTGCATCTTCATCGGTGTCTCGGCTCCTTGCCAATTCTACGGCGAGAGTGGCGCGACCGGCGCTCCACCTCTTCTGATCTTGGGTTCGCGTGGCGCATAAGAACTTGTCATCCGAAAGACTCGAGTTGTCTTTGCGCTTCCAGCTTTCCGTGAGCGCGCAGCCATTTGACTCTCATGCGATCGAGCGAGAGATAAACCACCGGCGTGGTGTAAAGCGTTAGTATTTGGCTCAGAATCAGTCCGCCGATAATGGTGATGCCCAAAGGATTGCGGAGTTCCGAACCCGTTCCTGTCCCGAAAGCCAACGGGAAAGCGCCAAACATCGCAGCCATGGTAGTCATGAGAATGGGACGGAAGCGCAGAATGCAAGCCTGAAAAATGGCGTCTCGCGGGCTCTTGCCGTCGATGCGTTCGGCGGCCAGTGCAAAGTCGATCATCAGAATCGCGTTTTTCTTGACGATACCAATTAGGAGAATGACGCCGATGATCGCAATAATGCTCAGGTCCTTGTGAAAAAGCATGAGGGCAAGCACGGCGCCGACTCCCGCCGAGGGCAGTGTGGAAAGAATCGTGATGGGGTGAAGGTAGCTTTCGTAAAGAATGCCCAGCACGATATAGACGGCCATGAGAGCGGTGATGATAAGAAAAGGTTGCGTCGCCAGCGAAGCCTGAAAGGCTTGAAGCGTGCCGGAGAACATGCCGGTAATGGTACTGGGCATGCCCATCTTCTGTTGCATGTCGAGGATGGCCCTGGAAGCGTCGCTGAGAGCCACGCCCGGGGCAAGGTTGAAGGAAATGGTGACCGAGGGATATTGCCCCTGGTGATTCACCGACAGTGGAGCAGTGCTCGGCTCATAATGGGCGATGGCACTGAGCGGAACGACCTTCCCTTGCGCGGCCCGGATATACACGTCGTCCAAGTTCACCGGCGACTGCCAATACTTCGGTTCCACTTCGAGCACCACATGGTATTGGTTGATGGCCGTATACATGGTCGAAACCTGCGCCTGGCCGAAGGCTTCGTAGAGAGAGTTGTCGAGCATCTGCGGGGTAATGCCGAGGCGCGAAGCGGTGTCGCGGTCATAGGTAAGCATGGCCTGAAGACCGCTGTTTTGCTGGTCGGTATTGACGTCGGTGAGCATACGTAATTTACGCATCTGCTGCAGAAGCACCGGTCCCCACTGCACCAGATCCTGTAAATTGTCGCTCTGAATGGTGTACTGATATTGCGCGCTGCTTCCCCGTCCGCCGATACGCAGGTCCTGCGCGGCTTGCACAAAGGTGTTTGCACCAGAGACAGCAAGGAGTTTGGGACGCAACCGGTCAACGATCTGGCTTGAGGTCGTTCCGTTGCGTTGGTCAAACGGTTTCAAACCCACGAAGATGAAGCCGCTATTGGTGGCCCCGCCGCCGCCCGTGAACGCCATGGCGTTGGCGATGCCGGGATCGGTTTTGACCACATCGACGATGCGCCTGGTAGCGGATTGCATGGCCTGAAAGGAAATGTCCTGCGAGCCCTGGATGCCGCCGAAAATAATGCCGTTGTCCTGCTGCGGAAAGAATCCTTTGGGGACGATCCAAAAAAGACAGATGTTGAGCACGATGGTGAAGAAAAGAACGGCCAGCGTCAGGCCCGAGTGTTCCAGGACCCAGCCCAAACTCCGCTCGTAGTGGCCGAGGATCCAAGTGAAGGCGCGCTCGCTGGCGCGGAACACTTTGCCGTGCTCGTCATCGCCTTGATGCTTGAGCAGGCGGGAACACATCATCGGCGTCGTGGTTAGCGAAATGCCCAGGGATACCAGAATGGCAACCGAGAGCACCACGGCGAACTCGCGGAAGAGGCGGCCGACGATGCCGCCCATCATCAGAATGGGGATGAACACGGCAACCAGCGAGATACTGATGGACAGAACCGTAAATCCGATTTCGCTGGCGCCCTTGAGCGCCGCTTGCATGGGCTTCATGCCCTGCTCGAGATAGCGCGTGATATTTTCGATGACCACGATGGCGTCGTCCACCACAAAGCCGGTCGAAATGGTGAGCGCCATGAGCGAGAGATTGTCGATGCTGTAGTGACACAGGTACATCACGCCAAATGTGCCGATCAGCGAAACGGGGACCGCAACGGCGGGAATCAAGGTGGCACGGACGCTTCGCAGGAAGAAAAAAACCACCAGAATAACAAGGATAATCGAGATGACCAGGCTGCGCTCGACGTCGTGCACCGAAGCGCGAATGGTTTGGGTGCGGTCGATGACGACCTCCGTGTCGATGGCGGACGGGACGGAGGCCTTCAGTCCGGGAATCGCGGCGCGCACGCGATCCACCGTCTCGATGATGTTGGCGCCCGGCTGCCGATAAATAATGATAAGGACCGAGGGTTTGCCGTTGGTGAAGCCGGCCGCGCGTATGTTCTCCGTGGAGTCCTGAACGGTCGCGACGTCGGACAACTTGACGGCGGCGCCATTGTGGTAGCCGACCACCAGCGGCATGTAGTTCACCGCCTTCAGAAGCTGGTCGTTGGTCACGATGTCCGCGCTGGTCTGGCTATCGGCGATTTGTCCCTTGGGACTGTTGGCATTCTGCTGGCTCAGCATCGAGGCTACGTCCTGCAGGCCGAGACCATAGCTATTCAGTTGGGTCGGGTTCACGTCCACGCGCACTCCGGGCAGCGAACTGCCGCCCACAGTCACTTGCCCGACGCCCTCAATCTGAGAGAGACGCTGCTGCATGATGGTGGAGGCCGCGTCGTACAGTACTCCGCGGTCATACACAGATGAGGTAAGAGCCACGACCATGATCGGTGAATCGGCCGGATTGACCTTGCGATAAGTGGGATTGCCAGGGAGATTAGCGGGCAAGTAACTGCGCGCGGCATTGATCGCTGCCTGTACGTCGCGCGCGGCCCCATTGATGTCGCGGGTCAAATCAAACTGCAGTGTGACGCTGGTGGTGCCGAGATTACTGGACGACGTCATTTCAGTAATGCCGGCAATCCTCCCGAATTGGCGTTCCAGCGGAGTAGCGATGGAGGACGCCATGATCTCCGGACTGGCTCCCGGCAAACTCGCGCCCACGGCAATCGTGGGGAAATCGACTTGCGGCAGCGCCGAGACCGGCAACTCGCGAAAGGCCACGGCTCCTGCCAGCGCAACTGCCGCCGTCAGGAGGGTCGTGGCTACGGGCCGCCGAATAAATGGAGAAGAGAGACTCATCGTGATTTAATCCGCGTAATTAATCCGCCGGGACCGCCTCCGGCCCGGTTTCCGACGCGTGTGAAGAAAAACGTTGCGCGAGCCGGTCGAAGAAAATGTAAATGACCGGAGTCGTATAGAGCGTAAGAATCTGACTCAGAATCAAGCCGCCCACCATGGAGATGCCCAAAGGGCGGCGAAGCTCCGAACCAATTCCAGTGCCGAGGGCAAGCGGCAAACCGCCCAGCAACGCAGCCATAGTGGTCATCATGATGGGACGGAAACGCAGCAGGCACGCTTCATAGATAGCGTCTTCCGGCTTCTTGCCGTCTTTACGCTCCGCCTCCAGCGCGAAGTCGATCATCATGATTCCGTTCTTCTTGACGATGCCGATCAACAGAATGATTCCAATGAGGGCGACCACGCTGAGTTCCTGGCCGCAAATCAACAAGGCCAGAATTGCGCCCACTCCCGCGGAGGGTAGGGTCGAAAGAATTGTGATGGGGTGGATGTAGCTTTCGTAGAGAACGCCGAGCACGATATAAACGACGATCAGGGCCGCGAGAATCAAGATCGGCTCGTTCGCTAAGGAAGCTTGGAACGATGCGGCGGTTCCCTGAAACGCGCTCTGTACGCTGAGCGGCATGCCAATTTCCTGCTGAGCCTTGTCGATGGCTTTGGTGGCTTCGCCCAGCGACGCGTTGGGCGCCAGGTTAAAAGAGATGGTGACGACGGGGAATTGTCCCTGATGATTGACCGACAGGGGGCTACTCTTCGTTTCGAACCGGGTGAATGCGCTGAGAGGAACTGCAGCGCCATTTACGTTCGTTACGGCGGAGGGGTTTGCTGAACCCGAACTGGCAGCGGTGTTCGGGGAAGCGGAAGGACTCGGCGCAGCAGAAGAAGCGGAATTGCCCGATGCCGTCGTCGCAGTGACTGTCTGTGTGGTGGAAGGGCCGGTCGTGAGCGCCGTTGAAGCCAAGGCAGAACGAACGTAGATGTCCTGCAACTTCGATGGATTCTTCTGAAATTCGGGCTGCGTTTCAAGAATGATGTGGTATTGGTTCAACTGCGTGTAGAGCGTCGAGACTTGCCGCTGCCCAAAAGCATCGTAGAGCGTCTGATCGATTGCCTGCGGCGTGATTCCCATGCGGGAAGCGGTGACCCGGTCGATCACCAGGGAGGCGGCGAGACCGGAAGTTTGCTGGTCGGTGGCTAAGTCGCGGAGCTCAGGAATCGCCTGCAGCTTGGCCATGAGCTTGGCCGTCCAATAATTCAGTTCGCTCTGATTGGGATCTTCCAACGTGTACTGATATTGCGTCCGGCTCACGCGGTCTTCGACGGTCAGGTCCTGCACCGGCTGCATGTAAAGCGTAATGCCCTCGATTTTTTCCAGATTGGGCTGGAGTCGCCGGATGACTTCGGAGGCGTTGATCTTGCGTTCTTCCAGGGGCTTCAAATTGATTTGGATCCGTCCGCTGTTCAGCGTCGTGTTGGTGCCGTCGACACCGATGAAGGAAGAAAGACTCTCAACCGCGGGATCCTGCAAGATTATATGAGTGAGTTGTTGTTGTTTCTCCGCCATGGCGGGAAAGGAGATGGACTGCCCCGCCTCCGAAATGCCCTGAATAATGCCCGTATCCTGCACCGGGAAGAAACCCTTGGGAATGATGATGTAGAGAACGATGGTGAGCACCAGCGTGCCCGCGGCCACCAGAAGAGTTGCAGTCTGGCGTTTCAACACCCACTGTAAGGTTTTGCCGTAGAAGGCAATGATGCTTTCGAAGGCGTGTTCTGAAGCCACGTAGAAGCGTGTTTGCTTTTGCCCATGCGTACTTTTCAACAGCCGCGAACACATCATCGGCGTGAGGGTGAGTGAAACGACCGCCGAGACCAGAATCGTCACGCTCAAGGTGATGGCAAACTCGCGGAAAAGCCTGCCCACGATGTCACCCATGAAGAGCAGCGGAATCAATACGGCAATCAAGGAGATGGTCAGCGATACGATGGTGAAACCGATCTGCTCCGAGCCCTTGAGCGCCGCTTCGAGCGGCGGATCTCCCTCTTCGATGAAGCGAATGATGTTCTCGATCATGACGATGGCGTCATCGACGACGAAACCGGTGGAAATCGTGAGCGCCATCAAGGTCAGGTTGTTCAAGCTGAAGCCCGCGAGATACATCACGCCGAACGTGCCCACGATGGAGAGAGGAACGGCAACGCTGGGAATGATGGTCGCGGAAACATTACGCAAGAACAGAAAAATCACCATGACCACCAAAGCAACGGTGAGCATGAGTTCAAACTCGACGTCTTTGACCGAAGCCCGGATCGTAGTGGTGCGGTCGGTCAGTACATCCACTTGAACGGCAGCGGGGAGATTGCTCTTCAGCAGTGGAAGCAGCTTCTTGACGCGATCAACCACCTGGATGATATTCGCGCCCGGCTGGCGTTGAATGTTGACGATGACCGCGGGAGTCTCATTCATCCATGCGGCCTGACGAACGTTTTCCACGTCGTTGCTGATGGTAGCCACATCCGAGAGCTTGACCGGCGATCCGTTGTGGTAGGCAATGATGACTTGCGCAAATTCGGGGGCGGTGAGGAGTTGGTCGTTTGATTGAATCTGGTAGTCCTGTTGCGGGCCGTCGAAATTGCCCAGTGCCTGGTCGAGGCTGGTTTGCTGCAGCGCGGTGCGCACATCCTCTAGATTGATGCCGTACGAGGAAAGCGCGGTGGGATTTACCCGCACCCGGACGGCCGGTTTTTGGCCGCCGCTGATGCTCACCAGCCCCACGCCTGGGAGCTGAGAAATTTTTTGCGCGAAGCGAGTGTCGGCTAGATCTTCCACCTGCGGCAGGGGAATTGATTTGGAAGAGAGCGCCAAGGTGACAATCGGCGTGTCCGCCGGATTCGATTTGCTATAAATCGGCGGGACCGGCAGATCGGAAGGCAAATAGGTCTGGGCGGCGTTGATGGCGGCTTGCACTTCCTGTTCGGCGACATCGATGTTCAGTTCGAGCGAAAACTGCAAAACAATAATGGAGCTTCCGTCGGAACTCGTCGAAGTCATCTGACTGAGGCCGGGACTTGACCGAACTGCCGCTCCAGTGGTGCGGTTACAGCCGAGGCCATGACGTCGGGACTGGCGCCGGGATAAAACGTAATCACCTGAATGGTGGGGTAATCGACCTCAGGCAGCGCGGAAACGGGCAGTTGGAGATAGGCGACAAAGCCAGCGAGCAAGATAGCCGCCATCAACAGCGACGTCGCCACCGGTCGCAAAATAAATGGACGAGAAGGACTCACTGATGCGAGGCTCCGTTTTGCCCGCCGCCGGTGCCTCCCTTAGAGGCTCCCGACGGAGCGGATTGATCCCGTTATTCTGACCAGTTTGAGGTTGCTGGCCGGCGGCTCCGCCGTTCGCTTTCGCAGGCGTGCGCACGATAACTTTCGCCCCATCCAGCAGCTTGTCGAAGCCATTCACCGCAACCACTTCCTGAGGTTCAAGACCCTGGACGGCGGTCAGCGATCCGTCCGTAGTACCGGGGGTAATCGTTCGGATGGAGGCGGTCTGGCTGTCTTTGATCACGTAGGCAAAAGCGCCTTGGGCGTTGCGCTGAATCGCGGGAGTAGGAATCAAAGTGACGTTGTGTTGCGTGTCGACGAGAAGTTTCACATTGACGAACTGGCTGGGAAACAGAGCGTTGTCCTTGTTGTCAAAGATGGCTTTGAGCTTCAAGGTTCCGGTCGTTGGGTCGATGACATTATCGAGCGTCAACAGCGTGCCCGACGCCAGTTTCGTGTCTTCCCTCACGGTCGAAAGCGTCCACCGTCAGTTTCTTGCCCTTGCGCAATTGCTGTTGAATCTGGGAGAGGGAATCCTCAGCGATGCTGAAGATCACCGTAATCGGCTCAAGCTGAGTGATCACCACCAGGACAGTGGTGCTGTTGGCCTGCACGATATTTCCGGGATCGACCAGCCGCAGTCCCACGCGCCCGCGATATGGGTGCGGTGATATGCGTGTACACCAGATTGACCTTGGCATTCGCGAGCTGGCCCTCGTCGTTTTTCACCGTGCCTTCATCCTGCAGCACGACCTGCTCCTGATCGTCATATTGCTGCTTGGCGATGGCATTGCGATCGAGAGCTTGCTTGTAGCGTTCCAAATCGATTTTGGCTTCGGTCAAAACCGCCTGATCGTGCGCCAGTTGTCCCTCGGCTTGCGTCAATGCCGCCTGATAAGGGCGCGGGTCGATTTCGATGAGCGGGTCGCCCTTCTGAACCATTTGCCCTTCGCGATAGTAGACCTGGGTAATCTCGCCTTGTACCCGGCTAGTCACCATGTCCGTATAAACCGGCGTCACTGCGCCCAATGCGCTCAAGTAAATTCCGATGTCGCCTTGATGCGCTGTCGCTGTCGTCACCAGAACCGGCCGGGATGCCGCGTCGCCGCCCGCTTTCGCCGCGGGGTCGGACCCGCTGCGCCACCACCACCCGCCCGCCACTATAGCGGCGGCCACGATCACCCAGATCCACCAGCGGCTCTTCGGAGCGGAATTCTCGGTTATCTGCTGCTCGGATCCCCTGGCAGCAGGTGCATCTGGTCGTTGTTCCGTCACTTGCACTCCTCAAATTGATCAGGGAAAACAGCTCTCATGATTACGGCTTTCTGCTGAATCTTATCATCTACCCCGTACCCATTCGACGTGTGAGAGGGGCAAATGAGGCGGGTTTTTTGTGAAGAATTGTCAACGCTCCGGTCTATTGGCCAGTTAGCGGACGGGTATAATTCAGCGGGTGAACGCGGTCGAAGGTAACAAGTCCGATAAAGAAAGCGGCCCATGGCTCCAGGGAGTCGCTCTGAGATCGTTCGTGGCTGGATTGTGTCTGCTCGGAATCTTGTATGGTGCGGACTATTGCGTGTTTCGATACCGTCTGGCCACAAATCACCAGCCCTTTGGCAGCGTGAGCGTCGAGCACTATTACGAGGTAGCACACAAAGACGGGAAGGCCGAGATCATTTTCGATCCACCAGTGCAGCAGACCTGCGTGCACAGTCTTTTCCCACATTACGGGGATCGTCCCTGCTGGTTTCTCATCCGGCACGCTGAGCAGAAGACCGATATATAGCCGCGATATCTCGATATGGCAAGTTCATCCCCTTACCAACGACCGAATAGGCATGTCTATTGGCACTTTCGCTCGCCCATCTTCCGGTTAGTTGCCTCCGCCAAACCGGAGGATCACGCCCGCGGCGACACGAAGATTATTCTGATGATCGTTCACTCCGTTATCGAAGCGCGTCAAATAATAGTCTGCCTCAAACGCTCGCAAGGCGATGCGCCGGGTGAGCCTGACATCCAATCCGCCGCCCGCTGTCAGGGCAAAAGCATTGGCTGATCCCGCAAGTCCAGAACTACCCGGAGCTAGACTTCCACTGGCGTGGGCTCCACCGAGCAGTGCCTGAGCGAAGGGCGCGAAGTGGTGGGCGCGCCCCCAGGTGTAGCGCGGACCCGCCAGATACGACGTAAGAGTCAGGTCCGCGCCAGTGCTGGATATGTTCGACGCATGCTGACCAGCAATTTCACCGACGATGCCGAGGGAGTGGCTGAAGTTGATGCCTACCCAGCCGCTTCCGCCATTCATCGCGAAGCATCCGCAGTCTCCGGCCGGCGCATTCGTCCGGACGTAGTTATAGTCGACACCCACATCCACCAAGTCGCCCCTCTGTGCCGCCGCCGGGCGGGGAGCCATCGCTGCGAATCCGAGAACCAGCAGCAGAAAAGCGACCGTCTTCATTATTATTATTGTTATTGGTGCTAATTTCTTCATCGAATTTATCCTCGTCCTTATCTTGTTCGCTGCTGGTTTGTTGACTTGCTGACTTTGGTGCGCCCGGTTCGCGGAGTGAAAATCATGCTCACTCCACCACCAGCGTCACCGTCGTCGAGGCCTGGAACGATCCGCTCGTTCCCGTGACCGTAATCGTGTAGTTTCCGGCGGGCGTCGAGGGAGTATTTGCGAAACCGCCCCCGCACCCGGTGAGCAGCAACGTCGCGACTCCCAGACTCGCCAGCGCCAAAACCAGCGCCAGTCCTTTTGGAATGCGCTTGCGTCCCAGCACCGCGCCAAACAGGACAACACCCAGGCTGAACGGCGCCAGCGGAAGTCCCCGGTTGGCAGGAAAGTGGTTGGCAGGAATGTCGCGGCAGGAATGCCAGCTGCCAGAGTCGCGAGTTGGATGGTCATGACGGTTGGAGCGCCCGCGCTCCCCGGCGTAACCGTCGGAGGATTGAAGGTGGCGGTTGCACCCGGCGGAAGTCCGGAAGCCGAGAGCGTGACTACGCTGTCAAATGCGCCTCCGAGTGGGGGAATGGTAAGGTCGATGATTGCGGCCCCTCCCGGTGCGACCGGGACCGGCGTGGTCGGAGCGGTCACGGTAAAGGATGTCAGTACCGATTCGGTGAGGCCTGCGCTGGTCAGGGCCGAGAAGTTAGTGTCTCCGCCGTACACTGCCGTAATGGAAAGCGCGCCGACGGGGAGATTTGTGGTCGTGTAGGTCGCCACGCCCATAGCCAGCGTGCCCGTGCCCAGCAATGTCGTGCCGTCATAGAAGCTGACTGAACCGCTGGGCGTGCCGGCCGAGGAGGTGAGCGTCGCCGTAAAGGTAACGGCGCTTCCCACTCCCACCGAAGCCGCAGAGGAGGTCAGCGCCAATGCCGGCGTCGCCTTGGCCACGGTTAGAGCGATACTCGCGCTCGTCGAGGCATAGATGGTTGTGTCGGTGGGCGTGAAGGTGGCGGTGATCGTATAGCTACCCGCGCCCAGCACGGTGGCAGCGGTGACTGCGACTGCGCTGCCGCCCGCGAGCGTAGCCGTGTAAGTGAAAGTGCCCGCCACCGAGGTCGAGCCGCTGACCGCGGACGCATTCAGAATGCCGCTTAGCGTTGCGCCGTAGGTAATCCCGCCGACAGGCGCTGTCCAGACAATCGTCGGCGCAGCCGGGCCAACGGCCACCGCGACGGTGACCGCGGTGGTGATCGCGGCATAGTTGCTGTCGCCGCCATAAGTCAGGCTTACCGTGTAGTTGCCGCTGTGCGAGTGAATTAGCGATGGGGATGGTTGTGGCCGAGTCCGTCTCCCCTGCGGTCAGCGTCGCCGTTCCCGAGGCCACGCTGGTGTTCGATGAATTCAGAACGCTATAGGTCAGCGATCCGGTCGGCGCCGCGACCACGCTCACGTATAGGGTCCAGTCACGGTCACCGGCACCGAACCTGCCGTGCCGCTCGGCACCGGCACCGGCTGCGTCACCGGCCCCGCGACTGTCGCCGCGTCCTTGCTGACGGTCAGCGTGGTGACACTGCTGCTCGCCGCAAACGATCCGGTCACGCCGACATAGTTAGCGGTGATGGTGTGCACGCCCGCGCCCGTCAGCGTGACTCCGGTGAGAATCGCCGTGCCTGCCCCATTGAGCGTGACGGCACTGCCGCCATTCAGCGAGATGACGGTCGCTCCGACGGTATCGGTAAACGTCACGCCCCCGGTGGGGACGGTTGCCTATGTCCCGCCGTCGTGTCGGTCACCGTGGCCGTGACGCTGAGCGGTTGCCCAATGTTTGCAGCCGTCGGGTTGGTGGAGACCGCCACCGCCGTGGTGTCGGCCACGACGATGCCGGTACCGCTTACTGCGACGTTTTGCGTGGTCGCGGTGAGGTTCAGACTGTTGTTGGTGACCACGATGCCGGCGCTGAGGCTTCCCGCCGATTGCGGCGTGAACTCGACCGACACGTCGCAGAGCGTCCCGGCGACGAGCGATGTGCTGAGCGCGCACAGGTTCTCGTCCCCGCGTGTTTCGGAGAAGTTCGCCGTATAGGTTGGAACCGTGGCAAAAACTAAGGGCAGGTCGCCGAGGTTCGCCACGGTCGCGGTCTGCGGGCGCTGGCCGAGCCCACGTCCGTGTTCGGAAACGCCAGACTGCGCCGCTGACGTTCACGAACACGATGCGGTTGTTCGTCCAGTCCGGAATATAGAGATTGCCGGAGGGATCCAGCGTTACTCCAAAGAGCGAGCCGCCCAGGGTCGAGGGAGCCGGCAGTCCGCTGATGCTCAGGACAGAGGCCACGCCCGCCGTCGTCAGTCTCACAATTCGATTGTTCCCGGTATCCACAACGTAGATGTTTCCCATCGCGTCCACGGCTACCCCTTGGGGATTGCTGATAGCAGGCGTGATGCCGGGAAAACTCAGCTCCGAGGCCACGCCCGCCGCCGTGACCTTGATGATGCTGCTGCTGTTCTCGGTGCGGGCGGCGGCGTAAACGTTTCCCTCGGCATCCACCGTCATGCCGGTAAGCGTCTTCGGTGAAAGTAAAGGCGCCCGTCCCTATGACCGCTCCAAGGCCGCTCGAAGTCGATCCCGCGACCACGAGGGTGGAGACGCGAAAATCCGGCCATTGGCGAAGTCGGCAATATACAGATTTCCCGCGCCGTCAAAAGCCAGTGCTGCGGGGAAGCCCAGGGCCGGGCTAAGGCCGGTGATGCTCAGTACGGAAACCACGCCACCCGGCGTGACCACCAGGATGCGGCTATTTTGATGATCTGAGATGAAAAGATTGCCCGCCCCATCCACGGCTACTCCGTAATGATCTGTCAGGGCGTTGCCGCCAGGGGTTCCCAGGGCTACCAGGGTGGCCGCGCCGCCTCCAGCTGGAATCCTGGTCACGTTCCCGTTGTCATCGTCGCCGACATACATGTTCCCCGCGCCGTCCAGCGCCACTTGAAACGGATCGGAGAGGGTCAGGCCGCCGGTGCTGATCACGCTTCCGGTACTCGGAGACAAAGCCGCCACCGGAGCATCGCCCCAGCCGTACAAAGGGACGGTGAGGATCGGGTTCAGGTCCGTGTCATAGAGCACCACCGCGCCATTGCGCAGGCCCGGAGCCGTGGGCAGGAACATCACTTCCACCGAGCAATAGGTGCTCGCGCCCGTCGAGGCGTTGCAGGTTGTATCCGTCCCCGAGGTAAAGTCCAGGCTCTGTTGGCCGGCGGTCAATACCTCGACGGCCCCCAGACCGCCCGAGCGCCGTGGTGAAAGGCAGCGTCAGGGTTACGGCGGTCGAGCTGCCCAGCTGGACGTGGCCAAAGCCCACGGCCGTTCGGTTCAGCGAATAAGTTGGGTCGCCGGCGACGAGATCCGCGTTGACGGAAGGGTCGACGGCCAGGCCCTGGCTGTCGCCGGTGTCGGCGATGTAGACCGTGCCGAACACGTCCAGCGCGACGCCCAACGGTCCACTCAGCGTGACCGAGCCGGTATACAGCACGTCTCCATTTGAGCTGGTGTCGATCTCGGCGATGCGGTCGTGGCCGGTATCGGCGATGAAAACGTTGCCCATGCGATCGACAGCGACCGCGGTGGGAGCTGACAGGACCACGCCACCGACGATCGGGGCAACCACACCCGTGGTGATCCCGCCGCCACGGTGACGATGCGGTTATTGACGGAGTCGGCGATGTAGAGGTTGCCGGTCACGCCCACGGCCAGACCGATCGGAGTGTTGAGCGTCGAGGAGCCGGAGGAGACTGTGATCGAAAGGGCTGCGGCCGCGCCGCCAGAGGTGACTTCGACGATGCGGTTGTTCGTGGTGTCGGCGATAAACAGATCGCCGGACTGGTCCAGAGCGACGCCTTTCGGCGAACCGAGCGTCACGCCGCCGGTGCTGATCACCGAACCCACTCCCGCCGCCGTGATCTCTACCACGCGGTTGTTTCCCGTATCCGCAACGTAGAGGTCGCCCGAGCCGTCGATGGCGATTCCCTTTGGGTGCGCTGAGCGCCGGGCTCAAGCCGGTGATGCTGACAACCGACGCCACGCCCTGCGCAGTCACCTCCACGATCCGGCTGTTGCCCGTATCCACAATGTAGACGTCCCCAGCCGTATCGACGACGATGCCCGAGGGCGAAATCAAGGTGATGCTGCCGCCCGTGTTGAGCGGTCTGCACCAGGCCCTGGAAGGTCAGGCTGAAACTCGCCCAGGACGACCCGCATCCGAGCAGCACCAGCAGCGCCGGCGCCCCATATCGCATTCTTCGCTTCGCGGTGTGAGCCGCCGGCTCTGCCGCGAGCCCATTCCAGCTATGGTTACAACTAGGACTAGAACCATAAAAACGGCGGAGACGATGGCATTCGCGGCCAACCGGGCCGAGATCCAGTGAGAGAAGACGAAGGCGCATGCGACGACCAGCAGACTGACAATAGCGGTTGTTGCCTTAGACATGGTTCGTTCTACCTCGAATCCAATCGGAAGATTTTGCTGGCTGAGAGCGTTCTTAGGAACGTCCCTCACTCGGGAGGGAATGAAGCATCTGGATTTCCAGATGTCGCGGATGTTTTGAAATTTAGCGCAGGTGAGCGATTTACGAAAGGTCGTATCTATTCGGGTGACCAAAGCCAACTCCGTCGATGCCCCCTGAAAACGCGCGAGCAGCAAGGGTTTGCCGACACTTGACGGGCAGCCATCGCACCCAGCCGGTAGTCTGGCAACGCGCAAAGTAGAAAACGTTCGGGCGGAGATAATCGCCGCCGAGGAGCGACCGGGAGCGAGAGTTGCACAACCATCCGAAGAACGGAAAGAGTCCCGGACGCCAAGGCCCGATCTGGAACTTCATTTCCTTAAAGGACTCAGAGCGCTCTACCGAGCAGACCCGGCTGAGAACCTCCCTGATACCCAGAAAAGAGCGGCGTATAATGACGCCACCGAAGCTATGAAGACACCTTACGGGCTCGAAATCATTGAGAATTGCCTGGCTTGTCCGCTCCATCGGGACCGCATTTTTGCAATTGTCACCCGGGGGCGCTCGCGGGACTCGACGCAATCTCGTCCGCGGCGATTTATCCGAAGGGTGCGATTCTTTTTGTCGAAGGCCAGGAGCCCCGTGGACTTTTTGTCATTTGTAATGGCCGGGTGAAGTTGTCGGCCAGTTCCGCGGGCGGCAAGTCGTTGATCATTCGAATAGCGGAACCCGGTGAAGTGGTTGGTCTGCCCGGTACGATTTCGGGAAAGCCCTATGAGGCCACGGCCGAAGCGCTGGAACCTATTCAGGCTAATTTCCTGCCGCGGCAGCCATTTCTGGAGTTTCTGCGTGCCCACGGTCAAGTGGCGCTTCGAGTTGCCGAGGTGCTGAGCGATATCTACTACGCGACTTATCGCGAGGTTCGCTACCTTGGGCTTTCGGGCTCGGTGGAGGAAAAGCTGGCTTGTTTCCTACTGGATTTTGCCGAGGGGCACGGTTCGGGCCAACGCGCGCGACATTGACCCTGACCCTCACGCACGAAGAAATCGCCGAGATGATTGGATCGTCACGCGAGACCGTGACTCGTTTGTTCGCCGATTTCAGGCGTAAGGGCTGGTCGAGCTTCATGGTTCCACGCTGGTGATTGCCGACAAGGCGGTCTCTCGTAAATTGCTTGCCGCCTAGCCTTCTTCCTTAGTCTGAACCGGCCTTCCTGTTTTGAGACGCGCGTGATTCAGCACACATCATCGTGTGATCCGCATCACAGAACTGCTCAAGCCTTTCAGCAGATACTCGGCCTGTGAACGCTACTCTTTCGAAACAACAGATGGCGAGTGAATTTGTTCCGTTATGCAACTCGCCCGAGTGATTTCTTGAATGTGAGCAGTATTGAACAGCGGCGTCATCGGGAATCGCTATAGGGTTTTGTGCATCGACAGGTGTACCCGTTCCAAAAACAGGAGGAAGCCATGGCACGCACTATGCAGGCCGCAGTGGTCGAGCAGTTCGGGCAACCCCTGGCGCTTCAGGAGTGGGAGATCGCCACGCCTGGGCCAGGTCAAATTCTGGTGAAGACAGAGGCCTGCGGCGTATGCCACACCGATCTGCATGCGGCGCATGGCGACTGGCCGGTGAAGCCCACACTCCCGTTTATTCCCGGCCATGAGGCCATCGGTCTGGTCTCGGCGGTTGGATCGAGCGTGACAATAGTGAAGGAAGGCGACCGCGTGGGCGTACCGTGGCTCTATTCGGCCTGTGGTCACTGCGAGTACTGCTTGACGGCTTGGGAGACGGTGTGCCCCCAGGCACAGTTCGGCGGCTACACCGTTAACGGTGGTTTTGCCGAGTACATCCTCGCCGACCCGGATTACGTTGCCCACGTGCCTGCCAGTCTTGCAGCTGTGGAGGCCGCTCCGTTGATCTGCGCTGGAATCACCACCTACAAGGG
>CAVXBU010000019.1:0-5315 GCA_963760175.1 uncultured Acidobacteriaceae bacterium
GCTCGTCACCGAGATGAAGCTGCCTATATTCTTCGAACAGCAAAAGGGGACAACCATGAATTGGAAGAGAAGCTCAAGGCACCTAGCGGGCTGCCTGGGGATGATGCTCCTCATGGTGATGCGAGTTCCCGCGCAGACACCTTCGCCCGACTTGCTGGCGCTTGAAAAGAGTGACAACACACTGGCCATTGTTGATCCTGCGACCTTACAGGTAGTGGCGCGCGTTGCCGCCGGCCGGGATCCCCATGAAGTGATCGCCTCAGACGACGGCAAACTCGCGTACATTTCCAACTACGGCGGCGAAGGCAGCACTCTGAACACTATTTCCGTGGTGGATCTGGTCGCCCGGAAGGCACTGACTCCGATTGATCTCGGCGCACTGCACTCCGCGCATGGTTTGGCGTTCGCCGGGGGCAAGCTCTATTTCACGGCCGAAACGAACAAGGTGATTGGCCGCTACGATCCTGTGACGCAACGCGTTGACTGGGTTCTGGGCACGGGCCAGGACAGGACACATATGATCTTCGTCTCCAAGAGCCTGGACCAGATCGTTACCTCCAATGTCGGCTCCGGTACGATCAGCATCATTGAGCAGATTACCCAGCAGAACGGCGGGTTCGGTCCGCCTCCTGGCGGCAATGGCCCACAGGGTCCGACTCCGCCGGCAGGACGTGGTGGCCCTAGAAAGACGTGGGTTGTAACCAACGTCCGGGCAGGTAACGGTGCGGAGGGCTTTGACGTCTCCCCCGACGGCAAGGAAATCTGGGCCGCAAACGCCCAGGATGGCACCGCCACGATCATTGACGTTGCCAGCAAGAAAGTGAGCCAGACTGTGCCCATCTCGGTAAAAGGCGCCAACCGCCTGAAGTTTACCCTGGACGGCAAACGAGTATTGATTTCTGGTCTGGGAGGCAGGAGGGGCAGCTCGACTGCGTCCGGCGGCGATCTGGCGGTGCTCGATGTGGCCACCCGCAAAGAGGTCAAGCTGCTCAGCCTGGGAGGCGGCTCAGCGGGCATCCTGATGGCGCCGGATGGCGGGCGTGCCTATGTCGCGGTCAGCACGAAGGGCGATATCGCGGTTGTGGATTTGAAAACCTTGGAAGTCATCGGCCAGATCTCAGCGGGGAACCAACCCGATGGACTGGCCTGGGCGGTGACCAAGTAGGTCGACCAGAACGTGCTTAATCGTGGAATGCGTGAACGGTGAGTGCCGCGGCGATTTTTTTTGGCCAATTGAGTCGCGTCAGTTCTACGCGGTCGAAATGATTGATCCAACTTGATTTTGTGCGGTGGCGCCGTGTACGGCTGACTGGGGTAGTGGGGCCATCACTTGTTTGAAATAGTAAAACCGACCTCGCTCGTCTGGCCTCCAGTGACCGTGACCGACTTCCCCCAGGTCCTTGGTTCGGTGAAGAGAGGTCTTTCGACTTTGTGCTGGGATAGAACATCATAGACCTGCTCTTTTCCTACGACGCTCCAGCCCTCGTGCCAGGCCACGATCTGATAAGTTCCGGGAGGCACGTCTGTAAGCTCAAAGTGTCCGGCTTCGTCGGTGACGGCATAGTACGGATGCGTCACCACCATCATCTCCGCGTTCATCCAGACGTGGCCGGCATTGCATTGCAGATGCACCCATCCGGGCGTGGACATGGTGCGCGACGTGACCTGGTTGGCTAGCACAAATGGCAGGTTGAATGTGGCAGCGCCTTCCATATGAAGGGTGTGCAGCGTTGCGTCAGAGCTCTTCATCTGTAGCATCGCATTCTCGGGGACCAGCAGAATGTGCGGGACGTAGCGACAATGTACCTGATCCACATGGCGCCGTTGCTCGGGCAGGTCCATGGCTTTTCCACTGGAGATGTCCTTGAGGAAAACGATGGTATTAGCCACGCCGCCCTCCGGCCCAACAATCAATCGCTCCAAGTCCCTGGTCTTAAGGGATTCAGGGTCACAGACTTGCGGATCCTTGTTAATCGTGAAATCCGCCACGCGAGGCAACGGGCCTGACCATTTCACGGTGCCGGAGATGTTTCCACCGTCGGAGACGTTGATCACCTGGTAGTTGGTCTGCGCCGAGAGCAAGGCCGTGGCAGCGAAAAAGAACGTTAGGAGCAAAAGGCAACTGGCCCAGCTTCTTTGTGGCTTCGTCATTCGTCCTCCCCGCGAGCCTCGAGTCCGTTCCAAGAAGTATTCAGCCTGCAAGACCCGCCGATGCAGTTATTTGCCGAGAAGCAAGACGCGGGGGAAGTCCAGTCGGGGGACAGGGACAGCGGATGCGCTCACCCTTGAGGGTAAGCCGGGAACCTCGACCGGGCTAGATATCGATAGGTCATGGACCTTTTCTCAGCGAAATGCAGCAGCAACTGCGAAATCACACGCCCGGAGAGGGCAGCATCGCAGCTCAGAAAGGTGAATAACCGCTTTTCATCCAGTGCTTTAGCCGGTTAGCTCAAATTCGGGCATAGTCCAGTTGCCTTTTCCCCGGAGCTCTAGCAAATTGCTGCCACTGTATCCGTGAACCGCCGCGGGAAAACGTTTTGACTTTGGTTTAGCTGCCAACTATATGAGCACTAATGGTTGAGATTAGAACCGAAAAAAAGGGTCCGTCATTGTAACGCTCTAACAATGTAACGCTCGAACAATGTAACGCTCGAATGCAGAAATGCACTATCAGATGTGGTCTGCTGCGCAGACTGGGTCGTGGACGAGAATTCCTCTACAGACGAATTCAGAAAATCTTCAGACCCTCTCCATTGCCCAGAAAGCAGATCTCGCGCAGTATGACAGCCATGTACGGACGGTAGGAGCTTCACAGACGCGGCCGTCCGGGGTCGATGGAAGGATTTGTTGCAGAGTCAACTTGGCTCAGAATAGGAGCGGAGTATGTCAATAATTGTGAAGTTGATGATCGGCGGATGGGCCACCTCGTTTGCTATGGTCGGGTTCTGTGCCCTTAAAGAATCCGGCAAACTGCTCAGGATTCGCCAACGCATCGCGCTGTCGCTGGAAGCCGCAGCACGTCGAGTTCGCGTGGCCGAAGAAAGCCTGCAACCCGAACGCGAGGACGCGGCCTGATGAGGCAAAGGTTGTTCGACCATTGGTTATTGGCTTGAGAGTTAACGGAAGCAGGCAAGCGCGAAAGAAGCATGACCGCTCTATGCGTTAGCCGCTTCCGTGCTCCCCAGCGGCAGGAAATATTGCGTGCCCTTGATCGGGGCGGAGACTTTTTTCAGCAACTCCTGCAAGTCTTCGTTGCGGTCGACAAAGTCGATTTCGGACGTGTTCACGATCAGCAGATCCGACTGCGTGTAGTGAAAGAAAAAGTGTTCGTAGGCCTTCACCACTTCCATCAGGTAATCCTCGCTGATGGCCTTCTCGCCGGCTGCGTTCTTTTTCTTCAGCCGCTTTTTCAGCACTTCCGGCGAGGCCTGCAGATAGATGACCAGGTCGGGCGTCGGGAGTTGCTCGCGGAAATAATTGAAGTAGCGATTGTAAGTTTCGAGTTCCTGATCGTTGAGGTTGAGGCAGGCGAAGAGCTTGTCTTTCTCAAAAATGTAGTCGGAAACCACCGTCTTATTTGACCGCGGCCCCAGATCGAGCGCGCGCAGCTGCTCGAAGCGGCGAACCAGAAATGCAAATTGCGCCTGAAAGGCTGCGCCCGCCTCGCCTTCATAGAATGCTTTCAAAAATGGATTATCTTCCGGTTCGATGACCCGCTGCGCGGCCAGCCGCTCTCCGAGAACCCGCGCCAGCGTGCTCTTGCCAACGCGTATCGGACCTTCAACCGCAATGTAACGGGGAAGCTCGAAAAGCTTGGCCATGGGTTGTCAGCTATCGATTGTCGTGGGAACTGCTGAGCAGAATATATTGCTTCGCGTCCCGATGCAATTGGGAAGAAGAGGTCAAAGGTCAGAAGTAAAGAAGAGAAGTCAAATTGAAGAAGTAGTTCTCAGTTTCCGGGTCGGGTTACTTCTCCAATCTGACTTTGATCTTTTGACTTTTGACTTCGCTATACAATCTCCTCATGCTCCCTGCGCTAATTGGACTGACGGCCGCTGCGGCCGTCTCCGCCGCGGGTTATCAGACCATGTCGCCGACGGGCCAATGGTACGGACGAACGTTTGTCGGCGGACTGCGCGGGAGCAAGCAAATCGCCCTGACCTATCGATGACGGACCAAACGATCCGCACACGCTGAAGTTGCTCGAGGTGCTGGCGAAGCACAACGTGAGCGCGACGTTCTTCATGATCGGCCGCTACGTGCGGCAGCGGCCCGATATTGCGCGCGCCGTGGCGCAGGCGGGACACGTCATCGGCAATCACACCTTCACCCATCCGCGGCTCATTTTCCAATCAAAAGCGCAGACGCGCATACAGCTTGTCGACTGCCATCAGGCTTTGGAAGATGCAATTGGCGAGCATTCGAAATTGTTTCGTCCGCCGTTTGGAGGAAGGCGGCCGGCAACGCTCAGGGTCGCGGGTGATCTGGGATTACAAACAGTGATGTGGAACGTGAGCGGCCATGACTGGAGCGCTGCTTCTGCCGCGGCGATCGAGGAGAAAGTTGCCGGGCAGATGCGCGGCGGCGACGTGATCCTGCTGCACGATGGCGGCTATCGCGCCCTGGGTGCGGACCGGTCACAGACCGTGATTGCTACGGACAATCTGATCCGGCGGTATATAGATCAAGGGTATGAGTTTGTGACGGTGGAGGAGATGCTCGGCTCTTAGCCCCTAGCTCTTGGCCCTTAGGCATCAGCTATCAGTTCGAACCATCAACTGGCGGCTTTTTCTACGCGTGTACCGTTGCGAACGCATTCTGGGCTGCCGCTATGGTTCGTTGCACATCTTGTTCGGTATGCGCGGTCCCCAGGAATGCGGCTTCGAACTGCGAGGGCGGCAGGTAGATTCCGTTTTCGAGCATCGCTCGGAAAAAACGTCCGAAGGCTTGGGTGTGGGATTTGGCGGCGGATGTCCAGTCGGTGACGGGGCCCTTCGCGAAGAACCAGGTAAACATCGAGCCGACGCGGTTGTGGCACATGGTCACGCCGGCATCTGTGGCCGCGGCCGCCACTCCGGCGACCAATTCTCCGGCGAGCTTGTCGAGTTTGGCGTAAATATCTTTGTGTCCGCGCAAGTAGCTGAGCGTCGCATAGCCGGCGGCCATCGCGGGATTGCCGGAGAGCGTCCCAGCTTGGTACACCGGGCCTAGCGGCGCAATCAGATCCATGATTTCGCTGGGGCCGCCGTAGGCTCCGACGGGCAGACCTCCGCCGATGATCTTGCCCATGGTGGTGAGGTCGGGCCTGATCCCAT
>CAVXBU010000020.1:0-105752 GCA_963760175.1 uncultured Acidobacteriaceae bacterium
TCAGTGGAACCGCCGCTCAGGCCGAAGCCGCCTTCCGGACCCCGATTCACAACTTCAACGTCAACGGAGAAAAGCATTTCTCCAATACCACTTCACCTTCGGTTCCCGCCGCTCTCTCGGGCATCGTCGCCGGAATTCGCGGGTTGAACAACTTCCGTGCGAAATCGCACGTGCTCCGTTCCAAGCCGAATTTCACCGCGCCGGACACCTCGGCCTCCGGCTACTGGATCGCCCCTGGCGACATCACGACCATGTACGATATCCAGCCGCTTTACACTGCCGGCATCACCGGCGCTACTCAGACACTGGCGGTGATGGGCGAGACCGACGTGTATCTGGCCGACTTGGCTGATTTCCGCACCGCTTTCACTCTCCCTGCTATCGCCTCCCCGGGCTGCACGCTCAACGGCAACCTCGTCATTACCGCGTGCGACACCACGAACTTCCAGTACGTGCTCTATGGCACCGACACGACGGGCTTACCGAATTCGATCCAGGACGATCTCACCGAGGCAGACATCGATCTCGAATATTCCGAGGCCGTTGCGCAAGATGCGAAAATCATCTATGTCAACTCTCCCGATCCGAGCGGCAACGGCGTCTGGGATTCCTGGTACTACGCCGTCGATAACAAGGTATCTCCGGTAATCACCCTGAGCTACGGGGGTTGTGAGCTTGGCGAGGCGCAATTCACGGTCGAAGCTCCCGGTCAAAGAGGAACCTTCCCGGTCGACGAGGCGGAACTAAAACTGGCGAACCTCTATGGCATTACCTTCATGAATTCGAGCGGTGATAGTGCCGCGGCTGAATGCGATCCTAACAACACCGATCAGGACGGGGCGCTCGCCACCGGCGGCCTGGCTGTAAGCTATCCCGCCAGTAGCCCCGAGGTTACTGGCGTTGGCGGCACGATGATCCCTTATACGGAGTACACCAGCTCCGACTGGAATCCGACCAACGGCCTCACCGGCGGCTCCCTCGTCAAATATCTCGCCGAGCAAGGTTGGAACGACACTCAGGAATGGAGCTTAGCCTGCGCAAACAACGCCAGCGCCTACGGCACTTTCTGCTCGCAAAATGAAATTACTTCCTGGGAAACCGCGCAGGAGGCTCTTGACATCATTGGCGGCGGCGGCGGCGTGAGCAACTGCACCGCAATCGATGGCAGCGGCGTCTGCACCGGTGGCTTCACTCAGCCAAACTATCAATCGAGCCTCAGCCTCAGCGATCTTGGCCAGTCCACCGCCGCCCGTTTCTCGCCCGATGTGTCGCTGCTCGCATCGGTATTCTGGCCCGGCTTTATCATCTGCACCCCGGTGGATGAAGTCCTTGGCAACGGCGACACTAACAGTATGTGTGCAAATGGAATCACTGGGACTAATGGTTTCTTGAGCTACGGCTATACGTTCGGAGGTACTTCCATTGCCACCCCGATGTTTGCCGGCATTGTGACCCTATTGAATCAGGATGTGGTGCAAAGCGGAATTCAAACCAAGCCCGGATTGGGCAACATTAACCTTACTTTGTACACACTGGCGGCAAAGCCCCAAACGTCTACCGGGAGCAACGGCTTCAACCAGGTGCTCACCGGAAGCAGCCAGGTCTATTGTCAGCCCGGCACTCCTGAAGCCTTTCCATCCAACATTATCTGTCCTCAGGCCGTGTCGCCAGCGACGGGAGGATTTTTCGGCTTCGAAGCCTCGATGGCGGACTCCACAACCGGCTATAACCTGGTGACCGGCCTCGGCTCCGTCGATGCCTACAACCTCGCCAAGGCGTGGATCGCAACCGCGATTGCCTCCACCGCGACCACCATTACGTCCAGCCTGAACCCATCGAATTTTGGTACGGCGGTCACTTTCACTGCGACCGTTACCACCACAGGCCCAACCGCTCCAACCGGCACCGTAACCTTTTACGACGGCACCACATCTCTAGGCACCGGCCCCTTGACCAACCTGAATGCTACTCAGGCAACGGCAACCTTTACCACTCCATCCTCGGCGCCCCTTCTTCCCCCTTCGCAGTCGATCACTGCCGCTTATGGTGGAGACTCGAGCAACGCTGCTAGCACGTCGCCAGTCCTGACTCAGACCATCCATGCCCCTGTCATCGACTTGTCTACTCCCACTGCTCCTACGCCTACGCCAGTGCTCGCCGGAGAGTCCGCCACCTCCACCTTTACCGTCGCGCCCGGCGGGGGTGCCACAACGTTCGTTGCCACAGTTGCCTTATCCTGCATCCCCCCTTCGGGAAGCGTCGGCATCAGTTGCACCTTCGTTCCACCGCAGATCAACGCGGGAGCCGGATCCACACTGGTCACCGCCACGATTTCAACCCTTGGTCCGAATACGAACGGAGGGGACATTGAGCGCAAGCGCAGAGCCGACAGTCGTTCCCCGTGGCTCCCGCTGGCATTGCCGCTCGCGGGCATCGTCGTGGTCGGCCTTGCAGGACGGAAGATGTCAAAGCTCGCCGTGATTGCCTGCCTGTGCACCTCGCTGGTGCTCCTCGGGCTTCTGGTCGCCTGCGGAGGAAGCAGCGCCCCGCCGCCAATAGGCGTTAGCGTAGCTCTGGCTCCTGGGTCGTCGGCGACTGTGTTCCCGAATTACACAAACTGGCCAAATCAATCGGCGAGTTTTGCGGCTACGGTCACGAATACAACCAATACCGCCGTGAACTGGAGTTTGACCAGTTCAACGTCATGCACGGCCGCTTCGAATCCCTGCGGCACGATCACCTCGGCGGGCGTCTACACGGCTCCCACGATCGCTGTCGGTCTTCCGGCGACCGTGACCGTCACCGCAACCTCCCAAGCCAGCGCGACCAGTTTCGGCACGGCCATTGAAAAGATCGCGCCCGCAACCGTACCGACAGTCCTCGTCCCTGGGGGACCGTACCAGATCCCAGTGCAGGTGAACGAGGGGGGTGCAACACCGAACCTCACCACATCGCCGATTTCGTTGACGGTGCAATAGGGATGGCTCTTCCGTAGTTGGCTGATTATTACTCAGGGGCGCGGATAGGTCCGCGCCCTTTTTGCATTTGTGCGCGGTGCAGCCTCCGCCGAGCGAAACTCTGATCAATGCTCACTTATTCCAGGCATGCATCCGCGGTACCCAGCGGCGGACGTTCCGGCAATATTCTTCGTACTGCGAGCCGAATATCTTTCGCAGGTGTGGCTCCTCGTACAGCCGGACGAACAAAGCGACGCCGAGCACCGCCGCGCACGCCCCAGCGATCGCGACCAGGTTCGCAGTTCCGAAGATTACCCACAGACCCGCCCAGCCCACGAAGAATCCCAGGTACATCGGATTCCGCACATAGCGATAGAACCCCACCACCACCAGCCTGGTCGGCGGAACCACCGGCGCTGGCGTTCCGCGTCCCGTCCATCCGAAGTCCCATATGCAGCGCAGGGCCACGGCGAAACCAAGCGCCGAGGGCACAGCCGCAATCCAGCGCCATCGCGCCGCGCCCGCCAGGTCGACGCGAAAGCCCAGCCAGATGGGCAACAACCAGAACCACAGCGCCAGGAATGCAGCGCCCACGGTCAGAGAGCCGACGGTTGCCGCCCACTGCGCACCCCGATCTGCGTCTTCCCCAGATCCAGTGTGTCCGCTTGTCATGAACGCCTCCACCAACCACGAAGTATGGGGCTTCGTGTAGCTTGAGGCCAAGTCTTAATAAATTGATTGAAGTGGTGGGCAGTGCAGGACTCGAACCTGCGACCTCCTGCTTGTAAGGCAGGCGCTCTAACCAGCTGAGCTAACCGCCCGATGTTTCAGTATCAAAAACATACAGGAAGATGACCCCGCGTGCGATTTAAATTCTCGGCCGATCCTAGACTTCCTCCACCAGAGCTTTCATTGCGAGGCTTTCGGGAGTGTTGAGTTTTGCCAGTCCCTCGATTACGCCGTCCCGCTCCTGCTCGGTTCGGTTCTGGCTCACCTTCCACTTGCCTTCAAGCTTGTGGATCGGCAGCTCCAGACCGACAATCCCTCTCAACTGAGATTTGATGAAGTCTACGGGCGCATCGCTCACTCTCCACGGAACCGGCGATCCCGCCTCGTGGATGCTGGTCAGTTTCTCCACGTTCGTCAAAAGCCATTGCTCGTCCTCGATCACCTTCAGAGGCCCATACGCGTGCACGACGACATAATTCCACGTCGGTACTTCTTTGCCGTGCTCGTACGTTCCGGGATACCACGTGGGTGTGATGTAGTGTTGATGGCCGGCAAAGATCGCGAGGGCATCCACGGTCGGTACGAAATCCCGCCACTGCGTGTTTGCGCGCGAGATGTGGCCCTTCAGGACGCCAAACTGTGAGCCATCGTCTTCCAGGATCATCGGAATATGTGAAGCAAAAAGACCGGATGCTCCCAAAGTAACGAGCGTTCCAAGCGGTCGGGAAACGATCAGCGCGTGCATCACCGAGACGCGCTTCTCTTCGTTGTGCCTTGGGATATACATTTGCGGCCCCGGCTACATCCTAACCCAGCACCAGGAGTTGACTGCTTCTGCTTTCTGCCAAAAGCATTCCGGCCGCTGGCAGCGCCTGGTTTCGAAGGCAAGACTAGACATGTTTCACAAACTTCAATGAGGCAGCGTTCATACAGTAACGCAGGTACGTAGGCTTGGGTCCATCGTCAAAAACATGGCCCAGGTGCGCCTCGCATTCGGTGCACGAAATTTCGTCCCGGGTCATCCCCAGGCTGTTGTCAACCGACTTCCGCACATTTTCCTTCGCGATCGGTGCCCAGAAACTCGGCCAACCCGTGCCCGAATCAAACTTCGTGTCGGAACTGAACAGCGCATTATCGCAACAAATGCAGCGATAGAGGCCCTTGTCATGGATGTCATACTGGCCGCTGAATGCTCTCTCGGTGCCTTGCTGACGCGTCACTTCGAATTGCAGCGGAGTCAGTTGCTGCTTCCACTCGGCATCTGTCTTGTGCACTCTCTTGACGCGTGCCGGACCCAGGTTTTGGCCAGAGTCGCTGAACTGGATCACCGTCACCGTGTCTTTGTCATCCGATTGGTTCGACTTCGCGACGCTCAGACTAGGGTTCTTGAGCCATGCAATCAGGGCGGCTCCGGTCACCGCCGAACTTGTGAGGAACTTTCTGCGATTCATCTGTCTCTCCGATCTCGAAACATCAGCCAAACGTGAAGGCAAACGCCTGCACTCCTGGCTATGTGCTCTCCCGACTTGTTGAAAATTGCAGAGTCGTCACGCATCGCGACCCTGCCCGTTCCTTCATCATTTTACATTTTCTCGACAACCATGGTCTCCACAGCCCTCGATGGCCTCGACATTTGGCGGCGACAGCACAAGCAGGAACGATGTCTAAAAGACTGCGGAACACTTGGGCCCGGCTGCTACACTTTCTGCGTGCGAAAGTTGATCGTCAACGCGGATGATTTTGGCCTTACCGCTGGAGTCAATCGGGCCATTGTGGAAGCTCACAACGGCGGAGTCGTGTCGTCGACCACATTGATGGCAAACGGCGCCGCCTTCGCCGATGCGGTGACCGCGGCGCGCTCGGCGCCGAATCTTTCCGTGGGATGCCACGTCACGCTGGTCGATGGAACACCGGTCTCGCCGCCGGATGCGGCAGATACATTGCTGGCCATTCGCTCCGCCGATCCGGACAAGTTCTACTCCAGCCTCTCGGCCTTCGCTGCGCGCGCCATGTTGGGAGGCTTCGATCGCGATCAACTGGTGGCGGAAGTCACCGCGCAAATTAGAAAAATTCAAGCCACCGGTCTTCAGGTGACTCACCTCGATACCCACAAACACGCCCACATTTTTCCCGAGATTCTGGTTGCGCTGCTGCGAGCCGCGCGGATTTGCGGCGTGCGCGCCATCCGTAATCCGATCGTTCCGGTGAAAGCCTTGCCCGCGCGGCTGTTCAAAGGCAAGCGCGCTCTGTGGAAGCGTTATGGCCAGGTGCGCATGCTGCACACTTTCTCCCGGTAACTTTCGCCGGCGAACCAAGCGCGCTGGACTGCTTACGCCCGACGGCGTGGTGGGAGTGATCGAGACCGGCTCGGCTTGAGAATGACGGCTATAGTTCTCTGCTGCGCCAGACGCTCGCCAGCTTGCCCGACGGAACATGGGAATTGGTCTGCCATCCCGGCTACAATGACGCCGACTTGCAGGCGGTCCGCACGCGATTGCTCGATTCTCGCGACGAGGAGCGGCGTCTGCTGACTTCGGCGGATTTGCAGAAATTTTCTGGAGGAGCAAAAGTTCCGGATTATCAGCTATCGTGAATTCGCGGAAGACCGCATCTAAGTAATCGCGTCTCAATAACTAATGACGACGGGCGCGTGGCGAAGATGGTGCTTCGCTCGTTACTGCGCCCGCTCACTTTATAATATCGCGGCGCGTCAGACGGCGGTATCATCACAGGAACAGACAAACATAATTTAAGAGGATAAGGCATGGCCGACCAAACCGAACCTCGCCTTACAGTGGACCTGCCCGTGCGGATATGGGGGATGGGTGCAAACGGACGCCCCTTTTCCCAGCAGGCTCGCGCTCAGAACATCAGTTCCGAAGGCGCCCTGATCTCGGACGTTGAGACCGAACTTAAAGTGGGTGACGTGGTCGGGTTGCAATTCGAGGAGAAAAAAACGCGCTGCACGGTGATCTGGGTGATGAACAGCGGCCCAGTCAACAAGAATCAAGTGGGAGTGAAGTTGGTCGCCGAACAGGAGTGTCCGTGGAAAAACCACCTGCCCATGGAAAATGCGACGGTGGCGATTTCTTCTTCCAACCGGCGGCGCTGGCACCGGCATAAGATTTCGCTTCCCCTGGAGATTCGCGACGAGCGCGTCAATTCGCCCAGCCGCATCAATGCCACCGACGTGAGCGGTAATGGATGCTACGTCGAGAACATGCTGCCTTTCCCTATCGGAACCGTGCTGCGCCTCGATTTCTGGCTCGATTCGGAGCACCTCAAAATCACCGCCGTGGTCCGAACCTGCGACCCGGGTGTGGGCAACGGAATCGAGTTCACCGGTCTGCCCGTCGACGGCAAGACAAAGATGCAGACCTACCTGGACACGGTTGATCCGCCCAGGGCGTTCTCCAGCCCGAAGCCCCAAGAGAAGAAAGAGAAGTAAAAGTTTGGTAGAGACGCGGCTCGCCGCGTCTCCGCCCGCACCGCTGGTTCTAACGGAGAAGGGTAAGCCCGAGGACTACGCGGAAGGTTCTGCGTAGCGGGCGAGCACAATCGCGCGAATCAATCCACCCATCGTGAATTCGCGGGCCTCGATCGCGACCGGCATTTGCAATTCGCGGAGCGTCGCTGAAGTCACCGGACCAATCGAAGCAAACTGGACATGCTTGAGCAAACCTGCTTTGATCAAAGCAACGCTGGGTAAATCTGCGCCGGGTGCAGCTGCCTTCACCCTGCCCAGCAATTCAGCAAAGTTCTTCGCACTCGAGGAACTGGTGAAGGTCACGACGTGCGGGCGGCGAGTGGCATTCTTCATCAATTCCCGCAGCCGCCCCCGTGATTTTTCAGGTACCACGGTTTCGTAAGCTTCGACCACGTCGACGTGCGCTCCGGCGGCACGCAGCGCCTCCGGAATCACATCGCGCGCGATTTTGGCCCGTATGAGCACGACGCGTTTGCCGCTGACCTTATCGCGCAGTCCCTTCACCACCGACTCGGCGACGTACTCCTCGGGAACCATCTTCACCTTCAGGCCATGCTTCACAATCGCCTTCTTAGTAGCAGGGCCAATGGCGGCGATCTGGAGATGCTCCAGATTCTTGCGGGTGATGCGAAGTTTCCGGACGCGCTCCCACATCGCTTCGACGCCATTGGCGCTGGTGAGAACGAGCCAGTCGTAACTCTTAATGTTTTTCAGGGCATCATCGAGAGACTGGTGTGACTGCGGCTTGCGAATCTCAATGAAGGGGATTTCGATCACCGACGCGCCCAGGCCGCGCAGGCTGGCGGAAAGACTGCCGGCTTGGTGGCGGGCGCGTCCGACCAGTATCCGGGTTCCGGCGAGAGGATGTTTTTCGTTGGGTTTCATGAATCAGGTCTTAGGTCTTACGGCTGCTGCGGTAGAGCAAAGCCTTCGCCGTAAACTTCTTCGAGAATAACATCGCCGCCTCGGCGGAGAAGCGTTTCGCCGACTTCTCTGCCCAAGCGCACGGGATCATCGCCTTCGCGGGTTTCGCGCAGAACTTTGCTTCCATCAGGATGGGCCACCAGCGCGTTCAGCCGAATACGGCCTGCGTTCACTTCAGCGAAAGCTCCGATAGGGACTTGGCAGCCGCCTCCCAGTTTACCGAGCAGAGAGCGCTCGCAAGTCGTCGTGGCGCGGGCGGCAGCATCATCAAGAAATACCAGTAAGGCCCGCGTCGCCGTATCGCCGTTGCGAATTTCAATTCCAAGAGCGCCTTGTCCAGCGGCGGGGGTCATTATGTCCACGGGAATCACCTGACGGACCAGCTGCGTTTTGCCCAGACGATTCAGGCCGGCGGCGGCCAGAATGATGGCATCGTAGTCGCCGGATTCGAGCTTGCGCAGACGCGTATCCACATTGCCGCGCAGCGGGTGAATCTGAAGATCGGGACGCAGCGCCATCAACTGGGCCTGGCGGCGCAGGCTGCCGGTGCCAACAATCGCCCGTTGCGGCAGCGACTCGATGCTCGCGAACTTCACCGAACAAAAAACGTCACGCGGATTTTCGCGGGTGGTGACGGCGGCAATTTCGAAATCGTCGGCCAACTCAGTCGGCAAATCTTTCAAACTGTGGACGGCCAGGTCAATCCGATTTTCGACGAGCGCCTCTTCGATTTCTTTGGTGAACATGCCCTTGGTGCCAACTTTAGCGAGCGCAACATCGGTGATCTTATCGCCGGTGGTCTTGATGATCTCAAGTTCCACGGTGTGGCCCTGAGCGCGCAGCAGATCGGAAATATGATGGGCCTGCCAGAGCGCGAGTTGCGAGCCGCGGGAGCCGATGCGCAAGCGGGCCATCAGTCTCGCGCTCCCCTTTTTCTTGCTTCCCGATCACGCACGGCCTTCGCGGCGTCCGCTTCCCTTTCTTCGCCTTTGTCTTCATCGTGCCGGTCGTCGCGCAGATTGTCGTGCAAGTTAAATAGGCGGCGCACCAGGTCGATTACGGTGGTGGATTCAGGATCTCGCGCCGCCGTTTTCAGGGTGCTGATGGGAGTATGCATGATTTTGTTGACGATGCCGCGAGTCAGCGCTTCGACGGCAAGCTCCTGATCGGTGGTCATGGAACCGAGGCGCCCTCGAACACGATCAATCTCGGCCTGGCGAATGGTTTCGAGATGGTCCTGCAAGCTCACAATCGTCGGAACCACCTCGAGCGTCTGCAGGTGAGCATGGAATCTGCCGACTTCGCCATTGACGATCGCCTCCGCCTTTTCCGCTTCCTTCTTGCGATCGGCGACGTGCGAACTTACCGCCTGCTGCAGATCGTCGATGTCGTAAACAAAAAGCCCATCGATCTTGTTCATCTCCGGATCGACGTCGCGGGGAACGGCGATATCGACGAAGAACATGGGTTTGTTCTTGCGCAGCGCCATGAGCTTTTCGCCGTGTTCACGGCGAAAGATGAAATGCGGCGAGCCGGTCGAAGTGATCACGATATCGGCGCGATCGCAGGTGTCATAAAGCCGGCTGAACTCGATGGCCTGTCCGTCAAATTTGTGCGCTAAACGAATCGCCCGGTCGTAGGTGCGGTTGGCGACAAACAGAGACGTGGCGCCGCGCGCGAGCAGATGCCGCGCCGCTAACTCGCTCATCTTCCCCGCACCGACCAGGTAGACACTCTTGCCGTTCAGGCTGCCGAAGATTTTCTCTGCGAGTTCGACCGCCACCGAAGCGATCGAAACCGAGGAAGATCCAACCGCCGTCTCGGTGCGGACGCGTTTGGCCACGGCAAACGCCCGGGTGAGCAACTGATCCAGCTGTGCGCGCACCGCTCCCACGGCGCGCGCTGTGGCGTAGGCTTCCTTAACCTGGCCCAGAATCTGGGGCTCGCCGACGACCATGGAATCGAGGCTGGCGGCGACGCGAAAGACGTGGCGGACGGCTTCATCCTCGCGAAATTCATAAAGATGACTTTCAAACTGGCTGAGGTCGGTTTCGAAATACTCGCGCAAAAATTCGCGCAGGTCGCCGGCGCCGTTCTTCATGTTGGCGATAAATTCGACGCGGTTGCAGGTGGAGACGATCATTCCCTCCGCCACCGCGGGATGCTCAGAGAGTCGTTTGCAAGCCTCGGGCAAACGCGATTCAGGAATGGCCAGGCGCTCGCGCACCTCGACCGGCGCGGTCTTGTGATTGACGCCGATGAGCTGGAATTTCATGACGCGATAAACCTGTGCATGGTGCTGAAGTAGTTTGCGATCCAGGCCACTATGGCCGTAGCGAAGGCGGCGCTGGCGAGCAGGGCAGCGCGCCGCCCGCGCCAGCCGGCATTCATGCGCGTGAATACCATCAGCAGATACACCGCCCACATCAGCACGGAAAGCAGAATCTTGGGATCGAGATAATCAATGCGGCCATAAGTCGCGACCGCAACCACGGTGCCCGCAATCAGCCCCAGCGTCATGAAGGGAAAGCCAAGCATAAGCGAGCGATAGCCGATATCGTCTATGACCTGCAGAGCAGGCAGCCGCGAAAACATTCCGCTCGAATTCTTGGATTTCAGCGCGCGTTCCTGCAAAAGATACAGAATGCTGGCGCCGAAGCTCAGAAACAGAGCCGCGTATCCGGTGAAGATCATCAGGATGTGCACGGCCAGCCAGCCGTGCATCACCGCGACCGAGGCGAAGACGAACGGTTGCTGACCACTGGCGGCCACAAAGGTCAGCAGAAATACCAGGGGAAAAATCACGATGCCCGGAGTCGTCGTCTTGTACACCAGATAAGCAAGCATAAAGCCGACCATGATCAGGAAGGCGAGCAGCGATTCCGAGTTGTGAACCGAGGCCGTAGCGAGCTGGCCGCTTTCGACGACGGCTTCAGTCAGCGAAACCAGATGAAACACCATGCCCAGGTAGGAAGCATGGAGCGCGATTTTGCTAAAGATTTCCGAGGCGCGAGTGAGCGCGACCAGGGCATAAAGTAATCCCACGGCGTAACAGACCAGCGCAACCCGCAGCCAGATTAAGGACATCATTCTTTATTCTTTAGTTCGTGGCGCTTCCACAGGCGGGATGTACATCCCCGCCCCACCTCGGTGATTATAGTGTGCCGGGCGGAGGGTGCGGGGGAAACGTAGGCTGTCAGAGGGGTTTGAAGGCGGAGAACCTACCCAGGAGAAAGGAGCAGGGCCGGCAAGGCGATCTATCATCGATTCTATTCCACCCCCAACGACGCCAGCGCTTCCTCCAGCGACGGCAAATCGATCTGCAGCCGTCGCCCGTGTGCCTGCA
This sequence comes from uncultured Acidobacteriaceae bacterium, assembly GCA_963760175.1. Taxonomy (GTDB): domain Bacteria; phylum Acidobacteriota; class Terriglobia; order Terriglobales; family Acidobacteriaceae; genus Acidiflorens. The sequence continues at coordinate 11,444 of CAVXBU010000020.1, forward strand.
TTTCTTCCAATTCGTCGAAGGCGCGAAACAGACGCATCTTGACGGCGGCGTACTGCTCGGAATCGGAGAGGGTACGTCCGTGGGATTCGGCCCACGCGGCGACGACCTGATGCGGAAGAAAGACACTGACCGCGTAGGTCAGCTTGCGGTCGGAGGTAACGTCGAAGACAAATCGTTCGCGTCAGGTTCACGGGCGTCGGATGTCGGGGCTGGACGTTTCCCGACGAAGTAGTACTGGTAAACGTAGCCTTGCGATCCGGTATACGTTTTTAGGCGACGGATGGTCATAGGACAGTCGTTCGTCGATAGTCGTTAGTCGTTGGCGTGCTGCGAAATCCGCCCGTTGAGCGGTTCCCGAGCGACGAGCAGCTAGCGACCAACGACGAACGACCAACGACCGCTTTAGATTTTCGCCTCGCGCAAACGCTTAACCGCCGTCTCCGACGTTACCGGAGAATAGTAAATTTCCTTGAAAGTGTACGACCTCGCCTTGGACTCCAGAACGGGCAGAATCTCGATGTGCCAGTGATAATCGTCCTCCAGAGTTTTCCAGTATCCAAGTGTTGCCGAAGGATGCTGGCTGTTCGGCGAAGTGTGCAGCACAAGGTGGAAAGCTTCGGTGACGGTGCGGATCCGTTGCAGGGTGCGCCGCACAAGCGCGGCGAGATCGGTCACGCTGCCCACGCGCGATGCCCCCGTCCGCTCAAACGAAGATTCATGGCTGCGCGGCATAATCCAGGTTTCGTACGGCACGCGTGGAGCAAATGGACAGAAGGCCACGTAGTCTCCGCGAATTTCAACGATGCGCAGGTTCTGGCGCTCCTCCTGCGCCAGAATGTCGCAAAACACGCAGCGCTCTTTGCTCTGGAAATGGTCGCGCGCGGCACGAAGTTCGTAGAGCACCCGGCGCGGCACGAACGTGGTTGCGGTGAGCTGGGAAGTGGGGTGTTCGAATTCCTGTCCGGCGGCCGTGCCGTGATTCTTGAAGATGCTGATGTACTTGAATCGGCTGTCGCGCTTTAAATCCTGCAGCCGCAGTGCAGCCAAACGAAGGAACTGTTCGACTTCGAAGTCGCTTACATCCCACAGATTACCGTCGTGGCGCGGATTTTCAAGCAGAACTTCGTGCGCGCCCACCGATCCCATGCGATCGTAAAGTCCGTCGCCGCGGCGCGCCGCCTCGCCTTCGATGTGGTAGAGCGCATGCGGATGCACAACCGAGCGCGCCGACCAGGCGATGCCATCCGCGCCAGGCAGGTTGGCAATAACCTGGGCGGGCTCGGCGGAAGGGCCGCAAAAACGGCAATTTTCAGAGCGTGGAGCGGGCTCGATGACATCGTCGCCGGTGATCACCCAGGAACGGGTGATGGGATCTTTGCGGAGTTCCATGGCGTAAGGAGAACAAAAGAATTTGTAATTTGCAATTGGTGATTTGTAATTTGGAACCTTTCCGCGATTCAGCTTCCCACGTTGGAAGCCATTCCAGCATAGAATTGCAAATTGAGAGATTACAAATTACCCAATTAGAAATTGCCCATGTCCGAGCCGTCTACGCCGCTGATGCGGCAATATTCCGCCATCAAGAAAGAGCATCCCAACGCTCTGCTGTTCTTCCGGCTGGGGGATTTCTACGAGCTTTTCTTCGATGACGCAGTGCTGGCGGCGCGCGAGTTGCAAATCACGCTGACCTCGCGCAATAAAGAAAAGGGCATGGCCATCCCCATGTGCGGCGTGCCTTATCACGCCGCCGAAGGCTACATCGCAAAGTTGATCCGCCGCGGCTTTAAGGTCGCAGTCTGCGAACAAACGGAGGTGCCGACAAAGGACCCGCGCCTGGCTAAAAAACTGGTGCGCCGCGAAGTGACGCGCGTCGTCACTCCAGGGCACAGCGGCCGATTCGTCGCTGAACGCCGAGGAGAACAATTTTCTGGCCGCAGTCGCCACCGTCGGAGATCACGTTGGTTTTGCGGCGCTCGATCTTTCCACCGGCGAGTTTCGCGCAACGGAGTTCGGGGGCGAGTCGGCCGGTCGGCGTATTCAAGAAGAACTTGAACAATTGCGTCCAAAAGAAATGCTATATGGATCTTCCGCCCCGCTGTTTGAAATGAATAACAGTGGAGCGACGGTCGCCCTCGCCCGTCCGGCACCTGAACACATAGCTCCGGTCACGCCGGTCCGATCGCCAAGCGGCTGGGCCGAGACTCCGTTGGACGACTGGATCTTTGCTCCCGACCACGCCATACCGCTTCTGGAAAATCACTTCGGCGTGCTCTCGCTCGAGGGCTTCGGGCTAGCCGGCAAACGCGCGGCAGCTTCGGCGGCGGGAGCGATTCTGTATTACATCCGCTCGACCCAGCGCGGCACGCTCGATCATGTGGACCGCATCGGCTTCTACGAACGCCAGAATTGCCTGGTGCTCGATGCGGTCACGGTGCGTAACCTGGAGCTGATCGAACCGCTCTTCGCAGGAACCGACGCCGGCGTGACGCTGTTCCGCTGCCTGGATGCAACCGTCACGCCGATGGGCAAGCGCTTGCTGCGTACCTGGATGCTGCGCCCGTCTTTGGATCGCGCCGAGATCGACGGCCGGCTGGATTCCGTTGAGGCGCAAGTCAAAGATACGGTGCGGCGCGAAGAATTGCGGCGCGCGCTTGACGGAATTCTGGACCTCGAACGTCTGCTGAGCCGGGTAACGCTCGAAACGGCGAATCCGCGGGACGTGCTGGCTCTGGCGGCATCGCTTGCCCGAATTCCAAAAGTGCGATCGGCGTTGGCCGGATTGTCTGAGTCTCGACTATCTGAGTCACGATTGCCGGTATCGCGGCTCGCCACACTGCGCGAAACGGTCGACGAATTGTCTGGCCTCCGCGAGAGGATCGACCGCACGCTGGTTCCCGAGCCGCCGCTCACCCTAAGCGATGGCGGAGTGATCGCCGCCGGCGTTGACAAAGATCTCGACGAACTGCGCGATCTGAGCCGCAACTCGAAGCAGTACCTGGCGCGAGTTGAGACGCGCGAGCGCGAGCGGACGGGAATTGGGTCGCTCAAGGTGAAGTTCAATTCCATCTTCGGCTACTACATTGAGATTTCGAAAGCGAACCTGCACCTCTCTCCCGCCGATTACGAGCGCAAGCAGACGCTGGTGAATGCCGAGCGTTTCACGACTCCGGAGCTGAAGGAGTATGAGTCGAAGATTCTCGATGCCCAGGAGAAGATTGTAGAAATCGAGCGGCGGCTGTTTGCCGACTTGCGTTCCGCGATTGCGGCCGAAGCCAAGCGCATCAGGCAAACCGCGCTGGCGCTGGCGGAAGTCGACGTGCTCGCCAGTCTGGCGCACATTGCCGCGCTGCGAAATTATTGCCGGCCCCAATTCCAACAAAAGCCCGCTGAAGCTGAAAAAGCCGAGCACGTGGGCGATCTTGAAATTGTCGAAGGCCGTCATCCGGTGATCGAACTGCAGGAACTGGCAGGCAGGAAGCGAGCGCTTCGTCCCCAACGATCTGTTTCTGGATTCGTCCGCTCACAACATCGTGGTGCTGACCGGGCCGAACATGGGAGGCAAGAGCACCTATCTGCGGCAAGCGGCGCTGATCGTGATCATGGCGCAGATGGGATCGTTTGTTCCCGCGCGCGCCGTGCGCCTGGGCATCGTCGACCGCGTCTTCACCCGCATAGGCGCAAGCGACAACGTAGCCCGCGGCCGCTCGACATTCATGGTCGAAATGACGGAGACAGCCGCCATTCTGCACACGGCGACCGCCCGCTCGTTGATTCTGTTAGACGAAGTCGGACGCGGCACCTCCACCTACGACGGCCTAGCGATCGCGTGGGCCGCCGTCGAATATCTGCACGCGCACGTGCGCGCCAAGACTCTGTTCGCCACCCACTATTTCGAGCTAACCGAATTGGCGGAGCAGTTGAGCGGCGTGAAGAATTATCACGTCTCCGTCAAAGAGGCCGGCGGGAGCGTAGTTTTTCTGCGCCGCGTCGAACCGGGCGCAGCCGACCGCAGCTACGGCATCGAAGTCGCCAAGCTGGCGGGATTGCCAAACGAAGTCGTGGTGCGCGCGCGCGAAGTGCTGGCCGAGCATGAATCGTCCGAGCGCCGCCTTTCGGAGCATCTGACGCCCGGGGCTTCCGAAGCACCGGAGCGTCCGACACAGTTGACCATCTTCACGCCGCTGTCGCAGCCAGTGCTGGATAAGCTTCGCGAAGTGGATTTGAACCGGCTGACGCCGCTCGAAGCGCTAAACTTGCTGGCAGAGTTGAAGGGGCAGATCGACTGAGTGCCAACATTGACGAGCGTCGAAAAACTTCTATCGATCAGTTCTGAACCATTGGCGCGCATGCCTCCGGTCAACCCGGAACTGCTAAGACTTTACCCTCAGGACCTGAGCTACTGAGCGTGCTAGAACGAAAAAACGGCTTTTATGCGTTTGAGTCTGCCTTACACGTCTTCCCTCTTATTTCAGAGCCCGTGAACGGAGCGAGCCTTGCCGACTGGAATTCTGACGCTCTCTGGCGAAGCGACTACGGCGATCTGACATCAAGTCTACTATTTTTCGCCGAGAACATCTTCCAGGATCAGTTCTGTCTCTCTAGCAGCGGCGTGCTTCGATTCAACGCGGAAACTGGCGGAACGACACATGGCAGATTCGCTCGAAAACTGGGCAGAGATCATATTACGTGACTACGATCACGAAACAGGTTGGAGATTTGCCAGCAGATGGCAAGCTGAGAATGGCCCATTGCCGCCCGGGAAGAAACTGATGCCGAAGATTCCATTCTTCCTCGGGGGTTGCCTGATTCGATGGAAAACCTCTGGGCGGGCGATGCGGTCGAGGGGATGCGGTTCAAGGCTGATCTGGCAATGCAAACACGAAACTCGCCAGATGGGACTCGGATTCGCATCGTTTTCGCGGAAAAGCCGACAAACTAGCGATCACAGCAAACAATGCCAAAGCCAACATCTGATCACATTCAACAAATCGGCCAACTCCTCATCATCGGCTTCGACGGGACCGAGATGTCTCCGCGTCTCGCTTCCCTGCTCACGAAAATTCAGCCGGCGGGCGTGATCCTCTTCGCCCGCAACATCATCGCAGCCGAGCAGACCCACACTCTTCTGCGCGAATGCCAGAAGCACGTGGCCACGCCGCTTTTCACTTGCGTCGACCTCGAAGGCGGCACCGTGGACCGTTTCCGCAACGTGCTCGGTTCGGCGCCGTCTCCGGCAGAGGTTTTTGCCACGGGCAGCCGCGCACTCTTTCGCAAGCACGGACGCGTGATCGGCGAAAACTGCCGCGCGCTGGGCTTCAACGTCGATTTCGCTCCGGTGCTCGACTTAGCCTACGAGGCTTCGCGTCCGGTGCTGAGTTCGCGGGCGGTCTCGGACGATCCGAAGCAGGTAGTTGTCTACGCCCGCGAGTTTCTGCGCGGATTGAGCGATGCCGGCGTGCTCGGCTGCGGCAAACATTTCCCCGGACTGGGCGAGGGCAAGCTCGACAGCCATCACGAACTCCCCGTAATCGAGAAGACGCTCAAGAAGATGTGGATCGAGGATCTGTTTCCCTATCGGATACTGCGCACACCAATTGCCGTTTGTGATGGTTGCACACGCGGCCTACCCGGAAGCGACTGGGAAGACGAATGCCGGCATCGTTCTCCAAGAAAATGGATCAGCCGACCTCTCGCGCAAGAAAATTCGGTACAACGGGCTTATCGTCTCGGACGATCTTGAGATGGGGGCGGTCCTCGAGTTTGCCCCCATCGAGCAGACGGTTGTGCAGCACATTCGCGCCGGCGGCGATCTTGACTCTGATCTGCCACCAGGAGGAGATGGTCGTCTGTGCCTATGAAGCTTTGATTCATGAAGCCGAACGCGATCGCAAGTTCGCTCAACGCGTGCGGGAATCTGCGCAGCGCGTGCTGGCGTTTAAGAAGAAGTCGTTCTCGAACAAATCCGACAGCTAGCCGCCGCGCTCCCACCTCCGCGCGAGTCGAGAAGCTGACGCGACAGCTCCGGGAATTTGAAGAAGAGATCCGGCTTGCGACACTCGCTCGCAGAGGCAGGGATAACAAAAAGAACAAGGACGGCGCATCGAGCATGATCATTGCCGGCGTGATGAGCGGAACCTCGGCAGACGGAATCAATGTGGCTCTTGTGCAGCTCGCCTCCGACCGGGTCGCGCGGGCCAGAGGCCCGTCACCACACAAGAAACCGCACTCAGATTTCACGCTTCTTGGTCACGAGGAGTACCCCTTCCCTGCTCCAGTTCGACGCACGATCCTGGCGATGATGAATGCGGAATTGGCCCGCGTCGCGGATCTGGCGCGGCTCAATTTTCTTCTCGGCGAACTGTACGCGGAGGCGGTGGCGAAAACCGCGCGCAAGCATCGCGTGAAACTCGACCTGGTCGGCTGCCATGGACAGACGCTCTATCACCAGGGAGCCGCGAAACGATTTCTCGGACGAAAGTTGACGGCAACTTGGCAAACGGGTGAAGGTGCGGTAATCGCAGCGCGGCTGGGGGTGCCGGTGGTCTCAGATTTTCGTCCCGCCGATATGGCGGCCGGAGGGAAAGGCGCGCCGCTGGTGCCGTTCGTCGACTATCTTCTTTATCGTGATCGTCATCGCAATCAGGGCGTGAATCGTATCGCACAGAATATCGGCGGTATTGCGAACCTGACGGCGATTGCGGCGGGGGCATCGCCGCACGACGTGCTTGCCTTTGATACCGGTCCCGGCAACATGGTGATTGATGCGGTAATGGAAGAGCTTTTCGGGAAGCGTTTCGATCGCAATGGCAAGGTCGCGGCCTCGGGACGTCGATTGGATAATGTGATTGCGCAGTTAATTCGTGCACCTTTCTTCCGCCAGAAACCCCCGCGAACGACGGGGCGCGAGGAATTTGGCCGGGAATACGTGAGACGGTTTCTTCAGCTCTGCCGCGGCGCCAGAAGCGCCGACATCGTAGCAACGGCGACGGCGTTGACAGCGCGGTCGATTGCCGACGCAGTAAAGCGCTTCGTGCTGCCACGATTCGCTCTTCGTCCAAATGTGGTGCCTCGAAAGCAGCGCAGTCACGAGATGATCGTCTCCGGCGGAGGCGCAAAGAACCCGACGCTGATCGCCATTCTGCGCCATGAGCTCGCACCTCTGGGGATCGAACTGCATTTCTCGGATGAGTTCGGCCTTCCGGCGGAAGCGAAAGAGGCGGTGGCGTTTGCCCTGCTCGCGCATGAGACGTGGCATCGTCGGCCCAGCAATGTGCCGTCGGCTACGGGAGCAAAGCGGGCGGCGATCCTGGGAAAGATTTCTTATGCGTAGGGCGGTATCGTGGGAGCGCGCAAACAGCAGGTCCTTCCCTCCGCGAAGGATGACAACTTTTTGTCGATCGACTATTCTTTTGTCGTTCCTTGGCGGATTGCTCTTGTCTACCCTCTCCTGCTCCCAGCCTCCCGACCCGAACACGCTGGTGATGATCATCGAGAGCAGCCCGACGAATCTCGATCCGCGGGTGGGATTGGACGGGCAGTCGGAGCGCATTGACGAGCTCCTCTTCGACGCTCTGCTGACGCGCGACGAGCACTTCAATGTTCAGCCCGGACTGGCCGAGCGCTGGGAAATTCCGGATCCGCTCACTTATGTCTTCCACCTCCATTCCGGCGTAACCTTTCATAATGGGCAGCCGCTTACTTCGCGCGATGTGAAGTGGACGTTCGACTCCCTGCTCCAGGGCAAGATCCGCAGTGCCAAGACTTCGACCTACCGCTTCGTGGATCGGATCGAAACGCCCGATGACCTGACGGTGGTGTTCCATCTGAAGGAACCGTGGGCCGCCTTGTTGTGGAATCTCTCCGAGGGAGCGATTGGGATTGTGCCCTATGGATCACTCGACGAGATCACGCGCCAACCGATCGGAACCGGGCCCTTCAAATTCGTCAGCGCGGAGACGGACAAGGAAGTCATCCTGCAGCGCAACGAGGCTTACTGGGGCGAAATACCGCGTCTGGCCCGCGTACGTTTCGCCGTGGTGCCCGACGCCACCACGCAGGCGCTCGAGTTGCGGAAAGGCAGCGCCGACCTCACCAGCAACTCGCCGATGACGCCCGACACCGTCCTCACTCTCGAGCGTTATCCGTCCCTGGTCATTGAGCATGGGCCCGGCACCAGACTGGCCTACCTGGCCTTCAATCTGCGCGATCCTATCTTGAACGATGTGCGGGTTCGGCAGGCCATCGCTTACGCTCTGGACCGTCGACCCATGATGGAATACCTATGGCGCAACCAAGTCCAGCCTGCCTACAGCATTCTGCCGCGGCAAAGTTGGGCGTACGACGGTGACGTGCCGCACTACGATTACGATCCCGGCAAGGCGCGGCAACTGCTTGACGCCGCCGGCCACCCAGCCGTGAACGGCGTGCGCTTTCACATCACCATGAAAACCTCGACCGACGAGAACACCCGCCTGATGGTCGCCGTCATGCAACAGCAACTGCGCGATGTAGGCATTGCGCTCGACATTCGTACCTTCGAGTTCGCCACATTTTTCGCCGACGTCAGCAGCGGCGCCTTCCAGTTCTATTCGCTGCGCTGGACCGGTGGAATCGAAGATCCCGACATCTTCGACGCAGTCTTTCACTCGCGCAACTTTCCTCCTGCAGGCAGAAACCGCAGTTTCTATTCCAATCCGCGGATTGACAGCCTGATCGACCAGGCGCAACGCGAGACCGATCAGAATGTCCGCAAGCGGCTGTATGGCGAAGTGCAGGAAATCCTCGCCCAGGATGTGCCGTCGATCAACCTCTGGTACTTTGACAACGTCGTGGTGCACACCCGGCGGGTGCGAAACGTCACCCTGAATCCGTCGGGAAATTACGACTTTCTGAAGACAGCGGAAATCACCAGCCAGTAGCCGATTTTCCGCGTGATAACATCGAAGTTCGACCGTTCTCGCGTTACGCGAGCAGCGTTGTTCCTGAAACCTGACACCTAACACCTGAGACCTGATCTTGAAAATTCTTTTCATCGGTGACATTTTTGGGCGCCCCGGACGGACGATCGTAAAAGATCGCCTTCCCGAATTGCGCAAGCAGCACGCCGTCGATCTCGTTATCGCCAACTGCGAGAATGCCGCGGCCGGCTTCGGAATCACACCGCCGCTGGCCGAAGAACTTTTCGATCTTGGCATCGACGTGATGACCACCGGAAATCACGTCTGGGACAAACGCGAGATCATCGAATACTTCCAGATGGCGGACGGCAATCCGCACAGTCCGGCGCGCCGTCTGTTGCGGCCGGCAAATTTTTCGCAAGGCTTGCCCGGCTGGGGAGTGTACGAAGGCCAGAAAAACGGCGTTGCTTATGCCGTCATGAATCTTCAGGGACGCGTGTTCATGGGGTCGAGCGACGATCCCTTCCGTTATGCCGATCGGCTTCTCGAACAAATTCAGTCGAAGATCGTGTTCGTAGATTTCCATGCCGAGGCCAGTTCCGAAAAGGTCGCCTTCGGATGGTATCTCGACGGGCGCGTCACCGCCGTCGTGGGCACACACACCCACATTCCTACCGCGGATGAAATCGTTCTGCCCAAGGGCACTGCCTACATCACCGACGTCGGGATGACCGGGCCCTACGACAGCGTCATTGGAGTGAAAAAAGAATTAGTGATCGAGAAATTTCTCAGCGGGATGCCGGCGCGTTTCGAAGCGGCCAACGGCGACGTCCGCCTGTGCGCCGTCGTGGTCGAGTGCGATAACCAGACCGGACGCGCCACTCGCATGGAAAGGCTGATGCTGAAGTGAAGACCTGGCCCGATGCAGGCACCCACCTGAGATTTCTGGTAGAGACGCGGCTTGCCGCGTCTCGGCAGCGCCGGTCAGACGGCTCAAGCCCAGCCCTACCCACGGAAAAAGGCCGTTACGACCGTAGTTCCCTATCGAGTATTTCTCTTGCAAGACAGCGGCCGCCGGGCATTCTATAGTAGTTACTATGCGATGGCTGCCGGCCGGAATGTGTTTGTTGCTTGCGGGATTGTGTTTGGCCGCAGACACTGCTCCGTCCGCTGCGCCAGCGTCTGCCCCGCCACCGCTCTGTTCCAATTCCGCGGGCGCGCCCGCCTGCCATGGTCCTGCCAAAGACTTGAAGGCCGCACGGCAAGCGTTCGCGCGCGGTCTTAAACTTGAGAAATCGCAGAATCTGGACGAAGCTTTTTATGAATTTGAGGAAGCGGCCCGCCTCGTCCCGCAAAACGTTGAGTACGTGACCGCGCAGGAATTTACGCGCCAGCATCTGGCCGGGGTGCATCTGGAACGCGGAAACAAAGACCTGCTCAATGGGCAGCAACTGGAAGCGCTGGCGGAGTTTCGAACCGCGCTGAACCTCGACCCGCAGAATGAATTCGCCCAGCAGCGCATAAGCGACGCCCTCGGGCCCGCGCCGGTTCGCGCCGCGAGCCCGCTACAGGTTGTTGGGAGCTCCAACGTGGTGACCGCGAAACCGATCGACGGGCGTCATGACATCCACTACCGCGGCGATTCACGCGGCCTGCTGACCGCCGTCGCTGAGAGCTATGGACTGAAGGTAATCTTCGACGAAACCTTCCAGAGCCGGCGCGTTCGCTTCGATATCGAGGATGCTGATTTCGAAACCGCCATGCGGGCGGCGTCCGCAGTCACCAGGAGCTTCAGCGTCGCCCTCGAAGACAACGTTCTTTTTGCAACCGTTGACGCTCCGGAAAACCACCGCCTCTATGACCGCATGGGTATGCGCTCGTTTTATATCCCGGGCAGCAATTCTACCCAGGATTTGAACGACCTGACGAACTCGCTGCGGACGCTCTTCGACTTCAAGCTCGTGAGCCAGAACGCCGCCTCGAGCACGATCACAGTGCGCGGACCGCAGGCCGCACTGGAAGCCGCAACCCAGTTTCTTCGACAGCTGGATAGCGACCGGCCGGAAGTGATGCTCGATCTGAAAGTCTTCCAGGTGAGCCACACCTACATGCGCAATATCGGGCTGCACGTCCCCGATACTTTCAATCTTTACAACATTCCGGTGGCCGCACTCGCGGCTCTCGGCGGACAAAATCTCCAGAGCCTGATCAACCAACTGATTGCCTCCGGCGGCATCAATCAAGCGGGCAATCAGACCATTAGTGCCCTGCTCGCACAATTGCAAGGCCAGCAGAATTCGATCTTCAGTCAGCCGCTCGCAACCTTCGGCGGCGGGCTCACGTTCATGGGACTTAGCCTGGATCATTTGTCCGCCGCGCTTACCATGAACGAGAGTTCGGTCCGGGAACTCGATCACGTCACTCTGCGCGCTTCCCATGACAAGGATGCCACTTTTAAGCTGGGGTCGCGCTATCCCATCCTCAACGCCAGTTTTGCGCCGATTTATAACAACCCGGCGATCGCGCAGGTCATCGGAAATCAGTCGTTCACCGCGCCCTTTCCTTCGGTTAGTTATGAGGACATCGGACTCACGCTCAAGGCGAAGCCGCGGATTCACAGCAATTCAGACGTGGCTCTCGAGCTGGAGATACAATTCCGCACTCTTGGAAGCACAAACACAAACGGTATTCCCGACATTCTGAACCGTGAGTACAAAGGCGGCATCATGCTCAAGGAGGGGGAACAGGCAGTTGTGGCCGGAATGGTCACCGCTTCCGATCAGAGAAGTCTGAGCGGCCTACCCGTTTTCTCCAACATCCCAGGCTTTGGCGTCCTCACCGGCATGACTTCCAAACAGGAAGAGGACGATGAACTACTAATCCTGATCACGCCCTACGTCGTCCGCAGCCCGGAACGAACCGAAGCGCCGGAAATCTGGATGAGGAAATAAAGATCGGATCATTGAGGCATCGAGTCATTTAGTCATTGAAAACCAAAGGCCGCGCCTTTCAATGATCGTCAATGCCTCAATGTCTCAGTGACTCAATATCCTTATTTCTGGTTCGCCTGGAAGTCCGCAATCTTCTTCTGCACATCGACGGACGCCCCGCTGGCGTTACGTCCATTAATGAACAGGGTCGGCGTGCCCGTCACGCCAACTGACTTTCCCAGCGCAATCGAGGCCTCGATTCTCGCTTTCGTATCCGGCTTGGCCGCGCAGGCGGCGATCTCGTCGCCATTTGCGCCCGAGGCGGTCGCAATCCCTTTCAGCTTTTCATCGGCGTTGGCCGCAGTGATGTTGGCCTGGTCGTCAAACGTCTTCTGGATAAATTTCCAGACCGCATCATTCGAAGCGCGCCCCACGCAATCGACATAGCCAGCCGCTTTCTCCGCCCAATCGTGCGCGGGCAACGGAAAATTCTGGAAAACAAAACGCGCCTCGGGCTCTTGTGCAAGCAGTTGCTCAACCCCGGGCGCGGCCTTCTGACAGTGCGGGCACTGCATATCGCTGAACTCGACAATGGTCACGGCAGCCTTTGCCGGCCCCTTGGCGGGTCCGTTCACACCCTTTTCCAGCTTGACCCGCGCATCGTCAAATGGCTTTGCACCGAAAGGCAGGATCTCACCCGTGATTACATGCTTGCCGTCAGAACTCACCAGCAGCGGACTCTGGCGCGCGCCCTGTGCGGTAGTGATAATGACCGAAACCTCCGCCAACCCGGGCACTTCGGAAGGACGAATCTCGTTCACCTTCCAAGTGATGGTGGGATCATAGCCAACCATCTGAAAAAGGAACGAGTTGACCGTGTCTTCGCTGGGCAGAACCGTCTTGACTTCCGCGGACGCCGACGTGTCCGCCGGTTTAGGTGTCGATCTTGTCTTCAGAGCGGGTTGGGTTTGAGCCATGGCGATGCCGGACAACAGAAGGGCTGCGAGCAATGTGCGATATATGCGCGTCATAGAGTGAAATCAAGTGTGAAATCAAAGTGTGTAATCGAGTCTGAAATCAAATTCCGAAATTCAAATCAAACAGAGCCGCCCAATCGACCCGCGACCGGCTCCTAGTGACTCTTGAACCAGACAACTTTGTTGCCGACATCCGTCATAGGCTGGCCTTCGCCGCCCTCTTCCACCGAGTGCAGACCCTTCGTCTCGGTCACCGGCACGTAGCCCAGGATCTTGCCGGTCTTGCGATCCAGCTTGACCACCCAGCCAGGAGATCCGGCCGGCTCATTGAGCGGTTGCATTCCTGCCCATAGCGTCCCATTTGCGCCCAGCTTGAGCGAATACGTTCTTCCGAGGTTAGGAATCTCACCGAGAAATTTTCCGTCGAGGTCGAATTTCTCAATCCGGCCATTCTCCCGGTCAGCAACATAGAGTATGTCATTCTCATCCACCACGATGGAGTGCGGCAGATTGAACTGCCCCGGCCCCGTGCCTGCGCTGCCCCACTCGCGAACCTTCTTGCCATCGGCCGTGTACTCAAGGACGCGCGCGTTGGCGTATCCATCGCTGATGAAAATCCGTCCTTTCGGCGCAAACGTAATATCGGTCGGTCCGCGGAAGCCGTTGCCCCGCTCTTCCGGCTGCCCACCCACGTCGATCTGAAGCAGTTTCTTGCCCGTCGGACTGAACTCTGTGACCGTTGAACTGCCCGCGTCGACGGTCCAGACATTGCCCTCGAGATCAAGCCGGATGGCGTGCGGAATCTTGAACAGTCCTTTACCAAACGAGTGCAGGACGCGGCCTGTCTGGTCAACTGCAATGACCGCATCGGCTTTATCGCCGCGCTGAATGAGCCACGTCACACCGGTCTTCGGGTCGCGCGCCAACCACGAAACCATGCCCAGTGCCTGGCCCTCGGGCAGCTTTACCGCGAGATTGGTTGGTTGGAGCGGCAGCTTCGGCGCGGCCTCAATCAGAGCACGAAGTTTAGCCGCAGCCTGAACTCCCTCGATCTCAGCCGCAGTCGAGGTCATGCCGCGCTGAGCGCAAAGAGGCAGGCAAATCAGCCCGATCAGCAGCTTCCGGAAAAACATGGGAGCAATTATATCGCTACACTTCCGCCTTGGCGGCGATCGGAAATCTCCGCCCATAGCCGAACGCCTTGGCGGAAATCTTGATGCCGGGCGCTGCCTGCTGCCGCTTGTACTCGCTACGTTCCACCATCCGGATCACCCGCCGCACCAGATCGGGATCGAAATTGTGAACCCGTGCAATCTGTTCGGCCGAGTATGACTCCTCTACAAAATCTTCAAGAATCGCATCGAGCACGTCATAGGGCGGGAGTGAGTCGGAGTCTTTTTGATCGGGGCGCAATTCGGCGGACGGCGGTTTCTCCATCGTCGCTTGCGGAATTACTCTGCGCCGCGAGTTCACGTAAGCGCTGATTCGGTATACCAAAGTTTTCGGCACATCCGAGATCACCGCCAGCCCACCCACCATATCGCCATAGAGCGTGCAATAGCCGACCGCCAATTCGCTCTTGTTCCCGGTCGAAAGCACCAGCGCGCCGAACTTATTCGACATGGCCATCAGCAGCAATCCGCGGGCACGCGACTGAATGTTTTCTTCGGTGACATCCTGCGGCATCCCCGCAAACACGGCCGCAAGCGTCTGGCGCGCGGCCTGGTAGATTTCATCAATCGAAAGGATTTCGAAGCGAATGTTCAAGTTCTTCGCCAGTTCCCGCGCGTCGCTAATCGACCCTGGGGACGAGTACGGACCGGGCATGCCGACGCCGATCAGATTCTCAGGGCCAAGCGCATCAGCCGCGATCGCCGCGGTAAGCGCCGAATCGATGCCTCCGCTGAGTCCAATGATCGCCCGCTCAAAGCCGCATTTGTGGACGTAATCGCGCGTCCCCAGAACCAGCGCCTCATACGCGCTGCCTTCTTCGCCCGCCACCTGTGGGTGCATATCCCCGGTGAGTTTCTGGGAGTCAAAATAGATCAGGTCTTCCTCGAACGACTTCCCTTGCGCGATCACCTGTCCATCCGGCGCAATCACCACGCTTGATCCGTCGAAGACCAGGCTGTCATTGCCCCCGACCTGGTTCACCATCGCGACCGGAACTCTCTGATTCCGCGCGATGGAGGTCAGCATATCCCGGCGCAGTTCGCGCTTGCCCAGCCAGAACGGCGACGCCGATATGTTGAGCACAAAGTTCCCGCCGGCTCGAACCAGCTCTTCGACTGGATCTACGCGATAGAGTTGCCGATTCCAGAAGCGCTTGTCGTTCCAGGCGTCCTCGCAGATGGTTAATGCCATCTGCTTACCGCAAAAGCTGAACACTTGCTGGATTTTGGCGGGGGCGAAGTTGCGCATCTCGTCGAAGACGTCATAGGTGGGCAGCAGCATCTTCGACTGGGTGAGATCGACGCGTCCCTCGCGCAGCAGGACGGCGGAGTTCATTACGGTTTTGCCAGACTCCGCTTCGGCCGGAGTCACCGTTCCGCAGATCACGGCAATGCCCTGCGTATCGGCGGCGATCCTCTCAACGCTCGCGCGGCAATGAGCCACAAACGACGGCCTCTCGACCAGATCGCGCGGCGGGTACCCGCAGACGGCGAGTTCCGGAAACAAAATCAGGCCGGCGCCAGCATTCCGCGCCTGCAGCGCAAACTGGATGATCTTGGCGGCGTTGCCAGAAAAATCCCCTACGGTTGGGTTGATCTGGCCCAGGGCAATCTTCACTCTTATAGTTTAGAAGGTCGAGGTGCGGAAGGTCGAGGCCGGAAGACGCCTAGCGGAACAAGGCTGAAAGCGCACGAAAGAACTCTGCCGGTGTGGAGATGCGCAGCGAGGTCCGCTGCGCGACGGCCTTGGTGAAGTGCTTGGTGTTATGCGTCAGCAGCCAATCGGGTTTGCTGGCCATCGCAGACAGTAGCACGGGTACATCCGGCTCGTGCCGGATTAAGTATCTGCTCGAATGCACCAGCCCTTTATCCGGATACGGAACAAGCTCGGGATCGGTTAACTTGATGAGGCGTTGATAGTCCGAGATCAGTTGTTCGACATCGAGCAACCGCAAGCGCTCCGCGTGAAGCAGGAGGTTTTCCTCCACCTCGTCGCGAACCACCTCTGCCAGCACCAGCCTGCACACCTTGGCTGCGCAGAGCGACAGCGCAGCTTTATCGAGGCCCCAGGGGGAAATGATCCCTCCGGTCAGGACATTCGAGTCGAGAAACAACCGGATTCTGCGTTGGCTGGTCACTTCCCGCGCTGGTTGAGCGGGCGACGCCGCGCAGCGTCGTCGGAATCAGCAGGCTTGGTGCGGTAGCGACGCGCGTATACGCGATTGCGAGCCTCTGAGATGGTCGCGAGAAGATCCTCTGACGTCAGTCCGGCAGCCGTAAGGCTCGAACTCACCCGTTCGCAAAGCCGCTCAAAGCGTCGCTGCTCCGGCAGTAGAATCAGGCCGTCACCCAAACGCAGAACCGCAAACGGCGCGCCCATTCCCAACCCGAGATCTTCCCGGAACTGCTTGGGGACCGTGAGCTGGCCCTTCTCGCCGATTTTGGTCGTCGTCATGTATTCGAGGAGTGGGTTATGCGTTGACATGGTTGGTAGGAAAATCCTACCACAGAATCCAAGCATCTTCAAGCCTGAAGGTTGGAACGCGCACTCATCACCAGTTCGCACGCCACACTTCGCCGTTTTGCCAAAGACGTTAGGCCGTCGGGGTCGGCGGCAGATTCCAGTTGGGCCCCGTGCCCGAATCCGGGCCGGAAGGCCGGGGCCACCGGCGGAACGCTGGAAGGATTCGCAGGGTTCGATTCCGGCATTTCTTCTCCCGGACGCCGCAACGTGGGCGCGTTCGCCGGCCGCTCATCCTGTTTCTTAGCAACGGTGGGCGCGCCCAGATCGACTTCCTTTTCGACGCGCACAATTTTCTGGCCATCCACCTTCATGGTCTCCACCCGCACCACTTCGTCGCCAACGAAGCGCACAAAGTCCACGTCCTGCGGAGGCGTGCCGTAAATCCATTCTTCGTACTCGACGTCATTCTCATGTTCGCGCACTTTATTGGGCGGACGCCCTTTGGCATAGATCACCATCTCATGGTTCATTCCCACCAGCACGTGGTGATTCTTGATGGCTTCTTTGACCCGCGGAGGAACGGTTTCTACGTAGGCATCGAGCGCCGACTTGGAATCGAAATCAAACACCGGACGCAGCAACTGCTTCAGCTCCGGCCCAGTCATCTCCGGAACGTACTTGTCGAAATAGAGATCCACGAAAGACCCTCGCGCATTGGCCGAGGGATCCGATGGCTGAATCGGTGCTCCGTTCGCCCCTGTAATCTGGATGCGCTGGTACCACTTCTGCTTCTTGATCGGACCGCCGTTGATCTCAAAACGGATGTGGTCTTCCTTGATGAAGATGTCGCTGATGCGCGCCCGGTCGCCCGGTTTCACCGCTGGTCCCCAGAGCGCCATCAAATGCTGCAACTCCGGCCCGCTCGGAGTTATGGTTCCCTTTCTGAGCTTCAGTCCAGTCTGTCCCATCGGAAAATTCGTGCGGATGTAGACCAGTTCTTCACTGAACGCGTGGACAATTTCTTCGCGGGTTTGCTTGGAAATCCTGGGCGGAGGAGTATTTTCGGCAAGTGTCCAGCGAGGAGAAGACCAGAAGGATCGCCAGCAGCCGACAACAAACCGAATAAACGTGGAAGGACCGCATGCACCACCCCGGGCCGACTCCCCTAATTATAGACCGGCGCAAAAGCAGTTCCCAGTTCTCAGTTCTCAGTTCTCAGTAAACCCCCCGGGAGCTTCTCACTGGGAACTGAGAGCCGGGAACTGAGAACCGAGAACCGGGAACTGATCCACCCGCGGTGACCAGCGGTGTGAGTACTTCGGTAACGGTGGACTGTACTTTAAGCACTGAGGGCATCCCTGCAGACCACCATAGAATGGATGCAGAACGGACCAGCTCATCCCCGCGCTTGGGCCGTCAGGACTGCCTTTTGCCGTTAAAGCTTCCCATTCCCGCGCGCATTCCGCTCCTCTACGTCATCCTTGGCGTGCTCCTGGCCATCAGCGTTCTCCCCATGTACTTTTACTCGGCGCAAATCGAGACCATGAACCGGGAACGCCTCAAAACCAACGAGATGCTGCTGCAGAACACGGTCACGCGTTCGCTGGCCGACGACATTTCCCAGCACCAGGAAGCGCTGCACATGATGCTGGCCAATCTGTCGTCGTCGATTCAGGTAATGATGCTCTCCAATGCGAGCGGAACCGACTTTAGCGCGGAAAACTTTCTGACGCCAGAGCTGCGGGCGATGCTGGAGAATTTTGTTTCGTCGTCCAATGATATTGCCTACGCTACGCTGCTCAACGCCGATGCCAAAGGAGTCTCCGCCGGCCGTATTGAGCCCGACGCCTTTCTGCAGCGCGAACTGGAGCGGGCCTATCAAGCCGCTCAGGAAGGACGTGCGTACAGCGGGCAGCCATTGATGGTGGGTAGCGGAAAATCCGCGCGCACGGTCATGCTGGTTAGTTCGCCGATCATGTATGACAAGCGCTTTCTCGGGATGATCGGCTCGGTGGTGGATATGGAGTATCTGATCCGCCGGCTGCAGCAGGTCAGTCTGACCGGACTGATGCCCTACGTCGTCGATAGCCAGGGAAGGCTGGTGGCCGCGGCAAGTACGCAATATGCCACCGGACAGGACATGAGCAACTTCGATATCGTCCGCAGTTTCGTGGGCGAAGGCTCAAAAGCGCAGCTGGCGGCAACCCGCGAATTCACCATTCGTGATGGAAAAGACAAGACCGAGATGCTGGGAACCTACAGTCCGGTCACCTCGCTGGACTGGGCCGTCGTGGTACAGAAGCCCCGTGAAGATGCGTACCGCGGAATCTACGAAATGCAGCGCACCGGGCGCCTGCTGGCATGGCTGGCGGTGTTTGTGAGCGTGGGGCTGAGCATTTTCTCGGCGCGGCGCATCACCAGCCCTCTGCAAGTGCTGACGCAATCCAGCCAGGCCATTGCTCGCGGCGATTTTTCCCAGCGCGTGCACGTAAGAACTCGTACCGAGATCGGCGAGCTGGCGACCACGTTCAACACCATGCAGGAAGAACTGGAACAGTTCGTCGAGGACCTGAAGCGCGCCGCCGATGAAAACAAGAATCTGTTCATGGGATCGATCCAGATGCTGGCCGGCGCCGTCGACGAAAAAGATCCCTATACAAAAGGCCATTCCGACCGCGTAACCAAATATTCACTGCTGGTCGCGAAAGAGATGGGGTTGGATCCGGGATTTCTCGAGATCCTGCGAATCTCGGCGCAGCTGCACGATGTCGGCAAAATCGGCATCGAAGACCGCATCCTGAAAAAACCGGGCGCTCTGACTCCGGAAGAATTCGAGATCATGAAGACGCACACCACCAAGGGCGCGAACATTCTGCGTCCGGTGCCGCAGTTGCGCGAGATGCTCCCCGGAATCGAATTGCACCATGAGGCGCTCGATGGTCGTGGATATCCCTACGGCCTGAAGGGCGACCAGATCCCACTGCTGGCGCGGGTGATTGCGGTCGGTGACACCTTTGACGCTTTGACTACGAACCGTCCGTACCAGAAGGCATACGATCCCGTCGAAGCGCTGCGCATCATTGAGAATCTCTCCGGCAAGCGCCTTGACCCCATCGCAGTGACCGCACTCATGGCGGTGTTTTATAGGGGAGATATTCGTATTCAGAAACCAGTGACGCAGGCCATCCCGGTGGAACCGCCCACGCCCGTACCGGTTCCAGTCCCGCTGCAGCCCGCCGATCCCGTTACCGTCGAAACCACACGAACGTAGAAATCAGTCGTTAGTCGCTAGTCCTTGGTCGTTCGCTATTGTTGTTGGATCGGCAGCTCGTGTGCAATCACGGGCCAAAGGCTTGCTAACGACTAGCGACCAACGACCACCGACCGACTGCCTCTCAGCCGTCGATTCTCCTATAATCATTCTCGGATACCTCATGATTCAAACTCTTTTCGGCAGTCTGGACGAAGAACAGAAACCAAGTTTTATTGAGCGCATGAAGGAGGCCGTCTCGCGCACCCGCGAGAACCTGGCCGAGCGCATCGAAGATGTCGTCTCCATCGGTAAGGAGATCGACCGCTCCACCCTGGACGATCTGGAAGCCACGCTGATTGGCGCCGACCTCGGTACCACCACCACCCATGAGGTTCTGGAGAAGCTGCGCGAAAAGGCCGACCGCCGGCAGATCAAGGATGTAAACGAACTCAAGCGATTGCTCAAGAACGAGTTGCTGACAATCCTGACGTCGACCAGCTCGCGGCCCGTGGCCAGGGTCGACGGCACGCCGGAAGTGATCGTAGTCGTGGGCGTGAACGGCACGGGCAAAACCACAACCATCGGAAAATTGGCGCAGGTGTTTCGTGCTCAGGGAAAGACCGTGCTACTGTGTGCAGCCGACACGTTCCGAGCGGCCGCGATCGAGCAACTTGAAATCTGGGGACAGCGCACGGGAACGGAAGTGATCAAAACGAAAGCCGGGGGCGATCCGTCGGCGGTGCTTTTCGACGCGCTGCAATCGGCGATGTCGCGCAAAACCGATTACGTGATCGTCGATACTGCCGGCCGGCTGCATACCAAGCAGAACCTGATGCTCGAACTCGAAAAGATGACCCGCACCGCGCAACGCATCGTGCCCGGCGCGCCCCACGAAACTTTGCTGGTAATGGATGCCACCACCGGTCAAAATGGATTGCAACAAGCGCGGCAGTTCACCCAATCATCCGGAGTCACCGGAATTGTCCTGACCAAGCTAGATGGCACCGCCAAGGGCGGAGTTGTTGTCGCAATTTCGCGCGAGTTGGGCCTGCCGGTGCGGTATGTGGGCGTCGGCGAAAAAATAGGGGATCTGCTGCCGTTTGATCCCAAGGATTTCGTGGATTCACTGTTTTCTTGAGAATTCGCCACGGAAATCTTTGAATGGGTTTTCTCTGTGCCTCTGTGTCTCCGTGGTGGGTTTTGATTTGCGCAGCGACGTAGTCTCTCTATTTTCATGACCAGATTTTAATGACCATCGACGAACAACACATGCGCCGAGCCCTCGACTTGGCGCGAGCAGGCATCGGGCTGGTCTCGCCGAATCCCGCAGTGGGCGCGGTTGTCGTCGACGCGTCAGGCCGCGAAGTCGGGGCCGGCACGCACACCTATGACGGCGTGAAGCACGCCGAGGTTCTCGCGCTGGAGCAGGCAGGCGATGCGGCCCGAGGCGGAACTCTCTACCTGAATCTGGAACCATGCTCGCATCAGGGCCGCACCGGCCCGTGCGCCGACGCCGTAATCGCGGCCGGAATCAGCCGCGTGATCTGCTCCATGGAAGATCCCAATCCACGCGTGGCCGGTCAAGGATTTGCCCGGCTCCGCGCCGCAGGAATCACCGTACAGGTCGGCATACTCGAGGCGGAAGCAAAAAAGTTGAATGAAAGTTTCGCCAAGTACATCCGGCTCGGCAAGCCGCTGGTCACGCTGAAGTCCGCCATGACCCTCGACGGGAAAATCGCCGACGCCGCGAAACCAGGCGCCGAGCGCAGTTCGGACGCGCGCGCGGCCATGCCTGCCACCGAGGGCGCGCGCAGCGGATACCACTGGATCACGGGCGAGTTGGCGCGCGCCCACGTGCAACAACTGCGTCACCAGAACGACGCAATCCTGGCCGGCGTGGGGACGGTGATGGCGGACGATCCGCTGCTCACCGACCGCAGCGGCCTGCCCCGGCGGCGCAAGCTGCTGCGCGTGATTCTGGATTCTTACTTGCGCATCCCACCCGCTTCGCGAGTGCTCCAGACCGCCGAAAGCGATGTTTTGGTGCTCTGTTCCACGGCCGAGGAGCAGACCAGGCGCGCGCTCGAAGCCAGGGGAATTCGCGTGCAACAGATTTCGGCGACCGTGGACGGGCGGCCCGACTTCGCCTCGATTGTCCAGAGCCTGGGAAAACTCGAGATCACCAGCCTGCTGATCGAAGGCGGAGCGCTGGTGAACGGCGCGGCCCTGGCCTCGGGCGAGGTGGACAAGGTTTTCCTCTACTACGCTCCGAAGATTTTTGGCCAGGGCGCGGTTCCCTTTATCGTCGACGAAACCTTTCACGGCAGGACGCCGTGCGT
Organism: uncultured Acidobacteriaceae bacterium; assembly: GCA_963760175.1. Taxonomy (GTDB): domain Bacteria; phylum Acidobacteriota; class Terriglobia; order Terriglobales; family Acidobacteriaceae; genus Acidiflorens. The sequence goes on from CAVXBU010000020.1 coordinate 33,476, forward strand.
GCAGCGCTTCGAGTTGCACCGCTTCGGCGAAGACTTCGCGCTCGAAGGTTATCTCCGCGACCCGTATTCGGCTCGGCGTAAATCTAGGTCCTTTTAACTTCGAGTCTCTTGTTTGAGCACGGCTTGCCGTGCCTAGGAATGTCTTGCCGAGACAGACATAGAACTCGAGACGCTAATAGAGTCCTATGTTTACCGGAATTATCGAGGAAGTGGGCAAGGTCCTAAAGATCGAGCAGCGCGGTGAGGACCGCCGCATCACCATCGAGGCCGCGAATACCCCGAAAGAATTGCAAACGGGCCAGAGCGTCGCGGTAAGCGGCGTTTGCCTCACGGCGCTCGACATCAAACCAAAATCATTCTGTGCCGACCTGGCGCCGGAAACCTGGGCGCGAACTTCGTTTTCGCGGATGCACGAGGGCGCGCTCGTGAATCTGGAGTTGCCGATGAAGTCCAATGGCCGTTTCGATGGCCACATCGTTCAAGGGCACGTCGACGGCGTGGGCAAGGTGATCGAGCTGGAGCGTATCGTCGACTCGGACGGCCAGGATTCCGAAAACTGGTGGCTGCATATTGAAATCCCGGCGGAGATCGAAAAGTACACGGTGTTCAAGGGATCGATCTCGATAGAAGGCATCAGCCTGACGGTAGCAAAACTCGAACGGAACCGCTCAGCGTTCACATGCACCATCGCCATCATTCCGCATACGGTCGAGATGACCAATCTTGGTTCCCTCAAGCCCGGCGATCCAGTGAATCTAGAAGCCGACGTGATCGCAAAGTACGTAGAGAAGATGCTGAAACGCGAGCCCGCGCAGAGTCAGCTCACCGTGGAGGATTTGGTAAAGCAAGGATTCTAGAAGCAGCCCTCAGTTCTCAGCAAAACCCGGCGGCACTCGCTGAGAACTGAGAACTGCCCCTCACGCCTCCAGCTTCAACTCGTCCAACTCCAGAAACTCATGAATGATAGGCTCGTTCGATTTCTCCATGTCCTGGTAGGGTCCAAAGAAAATCGCTCGCCCTTCATAAAGGAACACGATGCGGTCGGCCAGTTTCTTAGCCAGACGCATGTCGTGCGTGACTACCACTGAGGTGAGATGTAGTTGCAGTTTGAGCCGGGCAATGAGATCGCCGAGCAGATTCCCCATCATCGGATCCACCATGGTGGTGGGCTCGTCGTAGAGCACGCACTCGGGTTGGGCGGCAAGCGCCCGCGCGATCGCGACCGAACGTTTCATACCCGTGGAAAGGTCCGAAGGCAACAGGTCGCGCATCTCCTTGACCCCGACCATTTCGAGCAGGCCATCGACGACCTGGTAAATCTGGTCTTCTTTAAGCTCCCTTTTTTGGCGCAAGGGGAAGGCGACGTTTTCCCCAACCGTTAAGGAATCGAACAGCGCGCCGTTCTGAAATACCATCGTGACTTTCTTGCGGATTTCTTCGAGCTGCAACTCGTTGTAGTCGGTAATGTCCTGACCAGCAACAAAGACTCGGCCTGAATCCGGCTTAAGAAAGCCCATGATGCTGTGGAGCGACACCGATTTCCCGACGCCGCTGCGTCCGAGGATGCAGATCATCTCACCCGGCAACACGTCGAAGTTGACGTCCTTCAGAATGACACGATCTCCAAACGCCTTGGAAACGTCTTTAAACTCGATGTACGGAGCCAGTGTCTGAGCGGCGGCCATGGCTATCAGCATGGCACGAGATGCCCCCGCAGCTCAAGCGCTACGTGTGGCAGGCGCAGTGGGCCAATTTCCAGCTGGCCGGCAATTGGTTCAGACGAGCAATCTCAGTCCCGCCAGTCTTAACCCGAAAAACGCGACTTATCGTCGACAGGCACAACCTCCTCGGGTGGACCATAACCGCGATCGTGTGCCTGATTCGAGACCGCATATAGCTTCAGCTCGCTCGAACTCCATCGACTGGAAATGGGTGGCCTCCCGCAGGCACAGTACAGCGTCCATTCATCTGCGTATCCTTCGGCCAGCGGCATCAAGTACGACCCGTTACCGTAGGGGCTGAAGCCAGGCAGATATCGAGTCAAGCATTTTGGGCACTCAACGCAATGGCGGACACGGGAAGCCATGGCATGTGTCGGCGAGCTCCTTCGAGGGAAACTGGCAGCCTCTCCTTCCGCGCCTCTTTTTTCAACACTGCCGTAAACATTCTGGGTCACGTCGATATTCGCGTGACCCAGATTGTCCCGCACCATCTCCAGCCCTGCGCTTTCGCGCAGCGTATGAGGCCGGAATGCATGGTGCGGAAGCTCAGAAAATGCCTTGATCGTGGATTGAGCAGTGTGCGGACCTCGGCGAAAGCTGCTTGCCAACATTCCCAGCGGGCAAATTGATTTCCGGACGCGTAAGTACGACGTCCGCAACCGACTTGCCCAGGTCTTCGTCTACCGGGGTTGCCAGAAAGGCGTGGACGATATTTCCCGCGTTCGGCCCGGCCATATCCACCGCCATACCCGCGATTTGTCCGCTGTCATTGATGTTGCTAGCCGAGATTACGAAGAGGTGGGAACTGGCCGGAAATAGAGTGTTAAGGTCGATCGTCACGCCGTCCTGCCAGATGAGGCCGCGGGACCAGCTGTTCTCGGAGTTAAATGAGCTTCCCACCACCTGGCCCCGGTTGTTGATGCTGGTGGCAAAGGAGGCAACATCTCCCGGCAGAAGGGCGCCGAGGCTTGTGACTGTATTGTTCTGCCAAAGAGCGGCCAAGGGTGTGCCGTCAGAGTTAACGGCTTGCCCAACAATTTGGCCGTGGCCGTTAATGGCGTAGGCTATGGCGCCCGGATCTCCGAGGTCCGGAAGCGCGGTGGCAGTGCCGTTTTCCCACACCACGCCGTAATTCGCTGCGGTGCAGGTTCCCGAGTAGCCCACGGCTTGACCTTGATTGTTGATGCCGAATGCGACCCCGTCTGGATCGCTACCGATCGTAGGAAGAGCTTGGGCTTTGCCTTTGTCCCACAACACCGGCAGGTCAATCCGATTATTAGTGATGCCAGGCGGGCACGTGGAGTCCACGACACCATTTTCCGCATATCCTGCGACTTGTCCGCTGTTATTGATGGCGCTGGCCTGCCCGTTATTCCCGCCCACCGTTGGGAGAGCGCTCATGAAGCCGTTTTGCCAAAGAAACGGAAGACACGTAAGGTGTGTGCCGAAACCGCAAAGGTCTTCGCCATTCGGATCCGGAACAGATGTTTCGGACATACCGACAGATTCCCCGCGGTCGTTGATTCCGTTCCAATTGATCGAACTGTTCTTTCCTCCAAGCGTGCCGAGTTCGAGGTTGAGTTCGCCGAGGCTGATCCTCACGGTGCCCGCCACGAGGTTGGCGGAAAGGGAAACGCTGAAAGGATCCAGGCGCTGATCCATGATCAAACGTCCAGCCGTAATTATTGAGGCCCATGGCCATGCCCAGGTCGTCAGGGTGCTGAACGCCCAAATCCTGAACTCTGTAGCTCGTTTGCGCGACCGCACTGCTGAAGCAAGCCAGAACCATCGCCATAACCGCCGGTATCCAGAAATTCCGCAAATGTCTAAGCGTGTTCATATCTCCTCTTTTCCTCCGGTAAAGTCGTGGTGCCGGATGTACGAATTAATACCGACTGGCGATTTACGTCAGGTACCACTCGGCGCTCGGACAGTTAGCGTGCAATTGAGAGCAGAATTGGCTCACAACTTCACAAACTCCTGCTGAGTGAGAACTGAGGGAGCATGTGGTGTTCCACGTTCACAACGATTACGTGACACAACAGGCCCAATATTTCAGACCTCGAAGCGGAGTGGCGGACTAACAAACTCGTGGGACGATCCCAAAACGGCTAGAGCGCCTGTTTCTCCAACTTTTCACACACACACTGGCGAGAGGTTATGAAATTCGAGAACGTCAGCAGCCAAAAGTCAGGCCGGTCAACTCAGGCCACTCAATTGCGATTGACTTTCAGATGATGTAACATACATACTGGTTGGTATGTTGGCAGCACGCAAGAATCCGAAACAGAGTTCGAAACAGAGTTCGAAACTGGACCGACCAGGCTGCGCGATTCTGAGCGCACGCGGGAGCGCTTGCTGCAGGCGGCATCCCGCGAGATCTACAGATCGGGTTTCCAGAGTGCCAGCCTGGACACGATTCTGGCCGTCGGCTGGGGTCACCAAGGGAGCGCTGTACTACCACTTCGACAGCAAGGAAGCCTTGGGATACGCCGTCGTCGAAGAGATCATCGCCCCCGACGTCCACGGCAAGTGGGTGCGGCCTTTCCAGAACGGCAAGGATCCTATCGACGCTTTGATCGGCGCTGTTCAACGTATACCCGTTCGGCCCAAGGATGTACGGGGTGGCTGCCAACTGAACAATCTGGCGCAGGAAATGTCTCCTCTTGACGCGGGATTCCGGAAGCGGCTGGCGATAATCTTCGATGCCTGGCGGGAGGCCGTTGCCTCCGTTTTGCGAGAGGGCCAGACCCACGGAAGCGTTCGCCGCGACGTGAAACCCGCTGACGCCGCCGGCTTACTGATCGCGATGGTCGAAGGCTATGCGGTCGCTGGCAAAGAATGCTCAGGATCCGAAAGTGATAAAAGCGGGGATCAGAAACATCGTGGGCTGGCTGCGGTCCCTGCGCGCGCCGGGCAACCGCAAGCGAGGTTGATCGCATCGGTGTCTCAAGGAGCAGTTTGGCACTGTTACATACCAACCGGTTCGTATGCTCGGACAGTCAGCATCGCGATCGGGCGAAGCGCTTCAAACTAGATCATGAACTATCATGAAAAGGAGAACGAACAATGACAATGACAGGGACAGGGACAGACGAGGATCGCAGTGTCGCGCAGGAATCTGCTCGCAACCGGAGCCTGCGCGCTGGTTGGTGCCGTGAGCCTGCCGGGACCGGCAAGTGCCAGCGCATCGGGAGCGCAGAACTTAACGAACGAGGAGATTGTCCGGAAGTGGTACGCAGCCTGGGAGCAGAAAGACTGGGGCCCGGTGGATAGCCTGCTCGCCGATAACTTCACCTTTTCAAGCGCGGCCGGCGACGACCACATCAGCAAGAGCGCTTTCAAAGAGCAATGCTGGAAAACGCAGATCAATTTCATCAAACATTTTGACCTGGAGCGGGTCTCCACTGGCGCGGACGATGCTTTTGTGAAGTATCTTTGCCACACCACGAACGGTAAATCGTTCCGGAACGTGGAGTATCTCCGAATCAAGAACGGAAAGTTGCAATCCATGGAGTGTTATTTCGGCGCGCAATCCAGCTTTCCGTCAGCAGTGAGCACTGGGCAGAAGTAGCAGGAAGTCGAAACGAGAGAACAAGGGGTTCACATCATGAGCGCCCGCGAAATTCAGGATCAGAAGACCGATTGCACGTGAGATGTTTGTTCAACAAGCTGCTCACGCTAATGCGGACGTTTCGGCTAGCCCACTGCGGGGAGCTACGATTTGCTCCACCAAGATTTAGTAGACGGGATTACACTCTTGAATCGACAGCGGACGAGTTCTGCGAAGCTGCAGATACATCATTGCTTCCGGTAATCCGAGTTGATGCTGCAAACCTCATGCGAGTCTTGCGGCAGTTGGAGGTTATAGCAAAACGACAGGCGCCACGAATCGCGTTCAAGGCAAAGGGTAGCATCCTATTCTTGGATTTAGCCGACATCTTGGCAGTGCAAGCCGAAGGTAATTACGTTTCGTTGCGACACCGACCTAATCCCTATTTGGTGCACGAGTCCCTCTCGTCCATGGCGGAGAAGCTCAAACCCTACGGTTTTATTCGCATCCACCGCTCGGTCGTCGTGAATATTTCGGCCGTGGAGGAGATCCAACCTTTACCGACGGGGGAGTACAGGCTGCGTGTAAAAGGTGGGAAGGAATACTTGGTAACGCGTACATACAAACACAACCTCAGAGATCTGGCTCAACTGTGGGTAGGCTCAGAGCGCCTTTGCGGCTAACAGGCCGCAAGAGGTTTTACCTTGTTATTCCGTCGAATCCCCATCTAGGAGGAGAGTCAAAATCCCCGCTCCTCGGCGGCCACGCGGTCCTGCGGCGTGTTCACGTTGAAGAAACTCTGCTCGGTAAAACCGGCAGCCGCCAATTCTGCCTCTTCGATGGCTCGGATGGGCACACCTGAAAACGCCGCATCGATCTTGTACTTCCCTGCCCGCAGAGCCTGCTCCGCAGCAGTCGAGAAATCGCGTCGATACACCGCGCAGAGTGGTTGAAATCCCTTGCCAACGCGAGGCACGGTGATGATGGCGCGGTTATCGTCCGCGGCAGCCGCCGCGAAAATAAACTCGAGAAGCTCCGTCGAGACGAATGGCAAGTCCACGGCGAGCATCAGGTTCAACTCGGCGGACGATTGCAGGAGCGCGGCGTGAATCCCAGCAAGCGGGCCGCATCCGGAGAAAATATCCGCCACGACTGATTCATATCTTGCGGATCCGCTTTGCGCAGGTTCGTATTTCGCAAATCGTGCCGGCTCTCCCACGATCGCGACTCGCCCACACACCGCGCTCATGACGCCAAGCGCGCGGTCAAGCAAGGTTTGCCCGCCAAAATCCAGAAACGCCTTATCGACTCCCATGCGCGAACTCTTGCCGCCGGCAAGAATGAAGCCCATCCGCGACTGTAGGGTCGATGGCATATGGAAAAGCATAAGGCCTAACTCGCGATACACGAAAGTAACCTATTCAGAATCACCAAGCCGTCGGAAGATGGATAGGTCGGATTAGTACGGGAGCCCTACTCGCAATCATGCCGCAAAAACTCATGGATGTTCTCATGCTAGGACGTTGTTCACACGAATTTTCCTGGCCGCGCCGCGCGGTCAATGGAGAGTACTACCAAGTCTGCATGGTGTGCGCGACTGCTTACCAGTACGACTGGAAGACCATGCGTCGCGGAAATCGGGTGGACGAGCCGCTGGCCGACACCACCAGCGTCCGGCGCCGCTCCAGTCAAAAGCAGCCCAGCTGGATGCCCCGCGCACGCCGCCTGCGCTCCGACCTCAAGGTTCGATACCGCGGAAAAAATCTAAGCACCTGGTACGAGGGTCTGATACAGAACATCAGCCAGTCAGGCGTACTCTTTCACGGCCCCCAGCAACTGCCGGCCAATGCCCTCGTGGAACTGATCTTCGAGATGCCCGAAGAAATCTCCGGACAAAAGAACAGCAACGTACTTTGCCAGGGAAGGCTGATTCGTATCAAAGACGCGCTGGACAACACCGTGGACGCCTACGCGCTGGCGGCGTCCATCCTCGATTACAAGTTCCTTCATCACGACTAACTGTCATAGGACAACCTTCGGAGGACGCCCGTCTGAGGGCCAGCTGCGCTCTCCTCATTTGCCCACAATAACTTACGGTCACCAGAGGTGCAGTGACTTTCGTGCTTAGAAGGCCCCGCCGGACCGGCTTATAATCATCCAAGTCCAATCAGACTGAGCACTTAGCCGACGTGGAACCTTTTTTTGCAGCTGCGATCTTCGCTCTGGGGCTGTGCTTTGGCAGCTTCCTGAACGTGTGTATCTACAGGTTGCCGCTCGGCAAGTCGGTGGTGACCCCGCGCTCCGCCTGCCCGCACTGCGGAGATCTGATCCCGCTCTACCACAACGTGCCCGTGCTGAGCTGGCTGATTCTTCGGGGAAAATGCCGGGCCTGCAAGCAGCCAATATCGCCACGCTATCTATTGATCGAACTCCTCACCGGCGTGCTCTTTCTCAGTTGCTACTCCCACTTTGGTCTGACGCTGGCAGCGCTCAAGTGCGCCGTGCTCGGCTACCTATTGCTGGGCTTAATCTTTACCGACGCAGAAACCAAGCTGCTTCCCGACGCCATGACTCTTCCCGGACTAGCTCTGGGAATAGCCTTCAGTCTCGTGGTTCCGGTGAATGACTTGGCTTCCAGAATCATACCGGGCATGGTATCGACCGCCATGCGCAGCGAGATTTCGTGGCGTTTGTGGTCGCTCTCAGACTCCCTGCTGGGTGCGGCAGTCGGCGCATCGTTCCTGTACGGTGCAGCCGCCATTTACCTCAGAGCCCGTGGCGTCGAAGGCATGGGATTCGGCGACGTCAAGCTGATGGCGCTGATCGGCGCGTTCCTGGGAACCAAGCTAACCGTCTTAACCATTTTTGCCGCCTCGTTGACGGGCTCGTTGTTTGGGCTGAGCACGGTTCTCGCGGTCTGGATGAAGCGCCTGCGCCGCAACCAGGCGCGTGCCACTTCCACTTCCGGAGATGAAGCCCGCCGCCGAGCCTGGCAATCGGCGCGGCTCGCTCTCCGCTATTACGAGATGCCGTTTGGCGTTTTTCTCGGCGGCATGGCGATCCTGTCGTTCCTGTTTGGCAACCGCCTTCTGCATTGGTATTGGAGGGCGCTGTGAGCCTGCTGATGAATCCGCACGCCAATCCAATCGTGTTGCGCATGGGCCTGCTTTTGTTCGCAGCCGTTGCCGCTTTCGGCCTGGGCCTATTCGCGATTCGGCGCCTGCGGAAGAATCTCGTAGCCGAACCCGAATCGCTGAATCAACTCCCGTTGGCAGCCGAGGGATTGCCCGTCCACGCCTTCCACGCCGTCATTCAAGAACTGAAGCAGCAAAAACATGAGCTCACCACCCAGCAACTTTCCGATCGTAGAAAAGCCAAAGCCTCCGACACGCTGAGCACCACCATACTTTCGAACCTTTCCTGCGGTGTTCTGTTCTTGAATACCAGCGGTCTGGTGCGGCAGGCGAACGCGGCGGCGCGCACCATGCTCGGATTTGCCGCGCCGGTGGGACTGCATGCCTCCGATCTTTTTCGCACCGCGACGCTGCGCCCGGAAGGCGATGGTTCGACTTCGGCTTCAGCATCGACCGTCGAGCAAGCTCTCCATCCGGCTCTGGCCGGGAACGCAGCCGTTCGAGGGTTAGTGGTGAACTACTACACACGGGATGGAGACAGCCATGTACTCGACGTGACCGCTTCTCCGGTCCTGGCTGAAGATGCCAGTCTCATGGGCACGACTCTGGTGCTCACCGACAAGACCGACATTGCGCGCATCCGGCACGATCAAAAAATGCACCAGGAAGTCTCCTCTGAACTAGCGACGGGACTGCGCAATTCCCTGACTACGATCGCGGGATATGCGCAGCAATTAGAGCGCAGCCGGGACCCGGAACTGGCGCGCCAGTTGGCCGACAGCATCGCCCATGAAGCGGCGCAGTTGGACCGGACCATTGGCGGTTTCCTGGGAGGCGCGCGGGCTGCGACCACAAGCTCTTGATATTAGCGATTGCAGGCTGCGATCAAAATCACAGCCTTGCGAAAGGATGACTAACATGAAGCACACGAAACATATCGCCATCGTCACGCTGCTCCTTTTAGGGGTCGGCGCCGCCTCCGCTCAGTCACTCGGGGATTACGCGCGTACGGTGCGCAAGAACAAAGCCGACGCGACTCCGACCAGCAAGGTCTACGATAACGACAATCTGCCGACCACCGAAACTCTGAGTGTCGTCGGGCCATCAGCGGCCGATAACAAGTCCGCGGGAGCCGCAAAACCGGCCGCTGTCGATCCCGCCGTCGCGCGCCAGCAGGCAGCGGATGAGTGGAAGACGAAGCTCGACAAGCAGAAAGAGAAGATCGCCTCGTTGAGCCACGAGCTCGATATCGATCAGCGCGAACTTCAATTGCATGCGGCCGCCATGCAAACCAATCCCGCGGTCAGCGTGCGCGACGTCCAGTTCAATAAGGACGAGGCGCAATACAAGACCGACTTCGAAGCCAAGCAGAAGGCTCTCGACGCTGCCCGCCAGGAAATGGACGACCTCCAGGACCAGGCGCACAAGGCCGGCGTTGCGGAGCAAAAAGACAGCGACAACGACAAAACCAGCGACAGCAGCAAGGACGACAACAACAACAACAAAGACAAGCAGTAATCCGGCTCACCACCTAGCCGTGATTGCCTAACCATGATTGCCTAACCGTGATTGCCTAACCACGATTCCCAACCGAGCGCCGGGCGTCCCCGCCCGGCGCGCTACCCGCAAGCTCGATCACGTCTTCCCCATCCGCTCCCGAATCTGCCGCGCGTGATGCCGCCCGTGGACCCAATGGAACTTGCGCCACTCATCGGCCGTCAAAGGTCCCAGAAAGGGGTGGTCCATGATTTTCGTCCGAGTCCCGAACCTGCGCTCGCAATCATCGAGACCCAGAGCCATCTTCTGAAGCTCAGGCACAATGGCTTGCTGCACCTCTTCCGCCGTCATTCCTCGCGGCATCGAGCGTTCCGGCCCCTTGCGGCCCGCCGGGAAATAACCGAGATTCACCACTATCAGAGTGGCCACGCGATCTTTCAGCGTAGCCCGCGTGGCCCGCGGAGCGCCTTGTTCCAGACATTTTGCGGTTCCGTAAATGTTCATCCGGTAGGTGAGGAAAAGGTGCTCCAATATTTGGGCACTATTCCACTTTCCGGCGGGAGCCTGCCTCAATCCACTGGCGCTCGCACCCCCTATTGCATCTTCGAGTTCCTGCCGCAGACGTTCAAGATAGGAATTCATGGCGTTGATTCAGTACAATCATTCGCGAAAACCACAATCGTAAATTCCATGTCCAAACTTCCACAGAAAGCGTGCACAGGAAATCCGCGATGAAGATGAAGATGAAGATGAAAAAACTATTCTTCGCAATTCTAGCAGCGGGATTGATGTTGATGGCCGGGTGTTCCTCGCGAGCCCAGCAAGCCGGCCGCGTCGGAAACGCCCAAACCGAAGGCTCCCGAGGCAATCACCGGAAGCAGCGCGCTCTACAAGTGTTACATCTCCGCCCGTGGCTGGGCGCAGGACGCTCAACCGTTTCGCGCCGAATCGCGGGCCACGCCCGACTCCAAGGGTCGCGACGGCAAGGCGGGAGAGTGGCGCGTCGGATTCGCCTCGCCGTCGCTGCACTCGACCAAGTTCTATACCTGGGCGAACGACGATATTTCTCACGGCGTTGACGACACCTACAGCCCGACCAATTCCAGCACCCAGGTCTTCAACATACAGTTTCTCAAATCGGATACCGACAAAGCCTTTGCCGCCGCCCAGCAGCACGGCGGAGACAAACTCCTGGAGCAGGAACCCGATACCCCCGTTCTTTATGTGCTGGACTGGGACCGGCAGAAAAACGAACTGCTGTGGCACGTAATCTACGGGGCGGATCGCGAGACCGCTAAACTGCGAGTGTCCGTGAACGCAACCACCGGTGACTTTTCGCGGGTGGAGAAGTAGAAATCAGGCCGGGAATCGAAGAAAGAATTCGGAAAAGCTCATTCCGAATGCTGCCAGCTTTTGTCAGCCGGCAATCCGGTACTCGCTCTTAACCAAGCCGCTAGGATAGTTTTGCGTCGCCACATGATGCAGGCGCACGTCGCGCGCCAAAACGCCGAAAAGCGGAATTCCCGTTCCAATGATCACCGGCACACGAGTGATAATCAGACGCTGCACCAGGCCCGCCCGCAGGAACCCTTGAATCGTAATCCCTCCGTCGACATAGATGTGGTGGGCGCCACTGGCCGCGAGTTTCGCAACGATCTCTGCCGGAGGCCCAGCCATCTGTTCCACCACGCCCCCGCGCACCGCGGACAAGTCAACCGGCCGGCTGCTCAGGACCACTACGCGCTTGTCACCATACGGCCAGGTCGCAAAGCCCAGAACCGTCTCGAAAGTCTTGCGGCCTATCACCAGCGCATCGACGCTGGCCATAAACTCGTCGTAGCCGTGGGGCTCGCCGCCGCCCTCCGGCAGAAAGTCGAGATCGCCATTCGGCCGAGCGATGAAGCCGTCGACGCTGGTCCCGATAAAGACAGATACCGTCATCGCACGCTCCTCACCTGTGGCCGCCTTCCGAAAATCCCTGTAGATTATTGCGCTTTCGCGAGCCGCTCCAATGAAGCACGCGCCTCTTTGGCAAACGGCCCTTCCGGCAGAATCTTCAAGTACTGCTCGAAGTATTTCTTCGCTTCCTCTTTATCTCCAAGTTTTTCCTGGCACACCGCGAGACGGAAACTGGCAACCGCATCGCCATTCTTGTAGTAAAGAGCATCCTTATAGCGTTCCATCGCAGCTTTGTAGTTCTTGCGCTTGAAGTAAAAGTCGCCTACCCCAATGTCTTTCTGCGCCTTCATCGGGTTCCAGGGGTGGAACTCCTGAATGCCCGAGGTGTCCGGGGCTTCGAGATCGGAGACCGCATTCTTGCTGCTGGGATGGTTCTTGTCGTCGTCCTTGGGCGCGCTGGTATCGATTCTCGTATCGCGACTCGAGCTTCCCTGCGCCTCACCGCTTTGGGGGGCGGCTTTGTCCGAGGCGCCTTTGTCCGAGGCAGCCTTGTCCGGAGACTCCTGTGCCGGCAAAATAGCCGTCAGCAGCGCCAGGAAAACAATCAAGAATCCACTACGCACGCCTCCATTGTATCGCGTTGGAACAAGGTCGAAGGAGCCCCGATGGACAGAATCTCAGCGGAAGTCTGATTACGACGTTTGGACCAAGTCTCAGCGTACAGAAAATCGTTGCGACAGTTGGAAATCGGAGGTATAGAGCGCCCGGGTATTGAGGTCGCGGGAGACGGATAAGAGTCTCGCCACGACCCCAAGTCGTCCATGGCAGCTGTCGCCCAAAACCCGCGCCGATGACGGCATTTGCGCTTTCCATGACCTTCAATGGGTCAAGGCCAACCAGAACGACCTAGACTTGCCTTTCTCTCAAAATTCACTATACTTTCACGGTCCTGTAACTTTCTTCGTTTACTTTCGATCAAGTTTTTTCAAGTGAAGGCTGGGAAATCAGAACGACTTCAAGACTAGGAGGAAGGGTATGTCTTTGTTGCAGGTTTTGACGGAAGTCAGACGACACGCCACGGTGGGGATAAGCCTTGTAGCCTTAATGGCCAACATGGGTGCTCCGCTCAATGCTGAAGCACAAACTCACCGGCCGATCACGCCTATCCAGCATGTGATTGTAATCATCGGTGAAAACCGGAGCTTTGATCACGTATTTGCCACATATGTGCCCAAGGATGGGCAACGCATCTGGAACCTCCTTTCGGAGGGGATCGTCGACGCCGATGGTAAGCCCGGTCCCAATTTCTCTAAGTATCATCAATCCGCCGCTACAGACCAGAATCCGGATCCTTTCCTTTTGAGCCCTCCAAAGACGGCCTTCCCGGGCGATGTCCTTCCTGCGCCGCTCACCGGCGGTCCGAAGACCTCTTACATTTACCCGGCGACGCTGGCCAACGCCCAGGCGTCCGAAAGCGGGCTGCCCGCCGATTATTACCAGTACCTGCTTACCGGCGGCACGGGACAGGCGTCGCACGTACCCGATGCGCGCATCACCAATGTGGACTCACTGCCCACCGGACCGTTCCAGCTGACCAACGGCAACACGTTCACCTATGACGACTACGCCGCTAGCCCGGTGCACCGCTTCTACCAGATGTGGCAGCAGCTCGACTGCGATCTCTCGCACGCCAGCCGTCAGTATCCCAACGGTTGCGATTCCTTGCTGTTCCCTTGGGTGGAAGTCACAGTGGGAGCCGGCACCAATGGCGAGGAACAAGCTGCCAACTTCAGTATCGAGTACGGGACAGGCGTGACGACCACTGGTGAAGGTTCGACCAGCGTGGGCTTTTACAACGTTCAGCACGGCGACGTTCCCTACTTCACCAGCCTGGCTAACAACTTCGCGATGAGCGATAACTTCCACCAGTCGGTCAATGGCGGGACGGGCGCAAATCACATCATGCTCGGTCATGGCGACGCGATCTGGTTCAGTGATCGCTTCGGGCATCCGGCGGTGCCGCCGAACGGCGTCGAGGTCTATACTGCGCCCTACGACGGCGGTCCGAATCCGGATGCGGGCGTCGTCAACGAAGTTGAGAACCCCAATCCGCAAACCGGCACCAACAACTGGTGGGTCGAAGACGGCTACGGCAACAGCTATAACGAGGGCTATCCGCCGCCTTATACAGCCGAGCCGGTCTCCGGTGGCGGATCCTACAGCAACTGCTCCGATCCGGGTGAGCCCGGCGTGGGTCCGGTTGTGCGCTACCTCTGGTCGATCGGTGTTGATCCACACTGCGAACCCGGCCACTACTACCTTTTGAACAACTACAACCCGGGCTGGTTCGGCAATGGCAAGAACGCCTATATCGATCAGAATCCCGCCAACACGCCGTTTACGATCCCGCCATCCTCGACGCCGAGCATTGGCGACGATCTGACCGCCAATCAGCATTTCGTGGAAGTACTACGGCGATCAGTGGAACAACTATGTGCCCGATCCCTATCAGCTCAACTACGGCACCACCGGCCCCACCGAGGATGAGTACTGCAACATCTGCAACCCGTTCCAGTACGACACTTCCACCATGGCCAATGCGGCTTACCGCACAGCCCACGTGCAGGACTCGTTAAACCTCTACTCGGATATCGCCCATGGCACGCTGCCGGCTGTCTCCTTTGTGAAGCCCAGCGGGCTTGTGGACGGACATCCGGCGTCGTCAAAGCTGGACCTCTTTGAGGGGTTCGCCCGGAAGATCGTCAGCCAGGTACAGAATTCACCCTACGCTCAGAACACCGCCATCTTCATCACCTTCGACGAAGGCGGCGGCTACTATGATTCCGGCTATGTCCAGCAACTGGACTTCTTCGGCGACGGCACACGTATTCCGCTGATCGTCGTATCCGCTTACAACAGACCTGGATATATCTCGCACGAATACGCCGACCACGTCTCCATTCTCAAGTTCATCGAGCGGAATTGGCGCATCGGCACGGTGAGCTATCGCAGTCGCGATAATTTCCCCAACCCGGTCACGTTCTACAACCCATACGTTCCGATCAATGGGCCAGCCATCAGCGACCTGTTCGATCTGTTCGACTTCAATAACTATCCATGGCAAGCTTCAGCGACGCACTAAAGCCGAACTTCGTGGAACGTTTGCAGTAGAGAGTGATAAAAACAGCCGAAGCCGGCAAAACCGGTTTCGGCTGTTTGCTTTGTCTCGTCCGTTGCCGAAGGTTAAGCCCGTCGCGTGTGGCTATGGCTCTACGCGTATCAATCCCATCATCCCTCCATCTTCATGCTCCAAAAGATGGCAGTGGTAGAGGAAAGTCGCCGACCGTATTCGGGTCGCGAAAATCCATCCTCAGTCGGACGCTGGGATATTCCAGCGCTCGGCCGTTGTAATAAGGAACGTTGACCGTATCGCGCAGAAACGGCTCGTTCACAACTTTGCCCTGATAATCGATCAGCATAAAGTGCAGCTGATGAATGTGAAACGCATGCAGTTCGTTGGAGCGGTTTTCGATGATCCAATCCTCCACCGTGCCTTGCTTGGCAACGATATTCGGTACCCCGGACTTGGGATCGAACGCCACCGGCGTCTGGCCGTCAACGGTCAGATAAAACTCAGTCGCGCTGTTGGGATTGTTGGGATCGAGCAATTTTTCGGAAAAATAGAGCTTGCGCGTACGCACCGGCGTCACGTTCCCCAACCACGGCAGCGGAGAAGATGGAAGCGGCTTGGGTGACGCTGCCAGCGTTGATTGCGGTTCGGGCGCATCCTTCGAAACTGCGATTCTCGCGATCATGCGATTGGTATCGTTCTCGCCGCCCGCTCCCGTATCCACGGTTCGCGTCACGAGCAGCGCCGGCGTCCCGAGAGGCGGCCCTTTCACGATGAATTCCACCCTCCCGCCTGGCGGCACAGCCCAGATGCGTTTGCCAGTCAACAAAGTCACCGATCATTCCGCTTCTGGTTTAGCGGAACTCCGTCGAGCGCGACCAGGCCAAGCTTTTGCGGCGTGTGACCAAATAACACCTCCAGATTGAGGTACGTGATTCCCGACGCATTGAGCACACGCCACAGCTGCTGCTCTTCGGGCTTCATCTCGATCACCGCTGGAGGATAGTCGGGATAAGGCACGGGCACGAAATTGATCGAAAGATCCTTCGCGGGTTTGCCGAATCCCGTTCCGTTATTGGCTGCATCTCCATCCCGATCGATCAACATCTTGGGAACCACGGGCTCCGACTTCGAGGGCGGCGCGTTCGGATTCAGCAGATCCTGGTCGCGAATCACAATCACTCTTTCCGGCAATCCCGCTACCGCTTTGTTGGCTCGCTCGATGCCTTCGACAATCAATGCTCCCGACGCTCCACCCAACACCTCTAGCTTCGTGAAGCCATGAATGTGCGGATGGTACCAATACAATCCAGGCGGCTCGTTCTCCGGAATGCGGAATCGATACTCGAATGGTGGATCGCCCGGCTGAATCGAGGTCTTTAGAACATCATCCTGATGACAAACCGGCGCGAATGGTCAATCCGTGGAAATGCAGATTGGTGGAAGTCTTCGTCATCAGGCCGCTGGTGCATGCGTCCGCATTTTTCTCCGGCATAGCATGCGCGTGATTCGAAGTCGCTGCAGGGGAGCCGGCGTCGAAGTCCTTCAAGTCATTCTTGAGCTTCAAGACCACAAGGTCGCCCGGATTCACCCGAAGATTGGGCGACTCTTTGCCGTTCTGATCGATGTAGCAGTAACGAACCGACCCGTCGCTCTGCTTGGCGTTCTCGACGGTCAGTTCGACCTTCAACGTGCCGTTT
The DNA here is from genome assembly GCA_963760175.1 of uncultured Acidobacteriaceae bacterium. GTDB lineage: Bacteria > Acidobacteriota > Terriglobia > Terriglobales > Acidobacteriaceae > Acidiflorens. The sequence continues at coordinate 50,110 of CAVXBU010000020.1, forward strand.
TGGCTTCGCAGGTCCTCCGGCTCCACGATAACGTTGCCCTCCGAGGGCCGCGGGCAATGGTCAGGCGTACTCTGGGCATAGCAGCGCCGCGGACGATTGAATGCAGCACGCACCAGCGAAAACGAGTAGGGTAATATTTTTCAAAGGCTTCGCACTCCACCATATTGTTTACTTTACTCTCGTCAAATCTTGATGAATATATTGAGAGAATTCTAGGCCCCGCTTCTCTGCACCCCAACTAAACAACCTGCTCGTAGCCCCAAACCCCCCGACCCCAGCCACTTTTTGCATCCCGCAACCCAACCGCCAACCCAACTTGACGCGTCAAATAAGGAACAATCCAAGGGGTACAATCGTATCTCAGTCATGCGGACAGTTCTCGACATCTTCGCGCAGATCTTTCGCAATCTTTGGGCGCACAAGCTGCGCTCATTTCTCACCATGTTCGGCATCGCCTGGGGGGTGGGATCTTTACTGCTGCTGGTGGGCGTTGGCGAAGGCTTCCGCTCGGGCAACAAGCGCGAACTGGCGGAGTTCGGCAAAGACATCATGTTTATGTTTCCCGGGCGCGCGCCTGCGGTTGCGGGCAACATGAACTCCGCCCGTTCCTATTTGCTCACCTACCAGGACTACGAGCGAGATCCGCACGCAAGCCCCGCACGTCCGCAATGCCTGCCCGATGATTTCGCGCAACGACCTGCATGAAGTGAGCGAATTTGCCAGCGCCAGCGGGGAAATTCTGGGCGTCGAACCCCAGCTGAACGAGATCAGTTATCTTCCCCTCAAGGAGGGGCGCTGGCTCAATGAAATGGACGGAGCGCAAAGACGCAATGTAATCGTCCTCGGTAACGAACTGCTGAAGGCGCTGTTTCCCGGGCGGCCAGCGGTCGGCGCATTCGTCCTGCTGAATGGCATCCGGTTTGAAGTGGTGGGCACCATGCCGCACCTCGGCCGCGGCGACAACATGTGGCTGAACATGCGTGGCTACATCCCTTTCCAGGTGATGGCCGACGAACTTCCCGATCAAGGGAGAAAACCATCAGAACTCCATTTCTTTTATTGAATATCAGCCGCTGGTGACCGCGGAGCACCTGCTGGCGCAGGAGGAGGTTCACAAGATTATTGGCCGCAATCACGGATTCGATGCCCGCGATCAAAACGCCTTCGACGAGTGGGATTCGATCCAAGAATCAAAGATGGTCGGAACCATTTTCGACGTCATGAACATGTTCCTGGGAGCCGTGGGCATGGTCACGCTGGCTCTTGGCGCCATCGGCGTGATCAATATCATGCTGGTGGCAGTGAGCGAACGCACCCATGAGATCGGATTGCGCAAGGCGTTGGGTGCGACCAACCGCAATATACTGTTTCATTTTTTTCTGGAAGGGTTGCTGCTCACGCTGGGAAGCGGATTGATCGGCATGGTGATGGCGGGCGGCCTGATGGCGATGATCGGAGGAAGTGCAGGGGCCGCAAGGATTTGATCCGCCGAAATTAGTGCCCATGTCGGCGATGCTGGCGATCGGCAGCCTGACGCTGGCCGGAGTGGTGGCAGGTTTTATCCGGCGCGCAAAGCGGCCATGTTGCAGCCGGTGGAAGCGCTCCGGCAGGAGTAACCGCAAGAGTGACGCAAGAGCAGTGACGAATAAGGTGATGCAATTCGGATGTTCCGTGATTTGCTCGGCGAAGCCTATGCAGCCATGCGCCACAATCGGCGGCGCACCGCGCTCACCATGCTGGGCATGGCCTGGGGCATCGCCACCGTGGTCATGCTGCTCGCTTACGGCGACTGGTTTCGGCCAGGCCTGCGCGAACATCTTTGCGAACTTCGGCACCAAGCTCGTCATCGTCGTGCCGGGCAAAACTTCCACGCAGGCGGGCGGTCAGAAATCGGGAGTGCAAATCCGATTTACGCAGGATGATGTGGATGCGCTTGACCACCAACCTTCCACAGATCACTCATATCACGCCCACGGTCGAGCAAGCAGGCGAACGTGCAGTACGACAACCGGGATTTTCACCTTTACCGTGAGCGGGAATGATCCGGACGTGTCTGTCGATCCGCTCCCTCAAGCTGGGGCAAGGCCGTTTCTACAACATGGAAGACCAGATCCAGCGCGCCCGTGTCGCGGTGATCGGTTCGGAGGCGAAGGAAAAGTTTTTTTCCGGACGCAACGCGCTTGGGTGAGCAGCATCCGGCTGGATGGTCTCAGCTTTGAAGTCGTCGGTGTGTTGAGCGCCAAAATGCAGGAGGGGAATGACGACATCAACCGCGTGGTCTACGTCCCCTTCACCACGATGAGCGATCTGAAGGACACGCATTACCTGGATACGATCTGGTTCAACTACCAGACGCCGGAATACGAGCAAATCGAACCGGCGGTCCGCACGATTCTGGCGACGCAGCACAAGTTCAGCCAGACGGACCGGCAAGCCGTGCGAGTGTTCAACCTGATGACGCAGCTGCATCAGTTCGAAATCATTGCGCTCGGGCTGAAGATCTTGATGGGATTCATCGGCACGCTTACGCTCGGCATCGGCGGCGTCGGGCCTGATGAATATCATGCTGGTTTCGGTGACGCAGCGGACGCGCGAGATCGGCGTGCAGAAGGCGCTGGGCGCGCAACGGCGCTACATTCTGATGCAGTTTCTTGCCGAAGCCCTGACCATTACCTTCATCGGCGGCGTGCTGGGAGTGATTCTGGCCTACGCCGTCGCACTTTCGGTGGGAAGGCTCACCTTGTACAGCGCATTCGCCAAGAACGGGGAAGCGGGCGACATCCGCCTGATCATCGCTCCGGGAACGCTGATCGCGTCCACGCTCATTCTCGGGGCGGTGGGACTAATCAGCGGCATGATTCCGGCCTTGCGTGCCTCGCGCCTGGATCCGATCGAGGCCTTGCGGCACGAATAGCGGCGTTTAAAGACCTCTTCTGGACGCAGTGCGGTTCATTCCCCACAATCGCCGAGATTGCCCAGTCCCCCGTTCTCTTCTTGCCTGTTCGTGTTAACTGTGGTTAACTATAACAGAATAATCGCCGGTTAATAGATGAAACCGGAGACACATTGCCGCTTTAGGCAAATGAGTGGGGATTCATGGCGCGGGCAGCGCACTTTGCTTTTCTTGTGTTGACGGTGGCGTGTCTTCTTCCGGCGAAAGCGCTGGCACAAGGCGAAACCACCAGCGCCATCGTCGGCGAGGTACGGGACGCGACCGGCGCCGTTGTTCCGGGCGCCACCGTGACGATCACGAATCATGAGACCGGTCTGAAGCGTAGCGCCAAGACCGATGACGCAGGCCGGTTCAACTTCCCGCAGCTAAAGCCGGGTACTTACTCGGTCAAAGTGGAGGCGCAAGGCTTCGAGCCGCAGCAAAACGACAATGTCGTTTCGGGCCTGGGCCAGAAGCAAACGGTGGATTTCACGCTGAAGGTGGCCCGATCCAATGAGGCGGTGGAGGTCAGCGGCGAGGCCCCACTCATCAACCCGGAAAACGCCAACACCTCCACCACCTTGAATGCGCCGGCGCTGGAGAACCTGCCCAATCCCGGCGGCGACCTGACCTATCCTCTGCAGTTTGCGCCGGGGGCGCTCATCAATACGGCCGGCAGCGGCAACGATTTCGTCGGCGGCACCAACGGCTATGGCAACGTGGAATTCAACGGACTGCCCGCCCTCTCCAACGGCTACATCGTGGACGGGCTGGAAACGAACGATCCGCTCACCAATCTCAACAGCGGCCTTTCCACCAACCTCGTCCTGGGATTGAATTCGATCTCGGAGGTGACCGTCAACACGCTTTCCTATTCCGTGGATCAAGGCCGGTATGGAGCGTCCCAGGTCAACTACGTCACCAAATCCGGCACGAATCAGTTTCACGGGAATCTCTATGAACTGTGGAATGGTTCGCTGCTGAATGCGGCGGATTACTTCACCAATGCGACGCCGGGCAATCACAAGCCGCGGATCGACCGTGAATCACTTTGGCGGCAGCCTGGGCGGGCCGATCGTGCACGACAAGCTGTTCTTCTTCTTCGACAGCGAGTGGGTGCGGATCGCACTGCCCATCGTCACGCCGACCATCGTTCCCAGCGCCGGCATTTCCAGCAATACGTCTTGGCAACTGAACTCAGGTCAAACAACCGGCTGCGTGTCTAGCGGGCCCGGGAATTGCTATCCCGCTGCGCCGCAAGAGGTTCCGTTCTATCAGCAGATGTTTTCGCTCTATGGAAATACCAGCGGCACACCCGGTACTGCGGTGTCCTTCAATTCGGACGGCACTCCGGCTCGGGCAATCCGCCGAACGGAAACGGTTGCGCGAACCGGCAGAGCGTCTCGCACTCCAGCGACGACCACGAACAAGTGCAGACCGCCCGCATCGACTACAACATCAACCAGAAAGATACCGCGTGGTTTCGCTTTCAGTCGGACACCGGGCTGCAAGCCGCCTACACAGACCCCATCAACCCTCTGTTCAATGCGGTTTCGCCGCAGCCTCTCTATTCGTTCGCGGCCGGATACACGCACGTCTTCTCGCAGAACCTGGTGAACTACTTCAATCCCGCGTTTTCCTGGTATGAAAGCTTGTTCGGGCCCAGCAATTTTCAGCAGACACTTGCCGCGTTCCCGATCGTGTTGCAGGGCAGCGGCGCGAATCCCTTTCACGCCCATCGGAGGGCTCGACAACACCTGGGTTCAAGGCCGGCGCGCCTCGCGCTTCTTCATCAACGACAATCTCGCCTGGAGCCATGGCGCTCACGAACTGCGGTTCGGAACCAACACCCGAATCTTCCGCCTGAACGATTATGACTTCGGCGAAGGCACGGTTCCCACCGTGACCTACACGAACTTGCAGCAATTCATCTATGGAGTGGCGAACACCGCGTCGCAGAGCTTTCCCTTCGAACGCCAATGAGCCTTTCAACTTTCTCAATCTCGATCTCTACGCGCAGGACACCTGGAAGGTGACTCGCAAACTGACCTGGACGTTCGGCCTGCGCGACACCTTCAACTCCAATCCGCTGAATCCGCACGATCAGGTTGCCCGTCTTAGCGGCTCTTTCAGTTCCATCTCGCACGATGTCAATCAGCCGCTGAACGCGGCGATTCAAACTCATCTCGGCAATCTGTTCTCGTCCACGCCGGTGGCGATTCTGCAACCGAGAACGGCGATTGCCTGGCAGTTCGAACCGAAATCCGTGCTGCGCACCGGCTTCGGAATTTTCAGCGATATCTTGCCGGGCAGCGTTGCCGATCTGATCGGCGCCAATCCTCCATACGACAAAACGTTTCAGGGAGGGCTGCTCGGCACCGTGGGCGGCACGGGATCGCCCGGGCTGCGACCCGGTAGTCGGCTGCGCAGCGCATCGCGCCCGGAGTGACGAATAGCGCCGTCGGCGCAATCGTTGCCGCGAATCAGACTTTCACTTTGCGGATTTCCCCAGGGCCAGCCGCTCGTCTTCCGCCGGTCGCGATCACCGCCGTGCCCGACGGCAAACTCCACGCGCCGTACTTCATGGAGTGGAGCCTGGGCATCGAACATCAATTTGGAACGACGGCCAGCCTGCAAGCGCAGTACGTCGGCACGCGCGCCGTGAACCAGCCGTACTCAACTCAAGTCAACGGCTACCAAACCGTGTGCCAGGGATGTTTCGCGCCGTTCCCTTACCTGCAGCCAACCGATCCACGATTCGGCGCGGTGACGCAGTTCTCCACCGGCGCGAACAGCCACTACAACGGCCTTCAACTGACGGCCATGAAGCGGCTGGGCCACGGCCTGCAAGGGCAGGTCAACTACACCTGGAGCCATTGCATGGATACGGTCTCCAACGGAGGGTTCCTGCCATTCTCCGCCGGAGGGATTCTTTCGCCTCTGCCCGGAGACCTTGCCCGCGACTATGGTCCCTGCGACTATGACATCCGGCACAATCTCAACGCGCAGTACGTGTATCAGTTGCCGGTTAAAGTGCGCAGTCATTCGCTGGGCTACGCGCTCAACGGCTGGCAGATTTCGGAACGTGTTTTGGCACAGCGGAGTTCCGTTCTCGGTGCTGAGCACGCCCTATTCGGCAAACGGAAACGGCATCGTGCAGGGCAGCGGCCCGCAGTTCGCCAGTCTTGTGCCCGGAGTGGATCCCTACTGCCGCCATTGCAACATTCCTGGCGTCACGCAGCCGGGCACGATTCAGTGGCTCAATCCGGATGCTTTCATCTCGGCGGTCGATCCGAGCACAGGGCAGTGCTACGGCGGCGACAGTCCGCAGAACTGCCAATTCGGAAACCTCGGCCGCAACGCTCTCCGCGGTCCTGATTTCCTCTGGAGCGACTTCTACCTGACAAAATGGTTTCCCTTGAGCGAGCATGTGAAGCTGCGGTTTGAGGGTCAGTTCTTCAATGTTTTCAACCATCCGAATTTTGCGCTTCCAAGCATGGTGCAGGCCGGCATTCCAGGAAATCCTTCCACGCAGACCGGATTCGGAGCGCTCACCTACACGACTTCTCCGCCGACCGGCTTGCTGGGCGTCGGTTTGGGCGGCGATAGCAGTCCCCGCATGATCGCCTTTCAGGCGCGGTTGGAGTTCTGATCGTACCCAGGCGATTCTGGGCGAATAGTCAGCTATTGTCCGACGGAGCCGTTCCGGTGAAACCGGCCGCCTTGGAAGAAGCGATGACGCACCATGCTGTGGCCAAGCAGAAAAAAGATGACTGCCAGGAAGACTGCAAGCACGAGCTCTCGAATTCCGAACGAGCGTGGCTTTCGTCCCCCTGGGTCAGCGGAACCTGGGCCAGTCAAATCAGGGTCAGTCGAATTCCACGAGCTGCCCATGGACTCTATTCTACCCATCCCGGTCAATCTTGGCGCGGTTCGACCCAGGCAAACTGCCGACAATCGCCATTAGCCTAAAGCTGTTGGGCACATCGGAAAACCATGAATATTCGCAGGGCGCAAACCGGACGCCCCCTTTCAGATGAGGCCCTTGCGGACTCGCATAAGGAAATCCTCGGCGTCAGCGCGCGCCTTCGCCATCATCCCCGAATTATTGCCTTGTTCGAATTCCATTTCATGGAGCACGATCTCGACCGCAACCTTCGGTTTGTATCCACCCTTTATGAGCTTCCGAGCGCGGTCCGCGAAAGAGGCGTTGGCGTCGTGCTTTGTTTCCTGTTCCGCCTCAAACAAACTGGCTCCGCCCTCGCACTTGTGGTCGCGAAACTTCCCCGCCGCCAGACGGTCGTAAGCAGCCTTAGCCTCTTCTCCGCTAAGCAGCGTGGGTACGGGGAATCTCCAGCGGCAATTCGAGCAACTCCAGCCTTTGTTGTCGCCCCCAATCCAGATTAGCGAGCGCTCCATATCGGCAACCCGAACCATGTTACCGCAACGAAAACCTGCAGGGTATGCACACACTGGAACCCGCAAAAAAATCAGGCCGTCCAAAAAACCGGACGGCCTTGCAAGTTCCTCCGGGGAGGGAGGGAGGGCTAAACCTAAACTTACATAGACGGCGGATTCGCGTTCGCCGTCGGAGTCGGATTGCTGCTCGGCGCCTGCGCTGGCGTCGTCGTTCCGGCCCCAGTGTTGGTCATCAGACGGATATCCACCCGGCGGTTCTTGGCGCGACCGTCGGCAGTCTTATTGCTCTCGACCGGCTTATCCTTGCCCAGCCCGATCAAATAAATCTTGTAAGCGGGAACGCTTTTCTCCGCCGCCAGGTACTGAATCACCGCATTGGCGCGGCGCTGGCTCAGATCGTAGTTGTACTCTGCGCTGCCCACCGAGTCGGTCGCACCCTCTACCGTGATGATGTATCCCTTGGTGGTGGCGACGCTGGTGGCCAACTGGTCGATGGCTTCCTTGGCTTCCTTCGTCAGATTATCCTTGTTGAATCCGAAATGTACCGCCGTCTCGACCACCGGGTGATAGTTATCGAGATTGATGACAGCGTTGGTCAGAACATCGACGCGCTGGGTAGCGCTGTTCGCCGAAAGTTGCGCCTTGTCGGCCTCGCTGCCCGCAGCCAAAGCCTTCTGGTCCACTTCCGCGGCCTTGGCCTGTACTGCCTGGATGCCGGCTTGGGCTCGCTGATCTACATCCTTGATATCTTTCGAATTCTTCGCCGTCAGGTCATCAAGTTCATTAGTCTTGTTGATCAGCGGCGTAGTCTGTTCACGCACGTAATTCTTGGTTGTACATCCGATCGATGCGGCCAGTGCGACCGCCAGCATTAGGGTCAGTTTGGTGCGATTCATAAGGTTTAGGGCTCCTTGCCCAAATATTGCTCTGTCCTGAAATCTTGTCCTGAATTTTGAATCTATGCCCGGTCCTGCCAAAAGTCTCCTGGGACTGGGCCCGCTCCCTAGCTAGTGCACGGCGGATGCCATCGCGGGCCCGGAAATGAAATGGCTAAATCATTCTATATCAATGCCTTGGAATCTGACTGTGGGAATTGCACACCTCCCCGACCAAGGCAATCGTGATACAAACCGTAGAAATTTTATACTCTTTGGTTTTTCTCGCCGTGAATTATAGCTGCGATTCATGAGGCCCTGCAACTACTTGCACCGGTCGTCCTGGAATCTGGAATCTCGAAAAAAGAGAGCCCTTCGCCCATCCGTCCGGGGACACCCGGCTCTCCACTGACGCGGGACGCGCCAGGCTCAATGCGCGATCTTATCCCAAGCTTTCTCAAACTGCGAAAACAGCGGCATCTCGCCCTTCTGTAACCCGGCGCGTCCCATTACGCGCCACAGATAAGTCTGCGAAGGCCGGCTGCTCGCATCCCCTGCGTGCGCATCATAAACAGCCAACACGTCCTCCGATGACCGGGACTGCACCGCCAGGACTATGTCCGCCTCCTGAGGCTTATACACCACAATCAACTTGCCCCACTTCTGGATCGCCTCCTGCACGTGAGCAATAGCCGCGCGGTCCTCGGGCAAGAGGTTGGGATCGAATTGACCGCCGTCGTAAGCAGTTACGTAAACAAAGCGTGAGTTGGCGAAAATGCGCGGCATCTCCGGAGCGTTCTCCGCCCAGATAACAGCCGTGCTCAACGCAAAACCCAGCAGCATCATCGCAAAGATATTCTTCTTCATAGGACTATCCTATATAAGACTGATGCCACCCGAACCACCCGAGTTGTAAGCCTTGGTAACTCGCCTCACATTACCGGCGGAACACCGATCCCCATGACCGCGAGAACGCGGATAAGCTCGCGTCGAACCACCGCCGCAGTCGTCAGCAGGAACCGTCTCCGCCCCGCATCCGCTTCGTTCAGGATGGGATAGCGGTGATAGAAAGTATTGAAAAGCTGTGCCAGTTGGAACGTATGCTTGGCCAGATAAGCCGGCTCGGTGGTGGCAATACACTGGCTAACAACATAAGAGGTCTTAGCCGCCGCCAGCCAGAGTTCCCAGATGTCATTGGAAGATTCCCCGTCAAGATACTCGGCAAACTCCCGCGTAGAGACGCGGCTCGCCGCGTCTCCGCTAGCGGCGCCCGTGCTCGCTGCCAGAGAAGCGAGCCCAGCCGAATCCCGGCAAAAAGCCTCCGGATCCAATCCTCCCTTGCGGAAAATATTAGAAGCGCGCACCACGGCATACTGCGCATACGGCCCCGTGTCACCCTCGAAACTCAAAGCGTCTTTGAAATCGAAGGCGATCACCGAGGGCTTCGTGAACTTCAGCATGAAATAGCGCAGCGCCCCTATCGCAATCAGCGTAGCAATGCCGCCACGCTCCACTTCGCCTAACTCGGGATGACGCCCATCAACCTCTTTACGAGCCGATGTAATCAGAGCATCCAGAAGATCGTCGGCCTTTACCCCGAAACCCTTGCGTCCGGAAACTTCGATCCACGATCGCCCTTTATCTTCTTCGCTAAGTTGGTAGCCGAGTTCGGCGGCGCAGCGCGGAGTAAGTGCCACCATCTCGTAAGAAAAATGCGTGTAGCGATCGGCCGCCTCGTCGTGGCCAAGTCCGCGCAAAGCTTCGATCACCGTGTTCTGCGCCTCCGACTGGCGCGCATCAATGACGTTGTAAATCTCCGCCACATCGCCAAAGTGCGGATGATCTCGCTCACCATGAGTGGTTGAGATCCAACACTCGTGCGCATTCGGATAGCGAAAGAATTTCCGATAACCAAAATCGCGCCCCAGCAACCCGAACTTCCACATGTGATAGGCGATATCTTTGCCAACATACCCCACCGTGCCGTTGGAGCGGACGATGACTTTCTGGTCTTCCTCTTTAATCTCCCCGTTCTCCGCGGTTTCAACTTTTGAAGTCCCCGCGCGCCGCATAACCCAGCAGCCCTTGTTCTTTCCTCCGTCCTCGTAAGTAAGCACGCCTGCTTCCTTAAGCTTGGTGAACGCAGCGTCCCAAAAATGAAGGTGAAGTATCTCGCTCTCGCGCGGCAGAAAGTCGTACTCAATGTCGAGCCGCTCCATGGTTTCGAGATGGCGCTTAAGCACAGCAACTGAAATCAAGTCCGCAATCGCCGCCGTCTCATTGTTCCCTTCCTCGATCGCACGCAGAGTCGCGGCACGCGCCTGCAGGTTCGACTTGTCCTCCTCGTACCAATGGGAAACGCGAGCGTAAAGATCCCAACACGCGTAATCGAATCGGGGAGCAGCGGCCAGCGCCTCGATCTGCGCACGGGACTTCCGCTCGATATTCAGAAATCCAACCACCACGTCGGCGACCTGCGCGCCGGTGTTGTCGATGTAATTCTGAACGTCCACTTCCCTGCCCGCGAAGCGCAGCAGCCGGACGAAAGTGTCGCCAAGAATGGCGTTGCGCAGATGCCCGATATGCGCCGCCTTGTTGGGATTGATGCTCGAATGCTCGACCAGCACTTTGCCGGGCGGTATCTCCGCGGAGGGAGAATAATCGGCGGCAAGCTCCGTGGCCAGCTCGGCGCGGCTTACGCGAACGTTGATGTATCCCGCCCCCGCTACCTCAAGCTTCGCAAAGCCGGGAATCGCACCCACGCCCGCGACGATCTCTTCGGCAATCTTGCGCGGCGCCTTGCGAAGTTTCTTGGCGAGTTCAAAAGCGATGGGCAGCGCGTACTCGCCGAATTCGATTTTCGGCGGCTGTTCGACCACGATGTTCGCGCTTCCCAGGCCGTAAACACGACCCAGGAACTCGCGCAGATGTTCCACCAACCGAAGTTCCAGATATCGATACAAGGATGCCCTCTAACCTATTGAAGGAAGAGTGATTCTAACAAACTCACGACGGGTGGCGGGTTTGACGGAGGTGGCGGCCTTCCCTATCATGAAACATCGGTCGTTGGTCGCTAGTCGTCGGTCGTTAGCCTGCACAATATCAACAGCGAATATGCGCTCCCAGACTAACGGCTTGCACCGCTAGCCAACGACCAACGACTATCGACCAACGACGGCCCCTATGCGTATAGCCTACCTAGACTGTTTTTCCGGCATCAGCGGCGACATGTTCCTGGGCGCGCTGGTGGATGCCGGAGTGTCTCCAAACCTTCTGGAAGACGCAGTCGAGGCGCTAGATATAGGCGCGCAGTTGAAGATTTCGCACGTTACGCGGGGAGGAATTTCGGCGACCAAAGTGGATGTATACGCCAACGGCGAGAAAGACCTGCCGCGCGAAGTTTTCTGGAAGCAGCAGGAACATGACCATCCGCACGAACACTCGCACGAGCATCATGCCCACGATCACGACAAGACCGTGTGGAGGCGGGGCTCTGCCCCGCTAGGGACGGAGCAAAGCCCCGTCACCACACAAATTGATCACGCGCACGGTCGCAGGCTGACCGAAATTCGCGCGATCATCAATAAGGCGACTATCAGCAATACCGCAAAAGCAACTGCGGTCCGCATCTTCGAAGCGCTCGGTCAAGCCGAAGCCGAAATACACAACACGTCCGTCGAGCGCGTCCACTTCCATGAAGTCGGCGCCGTCGATGCCATGGTCGATATCGTCTGCGCCGCCGTGGGAGCCGAATCTCTGGCAGTCGAACAATGGATATGCTCGCCCCTGAACGTCGGCGGTGGAACCGTCCAATGCGCCCACGGAACGCTTCCCGTACCCGCGCCCGCAACCCTGAAGTTGCTGCGGGACGCGCCCGTGTATTCTTCGGGACCACAGGTCGAACTGGTGACGCCAACCGGCGCCGCCATCGTCAAAATACTGTGCACGCGCTTCGCCCCATTTCCCGCGATGAAGATCGAGAAAGCAGGATACGGCGCGGGAACTCGAGAATTCCCAGACCACCCGAACCTGCTCCGGCTGACGATTGGAGAAGCCGAACCGGCGGATGCCGCGACCACGGCGCTGGCCACATCCAACGACAAGATCACCGTGCTCGAAGCAAATCTCGATGATCTGAGCCCGCAAGTGCTCGCCTATGCCATGGAGCGATTGCTGGCCGAGGGAGCGCTCGACGTGTTCAGCGTCCCAGTGCAGATGAAGAAGAGCCGTCCCGGCGCGCTTGCTCACCGTCTTGGCGAAATTGGAAGACGCAAATCGCTTAACCAAGCTGATCTTTGCCGAAACCACAACCCTGGGCGTGCGCCGCCGCGAGGAGCAGCGCCAGACGCTCTCTCGGAGATGGGAAACAGTCGATACGACCTGGGGTCGCGTGCGCATCAAGATTGCCAGCATGAATGGCAGCATCTCAAACTACGCTCCAGAATACGAAGATTGCCGGGCGCTGGCGGAGGCGCATCACATACCGCTGAAAGAAGTGATCCAGGAAGCAGCGCAAGCCTACGCCAGCAGCAACAGAAAATCATGATTCAAATAAGTTAGGAGGTTACATGCCGGCACTCAATTCACTGCGCGATCTCTTACAGCGCGTGCCCGACCGCCTCAATAAGCTTTCTAAAGACACAGTCGAGCGCAAGTCAGCGCCCTCGGCCTGGTCTCCAAAGGAGGAACTGGGCCATCTGCTCGATTCAGCCGCCAACAATCATCAACGAATCGTTCGCGCGCAATTCGAAGACAAACTCGCCATGCCCGGCTACGAGCAGAATCGCTGGGTAGCCGTCCATGCCTACCAGCGCCGCGACTGGATAGAGTTGATCGACATGTGGCAGTCGCTCAACCGGCAATTGCTGGCTGCGGCCGAAGCGGTGCCCGACTCCGCCTGGTCACACACCCTGACCGTTGCCAATTCCGCGCCGCTGACCCTTCAGTTCGTATTCGACGACTACGTCGCGCACATGTTGCATCACTTACAGCACATCGGAATCGAAGTGGACGACATCGCATCGAATGCAACGACCGCAGCTTGAGCATACCGATTCAGATTTTGACTTTGTTTTGAAAGTGTGCGGCTTCAGCCGCACCGTAAGAGGCAAAGTGGACAGCGGCTTTAGCCGCTGAGGTAAGATTTCAGCTCCAAGGCACAGGAGGTAATATTTCAGCTCCAAGGCACAGAATGACCAAGAAGTTCTACATCACGACCCCGATCTACTACGTCAATGCGCATCCGCACATTGGACACGCCTACACCACCATTGCCTGCGACACCATCGCGCGTCGCCACCGCATGCTGGGACGATGACACCTGGTTCCTGACCGGCACCGACGAGCACGGTCAAAAAATCGAGCGCGCGGCTCAGGCCGCGGGCAAGACGCCGCAGCAGTTCACCGATGAGATTTCCGCCGAATTCCGTGCCCTCTGGGATCGCATGGGTTTGACCTACGACGATTTCATCCGCACCACCTCCGAGCGGCACAAACAGGGCGTGCAAGCGTTGTGGCGCAAGATTCGCGACAACGGATACATCTACAAAGGAACCTACACCGGTCAATACTGCGTCTCCGACGAGCTTTACGTCGATGCGGAGCCGGGCGCGCCTTGCCCCGATTGTGGCCGTCCGACCGAAACCGTCCACGAAGAAAATTACTACTTCAAGCTCTCGGCATTCCAGGACAAGTTGATCCGCCTCTACACCGAGCATCCCGATTTCATCCGTCCTGACACGCGCCGCAATGAAGTGATCTCATTTGTGCGCGGCGGACTGCGCGATCTTTCCATCAGCCGCTCCACGTTTTCGTGGGGCATCCCTGTACCGGACGATCCCAAGCATGTGATCTACGTGTGGCTCGATGCGCTGGCCAACTACATCACCGCGCTCGGCTATGGCCAGAACGACGCCAGCAAATTCGAGAAGTACTGGTCCGCCGATGTGCACATGATCGGCAAAGAGATCGTCCGCTTCCATTGCGTCTACTGGCCGGCGTTTCTGCTCGCCGCCGGATTGCCGCTCCCCAAGGGCATCATCGCGCATGGCTGGCTGCTCTTTGAAGAGAGCAAAATGTCGAAGTCACGCGGAAATATCGTGCGCGCCGAAACCATCGTCGATGTGCTAGGCGCCGACGCTCTTCGATACTTCCTGCTTCGTGAGGTGGTTTTCGGACAAGATGGCTCGTTCAGTTTCGATGCCCTCGTACAGCGCTACAATTCCGATCTCGCCAACGGCCTCGGCAATCTCGCCAGCCGCACCCTGACCATGATCACGCGCTACTTCAAGGGAGAGGTACCGTATCCCTCAAACGCAGCGCACACTCCCTCAGATGCAGCGATTGCAGAGGCGGCAAGAAAAACGATCGCCGACTGCGGCACGCTATTCGACCAGTACCACTTCTCACGGGCGCTCGAGATAGCCTGGGGACTAGTCAGCGCCGTCGACAAATACATCGTCGAAAACGAACCCTGGTCTCTGGGCGAAAAAAAGGACGAAGAAAGCCGCGCGCGTCTCGCCACCGTGCTTTACACCGCCGCCGAGGCCCTGCGGATTGTGACCGCCCTCGCGCATCCGGTGGTGCCCGACGCCACCGCAAAGATCTGGGCCCAGATGGGCCTCGGAGACATAAAGAAATTCGATCTGAAGGAATTGCAGTGGGGGCAACTGCGCCTCGGCACAAAGTTAGGCCAGGTGCAGGCAGTCTTTCCAAGAGCCGACAAATCCGCAGTAGAGAGGATGCAGCAAATGGAAGAACAAAGTGCAGGTGCAAGTCTAAGTGTGGGGACGGGCGCCTCGCCCGTCCAGCCGAGCGAACCGGGGCCCCGCCAAGCCCGGTGTTGGCTTTGCGGGGTGGAGAAGCTCGTCAGCCCGCAACAACGTCTGCCACTCAGACCACCCCAGCCAAGCCAGCCGCCGCGATTCCCGACGGCAAAATCAGCATCGACGACTTCGCGAAAGTAGAACTGCGCGTGGCCCAGGTGAAGACCGCCGAGCGCGTAAAAGGCGCCGACAAACTGCTGCGTCTGGAAGTCGACCTAGGAACCGAAGTGCGCCAACTCGTAGCCGGAATCGCCGAGGCTTACGAGCCCGAAACCCTGATCGGCCGCAAGGTAGTAATCGTAGCCAACCTCGCGCCCCGCAAATTGCGCGGCCTGGAATCAAACGGAATGATCGTCGCCGCCTCGCCCGAAGGCGGCAAGCCGGTGCTGGCCAGCTTTCTCGAGGACGTACCCATCGGGACGCGGCTGAAATAGCGCAGCCGAGCTTTGCTCGGCCTGGACGGGCGATGGCGCCCGTCCCCACACGAACTTGCGACCGACCAGCGACTAACGACCAAAGACCGTGTTCATCGACTCCCACGCCCATCTCGAAGGCAAACGCTACGACGCCGATCGCGACGAAGTTCTGGCGCGCGCGAAGCAGAGCGGAATCGAAGCCTATCTCGCCATCGGCAACGGCGACGGCCCGGAGACCGCCAACTGCGGCATCCAACTGGCGGAAAAATACCATGGCAAACCGGAGTATCCGCGAATCTGGGCCAGCGTAGGCATTCATCCTCACGAAGCCAGCCTAGCGAACGAAGCCGCCGATTCCCAAATGCTGCAATGGGCGCGGAATCCCAAGGTGATTGCCTGGGGAGAAATCGGCCTCGACTATTTTTACGACCACTCCCCCCGGGAAATTCAGAAGACGGTCTTCCTGCGGCAAATGGAACTCGCGCGGACGGCCAACTTGCCGATAATCATTCACTGCCGCCCCTCCGACAACAGCGAGAACGCTTGGGACGACTGCCTGAAGATGATCGCGGAGCACTGGACTTCCAGTGGTTTGGCCGGCATTCTGCACTGCTTCACCGGCAGCGTCGAGCACGCACGGCGCGCCCTCGACATGGGCTTTATGATTTCTTTTGCCGGCAACATCACCTTTCCCAAGGCGCAGCCGATCCGCGACGCAGCGCAAATGGTTCCCCTCGATCGCATGCTGATCGAAACCGACTCGCCCTACCTGGCGCCGATTCCCCATCGCGGCCAGCGAAACGAACCGGCGTTCGTGAAGGAGGTAGCCCGCCAAATCGGCGCACTGCGAGCAGTGCCCGCGGACGAAATCGGCTCGCGTACTACGCAGAATTTCTACAAGTTCTTCGGACTCGCACCGGATAATACCGACCGCGCTCTTTAACCTTCAATCTCCACGATTTTGTGATCCTGACCCTGAGCGCAGCCGAAGGGGAAGGACCTGCTGCCTAGGGCACTGCCAGCCTGGTCGTACCACCGCACCCCAGCCTTCGCAGATAATGCCTCTTCTGTTACTCTCATGGGTACGCATTTGGGGTGAGCGATCCGTGACAAAAAGGTCTCAGGTCTGAGGTGTCAGGTCCCAAGAAATCAGGTTTTTTCCTGACACCCGAGACCTGACACCTGACACCGGTTTAGCCTGACAGTGGTTTAGCTCGACAGTGACTTCCCATGCCCGATAACAGTTTCGATATCGTCAGCAAAATCGACCTCGCGGAAGTTTCCAACGCCATCCAGCAGGCGATGAAGGAAGTCAGCACGCGCTTCGATTTGAAGGACTCTAAGTCCCAGATCGCCATGGAAGGCCCGGACGCTATCCTGCTTCACTCCGCCGATGAATTCAAAATGAAAGCGGTGAACGACGTTTTCCAGCAGAAGCTGGTCAAACGCGGCGTCCCCCTGAAAGGCTTGACCTACGCTGCACTGGAGCCCGCTGCGGGCAGCACCGTGAAGCAGAAGATCACCCTGCAGCAAGGCATCCCCATCGAAAAGGCGCGCGAGATCGTCAAGCTGGTCAAGAATTCGAAGAAGAAAGCGCAAGCCTCGATTCAGGGCGACGTAGTCCGGATCAGCAGCAAAGATCGCGATACGCTGCAGGAAATCATCGCCATGGTCAAGCAGCAGGACTTTGGCATCGATCTGCAGTTCACGAATTACCGAAGCAACTAGTTAACGGAGCAATTAAGCAAATTGGGTACCACGACCTCCATCAACGGGAAAGAGATCTTCGACCTTCTGCGCGACGACATTGTCGCCATCGAAGAACAATTCGGCCGCGATACGGTCTCGAACGTCGCCGCGATCACCGAGATTGGCGAGTACCTGCGCGCCGGCGGCGGCAAACGAATCCGTCCTGCGCTGTTGCTGCTCTCCGCCAAACTGCTCGGCTATGAGGGCGACGGCGCGGTAAAGCTCGCGACCGTTGTCGAAATCATCCACACCGCAACGCTCGTCCACGACGACATCATTGACGAAGCCCAGATTCGCCGCGGCCGTCCCGCCGCCAACACGCAGTGGGGCAACTCGACGTGCGTGCTGGCCGGCGATTGGCTCTACATGCAGGCCTTCAAAATCGCGGTGCAGGAGCGTAATTTCCGCATCCTCGACGTGCTCATCGAACTGACCCAGCAGATGGTCGAAGGCGAATTGCTCCAGATGGAGAAACTGGGCAAGCCGATCTCGCTGCAGGAGCATCTTGATCTGATTTATCGCAAGACGGCGTGCCTGTTCTCGGTGTGCATGCGCGTCGGGGGCATCCTCGGCGGCGTCACCGCGCCCCAGGAAGCGCGCCTTGGCCAGTACGGAACCGATCTTGGTATGGCCTTCCAGATCGTGGACGATGTGCTCGACCTCACCGCCTCAGAGAGTGTGCTGGGCAAGCCCGTTGCCAGCGACCTGCGTGAAGGCAAAGCTACGATGTCGGTCATTCATGCGCTGGAGCGCTGCACCCCCGCCGAGCGCCATAAAATCGAAACCATCCTTCGCGACCGAGCGTTCAACGGCGTCACTCACGCTGAGATCCTGACCATCCTGCACCGTTATGGTTCTCTCGAATACGCATCCAAAGAGGCTGCCCGCTACGCCGAATCCGCGCGTGAAGCCATTTGCATATTTCCCGACTCGGAATTCAAACGCGCCCTGTTGTGGGCCCCGGAGTTCGTGGTGGCCAGAGAGAAGTAGCTACAGTACTTCGGTCAAGCATCGCGCGTGATCGTTTCCAGCCGTGATCGTTTCCAGCAAAGTGCGTTGGTTTGCCGTCGCCACCGGATGTTCTATGGCGATCGCTGGCTCTTTCGCTCTGGGCTTGGGTTTCGCGAGTGTGCCCATCTTTCTGATTGCGGGTGCGATCTTGCAGCCACGCTTCCCGCGTACCGGCAGAGGGCTCATGTGTGCCGGCGCCCTTTGGTTAAGCTTTTGGGTGTTTGATGTCGGGATCCTTATGCTCCTTGAGGGCCACTCAGGGTATCGCATCGGCGCAGTCGGACCAATCATCGTGGTTTCGATCTTGCTTGTCGTTTTGTGCGATTTGGCGATAGTGAACGAAGAAGTGAAAATCAGGCGCGCAGCTCGGCAAGCCGCTCACCACTAGCCTCTCACCGTAATCCCCATCATCTCGCAAGATTAAGCAAGATTAAGATTGATGTAGCGGCGGCTCTCGGCCGAAAAAAGCTTCCCCCTTAACTTATGGCACGCGAATTCGTACCACTCTAGCCGGAGTTCTTGCACCGAGGTCGACGCGAGGAGCATCGAATTGTCATTGTTATACTCAATCAGCCCGTGTACGCAAGACAATGACAGTCAGCCAATGACGGTCAACCGATGACAGTCAAACAATGACCGACTTGCTCTCATCAATTTCGCACCATGGCTACCTGTTTTTGGCGGTAGTGTGCCTCGCCGAAGCTCTCGGTCTTCCCTTGCCCGCTGCGCTCGCCCTCCTGACCGCTGGCGCCGTCGCTGCCTACGGCGATATGCACTTCTATCTCGTGTTAGGCGTAGGCGTCACCGCGATGCTCTGCGGCGATGTTTTTCTCTATTTCATGGGCAGATTCAGTGGATGGGCGCTGCTCGGCGTGCTGTGCCGGCTTTCGGCGAATCCGGAAACTTGCATTCTCCGGTCTGCCGAATATTTTTACCGCCGCGGCAAGCTGACCCTGCTTTTTGCCAAATTCATCCCGGGAATTAACACCATGTCGCCGCCGCTCGCTGGAAGCATGAAAATGCGGCTGGGAGATTTTCTGGAGTTCGACACCCTTGGGGCAATTTTGTATGTGGGCGCGTACTCCGCCGTGGGATACCTCTTCAGCGACGCGCTGCGTGCCATCACGCGCGGCCTGCGCTCCGCCGGTTTCGCTGCCGAGGTCATCTCCGCCATCGGACTCGCCGTCTACCTCGTTTATCGCGTCTGGATTTACCGCAAGTATCGCCTGCTCGATGTGATTCCTCGCGTACCGGCTGACGAGCTCGCAAAGAGATTGGCGTCCGAGGCGGCTCGGAACATGCTGATCGCCGATGTCCGCAGCCACGGCTACTACGATGCCGACTCCGAACGCATTGCCGGATCGATTCGCATCGAACCCAACAACCTGGTGGAAGAAATCAAGAACCTCCCCAAGGATCAAGAGATTTATCTCTACTGCACTTGACAGCGCGAAGCCACCAGCGCCCGTGTGGCGCGCCAATTACAGGATCTCGGATTCAAAGTGTTCGTGATCACCGGTGGCCTTCGCGCCTGGCGCAAGGCTGGGCATCCCGTGGAACGGGTTCCCCACGACGACCTGGTCAAGCTGCCAACCTTCAGTTAACGCTGTTCTTACTCCCCGAAGGAATACAGAGGCCTCCCCTCTTTCGATTCCCTGTGTACCTCTGTGCCCCCTGTGGTTATCGCCTTTTTTGTTCTTTCTGTCGCATTCATCTGGCATCCGCAGGTGCTCTTGGGTATTCTCTTCACGATGGCCACCGTGTCTCTGAGCGAACTGTTGGGCTCGACCGTCTATGACGCCTCCGGCGTTGCCAGCGGCCGAGTGCGCGAGGTGGCCCTCGCCCCGCAGGAAGACCGCTCCCGCGTTGCCCTGCTGGTCGTCAAAACGCCCGCTGGAAACCGCGTCTTGCCCCTGACGTCCGTTTCCACCATCAACGGCGACGTTCGCGCCACCACCACGGCAGCGGAATGGACCTCAGCCGATGGCTCCGAGGGACTGCTGTTGCTCAGTCGCGACCTTCTCGACCAGCAGGTGATTGACGTGCACGGCCGCAAAGTTGTGCGCGTGAACGACGTGGATTTTTATCACGAGATCGCCCAGAATCACCCCGTCTTGAAAATTGAAGGCGTGGATGTGGGCGCGCGGGGCGCCATTCGCCGCCTCCTCAAAGGCGTGGTCCCGGCCGCTGCCCTCAAGGCCTTGCTGCTGCGGGTCCCGCCGCGCGATATTCCCTGGGACTTCGTCGATCTCATCGAGACCGACCCGGCGCGGCGCGTCCGGCTGAAGATTTCGCATGAAGGGCTAAGCAAACTCCATCCCGCCGACATTGCCGACATCGTCGAAGATCTGGCGCCCGATGAGCGCGAAGCCGTCTTCGAGACCCTCGACGAAGACGTGGCCGCCGACGCCTTGGAGGAACTCGAACCCAAGGTGCAGAAATCAGTCCTGGAATCCCTCGATTCCAATCGCGCCGCCGACATTGTCGAGGAGATGGAACCCGACGCGGCCGCCGACCTTTTGGGCGACCTGTCCGACGACAAGACAGAAGAAATCCTGGTGCAGATGCAGCCCGAAGAGCGCCGGGAAGTCACCGACCTGCTCGAGTTCAAAGAGAACACGGCCGCCGGCCGCATGACCACCGAGTACATTGCGCTGCCGGTAACCGCCACAGCCAGCGACGCCATCGAGGCCATGCGTATCTTCGAAGGCCGCATGGAAAACATGAGCGCCATTTACCTGACGGATTCTCATGGCACCCTGGCCGGTGCGGTGCCGCTGGTGAAGATCGTTCTGGCGCCTTCCTCGACTCCGCTCCTGGCTTTGGCCCAGGAGCCGCTCATTTCCTGCCGACGAAAAGGCAAAAGAAAAGGAATTCGCGGAACTTTTCGACAAATACAACCTGCTGACCTTGCCGGTGATCGACGAACGCAATCATCTGACCGGCGTGATCACTCCCGATGACGTGATCGCGATGCTGCGCGCCAAGCTGTAATGCTAGTGTGGGGACGGGCGCCCTCGCCCGTCCAGGCCGAGCGCAGCTCGGCAACTGCCCACGGTCGTGTCAGTCTGGTCGACCTTAATCGCGTTCCCAAACGCACAAAAACTTCCTCCATTTCGCAGATTCATCTATCCAGAAATCGCTTTCAGCGTTTATTCTGATCGTTCTGTTTTGCCAATTTGATCGTGTCTGTGGCCCACGCGCATGAAATTCCTGAGAAGTTGGAAGCTCCGGCTCCTGCTGTTTTTCGCCGTCGTAGGCCCGGGCTTCATCACCGCGAATGTCGACAACGATGCCAACGGCATCTTGACTATTCGCAGGCCGGCGCGCAGTTCGGCTACATGCTCTTGTGGACCATGATCCCCACCACCATCGCCCTGATCGTGGTGCAGGAGATGTGCGCCCGCATGGGAGCGGTGACCGGCAAAGGCCTGAGCGATCTGATCCGGGAAGAATACGGCCTGCGCATTACCTTCCTCATGATGCTCGGCATTCTGATTACAAATTTCGGAAACGTCGTGGGCGAGTTTGTCGGCATTGCCGGAAGCATGGGGCTGTTCGGGGTCTCCAAATACATTGCCGTGCCGATCTGCGCCGTCATCGTCTGGCTGATCGCCGTCAAAGGGCAGTACAAGAGTGTTGAGAAGGTTTTCCTGGCGGCTTCCTTCTTCTACATCACCTACATATTTGCCGGAGTGCTCGCCAAGCCCGCGTGGATTGAGGCCATGAAGGCCACCGTAAAACCTCCTTCCGCTGGCCGCCTTCCACCAGGGCCCGTATCTCTACATGGTGATCGGCGTGGTCGGAACGACGATCGCTCCCTGGATGCAGTTTTATCTGCAGTCGTCGATCGTGGAAAAAGGTGTCACTCGGCGTCAGTACAACACCTCGAGGCTCGACGTGATCGTGGGCTGCATCTTCACCGACATCGTAGCGTGGTTCATCATCGTGGCCTGCGCGGCCACGCTCTACGTGCATGGCGATCGTGACATTCGCGATGCCGCCGACGCCGCTCAGGCCTTGCGTCCGCTGGCGGGCGACTGGGCCTACATACTGTTTGCGCTCGGACTTTTCAATGCATCGCTGTTTGCCGCGTCGATTCTGCCGCTTTCCACGGCTTACACGGTTTGTGAAGGCTTGGGCTTCGAGTCAGGCGTGGAACGCAAGTTTTCCGAAGCTCCCGCGTTTTACTGGCTCTATACCGCGCTCATCGTTGCCGGCGCAGCCGTGGTCCTGATACCCGGCCTTCCGCTGATCAAGATCGCTGTGTTTTCGCAGGTGGTCAACGGCGCAGTGTTACCCTTCGTGCTGATTTTCATGCTGTTGCTGATCAACAAGAAAGAACTGATGGGCGAGTACGTGAATAAACTCACCTTCAACATAATCGCCTGGGCAACGACCGTGATCATGATCGGGCTGACCGTGGCCTATGTCTACAGCCTGATGCGAGGAACTGGATAGCTGAGAACATCCAACCGCAGAGATCGCCGAGTACGCAGAGAACAACAGGTTTTTCATCGCAATTCCTCCGCGCGCTCCGCGATCTCCGCGGCAAACGCCTTGGCGCTCAAATGATTTTTCCTGCCGCCAGGTCCTTCACCAATCCCAGGTCAGCTTCGAGAAAATCCAGTTCCAGCAGTTCCTTGCGCGTCACCCAGCGAATTTCGCGAAAAATCCGATTGTCAACTTCACCCTCATAACTGCGCACTTCGAAGAATCGGAGTTCAACCGAACCGCCGCCCGGATATTCATGAACAATGCGCGCGACCTCTACTCCCACATCCGCCACGATCCCCAGTTCTTCTTCCAGTTCCCGGCGCATGGCATCGCGAGGCTGTTCGCCTTCCTCGATCTTGCCTCCCGGAAATTCCCATTTGAGCGGCATGGGCTGGTGCCGCGTCCTCTGGCAGGCGAGGATCAGGTCATCTTTCAGAATCAGCGCGGCTACAACTCGTTTCATGATGTCCAGGTCGTAGCGTTTGAAACTGCGGGATGACGTGGCGATCGCTTACTTGCTCTCCAGTCCGCTGGCCAACCAGCTGAGCGCAATATTCAATCAGTTCGCGGTCTTCGCCGCGAACGCCGCGAGGAAAGTGGCTGTCAATATCGAGTTCGCCCACCACTTTGCCGTTCACAAAGACCGGAACCACGATCTCCGACTTGGTTTCGAGCGAGCACGCAAGATAGCGTGATCCTTATTTACGTCATCCACAACTACCGTCTTTCCCGAGAAGCCGCCGCTCCGCAAATGCCCTGGTTCAACGAAATCCGCGTGTGCGGAGTCATCGCTCCCCGGTAGTGTCCCAGAACCAGCACCGGCGGATTCGTCGCCTCTTCCAGCATGTAGAAACCCACCCAGTTGTACTTCAGCATGTGTTCGTTCAGCAGTTCCGTGATGCCTTCCATCAGTCGATCCGCCGCGCGCCCTTCGGAATACAACCGGTCGACGTAGTCGCGCACTTCTTTGATCTTGCAAGGTCGATCTTCGCTGGGCTAGACTTTGAAGGGTTGGACTTCGCAGAATTAGACTTGCTGGGTTGGACCCGGCAGGGTTGGATGTGGTGGCCATACTGATAATCCTAAATCAAGCCGTCGCCTTTCAGCCTCGCTGCGGTAATAACGCCTGTGGTACTTGAGTAACCGAACGAAGTCCCCGCTGCGGGCCGAACACCGTGGGATGAATCGCACCCGCCAGCGCGCGCAAACCCGCCACCAGCGTGGGTGCGGGAGTGTTCAGAAGTTCGTCGGAGATGCAATAGACTTGCCCATTCCGCACCGCAGCGGTATCCGACCAGCCTCGTTCCCGAGTGATCTTTGCCAGTGGCACTCGATCTCCCGCGCCGCACCAGGCAGCGATAATGACTTCCGGATCCAGTCGAGCGATCTCTTCGGCGGAGCATTGCGTTCCCGGCTTACCCAAGAATTCGCCTCCGGCTGCTTCGACCAGCTCAGCAACCCACGGCTGCGATGCGATGATTGGTTTTCCCCACTCCTCGCAGAACACGCGTTTTCGGGGAAGGCTTGCCGTCTGCCGTCGCACATCTTCGATAGCCGCTTGCATATCGGAAATCACCTTCGCGCCGCGCTCGCCCGCTCCGACCGTGCCGGAGATCAGCGCGATGTCGGTATAGATATCGTCCAGCGTGTGCGGAGCCAGTCCGAGGAACGCAATGCCTGCCTTAAGAATCTCGATCACCGCAGCTTCCTGGTAAGGAACGCTAGCGATCACCAGATCAGGTTTTGCGGCAAGAATCTCGCCGGCCTTCGACGTCCACGAGTCGGCAACGATGACGACGCGTCGCTTGCCGTTCGGCAAGTCTGCGAACACGTTTTCGCGCAATTCCGGAACCACATCAACGCAGTATTTCGTGCACGCCACAACGCGGTCCAATTCGCCCACGCTCGCAAGAATCACCGTAGCGCTCGGCTGCAGGCAAGCAATCCGCCGAGGATGGTGCGAGTCGGGCATCTCCCCATTGTAGAGATAGCGGCAAATTTGGAGCCCGTGTGGTGACGGGGCTCTGCCCCGTCCCGGCGACCGGAGCATTACAATCGACCTGTGTATTCCCCCCAACTCCTCGACCATTTCGAGAACCCACGCAACACAGGTGAAGTTGAAACTCCCGACTCCTCCGCCCAATTGGAAAACCCCGCTTGCGGAGACATCCTGCAACTCAGCGTTCGTCTGGAAGAGAGGGAAATCGAAAGGAAAATTCATCGCCGACATTCGCTTTCGCGCCAAGGGATGTGTTCCGACGATAGCTTGCGGGTCGGCGATTACCGAGTTGGTCATCGGCAAAACTCTGGACGCAGCCCGCCATTTGAGCCGCAAAGCGTTGATCAAAAAAGTCGGAGGCCTGCCGCAAGCCTCCAACCACGCCAGCCACCTGGCCATGGACACGCTAGCCGCGCTCCTGCGCAACCTCTGACCTGGCGTGAACTACCAGCGCGTCGACGAGTTTCCATGCTTCAGGGTTGGGCTGAGTGCCTTGCTGTCTCGTGTGCTGTGCTGGTTTTTCTGTCTTTGTTTTCCCGGTTCGGGGTTCTGAGTGTAATCGCCCGTTAACGGCAGTTGACTTCCACCCGGAGTATCATGCCCACATGAGAACGCATCGGTTGTTGACGGCGGTTCTTGCGTTTTGCGCGGCGGCCGCTGTCGCGCAGGATACAACCAGCACACATGCCGAGAGCCAGTCGCTCTCTTTACCGCGCAGAATCCGCGTTTCGGGGGGCGTTATTGTTGGACTAGTTGAGCATAGGACGCTGCCGGAATACCCCGAGGCGGCAATCAAAGCGGGACTTCAAGGCAATGTGATTTTCAAAATCGTCATCGATGACACTGGAAAAATCGTGCTGAGCGAGCCTGTTGAAGGGCAACCATTGCTGATTGCAGCGAGCTTGGATGCCCTTCGGGACTTTCACTTCCGACCGTATCTACTGAATGGGACACCCATTCAGGTTGTTGAGAGCCACATCGGATTCCACTTTGATCTGAAAGGAAAGCGTGACAAAGCAAGAGGGGAAGTGGAATACATGTCCACAATCCCGTATCGCCCGGAGTTTCGGACCGGAGTCGAGAACGCTACCGGGACCTTCACACTATGGCCGCACAAGGTCTCTGGACCTGACCCGCAGTTACCGCCAGAATTGGGTGGCAAGGCCGGGTCTGTCTATCTGACTGTGGTGATCGGTACAGACGGCAAAGTACAAGACGTCAAAGTCATCAGCGGTGATAGTCAGTTTGTCGATCCTGTGGTCGATGCTGTAAAGCAATTCGTCTACGAGCCTCAACTGGTTGGTGGAAAACCCGCGGTCGCCACAATCGAAGCGAGCTATCACTTTGGGCCACGGCAATAAGTGAGTGGCCGAATTGATTGGCAAAAATCCCCATTACGCTCAGCACCCAATGACCGGGGTTTTGAGTGTCATCGCCTGTTATCGACACCTAGACTCCAGAACTGCTAGCCTGTCCCGTGCCGCGCTCTCAGCCTAACCGTTCTACCGCTGGCGTACTGCTTGCGTTGAGCCTTTACTCTCGTGTCAATCGAAACTAGACAGAGGCGGTGCAGAGGCCCGCTCTTCGCGGGAATTGACTGACCCACAGGCTGCCGACCTGATTGCTAGGGTCAAAGATGCGCCCGCGTCTAGGCTGCAGCGGGGGCTTCCTACGGTCAGGTTCGAAGACTGGGTGCGGATAAACGCTGGACCGGACTGGACCCTTACCTGGAGCTTTACGCAAGGCCCGAAGAATGCAGCGAATCATATGCTCGACTTCCCCGACAGCGTGGACGTTCGCGGTGACACTAAGGACGGTCGATACTTTAGACTCTCAATCGGAACCACCACGAACGCGAACCAGATTCTCCTATTCTGGCTTGGCGGAGCAACGAACGTTCAGCATAGGTGGGTAGGTTTGGAGCATCTTAGCCAGCTTCCGCAATTGCTCCACCACGCGAGCCAAAGCTCAGCTAATGCGCCAGCGCCAACGTTGAAGGATTATTCCTATCCATCCGATGGGTTCGCAGTCAAATTTCCTTACGCTCCCGAGCCGCATTCTGATTCCACTGACCCGAACCGCAAGGTGTGGACTATCCGCCTGAGCCAGCGTGCTGCAATAAGCATCAGACTTATAGCGGAGTCCCGACCCTGCGATGTTGCGCTCGGCGAGCTTAAGACTATGGCGGAATCGAAGAATGTGCCTATCAGAGAGTTCACCGTAAGCGGGCGACCTGCTTGGGAGGAGAAAGAGTGGCCTCGTGGAGGCAGCATGGTCTTCGAACGCTGGGTGTGCGATGTAGGGCGCTTTTACGTGCTTACTTTAAGTTGGCCAGCCAACGAGGCCCGACCGCAACTCGGAGTGGAAATCATGGATTCTTTTCATCTCCTTAAATGAGAGTCAGGCAAGTTGGCGATAAATCGCGATTACGCTCAGCACCCGATGACCGGGGTTTTGAGTGTAAACGCCGGGCGCCCCACTCATCGCGCACCTTTCGACGAGTGGTATTCCGTCACTGACGATCATCGGCGAGCTCCTAACTTCTTTCATCACAAACGTCGGGTACACCCATCACAGACGATCCAGCCGGATGAGAGCGATAATGTCCGCTGATGTGTCGCAGCCGAGGCGCGCCAACTCCATTCAAGGCCACCGCGCTCGCGCAAGGACGAGGAAAATCGCCAATAACTGGGTGGTAAACATGAGGTGAAGCGATGAACAGCCGCCAAAGGCCGCAAAATCTATGAATTTCGAGAGAATTAGTTGAGAAATCGAGCTAAGTCCTTATTCCGGAAGATTTTGAAAATAAGTCCTGTGCGCTCTAGATTTTGGCGTCGCGATCCCCCGTAACCCCATGATTCGAGTAGCAGGGGGGTAGGGGGGTGGTAGTAAACACGCCTTAATACCTTCCGAGTAAACAATCGCGCTATCGGCCAGCGTGATCCGTGTCCGGCTGATACACGTTCCAGCCGTTCGCAAGCGCGATCGCTTTCAGATTCGGACTGGGGTTGATGGCGAATGCGTGCTTCGACATCGCGAGCATCTCGCGATCCCAGATCGCATTGCCGAAAGCGCAATCGGGCCTGTGATCGGGAGTCGACTTAAGCACCGATCGAATCGCCTTCGATTTGCCGGGACCGCTGGGAACTCGAATCAGACGATCCGTAATGATGCCGTTCTCGACCGCCACTTCGGCGGACAGGATGCGATCCTGCGGGACGCCAAAGTAGCGCATGCCGGAGCGGATGACCCACTGGTTCGAAGAAGAAACGGCCCAGACGTCGCATGGAGATCCGCATGCAGAACCGCGCAGCCGCACGACCAATTCGCGAAGCTCCGGAAAAATGTTAGGAGCGATGGCTTGGGCAAAATAGGTATCGCAGGCCTGCTGCACGACTTTTTCCTGCAGTCCGCGATGCATGGTGACCATTTCTCCGCACATGACGTCTTCGGCCACCTGACCAGCTTTGTATTCGGCGTAGCGCTGGCGCGCCCAGTTGGCGATTACTTTGGAGACTAGACCCTGCTCGAGTTCCCAGGCGAAGAAGCCTTCGCCGGCGTCTCCGGACCAGAGCGTGCCGTCGCAGTCGAAGGTGGCTACGCGCGGTTTCAGGATGAGTACACTTTCGACGAATTCAGTTTGAGCGGGTGTGAGACGGGTCATTAAGAATCGGCCTTGGATGGAATTAACTCGATGGCACCAGCGCTGGCGGCAAATTCAGTGCTGCATACTGCTCGGGCGTATCGACGTTGAGGGCGATCAGCGGATCGTCGATGGGAACGTACTCGATCTCGCTCTGGTGAGCGTGCTCGACATCGCGGGCGCTCGATGCTTCCGGAGCCCGCAGAAACGCTTCGATCAGCTCGCGAGCGGCTAGTATCGGATGCCCGTGTTTGCCCTGATATTCGGGAATCGCGGCCCATTTTCTTTGCGTTGTTCTGGTGGTGGCTTGCTCGAAGGCGCCTTCGAGGGTTTCGAGAGTTTCCATGCGGACGGGCGGTCGGTCGACCAGCGTGATCATGGCCGCGTCGCGGCCGCGGTTCAGAACCTCCTGCAAGCCGACTCGCAGCGAGCTGAACTGGCCGCGGTCGGGATCGGGATTCACCACCAGCGACGCGCCATTGGCATACACCACGGGAGCCAACGCCGCTTCATTCTTGCCGACCACTACGAGCACGACATCGACGTGAGAAAAAAGAGGCGGATGGCGGCGGAGAGAAAGGTGTCGCTGTTGGTATTGCCGAGGTGGTTGCCGAAGCTGCGCCCGGCGGAGGCCAGGGCAGCAGCGCCTTGTCGCGGCCCATGCGCAAGGACTCACCCGCAGCTAGAATTACCCCGCAAAAAGCGGGCGTCTGGCCCATGCTGGGACGATAGCAAACTGCTGGAGCTCTGCCAAGGACACAGGTCATTGGGGTACACTTGTCGGCGGCAACGAGAAAATTATGGCTAAGCGTCCTCGCATTGCAGTGGTAGGTAGCGCCAATGTTGATTTGACTACGTTCTCAGAGCAGTTTCCTAAGCCGGGAGAAACTATCTTTGGGCAGAAGTTCGATTTGGGATTCGGCGGGAAAGGCGCCAACCAGGCCGTGGCCGCGCGGCTCTGCGGAGCCGACGTCTTTATGGTGGCGCGGGTCGGGGACGATCTGTTCGGTCCGTCGACCATCAAGAATTTTGAAAAGCTGGGAATCGATGCGACAAATGTGCGGCAGGTCGCCGGCGTATCCAGCGGAGTGGCTCCGATTTTTGTCGACCCTTCGGGGCAGAATCGCATCATCGTGGTCAAGGGCGCAAATGACACATTGAAACCTGCCGATGTGGATGCGGCGGCGGATACTTTGAAGAGCGCCGATTGCATCGTGCTGCAGTTCGAGATTCCTCTGGAGACGGTCTACTACACCATTAAATTTGCGCGGCGTAACGGCATTCGTTGCATCTTGAACCCGGCTCCGGCGCAGCCCATCGACGTCAAGGCGGTCGCGGATCTGGATTATTTTGTTCCCAACGAGAGCGAGGCGGAGGCGATTTCCGGCATGCCGGTGCGTAATCTGGACGACGCCAAACGTTGTGCCGCGAAGTTACTGGCCAGCGGGATTCGACGCGTGATTATTACTTTGGGAGCGAATGGCTCGCTGCTGGCCGGAAGTGAAGGCATGGAACACGTCTCCGCATTTCGCGTTAAGAGCTTGGATAGCACCGGGGCGGGCGACGCATTTATTGGCAGCTTCGCTACATTTCTGGGCGAGGGTTTGGCGGAGCAGGAGGCAGTGAAGCGGGCTAATCTTTATGCCGGGCTTTCGACTACAGGAGTTGGGACGCAAAAGTCCTTTTATGAGCGGTCGCGGTTTGATGAGGAGTGGAGTAGAAGAAGCAAGGACCTGTAGATTTTGTCATCCCCACCCTGAGTGCAGCCGCTGCGTTACCGCTCCATCAGCAGAACCTTCTCAGCTCCGTCGATCTCGGTTAACTTGACTTCGATTACTTCGTTGTCGGTGGTCTGCACGGTTCTTCCGATGAACGTGGCTTCTACTGGCAGTTCGCGATGGCCTCGATCAATCAATACCAGCAACTGCACCAGACTGGGCCGTCCATGGGAAAAAAGAGCGTCGAGGGCAGCGCGCGTGGTGCGGCCGGTATAGAGCACGTCGTCGATCAACACGATCTTCTTGCCTTCTATGGAAAAGCCAATTTCCGCTTCCTGCACTACCGGCTTGGGGCCGAGAGTAGAAAGGTCATCGCGATAGAACGTGATGTCGAGCGTGCCCACGGGAACTTTTTTCTTTTCCACCTGCTGAATCATTTTGCCCAGACGCTCGGCGAGAGGAACTCCGCGACGGCGGATTCCTACCAGTCCCAGGCCCTCTACGCCGCCGTTTTTTTCGAGGATTTCGTGAGCCAGACGCACCAGCGTGCGTTCGATCTCGGAACCTGACATCAACTGCGCTTTTTGCGTGAGGACTGTTTTGCGGACCGCGTTCTTCTTAATAGTCATGTTATGAGTACCTCGTCAAGAATCATTTTGAATGCGGAAGACGAAAGCAGATCAGGGCGATCGGTCGGACGATCACCCGACCAGTCCCGGCTCTTGAATGTATTGGAGTCTTCTCTTGAACGTCAAGCGCATTTGGGAGGAGTCGGCGTCCTGGCTTGCTTTTCCCACCACAGAGTCGCAGATTTACGCCGTTTCGCGACTAAGAGTGTAGAATTTTGCCCAACGTGAGGTTGATATGAAACTGTTTCTGGCTTTGGCTTGCTGCTGCTTTGCTCTGTCGTCGTTCGCTTATTCTGCTGCCAATACGCAGACGTTCTCCACGTCGACAGGCGAGGTCAGGATTACTCCGCTGTATCATGCCAGCACGCTGATCGAGGCCGGAGGAAAAATTATCTACCTCGATCCGGCCAAACCGGCGAAACTCGCCGGACTGCCGAAAGCGGACCTCATTCTGATCACCGATATTCACCAGGACCACATGGATCCCGCTTCGATTGCCGAAATCAGCAAGGCCGCCACGGAGATTTTCGCTCCGCCCGCGGTGATGGTGACGGTCACGACTGCCGCGCCAATTGCGAATGGTGAAACTAAAAAGTGGCAGGGCTGGACGATTGAGGCGATCCCCGCCTACAACCTCACGCGCGGGCCGGCGCCCGGCAAGCTCTTCCATGACAAGGGACGCGGTAATGGATACGTGCTCACCTACGGCGGGAAGCGTTTCTATTTCTCGGGTGACACGGAGGGCATTCCTGAGATGCGCGCGCTGAAGAATATTGACGTGGCGTTCGTGTGCATGAATCTGCCTTATACGATGCCTCCGGAAGAAGCGGCGGATGCGGTGAAGGCGTTTCATCCCAAGATCGTGATTCCGTATCATTACCATGGATCGGATCTCGCCGTGTTCAAAAAGGGGCTGGAGGGAACGGGGATTGAGGTGCGGCTGCTGGAGTGGTATCCGCAGTAGCCGGATTAGCTGGCTTTTGTGAGATTCCAGCACTCGCGAGCGATCATCCAGTCTTCCTGCGCATGAATGACCAGCACCCGGACGGTTGTGTCGCCCGCGGAAATATCTTTGTCTTTGCCGTTGTCTTTATCCGAGGACGATACCGCGTTTTTTCCCGCGTCGATCTTTAGTCCGAGGAACGCGAAATTGTCACACGTGGCGGCGCGAACTTCGGGTGAGTTTTCGCCCACTCCCGCAGTAAAGACTAGAGCATCGACGCCGCCGAGCACGGCGATCATGGCGCCGATTCCGGATTGCAGGCGATGGACATATATTTCAAGCGCCAGTTTCGCGCGTTCCATTCTTGCGGGGTCGTTGGGGTTCTTACTGGCGGCGAGAACCTCGCGCATGTCGCTGGAGATTCCCGAAATGCCGAGGAGTCCCGACTTTTTGTTGAGAACGTCGTCGAGTTGTGAAGCGGACAATTCGCGCTGTCGTATCAAATAGGTAAGGATGCCGGGGTCGACCGAGCCCGAGCGCGTGCCCATCATCAGACCCTCCAGCGGCGTGAACCCCATCGTTGTGTCCACGCTTTTCCCATCGCGAATCGCGGCGAGCGAGCAGCCATTGCCCAGGTGGCACGTCACTAGTTTCAGTGAATCTGGGTTCCTACCCAGCAATTGCGCGGCACGCTCGGCGCAATATTGATGATTGATGCCGTGGAATCCATAGCGCCGAATTCCCTGCTCGAACCACTCGTAAGGACCGGGATAGGTTTTCGCCGATAAGGGCATGGTGCGATGGAAACCGGTGTCGAAGACGGCGACCTGTGGCACAGGGCCCACCAGTTTCTCGACAATTTCCATGCCTTCGAGTTCGGCCCGGTTGTGGAGCGGCGCAAAAACGGAAACGCTTTCGATCGCCGCCTTGACCTCAGCGGTCACAATTGCGGGCTTGAAATACTTTGGACCGCCGTGGACTACGCGGTGTCCGACGACGTTGATTTCGGAGGGGCCGGAGATGGCTCGCGTCTCTCCGCTCCACAGGCTCTGGAGCAGGCGCTTGATGGCTTCTCCGCGAGAGACCACCGACGCAGGTTCTTCCTTTCGGGAAACGCGGTGGGAATTCTTTATCGAGTACTCAGCCTTGCCGTCGGTCCACTCGATTTTGCCTTCCCAAATGCAGCTCGGGGGATCGGGTGGGAGCGCGTCTCCAATTTCATAGAGACAACTCTTCTGGCTGCTGGAGCCTGAGTTGAGGACGAGCACTTTCATTAGTAAGGCCACGTCCAGTCGCGGATTTTCGGCAAATCGATTCCATGTTCGTAGATGTATTGTTTGTGCTCCACCAGCTTGTTGCGCAGCAACTGTTTGAAGTTGCCCCCGATTTTCTGGAGTCTGGGAACGCGGTCAACCACGTCGCCAGCCAGGTGGAACCGGTCTAGATCGTTCATCACCGTCATGTCGAACGGGGTCGTGGTTGTGCCCTCTTCTTTATAGCCGCGCACGTGGAGATTGTCATGATTGTGGCGGCGATAGGTGAGGCGGTGAATCAGCCAGGGATAGCCGTGATAGGCAAAGATAATCGGCTTATCGACGGTGAACAGCGAGTCGAAATCGAGATCGGAGAGACCGTGAGGATGCTCACTCGATGGCTGAATGGTCATGAGGTCGACGACGTTCACCACGCGAATTTTGATGTCGGGAAAATGTTGGCGCAAAAGATCGACCGCCGCCAGGGTTTCGAGCGCCGGGACGTCGCCGGCGCAGGCCATCACCACGTCGGGCTCGGCGCTCTTGTCGGTGCTCGCCCACTCCCAGATTCCAATACCGGTGGTGCAGTGTTCGATGGCCGACTCCATGTTGAGAAACTGCAGCGCAGGTTGCTTGCCGGCGACGATCACATTGACATAGTGACGGCTGCGGAGGCAATGATCGGCTACGGAAAGCAGGCAATTGGCGTCGGGTGGGAGGTAAACGCGGACGATGTCGGCCTTCTTGTTCACCACATGATCGATGAAGCCAGGATCCTGATGAGTAAATCCGTTGTGATCCTGGCGCCAGACGTGAGATGTCAGCAGATAGTTGAGGGATGCGATGGGACGCCGCCACTCGATGCCGCGGGTCACCTTCAGCCACTTGGCGTGCTGATTGAACATGGAATCAATGATGTGGATGAACGCTTCGTAGCAGGAGAAGAAGCCATGGCGGCCGGTGAGCAGATACCCTTCGAGCCAGCCCTGGCACATGTGCTCGCTTAGCATCTCGAGGACGCGGCCCTGTTGCGAAAGATGTTCGTCTACCGGGAGGATGGGTTCCATCCAGAGCTTGTCGGTCGTTTCATAGAGAGCCTCAAGGCGGTTCGAGGCGGTTTCATCGGGGCCAAAGACGCGGAAGTTCTTGGAGTCGGCGTTGAGCTTCATCACATCGCGCAGGAATCCGCCGAGGACGCGAGTGGCTTCAGCATTGTCAGTGCCGGGCTTCGTAACCTCGACCGCATAATCGCGAAAGTCGGGCATGACCAGATCGCGCAATAGTATGCCGCCGTTCGCGTGCGGATTTGCCCCCATCCTGCGATTGCCTATGGGAGCCAGTTCCGCGAGTTCGGCAATAAATTTTCCGTTCTCGTCGAATAATTCCTCCGGGCGATAACTTCTCATCCAGCCTTCGAGAATCTTCAGGTGTTCCGGGTTCTGCAGGTCGGCCACGGGCACTTGGTGCGCGCGCCATGTGCCTTCCACTTGCTTTCCATCGACAAACTTCGGTCCCGTCCAGCCTTTTGGGCTGCGCAGGACGATCATCGGCCACACCGGCAGGCTTGCGTCTCCGCTGCTTCGGGCGCGTTCTTGAATCGTCAGATTTCGTTGATTACCGTGTCCAAGGTTCCGGCCATGAGCTGATGCATGGCTTCGGGCTCATGTCCCTCGACGAAATAGGGTTTCCAGTGGTGACCAGTGAAGAACTGGGTGAGCTCTTCGTCGTCCATCCGCGCGAGCACGGTTGGATTCGCGATTTTGTAGCCATTGAGATGAAGAATCGGCAGCACGGCGCCGTCGCGCGCCGGATTCAGAAATTTATTGCCATGCCAGCTGGTAGCCAGCGGCCCAGTTTCAGATTCGCCGTCTCCCACCACGCAACAAGCGAGCAGGTCGGGATTGTCGAACACCGCGCCGCACGCATGCATGATCGAATAGCCGAGTTCTCCACCTTCGTGGATCGAGCCGGGAGTTTCAGGCGCGGCGTGGCTGGGGATTCCTCCGGGGAAGGAAAATTGTTTGAACAGCTTCTGCAGGCCCTCTTCGTTTTGCGTGATGTTCGGATAAAACTCGGTGTAGGTGCCCTCGAGATACGTGTTTGCCACCATTCCCGGGCCGCCGTGGCCGGGGCCGGCAAGGTAGATGACATTCAGATCGTGCGTCTTGATCAGACGATTGAAATGGACGTAGATGAAGTTCAGACCGGGCGTGGTTCCAAAATGTCCTAGCAGGCGCGGCTTGATGTGCTCGATTTTCAGCGGCTCGCGCAGCAGCGGATTGGCGTACAGATAGATTTGGCCCACGGAAAGATAGTTGGCAGCGCGCCAGTAGGCGTCGATCTTGCGCAACTCTTCAGACGTTAGCGGTTGCGCGGTTAGAGGCCGAGTCGAAATGCCATGCTGCGTGGAGTTTGCCGCGGCTGGGGGAGTCATCGAAATCCTGCCTCTCTATGGCCTGCTGTTTTCTATTCTAGTTTTCTGGAGTCACCTCTGCCAGTAGACTGGGGAGCTTCGAGCACTCCGACACCAGAGCGCTGAAGCTGGCGCATGTAGCGGCGTTAACTTGCCTCAACCAGACCGTTTTCTGGCCTTGACAGTCCACGGCAGAAAGCAAATACTCTTACGCTGCGGCAGCTGGCGTTGACCGGTCGCTCCCAAAACTGACGACTGGCGCGGCCTTTGCCCTATCTTCTTCCTGGAGGCTATTCCATGCGCCGGTCTGTGCAAACGTCGTGCAAACTCGCCTTTCTCTTTCTTATCCTCTGTATGTCTGCCGTGCTGGTTCCGTTTGCCTTTGCCTCTGGCCCGTACGAGCTCGGGTCAGCCAACACGGTAACCGCCGATCCTCTTGTCCCGCGCCCCTCCACCAAGCCGTGCGTGGTGCAACTGTTCAGCGACGCCCAGTTCTTCGACTTTAACGTCGAGAACTTCTCCTACGCTCCGCCCACTGACTGTCCTGGACCCTGGGCCAAGGTGGTTCTAGAAGCCGATATCAATGTCGCAGCCGGAATCCAATATGATCGCACCGCCAATTTCTGGCTCGGACCTTACAATATTTTCTTTGGCACCACCGCCGAGCCTTCACCGACCGAAGCCCCTTCGTGGCACGTGGAGAGCGATCTCACCGACTACAGTTCGATTTTCACCACGGCGCAAACCGGCCAGGCCGACATCGGAAACACTCTGTGCTGCGGCCTTAGCTCCATCATTTTTGCTTCAGCTCAAATCGAGTTCTACCCGCTGGAGAAATGGCAACGCGCTCCCGTGACCGCTAATGTCGTCCTGCCGCTTTCCGGCGGTCCGAACGGAGGCACTGTCGGTTTGAATACCGGTGCCGACACTCTGGCCGGAACTTTCACCATGCCCACGAATATCCAGAATGCATATCTCGACGTTTATGCCCAGAGCCAGTCGGACGACGAGTTCTGGTATAGCTGCGTCCCCAACGACGTATCGACTGAATTGGAAAGTTGCGGCAACACCGCATTTCGCGAGACGGAGATCACCATCGACGGCCAGGCCGCAGGCGTCGCACCGGTTTTCCCCTGGATTTTCACCGGCGGCATCGATCCCTTCCTATGGTTCCCGCTGCCCGGCGTGCAGACGCTCAACTTCACTCCCTATCGCGTCAATCTCACTCCTTTCGCGGGATTGCTGAGCAACGGCCTGCCGCACACGGTTTCGCTCAGCGTTTTTAATGCCGATAGTTATTTTTCAGCAACCGCATCGCTCTTGCTTTATCTCGATCCCAACACCACGCAGATTACCGGAAAAATTACCAGCGACACGCTCGCCGCTCCTAAGCCGGTAGTTACTGAAAACCTCACCACCACCGGCAGTGGCGCGATTTCCGGTAAAGTGGGTGTGACCTCCAACCGCAATTTTGTGATCTCGGGCTACATCGACACGTCCTGGGGCCGGGTCGAGACCACGGTCGCGCAGAGTGTGAACTTCTTCAATCACCAGTTTTTCGACATTAGCAGCACCGAGTATGTTCAGGACATCACGCAGGGAACAACGCTCACCTCGTGGACGCGTGAATCGAAGGCGGGTCAGCCCGACGCCATTACTTACGGGAGCTTCACTTTTCCGCTGACGGTCAACATTTCTTACGTCGTCAATTCTGATGGGTCTTCGGAGCAGACCACATCAGCTACACAGAAGTACCAAGCCAATGTGAATGCTCAAGCCGGAAACCATTTCCCCTTCTTCAGTTCGCTGAGCAACTCTGGCAAACACGTCGACACGCTGCAGTTCGACTCTTCCGGCAATTTCACCGGCAACACCGGCATGTCCAGTTCGCAGCGTTACACCTTCTATGACTCGGACGGCACCGCCTACAACTGTGCGCTCGCCGCGGCCAATAACGTTCTCACCGCGATCGGGCCGGGCTGCCCGCACTGAACCGCGCGACGTTTCGCAACGCGATTGACAAGCAAACATGCATTTGCCATAGTGTCAAAGCGGTTAGACGAACGGGGCCGCGATCCTTATCCTTGGGCCCGCTTCGCGCGGAGGGGACATGAGTGAAGGCAACAATCTGATCCATTCCATCAATCTGCCCGCGGAACGAGGAGGTGAACTCCTTCACCTGCCCCGCGAGCAGGCGAAGTGGGAGTGGATGAGTCTGTTCGTACGGCGCCTGCAGCCCGGGGACATTTATCGAACGCGTACCGAGAACGAAGAAGCCGCCTTTGTGCTGCTCGGCGGCACCTGTCTCGCGAACTGGGGGGAGGGGGCGCAGCACATTGGTAAGCGCCAGAATGTTTTTGACGGCCTTCCTTATGCCATCTACCTTCCCGCGCAAAATGAAGTCACCTTCCAGGCCGAGAGCCCGTGCGAAATTGCGGAGTGCCGGGCGCCTTCGACAGCTCGTCTCAAACCACGATTGATCACGCCACGTGATGTAGTCAGCAGCCTTCGTGGCGGCGGAAATGTCTCTCGCCAGATTGTCGATGTCATGATGCCGGCTTTTCCGGCGGACAAGCTTATGGTGATCGAGGTCTATACACCGGGCGGAAACTGGTCGAGTTATCCACCGCATAAGCACGACGTGCACAATCCGCCGGGTGAGGTCGATTTGGATGAGATTTACTATTACAGAATTCGCCAACCAGAGGGATTTGCCTTCCAGCATCTGTATTCTCGTGAGAACCCCAGCGAGAGTACCTTGAAAACCCGCGATGGCGATGCTGTGCTGGTTCGCAATGGCTTCCATCCCGTAGTCGCCGGCCCCGGGTATGACGTTTATTACTTGAATTTTCTTGCCGGATCTTCCCGCGCCCTCGCCGTTACCGAGGATGCCCAACATGTCTGGATCCGCTCCACGTGGGATGGCACAGATCCGCGGTTGCCGCTGGTAAAAGGATGACATTTTGTCGTGGGCTTCGATTGGTTGCAGCGACCAGCTCTAATCGGTTAGACCAACTGTCCAGAAGGAGCGCGGCGTCGTGACAACTCGGCTGACGGTGGCGCAGGCGATCATCTCATTCCTTAAGAATCAGTACACCGAACGCGATGGTAAACAACACCGTTTGATCGAAGGTTGTCTGGGAATCTTTGGACACGGCAATGTTGCCGGGATAGGACAAGCGCTCGAGCAGGATCCAGGATTGCCTTACTACCTGTTCCGGAACGAACAGGCGATGGTCCACACAGCCGCAGGTTTCGCCAAAGCCAGCAATCGTCTGCGGACTCTGGCTTGCACAACGTCGATTGGCCCCGGCGCCACCAACATGGTAACTGGAGCCGCAGTGGCAACCATCAATCGCCTGCCTGTGCTGCTGCTGCCCGGAGACATTTTTGCCCGCCGCAACGTTGCGCCCGTGCTGCAGCAACTGGAATCTTCCGCGACACAAGATGTCTCGGTAAATGACTGTTTCAAGCCAGTGTCGCGTTACTGGGACCGGATCGAACGACCCGATCAGATTTTGACATCGCTTCCAGCGGCGATGCGGGTTCTAACCTCGCCTGCGGAAACCGGCGCGGTGGTACTGTCGCTGCCCCAGGATGTGCAGGCCGAGGCTTTTGATTATCCTGGCGAACTTTTCGAAAAACGAATCTGGACGATTGCGCGCCCTCGTTGCGACATACAACTACTGGCACGAGCCGCGGAGTGGATACGAGGCGCGCGCCAGCCGCTGATCATCGCCGGCGGCGGCGTGCTCTATTCGGAAGCCAGCGAAGCGCTGGCGGAATTTGCCTCGCGAACCGGGATCCCAGTCGCAGAAACGCAAGCTGGAAAGGGTTCCCTGCCCTACGATCACCCGCAAGCGCTCGGCGCCATGGGCGTGACCGGAACGCCGGGGGCGAATGTTCTTGGACGCGAAGCCGACCTCATCATCGGAATCGGCACCCGTTACTCTGACTTCACCACTGCGTCGCAGACCGCGTTTCAGAATCCCGCTGTACGATTCATTAACGTCAACGTGTGTGAGTTCGACGCCGGCAAGCAAGCCGCTTTGCCTCTCGTCGGCGACGCCCGGGTCACTCTACAGGAGTTGACGAGTGCAGTCATGAGCCAAGACCGCATATAAATACCTCTTACGCGGCGCGAATCAAGTCGCTGCGCGAAACCTGGGAGACGGAGGTGGATCGGATTTACCATCTGAACTGGGGTCCGCCGATCAGCCAGGGCGAGGTGATTGGCGTGGTCAACGAAATTTCTGACGCGCGCGATGTGGTGGTGTGCGCGGCGGGCAGTCTGCCCGGCGATCTGCATAAACTCTGGCGCACGCGCGATCCCAAGGGGTATCACGTGGAGTACGGCTACTCCTGCATGGGTTACGAAATCGCAGGAGGACTCGGAGTAAAAATGGCCGCTCCCGATCGAGAAGTGTACGTGATGGTCGGCGACGGATCATACCTGATGATGGCCCAAGAGATCGTCACCTCTTTGCAGGAAAGCTGCAAGATCAATATCGTGGTGCTCGACAACCACGGCTTTTCGAGTATCGGCGGGTTGGCGCGAGCCTGCGGCAATCGCGGTATGGGAACGGAATACCGCTACCGGAAGGATGGAAGACTGGAGGGCGCTCCGATTCCGGTAGACTTTGTTGCCAATGCGAAGAGCCTGGGAGCCGACGCTTGTCGAGCGCGTACGCGAGAAGACCTGCGTAAAGCATTACTCGAAGCGCGGAAGAATCCGAAAACGTCGGTGGTTGTCATTGAGACCGATTACGCGCAACGAGTGCCGGGCTATGAATCCTGGTGGGATGTGCCGATCGCCGAGGTCTCGGAAGTCGAATCAGTACAGGCGGCTCGAGTGAAATATGTCGAGGCCAAGAAGAAAGAGCGTGTATTTTGACCGGCGCCGGAATTCCGCAGACCACGCCACAAATTACGCCAGCGCCCGCACCAAGATTAAAGCGAGTCTTAGGTCTTTGGGACCTGATCTACTACGGCATCATTCTCATCTCGCCGATCGCCGCCGTCCCCATGTTTGGCGAGGCACAGGTGCTTTCGAAGGGACACGCGGTAACTACTCTACTGGCCGCGATGGTGGCGATGACGGCTACCGCCGTTAGTTTTGGCCGCATGGCCACGGTGTATCCGTCAGCTGGCTCTGTCTACACTTACGTCAGCCGCGGGTTCAATCCTCATATCGGCTTTGTGCTGGGTTGGGCGATGTTTCTGGAGTATCTGTTCCAGCCTTTGCAGAACAGCCTCTATGCCGCTCTTACTATCCAGAGGCTGCTCCCTCACGTGCCGCTTGCAGTGCTGTCAGCGGCAGCGGTCGGCTTCATGACCTTACTGTGCTGGATGGGCATTCGAACTACCGCCCGCGCCAATCAGATTCTGCTTGCCTTCATGTCGATCATCATGGCGGCGTTCTTGTTTGAATCTTTCTATTACATCGTTGTCCACCAGCATTGGATGGGCCTTGTGTCCATGCAACCCTTGTATGATCCACGAACCTTCAGTGTTCGCGCCATCGCCGCGGGCACAGCCTTGGCCGCGACCACTTACATTGGTTTTGACGGTGTCAGCATACTGGCGGAAGAGGTTCATAACCCGCGCCGGAATGTGCTGCTTGCCACCGTGCTGGTGTGCATCTTCACCGGACTTTTCGCCGGGCTTCAGGTGTATCTCGCGCAGAGAGTATGGCCGGATTATCGTACGCTTTCGAATCCCGAGACGGCATTCATGGATGTCGCGCAGGTGGTCGGCGGTTATCATCTGTTTGCGGCATTCGGCATCGTACTGCTGGTGTCGAGCCTGGCTTGCGGCCTAGCCGGACATTTGGGCGCGGTTCGACTGCTTTATGGCATGGGGCGCGACAACCTATTACCCCGCAAAATCTTCGGACACCTCGACCCCAAGCGCGGCAGTCCCACTTACAACGTACTGATCGTCGGCATCGTTGCTTACGTCGGAACCCTGACCATGGGGTGGGAACGAGCGGTCGAGATTCTCAATTTCGGAGCTCTGCTCGCGTTCATGGCCGTCAATCTTGTCGCGCTTCGCCACTTTGGCTTTGGCTTGGAACCCGGCGGCCATCGCAATTTGCTTCTCGACATCATTTCGCCAGTTCTTGGATTTCTCTTTTGTCTGGTGATTTTTCTGGGCCTGCAAGAATCCACACTGGTGGTCGGAGCAATCTGGCTGGCAATTGGGGGCTTGTATGTTCTGTTGAAGACCAAGGGCCTGAGCGCCGCGCCCGTAGAGATTGATTTCAGCGAATCCTAACGACCCGGAACCAACTGACTTTTATACGTCCCCCGGGGAAGCGAGTTTCAACAGGGTTCCAGCCGCCTGTGCTCGCGATATGTGCAGCCCGAATCCGCAGGATTCCCGAACGCGCAACTCTGGCTGTAACTTTCTGACCACAGCCTTTTCCCGGCTGCCTCCAATTCGTTCGATCAATAACTCGGCCGCTTCCCTTCCCAATTGGTGTTTGGGTAACTCCACTGTGGTCAACCTTGGTCGAAAAACGCCCAGCCAGGGATAGTCGTCAAAGCTGACTAACCCGAAATCATCGGGGCACGATAGCCCCATCTCTTCCGCCGCCTGTAACAATCCTATCGTCATAAGATGGTTGGCAACATAAATTCCGTCGGGACGGTGCGACAGCAATGCATGGCCGGCGCGGAAGCCGGAGTCGATCCGATAGTCGCCCTCAATCACCAGCTGCGGATCGAACGACAGACCCTGCGCCCGTAGAGCATCATGAAACCCCTGCCACCGGGCCTTGGCATTGCTGATCTTAAGCGGACCGCTGATCAGTCCGATACGGCGGCGCCCGGCGCGTGCCAGGTGACAAACCGCGTCATGCGCTCCCCGGTAGTCATCGGTAATCACGGCGTCCTTGGTCAGTTTGGGGTAAGTACGCATCACCAGAACGAACGGAGTATCCACTTCGCGAATCATCTTAACCAGGGAAGGTCGAAAATTGCCGGCAGCCTTCGTCAGCAGAATGCCGTCGACCCGCTTTGAAAGCAGTAACTCGATCGCCTTTTCTTCCTTGTCGAGGCTGTCGTCACTGTTACAGAGCAGCAGATTGTAGCCGTGCTTCTGGGCGGCATCTTCCGCTCCGCGCACCACCATTGGGAAGAAGGGGTTTGCGATATCGGGCACGATCATGCCGATCGTATGGGTTCGCTGTTTGGCGAGACTGCGCGCGATGAGGTTTGGCCGGTAGTTCAGCTCGCGAATTGCCGCCTCAACGCGCTCACGTAGTTTCTTCCCAACGTGGCTTTTGTTGTTTACCACTGCTGAGACGGTGAAGACTGACACGCGCGAC
Source organism: uncultured Acidobacteriaceae bacterium (assembly GCA_963760175.1). Classification (GTDB taxonomy): domain Bacteria; phylum Acidobacteriota; class Terriglobia; order Terriglobales; family Acidobacteriaceae; genus Acidiflorens. Next base: position 92,761 of record CAVXBU010000020.1, read on the forward strand.
TCGCGAGCGACATCATAGATGCTCGCGGCCTTTCCGGACTTCTGTCGAGGATTGTGCCGTGCAGCAGACATAAGTTTCTTAACAGCTGGCTCTTACAGCGACGCCGAATAACTGACCGCCTGGATATGCTAACTCATTCATATCGGATAGTAATAGGTATCTGGCTCCTCGCGGATTCGTAGATAGCCTGCAGGATGATCATATCCCGATGGCCCTGCTCTCCGTCGGGCTCTATCTTAACTTCGTTTCGAATCGCGAAAGCAAATGCATCCAGTTCGATGAGCAAATTCATCGATCACTTTGAACCGGCGGTCGATGTGGCGCCCCCGAATCGTTCCGATGAGGCGTCGTGGTTCGTTGAAGTCGAAGGCAGGCGCCATCGATGCCCACCCCGTCGTGCCCTGAATATAAATGAGCGAGGACAACGCCGCGCCATAAGACGAACTACCCTGTACGACGAGTCCACTGCGGAAGCGCATGCGAAAGGTGATTCCTTCTTCTACTTCTTGAAATCGAACGGCATCGTGTTTCCACGCTTGGGCGTTGACCTCAACCGGATCTTCGCCGGCCAGCCATCGGCTCGTGTTCACGCAGTAGATCCCTAAATCCATCAGTGGTCCGCCGCCAGCCAGTTCGGGATCCAGCAGCCACTGCAATGATTTGTCGGGCAGATGGAGTTCACTGAAGGCGGTATGGATCACGTCGATGCGGCCGAAGTCCCCGCCTTGAATCAGTTTCTTAAGGAAGCGAGTGCCCGGTTCGAAATACTTTCGATATGCCGTCATCAGCAGCACGTTGTTCCTCCGGCAGGCCCGTACCATCTGGGCAGATTGTTCAACTGTCGCCGCCAGTGGTTTCTCGCACAGCACGTGCTTCCCAGCTTGTGCGGCTCGGACAGTCAATCGGGCGTGTTCTCCCTGCGGCGTCGCAACATAGACCGCTTCTACCTGCGGGTTCGCCAAGCAGGCTGCATACTCATCGAGACTGTAGGACGCAAGCGCTTTGAACTTGCGAGCTACGCGCGCCGACTTATTCCGGTCGCGGCTGACCACAGCGACGAGTCTTGCTTTCTTGCTGCGCGAAAAAGCCGGCAACACCGAGCCCTGCGCAATGCTGCCCAGGCCAACAACTGCGAATCCTACTTTGCGACGCGAGGTCATGAAGGCGAAAGCCTCTAGCTCTCACGATCCGCCCGGCTCAGCCGCTGGTTCCGGATCGCCTTGTGATCGAGCGAACGAAGTTCTTCAATATTTTCAAGAACTTTATGGATCGCGTCCGCAATAGCGTCGACGTCCTTCTTGCTGCCCAGAAAAAGTTGATGCATGAACCACACTGCCTCGTGATAAGCAGCACGTTCACTTTCGGGGCACGAATACATATTGCGCAAGTCGAGCGGTTTCTCGCGTACCCAACTTAGCGCCGGGAAGTCGGACGGATCCACCGGGAACAGCGAACTCTTGTATACCGGTTCATAGAACAGACCGTCGCACGGGATCCCTTCCAGTTGCAACGCCGCCACAAATGCCGCGCGTGGAATGTTTTTAACCTGACTGGGAAAGTACTTGAGCACGTACCCGTAGGAGGCGAGGCGTGTGATCCGTGGATCGGGCTTCAGAAGGCCGATCCCGGGAGTACCTCGCAGGCGAGTTTCCAGGTGTTTCATGTTTGCTGCCCGCAGTTTTGCCTGCTTCGGTAGCCGGTCAATCTGAGGTCCAAGAACCGCAGCCTGAAACTCGCCGAGCCGATAGTTGAATCCGATGATGCGGTGATGAAACTGGTCAGTTACGCTGGCGCGTCCAGCGTTGATGTAACTCTGGACCTTCTCCATGTATTCCAGATTGTTGGTGATAACTGCGCCACCTTCGCCCGAAGTAATCAACTTGCTAGACTGAAAACTGAAAGCGCCCAAGTCTCCCATCGATCCTGCGCCCTTGCCCTTCCACATTCCACCGTGGGCATGCGCGCAATCTTCAATAACTTTCAAATTGTGCTTGGCTGCGATGCGCAGAATCTCATCCATATCCGCAAAACGCATTCCCAGATGGACGGGCAGGATCGCTTTCGTCTTCGGTGTAATCGCCTGTTCGATCAGCTTTGCGTCCAGACAATAGGTATCTGGATCGATGTCGACAAACACCGGCACGGCGTTCAACAGCAACACTGGCCCGACCGTGCCCTCCCACGTGTATGCCGGAGCAATCACCTCGTCACCGGGCTTAATCCCAATCGCTTTCAATGCCGCCTGAATCGCAACCGTTCCGGTATTCACACACTGCGCATACTTGGCGGTGTGCAGTTTTGCGAATGTTTTTGCGAAGGCCGAGGCATGCTTGCCGGGAAATGGCTGGCCGCCCCAATTCGAACCTTTCAGCACATCGTCCAGCGCGCCAGCCTCTGCTTTGGTGGCCATCGGCCATTTGGTAAAAGGACTCTTCCGTAAGGGTTTGCCACCGGTAATCGCTAGTTTTCCCACCTGTGCAAGCCTCCATATCGAAATCAATTCACTGCTTATGCGATATCTGGATTGGGAATCAGAACATCCCGGACCACGCCATCCAAATCGTGGCAGGCGCTAATAAATTGACGCAGCGTTCGGCGAGTCGGGCCGAATGCATCGAATTCCTCGACGGCGATGCCAGCCTCACCGCTCGCGCGGCGAAAATCCGCAAACTTTTTCGAGAGTCCGTCCACAATTTTCGGATCGACAGGATCGTCGATACGCTTGCGCACGGCAATGTCGCTCGCATTAAACCGGACCTGCCACGAATAAGGAGGCGAGATCACGACGTCGCCGCCAATGAACTCGCTCCAATGCATGTGGTTGCGGAATGCCGCGGAAAGCAGCCGCAGCCGATAGCCACGTTCGCGGAAGAGCTTGTAAGTCTTCTTGAAAACGGCCACTCCCGCCCACTCCAAATGCCCAGGATCAATAGCTATATTTTCCTTCTCGACTAGAACTTTAAGCCAATCATCGAGGCGTCCCACCATGATGGTGCACACCGGCCCCATGCTCGCGATGTCCTTGCCCTCACGCTCGCGGCGTTTCAATCCGCGCTCCACCGCCTCCGCGACCGCGGTGCACTGCGGCAACGTAAAACAAACCGTCGCGTTGATACTGACGCCGCGGTAAGTCGCTTCCTCGATGGCCGGGATGCCTGCACTGGTCACCGGAATTTTCACGATCATGTTGGGCGCAAGGCTGCTGAATTCGACCGCCTGCTCCACAATCGCCTTCGAATCGCGAAATAAGCGCGGATCAGTTTGGATTGACAGTCTTCCATTCTTTCCGCGCTCGACATCGAAAATGGGCTTCAACAAGGCTGCGCCCCGCATCGAAATCTCGCGCACCAATTGCCACGCAATCTCATCCTCGGTCGCCGTGGGACGCTCTTTGATCAGACTTTGAATACGGTCCTTCCAAAGATTCATCTCCTTTTTCAGAACTCCGAGCACGATCACTGGATTGCAGGTCGCGCCCACCGCGCCGTGTTCGATCGAGTAAGTCAGTTCCTGGATTGAGGCGGAATCATTCCACAGGCAGGTAGGAGTTGCCTGCGTCATCTCATGCAGAGGGCTCTTGTATGTGGTCGCAGTCGAGCCGGTCATGCGTTCCTCTCTTTCTCCCTCGACTTTCAGCGTGACGAAGCCGGGCTGAAAACCTCGCTGGAAAGCTCGATCGTCACCTTGCACGGTTTCCCTTGCAGGTGAGAGTTCTCCGCGGCAACGGCAATGCCGAGTGCTTTCAAGCCATCCTCGCCCGAAACCCGCGCTGGACGATCGTGCAGCATGTTGTGAACGAAGTCTTTCGCCTCCGCCAGATATGCATCCGCAAACCGCGACAGGAAATGATCGGCAAGAATCTGCGCGCCCCCATTCGCACTCAGAAAAACAGCAGGAGTCTTTTCGATGCTCCCAATAAAAAACAGAACCTTTCGAGCCGACAATTTCCGTGCGCACGTCGTACGCGTAGATCGCCTGCGCGTGCGACTCGATATTCCCGATCGCGCCGTGTGCGTACTTGAGGTTCACCACACTGGCGACGACATCGCCGTACTTGGCAAGCTCCGGGCGAATCGCGACCGTCGTAAATGCATGTGTCTCCGTCACCTCGTCGCGCATCAGCCAGCGAGCCAAATCGAAATCGTGAATCGTGTTGCTGTAAAACAGCATTCCGTTCAGGTTCGACTGGTAAGCCGCGATGGGCGGCACATCTTTGTCGCGACCGACCGACTTGAAGACAACGGGCTCGCCAATTTCGCCAGCTTCCACTCGTTTCATCGCCGCCTCATACGCCGGGTCGTAGCGGCGCATAAAGCCAATCTGCAAACGGACGCCGGCTTTGGCGACGGCATCGAGCGCGGCATGCGCGTCCGCCAAAGTCGTCGCCAGCGGCTTCTCGCAAAGAATGTCTTTGCCGGCGGCTGCGGCAGCTCGTATTGCCTGCGCATGAAATTTGTCGGGAGTAGCAATCACAACCGCCTTGAGATCCTTGCACGCCAGCATCGCCTCAAGGCTGGTATAGGATTGCTCGATCTCAAGTTCGGAGGCGGCTTGCCGCGCCCGGTCAGGAGCAACATCGGCGACCGCAAGCAAGCGAGCTTCCGGCACAAGACGCCGCAGATTCTCTGCGTGGCGCCGGCCCATCTCTCCCACACCGAGTACTCCGATACCGAGTTTAGCCATCGCTATCCTGCTATTTTCTTAGCGCTTTGACACATGCAAGCCTGTCGCTGATTTCAAATAAACACCCATTCCTTTTGTCGCCGCCCCGGCGTGAATTGTACCAAGAAACTTGATGGCGAGGCATCTTCCACTAACCGATTAGACCGCATAATGACGCGCGGCAAAAGGCCACTCTCCCTTCCACCATGCCCAGATGAGATACGCGGCAAATCCGATACCGATCGTCCCGAAAGCATAGGCCATGAAGAGCCAGCCTCCGGGTTGGAACGCCGGAGTTACGAAAACTCCGAGCCAGCCGACCAGCGCGAATATCGCGGGAAAAGGATAGAGCCACATGCGAAATGGCCGCGGAGCCTCCGGATGGAACTTGCGGTATACGAGCAAACCGATAATCTGGGCGACGAACATTGACAGGATACGTGCCAGCATCAGCGCGGTGATGATCTGCACCAGGTCAAAGAAGCAGGCAACCACCACCAGAAACCCGACCAGCAGCAGCGAACGGTGTGGAAAGAGTTTCGTAGGATGCAATTTTGCAAACCATGGAAAGAACGCGCCATCGAGCGCGGCGGCGTACGGTATCCGCGAGTAGCCGAGGATCATGGCATAGGACGCCGCAAACGCTGTCACTTCCACCATGACGGTCATGAGCACCGACGCCCAATGCCCGGCAACTTTTTCCATGTAGACGGAGCCAATCGCGTTGAAGGCTTGCGATCCGGGCTGGATCATCTCGCGCCACGGCACCACTCCTGTGAAGCTTACTGAGATCAGAAAATCGATTACCCCCACGATTAGGACTGAGAAAATCACGCCGAAAGGCACGACACGCTCCGGCTGTTTGACTTCGCCGCCCAGATAACAGATTTGGTAATAGCCAAGAAAGTTAAACATGACCAGCATGGTGCCATTGCCCAACCCCAGAATGAATGGCAACCCGATCCGCCAGGCTCCAGGTGGAAAATCAAAGAGAAGTTTGGGATTGATGTGGGTCATCCCGGTGACGATGACCCATGCGGCGGTAACCAGCATGCCGATCCAGAGCACGAGCATCAGGCGCGCGATGTCCTGCATCTTGCGATAAAGAGCGAGCATGGCGACCGCGGTGATTGCCGCAGCCAGCAACTTTACTCCCCAGCGATAGGTGACGAGTTTCGGCCAGAGGAAGCCCGTGTACTCGGCCATTCCGATCGTGCTGGTGGCGATCTCAAGGGTGCCGCTGAACAGAAATTGCCATACAAAAATCCACGCCATCATGTGGCCCCAACCGCTCCGGCCAAGACACTCGCGCAGGAAAATGTAGGAGCCGCCAGAGGCGGGAATCGAAGAGCCAAGCTCGGCAAACACGAGTCCATCGGCAATCGCCAGCAGCGCGCCCACACCCCACGCGATCAGTGATTGCGGACCTCCGAGCGTCGCCAGAATCGCCGGCACCGTGATGAACGGTCCCGTCCCCACCATCGTAGACATATTGATGGAGATGGCATTCAGAAGCCCGAGATTGCGCGGCAGTGGTGCACTCTCGACGGCCGGTGGCGCGGCGACGGCGATGGCGAGATTAGTGTCAACGCTCAATCGAGACCGATCCTATGGCGTGACCGCCAGTTCGCGAACCACTCCTTGCAAATAGCGGAGACTCTTAGCAACACTCTCCGCTGGTGGAACTACCGTGGCGCCAAATTTCACATCCTGTTCAATCACCATCCAGCCCGGAATAATTATTTTTCTCGAGCAAACGAAATAATGCGGGAAAATCAATCGACCCTTGCCCAATGATGGTAAACACCTTTTCTTCGATCGCCTGCTCAAAGTTGAGTTTCTTGCGCCGCGCTTCCTGCAAGACCCCTTTGTCCACATCTTTGATATGCAGAAACCGCAACACGCTGGCGAACTTGGCCGCCTCGGTGACCGTGTCTCCGCCGCCGTACTCGCAGTGTCCGGTATCAAGACAGAGGCCGACGCCGGTGTGGGAAGTCACATCAAAAAAGCGCTCACACTCCGCGGGCGTCTCAACGTAAGTCGCGACATGAGGATGGAATACCAGGTCGAGGCCGAACTCAGAGGAAACTTTCGCCGCCTCTTCCACCACTCGCGCGACATTTTTCCATTGCGCGGATGTGAGCGCGGCGCTCCCATCGGCGGGCACGCGTCCCGAAATGCTGTTTCGTTGATCCGATTGCGCATCGGCGAGCACCAGGAAAGGAGCTTTCAAAGTCGCCAGCAAGTCGCCCACCTTGCGGATGTGCTCGACCGCGATTCCCGCCGACGCCGGATCGCTGAGGACGACCGGCACAAATGAGCCAAGCAGCTTCAGTTTTCGCCTGTCGAGCTGGGGCTTCAGCACAGCGGGATCGGTAGGAAAAAAACCGTACGGGCCGAATTCGGTTCCGGTGTAACCAGCCGCGACCATTTCATCGAGCATTTTCTCGTACGATTGCTCCCACGATGGTCCCGGATAATCAAGCACGCCCCAACTGTCGGGCGCGCACGCAAAATGAAAGCGCGATGCCACATCTGTCATATTCATGCCTGCCATATTGACGACCTCACATCGACCATCACGACCAAGGATCAATCACAACCTTCATCGAATCCGCAGCCATCGACTGCTTCATCGCCGCCTCAACTTCCCGCAATCCAAAGCGATGCGTCACGAATTCGCCCAGAGGGTAGTGCCGCATGTAGCGCACCATCTGGCGCATGCTCGGCCCGTATGCTGCCGGCTCTTCGCCTCCCACACCGAGTATGCGGACATTCTTGGCGCACAGATGCCGATGGGGACTGATGGGAGTTTCTCCCAAATCCGAAAAGTTCCCCGCTTCGACCATCAGACCGCCCAGACGCAACATCTCCAGCGCTTCACGCACCGCCCTGGGGACTCCGGCGCACTCCACCACCACGTCGGCGCCGCGCCCGTGTGTAAGCTCCCGGACCCGCTCCAGCCGCTCGCTCTCCGACGTCTTGCTCGCATCGATGACGTGGTCGGCGCCCAGCTTGCGTGCGAAGGTCAGCCGATAATCGGAAAGATCGACCGCAATGATCGTTCCCGCACCCAGCATTCGCGCCTTCATCACAAAGCACATGCCCAGCGGCCCGGTCCCCAACACCACGACCGAATCATCAAAAAGAAATGACTCACTCGGGAATGCCGAGATCTGTTTTCCACGATCAAGTCCCACCGTAACCGCCATAATCTCGGTCAGGACTGCGATCTCCGATGGCAGATCATCGGGCACGCGCACCATAAAGCTGCCCGGCACTACATAGAGATATTGTGCCCATCCCCCAAAAAGATGCGGAGGGTTTTTGGCGCTGATGTTATTGCCGTAATCAGCCGTATTTTCACAGCAGTAATACGGAAAATCGTGCCGGCAGTAATAACAAGTTCCGCAACTTACGTTGGGACCAACGATAACTCGATCCCCAACCTTCAGCGTAACCCCTTCAAAGTCGGTATAGGGAGCGTCGCCCCCAATCGCCGCAATCGTGCCGACGTTTTCATGTCCTTGGATGATCGGGAAAGGCACTCGCTTGGGCGTGCCTGCACCACCATACTGTCCCGCGTAACCCTGGTAAGTGTGTTTGTCGGTCCCGCAGATTCCGGAAACTTCCATCTTCACCAGCACACAGCCGGGCGCGGGATCCGGCAGTGGATACTCGCGTATCTCGTAGCGTCCGGGTTCAACCAGTGTTGCAGCGAGTACGCTCTGGGCCGACATTTTCAGAATCCTGATCCGCCAACCAAAACCAGCACAGCAAAGCCTCAGACAATTTCGGGGGACCGCAGTCCCCCGAGTTGTGTTTCGTTTTTCGACAACCCCCTAGAAGTTCAACTTCAGGGAAAGCTGGCCGGTGCGGTTCAGCAGCGACGTTGCGGTCACCTGCCCCGCGGCGCCGGACAGGATCCCAAGTGGTGTCGCGAATTGAGCGTGGTTGAAGATATTGAAGAAATCGGCACGGAACTGGAGGTTCACCCGTTCGGTCAGCGCCGTGTCCTTGTGAAAAGCCATATTCCAGTTGTTGATTCCGGGACCGTGGAAGAAACGCCGGGTCGTATTTCCCTCGGAGCCGATCGCCGAAGACACGAATACGGTCGGATCGAAATAGTAGTGTGCCGAAACCCCTCCCAGCGTTTGCACCTGTCGCGGGTCAAATTTCTGTAATGGCCCAACCTGGTCAGGAGTGTCGACCGGCAGGGTGATGGGACCGCCAAACGCCGTGCCAAGCAAAGAATGGTCGTCCGTTTCCACCATCGTCACCGGCAGGCCTGTAGAGAAGGTTGTGACGCCACTGATCGACCACCCGTTCGTCAGGCGCTTTGGCCCGCCGAGCCGGTCGATGGGAAGCACATATGTGTAACTCGTTACAAAGTTGTGCGTTTGATCCCACGCTGAGAGGCCACGGCTTAAATTCGGGTTGACCGGATTGAACTGTTCGCCGTAGCCCGAAGCGATGTCTAGCGACTTGCTGTACGTATAACCGAGAAGCATTTGCAAACGGCCGGACGTGTGCCTGAAATCCACCTGCAATGAGTTATACGACGATTTGCCAGCAGTAATGAAATAAGAGTCGTTGGCGAAGGGGATGACTCCGTAGTTGCCATCCGGAAGCAATGTTCCGATCGGCCCGGTAAGTCCCGCTGAGGCCTGGGCCGGCGTTAGCTCGACACCCGGAAGCCTCGGTCGGGTTCCCAGGACCGCGGTATTGTCCGGTGTGATGTAGATGTTGCTTTCCCCGGTCGGACCACAGGTTGCGGTGAGGGGCGCTACGTCGCTGGGCTGGCTCAAGCTCAGGCACAATGCCGGATCACCCGGATTGGCAGACTTGGACGCAAGCAGTCGGTGTCCCTGGGTTCCCACATAACTCAAGGTCAACAAGTCCGCTCCCGTGAGCTGCCGTTGGAAGGAAAGCTCATAATTTTCTGCATACGGCAGACGGTTCCCATAGTAGAACGCTGGCGAACTGCCGATCGTGCCGAAGGCGTTGAGGAACTCCGCTTCGGTGTCGTATGGATAACCGCTCGCCGGATGGCTCGGTGAGAAAGTGCTTAGGCGGGGGAGCGACCGGGAAGAAATTCGGAATCGATGCTCCCGTCGCGCGAGCAGTGAACGGAGCCGCGAATGTCGTCTCAGTCTGGCCCGTGAAGTCTCCGAAGGGAGCGTCGCCGATTTCATTGAAGTCAGTAGCGCCCTCAAAGGAAGCGTAGGAGAGCGTGTAGCCCGCGCGAATGCTGGACGCGCCTGGCTTGCCGAGAATCTTGCCCATCGCTCCCTCATGATCGCCGAATGAATAGGCCAAACCGAGCCGCGGAGCAAAATTGTTCCAGCGAGTGGGGGCCAGGCTGCGGGGAACGTCCTTGTCACCCGGAAATACCCAGCCGGCCGGTGATCCAGGATAGACTTGTGACTGCTCGCCCGGAATAATCGACTGAATTTCATTGTACTTCTCGTAGAACGGACGAGCTGACGTCGTAGCGCAACCCGAAGTTCACGGTGAGGTTCGGACGGGCGCGCCAACTATCTTGACCATACAAACCGAAATAAAAGCTGCGGCCATAGGAGGGGAAGGCTTGACCCTGGATATAGCCACTAGGCGCACCGAGAAGGAAATCCACGAAATCGCTCCCGGTTTCGCTCGCCTGGCCGTTGAAGTTAGAACCGAAGCCGAAATTTCCATTGGCGACGTTCGACAGGTTCTCTTCGAGTTGGTTGAAGTGATATTGAGCCCCGAACTTAATGGTGTGGGTGCTAATCACCTTACTGAAGCTGTCCGAGGCCTGATAGATATTGGTGATCAGCTGGTTCGGACGGCTGGGCACGCCGATGACGAAGTTGTTGAAGTCAATTTCAGGAATCCCCTCGACGCTGGGCGTGCCAGGAAAGATGCCGGGCTCCCGATTGGCTCCTGAAGCAAACCCCAGATCGGAGAGTGACTCTGACGTTCCGCCCAATGGCAGGTTGAACCTGGTGGCCAGCCGGAAATACCCGAGACGGAATTCGTTTACCGAGGCGGAACTGAGAGTCTTCACATCGCTGAGCTCGATCGTGTGGGTTTGGCCCTTGCTGTCGACCGCAAATCCCGGATAAAGCGGGAAATTGCTCGGCCAATAAGGATCAATGCGATCGAAGCGGTCAAAGTAGTAGTAGGCAGTCAGCAAACCAAAGGGTGAGTTGCCATCCACGCGGGTGCTGAACTTATTGTCATGCAGGTTTATCTTGCCAGAACTGGTAGAAAAGGTGCCTGGCGCACCGCCGACAACCGTAGACGGATCCGCTGGGAGAATGAAGGGCAACAGGTTCTGCGAGATGGGATTGAACACAGTAGGGGACAGATGTGGATTTCCGGAGGGATCGCCGAACACGCAGCCTGTAGTGGGATTAGTACTGGTGCAGCCTGGGAAATAATACGGCTCGCCCCCATTGACGGTATACCCAAGCTGTTCGCTTAGCTGAGTTGCCCAAGGATTTGGCCCGGTAGGATCGCTGTTTACGGTCGTGGGTGTCACAACACCATTGATAACCGGATCGAAGGCCGACGCGATACCTGTAAAATCCCCAGACTCCATCTGGGAACTTGGAGCATTGGGGATGGTTTGCGCCTTGCCCTGGATCAAACGATTGCCTTGATAATCGGCAAAGAAGAAAATCTTGTCGCGGATGACGGGCCCGCCAAATGTTCCGCCGAACTCGTTTTGGTGATAAGCGCCTTTGCCGTCTACCGGGTCGAAATAGTTGCGCGCGTTCAAACTGGTATTGCGCACAAATTCGAAGACGTTTCCGTGCCAGTGGTTTGTGCCGGACTTGGTTACGACATTGATTTGCGCACCCGCATAATTGCCAAACTCGGCGTCCACGTTGTTGGTCAGAATGCGAAATTCTTCTATGGAGTCGAGATTAGGAACAGCTCCAGCGCCTGAATATCCGAGTTCCTGAACCAGCATCCCATTCAGGATGAAGCCATTCGCGGCTTCCCGCATACCGTCAACCGAGTACGCGCCCGCATTCAACTCTCCAGACACCAGAGGAGGAGCAAAGCCAGCCGAAATAAATGGGCCGGCATAGGCGCCAGTCATAGGAGACTGCGCGGAGGCTACGCCTGGCTGCAAAGATAAAAGGTCGGTGTAACTCCTCGTGATCAGCGGCACGTCGGTCATCCGCTTTCCTTCGATCACCTCGCCCATCTGCGAGCTGATTGTCTCCACGTGCAAGGCGTCGGCAGAGACCTCCACTTTCTCGGTCGCTCGCCCCACCTGCAGGTTTACGTCGACCAGCAGCGCCGAGTTCACATCGAGGATAAGGTCGGTCTGCCGGTAGGCTTTGAAGCCTTTCTGCTGCACGTCGATCGTGTATTTCCCCAAAGGAAGCGATTGGAATGAGTAGAAGCCCTGGCCGTTCGTGGTCTGGGAGTGCGCAATGCCGGTGCCGGTGTCAGTCGCGGTCACGGTGGCGCCGGCAACGGAGGCGCCAGTGGCATCCTTCACTGTGCCAGAGATGCTGGCGGTAACGCCGGCGAAGAGTGGGCTGCAGATGAGCAGCACAAATACGAACAGCAGAATGACTCGAGTCCTACCGCATTCTGTCAGGTACATATTTCCTCCGGGTGAGATCGCCTCTTCAGTCGCGCATTCGCGCGACGGAACGGGGCAGCCAGGTAATTTGCGCTTCGAGATTGTCGCTGTGGCTGGCCTTTCCCGCCGCGTCCAGCTGCAATCTAACCGGTTATTACCTGTCCCACGGCTTATAGTTTAGCGCTCGTCCTTTTGTCAAGATGTTTTGCAGGTGCGGCTCGGATTCGAGCTCAGCGGTCCATGCTTTTACGGGACAATATGAAAAAGTGGACGGCTCCCTATTGTAACGATTAAATAAGCAGCAACAGCCTCCTGAGCAGGTTCCGGAGCAGCTTCCGAGACACCCTGAACAACACTGTTTCGTCTACTTGCTTGATCGTTTCCAATTATGTGCATACTGGCGGTCAAACCGGTGAGATGTTAGCAGACGTTCATGGAACTATTTAACGGGATGTTTACGGCAATAATCGGTGAGCACTGGGATGAGCAGCGAGTGATGAGCAACGCGGAACGACTGATTCCTGCCGCCCCCCAGCTACTGCAGCTTCGCGTACTCCGCCTTCGCTTCCTTCAGAACGGGAACATCAGGATCCGCATCCTTCCACAACGCAAAGAAATCCTGATAGGCGGCTCTGGCCTTTGCGGTGTCGCCAGTCATTACATACGCCCTGCCGAGACCCAGCTTGGCCAGCGAATGGTTGGGACTTATCGGTTCGATCCCGCGATGATCTACCATCTTCTG